>JAGWNK010000008.1 GCA_028871345.1 Alphaproteobacteria bacterium | reverse complement strand
CCGGCGCCGGGCGCATATGGGGCGCCTCTTCGTCGTATTCGTCGGCGATGTCGCCCACGATCTCCTCGATGATGTCCTCGATGGAGACCAGCCCGTCGGTGCCGCCATATTCGTCGATCACCAGCGCCAGATGGGTGTGCGTCGTCTGCATCTTGAGCAGCAGGTCGAGCACGGGCATGGAGGGCGGAGCGAAGAGGATGTCGCGCTTGATGGCGGCGATCGGCGATTCGGCGAGGCGGAAGCCGTTGGCGCCGCCAGGCTCGAGGAGCGCCAGCACGCTCTTCAGATGCACGAGGCCCACGGGATCGTCGAGCGTCTCGCGGTAGACGGGCAGGCGCGAATGCTGCGCCTCGCGGAACAGGATCACGAGATCGGCGAGCGCGGTCTTCTCCTCCACCGCCACGATGTCGGCGCGCGGCACCATGACGTCCTTGACCTTGAGCTCGCCGAACTTGAGCAGGTTCGCCAGCATGACGCGTTCCTGCTTGGAGAGCGCCGGGCTCTGGCGCTCGCTCTCTTCGATCACCTCTTCGATGGTTTCGCGGAACTGCGAGGCCGGGCTTTCGCCGTGCAGCAGATGCGCCAGGCGGCGCAGCAGCGACGGGCGTTCCTCCTCGGGCGGCGGGCGCTGGGCCTCGGCCATGTCAGGCGGCCCCCTCATAAGGATCGGCGATGCCGAGGCGGGCCAGGATGCTCACTTCCAAGGGCTCCATAATCTTGGCCTGGCGCCTCGTCACGTGGTCATAGCCCATCAAATGCAGGACGCCGTGCACGGCAAGATGGACGGCGTGGTCGGCCACGGTTTTCTTCGCCGCCCTGGCTTCGCGCGCGGCGACGCCGTAAGCGATGGCGATGTCGCCGAGATAGGATTCGCCGGCCGCCGGGAACGACAGCACGTTGGTGGCCTCGTCGCGGCCGCGGAAATCGCGGTTGAGGGCGCGCAGATCGCGGTCGGACGCGAGCAGGATGGTGAGCGCACCGGCTTCGGCGCTGGCCGCGGCCAAGGCCGCGCCCGCGGCCTTCTTGAGGCGGGGGCCGATCCCGCGCACCTTGCGCCATTTCGCCTCCCGGATGAGAAGCGTGATGCTCAAGCGTTGTCCTTCCGCGCGCGCGTGCCTGCTTCGGCGGCATTATAGGCGGCGACGATGCGGGTGACGAGGGCGTGGCGCACCACGTCCTTCTCGTTGAAGCGCGCCACCGCGGCGCCTTCCACGTCGCGCAGAATCGCCAGCGCCTGGTCGAGGCCTTCGGCGCGCCCGCCCGGCAGGTCGCTCTGCGACGGGTCGCCGGTGACCACCATGCGCGAATCCTCGCCCAGGCGCGTGAGGAACATCTTCATCTGGGGCGCGGTGCAGTTCTGCGCCTCGTCGAGGATGACGAAGGCGCGCGACAGCGTGCGCCCGCGCATGAAGGCCAGCGGCGCCACCTCGATGACGCCCTGCTCCATCATCTTGACGCAGCCTTCGCCGATGACGTCGAACAGCGCGTCGTAGAGCGGACGCAGATAGGGATCGATCTTCTCCTTGAGGTCGCCGGGCAGGAAGCCGAGGCGTTCGCCGGCCTCGAGCGCCGGGCGCGACAGAATGAGGCGCTCGACGCGCCGCTCATAGAGCAGATGGGCGCCGAAGGCGGCGGCGAGATAGGTCTTGCCGGTGCCGGCGGGGCCGACGCACATCACCAGGGGATGGGTGCGCATCAGATCGAGATAGGCGGCCTGCGCCGGCGAACGCACGCGCGTGGTGCGCGCCGCCCAGGTGCGGATGGAGGGGCTGCCCAGCGCGGCGGCCACCGCCTGCCCCGGCGCTTCGCCGGCGAAACGGATTTCGGAATCGAGCTCGGCGCCGCCGACGCTCTCGCCCGCCTCGAGCCGCGCATAGAGGGCACGCAGCACCGCCGCCGCCCGCTCGCGCGCTTCGCCGTGGATCGACACCAGGTTGCCGCGCATGGCGACGCGCACGCCGAGCTTCTGCTCCAGGCGCACGAAGTGCTTCTGATGCGGGCCGGAAAGGCCCGACAGGAGCGCGTTGTCGGGAAATTCGAGCGTGACCGACGGGATCTTCTTCTTGGCGGCGCTCAATTGAGGTGCGCCTTCTCGCGCTGGTGCACGAAGGCACCCTTGAGGCTGTTGGACATCACCGCTTCGATGCGCACGTCGGCGATGCGCCCGATCAGTCCGGCGGCGCCGTCGACATGCACGGGTTGCAGATAAGGCGAGCGGCCGACCGCCTGGGCGGCCTGGCGCCCGGGCTTTTCGAAGAGCACCGCCATCACCTTGCCGGCGCAGGAGGCGTTGAAGGCGTCCTGCTGGGCGCCGAGCAGCCCCTGCAGCGCCTGCAGGCGGGCGTCCTTGACGTCGTCGGGAATCTGGCGCGCCGCCGCCGCCGGCGTGCCGGGACGGGCGCTGTACTTGAAGGAGAAGGACTGCGCGTAGCCCACCCGGCGGATGAGCGCCACGGTGGCGTCGAAATCGGCATCGCTCTCGCCCGGGAAACCGACGATGAAATCCGACGACAAGGCGATGTCGGCACGCGCCGCGCGGATGCGTTCGACGAGCCTCAAATAGTGATCGGCCTTGTGCTGGCGGTTCATGGCTTCCAGCACGCGGTCGGACCCCGACTGCACCGGCAGATGGAGATACGGCATCAGCTTGTCCAAATCGCGATGGGCAGCGATGAGGTCGTCGGACATGTCGCGCGGATGGCTGGTGGTGTAGCGCAGGCGCGCCAGGCCTTCGATGCCGGACAGCGCCTCCATCAGGCGCGCCAGCGACCAGGCTTCGCCGTCGGGACCCTGGCCGCGATAGGCGTTGACGTTCTGGCCCAAGAGCGTGATCTCGCGCGCGCCGGCGCGCACCACACGTTCGGCTTCCTGCACCAGCTGCGTCACGGGACGCGAATATTCGGCGCCGCGCGTGTAGGGCACGACGCAGAAGGTGCAAAACTTGTCGCAACCTTCCTGCACGGTGAGGAAGGCGGCGGGCGCCGCGCTCATGCCTTCGTCGGGCAGGGCGTCGAATTTCTCTTCGGCCGGGAAGTCGGTTTCGAGCGCATGGCCGGCGCCGCGCGCGATCCTGGCGATCAGCTCGGGCAGGCGGTGATACGACTGCGGACCGACCACGATATCGACCGCCGGCTGGCGCGCCACGATCTCGCGGCCTTCGGCCTGGGCCACGCAGCCCGCCACCGCGATCATCAGGGAGCCGCCGCTGCGCGCCCGCGCCTCCTTGAGGCGGCGCAGCTTGCCCAGTTCGGAATAGACCTTCTCGGCCGCCTTCTCGCGGATGTGGCAGGTGTTGAGGATCACCATGTCCGCGTCTTCGGCGCGGTCGGTGGTGCCGTAGCCGAGCGGCGCCAGCAGATCCGTCATCCGCGCGGAATCGTAGACGTTCATCTGGCAGCCGTAAGTCTTGACGAAAACCTTCCTCATGGCCGCTGGTTATCGGCGATCACCCTGGGGAAGACAAGCAATGCGCTCAGGCCGGCGCTTCCGCCGGGGCCGGTTCGTCGGCCGCGGGGGCGGGGGCCAAGGTGGGCCCGACCTCGCCGCGCAGGGCGCGGGTCTGGCCGCGCCGGACCGCGGTTTCCGCCAGGATCGCGATGCGCTTGCGGTCGCCGGCCTCATCCATGGTGAGCGGCGGATGGAACTCCACCACCACGTCGAGCGGCCCCGCCTTCACGGCCTCCCAGACATGGGGCAGCAGCTCCATGTCGCCATACCAGGCAAACAGCGGGCGGTTCTCCCGCCCCAGCGGGATGCCGTGGACGCCGACATAGGTGATGGACACCGGCTGCACCGGCACGTAGCGCACGCGGCCCGCCGCGTCATGGCCGATCTCGGATTCGACGGCGCCCATCAGCGCGCTCTTGAAGGTCAGCACGCGGTTGCCGTCGGTCGAAGTGCCTTCCGGAAAGAGCACCAGCGCGTCGCCGCGGCGCAGCCGCTGGCGCAGGACGTCGCGCGCCGCGCCCGCGGCGCTGCGCCGGTCGCGGTCGACGAAGATGGATTCCTGCAGGCGCGCCATCAGACCGAACAGCGGCCAGCTCGCCACTTCCCGCTTGGCGACGAAACTGAGCCGCGCCGTGGCCGACATGATGAGGATGTCGAAATAGCCGGTGTGGTTGGCGACGAAGAGGACGCCGGAGTCCTCGACCGGCTTGCCGATCACGGTGATGCGGATGCCGAACATGCGGCACAGCAGGCGATGATAGGCGTGCGGATAAATCCGGCAGAGCTTCAGCCGGCAGCGCAGCGAGAAGTACTGGATCGGCACGCTCGCCAGCGTCAGAACGACAAACGTGGCGACCAGGACGAACGCACGCAGTCTCGGCATGCTCAGCGGGGCTTCTTGGGGACGCCGTAGAGCTCGAGACGATGATCGACGAGCTCGAAGCCGAGCTCTTCCGCGATGCGCCGCTGCAGGCGTTCGATCTCTTCGTTGCGGAATTCGATGACGCTTCCCGACTGCACATCGATCAGATGATCGTGGTGCGACTCGGGCGACTCCTCGTAGCGCGAGCGACCGTCACGAAAATCGTGGCGCTCGAGAATGCCGGCGTCTTCGAACAGCTTGACCGTGCGGTAGACGGTGGCGATCGAGATGTGCGGATCGACCGACGAGGCGCGGCGGTACAACTCCTCCGCGTCAGGATGATCGGCCGCGTCCGACAACACGCGCGCAATCACGCGGCGTTGCTCCGTCATCCGCAGACCTTTGTCAACGCAGAGTTTTTCGATCCGCGTCATGTTCATAACCCCTGTTTGCAATTTGCGAGTCTAATCGAGTTGCGAGTCATTTCCCATCCTGGGGAGGGGCAGTTCCGCGCGATAAACCAGGGCATCTTCCTTACCTCCGGACTTGTCCGTGTAATAGCCCCGACGACGTCCCACCTCGGCGAACCCCATGTTCTCATAGAGCGATTTGGCTGCGTCATTCTTGCAAGAGACCTCCAAGAACAGCGTATTGGCGCCTCTTTCCTGCGCCTCAGCCGCGGCCGCGGCCAGCAGTCGCGTGGCAATCCCGCGTCTTCGCGCCGCAGGTGCAACAGCCAGCGTCAGGATCTCCGATTCGTCTCCGGCCACGCGCGCCAGAACGAATCCCAGCGATTCGCCGTCCAGGAAGGCGAAGGTCCCCGGCTGCGCGAGCAGGGCCGCGAGACCATCAACCGTCCAAGGTTCATCGAACGCGGCGGCATGCAACCGGACCAGAATTACGACATCGCGTGTCAATCGCGGAGGGCTCATCGCGCGGCCGGCACTCTGGCGTCGGGCGGGCGCAGATAAAGCGGCCGCGGCACGCCGGCAGGCGATCGCAGCGCCGCCAGCCGCGCCACCCAGATCGCATCGGGCGCCACAATCGCCGAGACGGCGACGCCGACCGGCGCCAGCGCCTGCGCCACGCGGCCAGCCGCCGTTCCCGCCAGCACCAGGCCGGGTGCGCCGCGCAATAGCTCGCAGGCCGCCGCAAAGGACAGGATGCGCGGATCGTCCGTACCGAGAATTTCGAGATAGACCTCGTCGCGCCGCGCATCATGCACCGCGGCGGCCGTCGTGCCCCCCGTCTCGGCCTGCGCCTGCGCCGCCATGGCGGCGAGGCTCGTGACGCCGACGAGCGGCCTGGCCGTGGCGACATGCAAAGCGCGCATGAAGGCGAGCCCGACGCGCTGGCCGGTGAAGGTGCCGGGGCCGGTGGTGACCGCCAGGCGATCGAGGGCGGCGAAATCCGCGTCCCGCATCACCTCCTTGACCATCGGCGCCAGGGCTTCGGCGTGGCCGCGTTCCATGACGGCGCGGCGGGCGGCCAGCACCCGATCGTCTTGCAGCAGAGCGGCGGAGCAGGCGCCAAGCGCCGTATCGACGGCCAGCAGTCTCACTCAGAGGATCCGGCAGGCTTCATCGAAGGCATGGCGCGGCCCGCGCGGCCGCACGCCGGCCGGATCGCCATAGCCCAGATTGCACAGGAAATTCGATTTGACCGCGGTGCCGGCGAAGAATTCGCGATCGACGCCGGCATTGTCGAAACCCGACATCGGCCCGCAATCCAGCCCCACGGCGCGCGCGGCGATGATGAAATAGCCGCCCTGCAGGCTGCCATTGCGGAACGCCGTCGTCGCGGCGTGGTCGGGATCCTTGAACCAGTCCTTGGCGCCGGGATCGGCGGGATAGAGCTTGGGCAGGTGCCTGGCGAAATCGAGGTCGTAGCCGATGATCGCGGTGGCCGGCGCCGCCATGGTCTTCTTCACGTTGCCGGCGCTGAGATGCGGCTTGAGCCGCGCCTTGGCTTCGGGCGACACCACGAAGACGATGCGCGCGGGCGTGCAATTGGCGCTGGTGGGGCCCCAGCGCATCAGGTCGTAGATCGCCATCAGCAGCGCCGGGCTGACGGGCTTGTCCTGCCAGGCGTTGTGGGTGCGCGCCGAGCGGAAAATGATGTCGAGAGCTTCGTCGTTGATGGCGTGTCTCACCGCGTCCTCCGCACGAATCGGCAATCCGCGAAAATCGCAGGAAACCGCGGCCGACTCAAACCGCCTCGACGCCCGATACCTCGGGCACGTAGTGGCGCAGCATGTTCTCGATGCCGTTGCGCAGCGTCATGGTGGAGGACGGACAGCCCGCGCAGGAGCCGCGCATGTGCAGGAAGACGACGCCCGATTTCTCGTCGAACCCCTTGAAGATGATGTCGCCGCCGTCCTGCGCCACCGCCGGACGCACGCGGGTCTCGATCAGGTCCCTGATCTGGGCGACGATCTCGGAGTCTTCGTCGGTGACCGGCTCGGGCTCCTCGGCGCCGCCTTCGATGAGCGGCAGGCCGCGGGTGAAATGCTCCATGATGGCGCCCAGGATGGCGGGCTTCAGGTGCTTCCATTCGCCCTCTGCCTTGGTCACCGAGATGAAATCGGCGCCGAAGAAGACGCGGCTGACTTCGGGCGTCTCGAACAGGGCGCGCGCCAGAGGCGAGCGGGCGGCGGCTTCCCGCGAGGCAAAGTCGGCCACCGCGCCCTCGCCCATCACCACGCGTCCCGGCAGGAACTTGAGGGTGGCGGGGTTCGGGGTCGACTCGGTTTGGATGAACATGAGGCTGCTTTCTGGACTTGTTCCAATCTCGTACCTTAGATGGACCCTGAAGGCCCCCGGATCAAGGCGGTCAAAAGTCCGAAATCAGGCCCTTTTTCTCCCAGTCGCCATAGCGGGTGGGCTCCGGACCGGCCTGTCCGCCCACTTCCTTTGGCGGAGGTTCGGGGAACGCGGCAACCTTGCGGCGCTCTGCGGCTTCCCGCAAGGCGCGCTTGGCGGCCTCGCGAATGCGCTTGCGGACCGCTCGCGGCGGTTTTTCTGTCCTGAGTTTGCTTCTCATGTTCTCCTCGCCGTCCTTGACGCCGCACGGAACGTCCATACATCTCGCGGGGACGTTAGCTTGAAGGAATTCCAGTGAACACAGTTCGGACCGGTTTGTTGATGGCGGCCCTGACGGGGCTTTTCGTCGCGGTCGGTTTCCTGATCGGCGGCGGCGCGGGCATGGCCATCGCCTTCCTGGCCGCCGTCGGCCTCAATCTGTTCGCTTATTGGAACTCCGACAAAGCCGTCCTGCGGCTCTATGGCGCGCGCCAAGTAGACGATGCCAGCGCGCCGCGCCTGGTGCACATCGTGCGCGCCCTGGCGGACAAGGCAGGCCTGCCCATGCCGCGGGTGTGCATCGTCGACAACGACCAGCCCAACGCCTTCGCCACCGGGCGCGATCCCGAGCATGCCGCGGTGTGCGTCACCACGGCCATCCTGCAGCGCCTCAACGACGAGGAACTGGCCGGCGTGCTGGCGCATGAGCTCGCCCATGTGAAGAACCGCGACACCCTGACCATGACCATCGTCGCCACCATCGCCGGCGCCGTGTCGATGCTGGCCAACTTCGCGCTGTTCTTCGGCGGGGACCGGCGCAATCCGCTCGGCATCATCGGCGTCCTTGTGGTGTCGCTCCTGGCGCCCGTCGCCGCCATGCTGGTGCAGATGTCGATCAGCCGCACGCGCGAGTTCGAAGCCGACCGCCTGGGAGCGGAGATTTCGGGGCGGCCCCTGTGGCTCGCCTCGGCGCTGGGGCGCATCGACCACAGCGCGCAGATCACCGACAATCCGCAAGCCGAAGCCAATCCCGCCACGGCGCACATGTTCATCATCAATCCGCTGCACGGCGGTTTCGCCGGTCTCTTCGCCAGCCATCCGTCTACGGAGAAACGCATCGCGCGGCTGAGGGCGATGGCGGGCGCGCCCCAGAAGGCGGCGGGCCCATGGGGTTGAGCGCCGGGTTCCCGGCGCGCCGGGCGGCGCTCGAAATCCTGTCGGACGTGTTGCGCCGGCGCCGGCCGCTGGATGGGGCGCTGTCCGCGACGGCCGGGCTCGAAGGGCGCGACGCCGCCTTCGCGCGCGCCATCGCCAGCGAGACTCTGCGCCGGCTGGGCCAGCTCGACGCGGTGATCCGCAGCTGCGTGGCCAAGCCGCCGGCACCCAACCGCGCCGGCCCCACTCCGGAAATCCTGCTGGCGGGAGCCTGCGAGCTCCTGTTCCTCGGCGTGCCGCCCCATGCCGCGGTCGACGGCGCCAACCGGCTGGCCCAGGCCGACGCCAACGCCGTGCATTTCAAGCCCCTGATCAATGCCGTCCTGCGGCGCGTGGCGCGCGAAGGCCCGGCCCTGCTGCAAGGCCAGGATGCGGCGCGGCTCAACACGCCGGACTGGCTGTGGGCGCGCTGGCTGGAGACCTATGGCGAGCAGCGCACCCGCGCCATCGCCGCCATCCACCAGGGCGTGCCGCCGCTCGACGTGGTGGCCAAGGCCGAGCCGCCCGAGCACGCCGAGGCGCTGTTCGGCAACGCCTGGCGCTACACCACGCCGGCGCGCGTCGATGCCCTGCCCGGTTACGGCGAAGGCCGCTGGTGGGTGCAGGACGTGGCGGCCACCTTGCCGGCGCAGCTGTTCGGCAATGTCGAAGGGCGCACCGTGATCGATCTGTGCGCCGCGCCGGGCGGCAAGACGGCGCAGCTGGCGGCGCGCGGCGCCAAGCTGATCGCGGTGGAGCGCGACGCCGCCCGCCTGGAGCGGGTGAAGGAGAACCTGGCGCGGCTGAAACTCGAAGCCGAGCTGGTGGTTTCGGATCTGCGCGACTATACGCCCGCACAGCCGGCGCCCTTCGTGCTGCTGGACGCGCCCTGCAGCGCCACCGGCACCATCCGGCGCCATCCCGACATCCCCTGGATCAAAGGAGCGAGCGACGTGACGCAATGCGCCCAAGCGGCGGCGGAGCTGATCGATGCCGCGGCAAGCATGACGGCACCGGGCGGGCTGCTCGTCTTCGCGGTGTGCTCGCTCGAGCCCGAGGAAGGTCCCGAGCAGGTGGCGGCGTTCCTCAAGCGGCGGCGCGATTTCGCGCGCGTGCCGGTGCGCGCCGACGAGGTCTTCGGGCTCGATGCCATCGACGGCGGCGATCTGCGCACCCTGCCTTGCCTCATGGCCGAGCGCGGCGGCATGGACGGATTCTATGCGGCGCGGTTGAGGCGGACAGAGTAGAAACATTTTCTCCCCCCGTTTACCGGGGGAGCGCCGCCTTCGGCGCGAGGGGGGCGGGCTCGCCAACCCACTCCGTTTCGAACGCGCCTACGCGCGTTCTCAACACCTCCCCCGTAAACGGGGGAGGAAAGTATTTCTACAGACGGCCCAGCGCGTAGGCGACGGCGAGATAGATCTTGCCCGTGTCGGCCGACAGCATCGACGACGCCAGGATGCCGCCGCCGTCGCCTTCGCGGGCGCGCGTCAGCAGCGCTTCGAACTCCTCCATGTAAGCGTTGGCGGAATTGCGGAAGCGTTCGTCCTCGCGATAGAGCGTGGCGATGCGGTGCACGCATTCGACGTCGATGGCGCCGGCCAGCTTGCGCGCGAAGACGGCGCGGTCGCCGGCGAGATAACGCCGCCAGTCGTCTTCGCCGGGTCCGGCTTCGACCGCGATGGCATCGAGATCGACCGCCATGTCGTTCAAGGCGGCCTGCAGCGCCCCCATGGCGGCGGCGGCGGCGGGCTTCAGGTCCTTGCGGGCGTCGGCGGTATCGGCGGCGGCCAGCAACGTCGACATCTGCCAGCTCTTGGATCCGGGCTCTTCAGGCTTGCGCTTGGAGCGCTGGGTGAGCTTGCGCGCCAGACCGCGCAGCCCGTCGCTTTCGGCAACCGCGGACTCGTCTGCCTTGATCGAAGCCGGCGGCCGCGGCGTGGTGCGGGCGTGGATGGTCGACAGCGTGCGGGCGGACAGATCGAGAATCTCTTCGGTCTCGGTGCGCACCATCTGGCGCACGCGCTGCGCTTCCTGCTGGGCGATGCCCGGCAGGGTGAGGAGATGGCGTTCGACATCTTCCACCGCCTTGGCCAGCGTGGTGCGGATCTCGGTGGCCTCCGTCGACAGCTCGCCGGCGGTGCGCAACAGGCGCTCGCATTCGGCCATAGCCTCGCCCACCAGACCCTTGGCATCGGTCTTCGCCTGGTTGGCGGTCTCGCCGATCAGGGTCTGGGCGCCGACGCCGGCATCCTGCAGCGCCGTGACGAGCTGGGCGATGGTGGCGTTGGCCGTCTCGCTGACCTCGCGCAGGCGTTCGGCTTCCTTGACGAAGTTCTGGGTCAACTGGCTGGAGCGCGAGGCGGCGCCGGCCATGATCATCTCGAGATGACGTTCGGAATCGTTGGTCACCGTCTCGAATTTCTGCGCTTCTCCGGCGAGCGCGGCGATCGCCTGCTCCATGGTCGAGCGCTGGGCCGACAGGGCGTTCTCGAAGGCGAGGCTTTCTTCCTTCAGCCGCTGCATCAGCTCGTTCATGGCGGTGCGGTGGCGCTCCTGCCGGCCGAGCACGAATTCGGCGCGCGCCAGCGCCGCGTCGGCGACCGCCTCGATGCGCTTGGCTTGCTTGTCGAGCTCGACGGCGGCGGCATGGGGCGCATCGGCGGCGGTCGAAGCCGCCTGGCGGAACCCTGCGGCCTGCTGATCCAGCGACTGGCCGGCCGCCTTCAGCGTCGTCTCGGCCGCTTCCACCACCGATTTGAGCTGCGCGGCGCGCCCCGCCACCGTCTCGCCGGCGCGGGTGGCGGTGTCGGCCAGAGAATCGGCGACGGCGCCGATGCGCTCGCGCTCCTGCGTCAGGCGCGCCGCCAGGGCTTCGCCGCGCACGTCGACACGGGCCCCGGCTTCATCCAGCGCCGCGATCTGGGTTTCGAGCACGCTTTCCAGCGCCCGCAGACGGGTGAAGGCGCCATCGAGGCCGGCGTTCAGGGCGTCGAGCTCGCGGCGCACGGCGCGACCCAGGCGCGCGGCGCTGCGCGAGGCCGTCTCGTCAACCGAGAACATGCGGTCGGCGGCGTCGGTCAGCGCCTGGGCGGCGGCGCCCATCTGCTGGCCGCGGGCCAAGGCCCAGGCGATGGCGACGAAGAACAAGGGCGGTACGACGATGATCGCGGCGAACAGCGCCAGTTCCTGGAGATCGAGCGTCGCCAGGCCCTGGTCCCGGAAGGCGCCCAGGAGATAGGCCGCGGCCGCCCCCGCCCAGAAGCAGGCGAGCGTGCCGGCGAACACCATGGCGGCCAGGCCGAGCCGGGACTCGCCGGCCTTGGGGCGGACCTGCACCTCCTGCTCGAGGCTGAACCCCTCGGTGGGCAGGACGGCGGGCTGGCGGTCGGAGGCCGTGGTCACCATGACTTCCTCGGGCTTGTGTCGGATGACACCTTAGCCATCGAGTCGGTGCGGCGCGAGGGCCAAGCGGAGTTTTGCACCGCTGCGGAGTCGGTGCCCTCTCCTCCCAACCCGGCGGCTGCGGTAGTCATCGTCAACCCGTGGAGATCGAATCGATGCTGAACCTGTTGGCGGCGAGCCTGCTGTTTCTGGCCATCCATCTTGGCGTCTCGGGCACCGCGCTGCGCGATGTGATCACGCGGCGCATCGGCGAAGGCCCTTACCGGGGACTGTTCGCGCTGGCTTCGCTGGGCGCCGTCGTCTGGTTGTGCATCGCTTTCAACCACGCCGACGCAAGCGCCGACAACATGCTGCTGTTCGATGCCGGCCAGGGCCTGCGCAATCTCGCCATTCCGGTCATGGCGGTGGCCTTCGCGCTCGTGGTGCCCGGCGTGCTGGGAGAAAATCCCACTTCGGCCGGCCAGGAGAAGGCTGCCCTGCGAGGCGTCCACCGCATCACGCGCCATCCCTTCCTGTGGGGGGCCGCGATCTGGTCGGGCTATCATCTCGCGGCGACGGGAACGCTGGCGTCCACGATCTTCTTCGCGTCGTTCCTCATCGTGGCGCTGATCGGCACGCGCGCCATCGACCGCAAGGCGCGCCGGCGCGATGGGGCCCGCTGGAACGAGATCTCGGCGCAGACCTCGAACCTGCCGTTTGCGGCCATCATCCAGGCGCGCAACAAATTCGTGGCGCGCGAATATTTCGACTGGCGCTTCGCCGTGGCGTTCGCGTTGTTCGCGGGGTTCCTGTGGTTCCACGCCGCCCTGTTCAGCGCGTCCCCGTTCCCCAACGGCTGGCTGCCGGGGTGAACGCCCGAGAATTCGGTCGCGACGGGCCTTGATGACTGCGCCGGAGACCCCATCTCTTGCCTTCACCGCAAGAGGACCGCGCATGGCTCAGATCGACAAATCCGGCACCTACAGGCTTGGCGACCGCGCCGTGAAGCGGCTCGGCTATGGGGCGATGCAGCTGGCGGGACCCGGCGTGTTCGGCCCGCCCAAGGACCGCCGGCAGGCCGTCGCCGTGCTGCGCGAGGTTGTGGCCAGCGGGGTGAACCACATCGACACCAGCGATTTCTATGGCCCGCACGTCACCAACGAGATCATCCGCGAGGCGCTGGCGCCCTATCCGGACGATCTCGTCATCGTCACCAAGATCGGCGCCCGGCGCGGCGAGGATGCCTCATGGATCAGGGCGGCCTCGCCGCACGAGCTGACCCAGGCGGTGCATGACAATCTGCGCAACCTCGGGCTCGACGTGCTGGAGGTGGTCAACCTGCGGCTCATGCTGGGCGAAGCCCACGAACCGGCGGAAGGTTCGATCGCGCCGATGCTCACGGTGCTGGCGGAGCTGCAGCGCCAGGGCCTGGTGCGACACATCGGGCTGAGCAATGTCACGGCGAGCCAAGTCGCCGAAGGACGCAGCATCTGCGACATCGCCTGCGTGCAGAACCACTACAATCTGGTCCAGCGCGCCGACGATGGCCTTGTCAAAACCCTGGCACGCGACGGCATCGCCTATGTGCCGTTCTTCCCGCTGGGCGGTTTCACGCCGCTGCAATCATCGACGTTGTCCGAGATGGCCGCCCGCCTCGATGTCACGCCGATGCAGGTGGCGCTGGCCTGGCTGCTGCACCGCTCCCCCAACATCCTGTTGATTCCCGGCACGTCATCGCCGGCGCATTTGCGCGAAAACCTCGCCGCCGCCGATCTCGTCTTGTCTCAGGAGGTCCTGGCCGTGCTCGACACGATCGGTCACGCAGGCTCCTCGTCCTTGCGGTAATGCCGGTACGAGTACACCGGCGTGAAGCCGGCGTATTCGTACAGCGCGCGCGCCGGCGCGTTGGCTTCTTCGACCTGCAGAAAGAGCGTGGCATCGTCCGCCCACGCAGCGATGGCGCCCAGCACCCGGCGGGCATGGCCGCGCCGACGCGCCGCGGCGGCGGTGCGCATCATGTTGATCCCGACATAGCCCTTCGCCGCGATGCCGACGCCGCACGATACGGCACGGCCATCGGCATAGGCCGTCAGACAGCCATGCGGCAGCGCCAGACGATCGAGAACGGCAAGGCGCTCGCGACCGTCGGCGGGCGAATGCGAGCCAGCCGTCACCAGATCGTCGAACGCCGCATGGCGGCCTTCGCGGATGTCCGCTTGCGCCCCGGCGGGACAGCGGGCGCGCACGGCGGACGCCTCGGCGACGCACACCAGGGTCGGCACCACGCCGCGATAACCGCGGCGGATCAGAAGATCGGGCAGTTGCGGCGGCTCGACCGCCGGGGTGACCTGAAACATCGGCTGGAGGGCGCGGGCGCGGTAGATCGCTTCCACCTTCGCGATGGCGTCTGCGGGATCGTCGCCGTCGAAGCGCAGGGCCGCGACGGAATTGAGGCGGTGGCTGAACCCGTCGGTCAGGCGCAGGCGCCAGCCGGCGATGGTGTGAACCTCCCGCGGCGGCCAGGAGGCGATGGCGGCGGGTTCCAGGAGCTTCGCCCAGGCCCGCCCGTTAACGGGGTCTTGACGCAATTCAGCCCATCCTTGCAGGGCCACAAGAGGGGAAACTCATGTCTGGCAAACCCTGCGCCGCCGTCGATCTCAACCACCTCGCCCGTTATACGGGCGGCGACGAAGTGCTCAATGCCGAAGTCCTCCGGCTGTTCGATGCCCAGACCACCGAACTGGTGGAACGCCTGCAATCCATCCTCGACGCCCGCGACGCCAAATCGTGGAAGGAAGTGACCCACACCCTGAAAGGGGCGGCACGCGGTGTCGGCGCCTTCGGATTCGCCGATGCGGCCGCCGCCGCAGAACCGATCGATCCCGTGCGGGACCGCGGCAACGCCTCGGTCGCCATTGCCTCGCTCAGATCCTGCGCCCATGCGGTGCAGGAGTTCATCAGGGCTTATCTGGCGCGCTGACGGTCATAGGCCTCGAATTCGAGTGCGATCGAGCGCTCGATCAGGACCCGCCACACCGCTTGGGCGATATCCGGGTTCAACCCCGCCACGCGCGCCCGTGCCGTCACTTTGCTGAGGACATCCACGATGCGGGCTTCATCGCGCACGGCGTCACGATTGGATTTGATTTCGGCGGCCCGTTCTATATAGCGCTGGCGCTCGGAGAGAAGCCCCACCAGGGCCTGGTCGAGGCGGTCGATCTGCGCGCGCACGTCTTCCATGCTAACGCATTGCTCTGCCTTCAGGATCTGGGGATTGGTCATGGAGATTCCTCGCGCGATGACAAAGTTCTGCCCGCCGACACCGGCGCCCGGCAAGCCCTTCGGGCGAATATCGGGCCTGCGCGAGGCATGGGATTGTTGACGCCTTCGTTTTTACATATAAGAACGTATGTTTGTGATGTACTACAATATGGAACTGTGCAATAGCGATGAGTGAGCCTGTCGAAACCGATGTCGTCATCGTGGGGGCGGGGCCGATCGGCCTCTTCGCCGTGTTCGAACTGGGACTGCTGGACCTGAAGGCGCATCTGGTCGACATCCTCGACCGGCCCGGCGGCCAGTGCACCGAGCTTTATCCCGAGAAGCCGATCTACGACATCCCGGGCCTGCCGATCGTCACCGGCCAACAGCTGGTGGACCGGCTGATGGATCAGATCAGGCCGTTCGGCGCCGCCTTCCATTTCGGCGAGATGGCTTCGGGGCTGACGCGCCAGGATGACGGACGCTGGAAGCTGAAGACCGACGCTGGCACCGAGATCGTCGCCCATGTGGTGGTGATCGCCGCCGGCGCTGGCTCCTTCGTGCCCAAGCGGCCCCCGGTGCCGGGCATCGAGCCCTATGAAGGCAAGTCGGTGCACTATTCGGTGCGTAAGATGGAAGCCTTCCGCGGCAAGGACGTGCTGATCGCCGGCGGCGGCGATTCGGCGCTCGACTGGACCCTGAACCTGGCGCCCATCGCCAAGAGTCTGACGCTGGTGCATCACCGCGACGGCTTCCGCGCCGCCCAGCACAGCGTCAACCAGATGCGCGAGCTGGTGGCCGAGAAGAAGATCCAGTTCCATGTCGCCAGCGTGAAGGCGCTCCACGGCGAGGGCGGCCATCTCAAGTCGGTGACGCTGCAAGGCCACGACAAGCGGGAATGGCAGCATCCCGTCGATCATTTCCTGCCGTTCTTCGGGCTGACCATCAAGCTCGGACCCATCGCCGAGTTCGGCCTGAACCTGCACGAGAACCTGATCCAGGTGGACACGGCGCGCTTCGAAAGCGAGACGCCCGGCATCTTCGGCATCGGCGACATCATCACCTATCCCGGCAAGCTGAAGCTGATCCTGTCGGGATTCCACGAGGCCGCGCTGATGGCGCAGGCCGCGTTCCACATCTGCCGTCCCAACGAGAAGCTGCGCTTCCAGTACACGACCTCGTCGTCGAACCTGCAGAAGAAGCTGGGCGTGTCGTGACGATTCGGGGCTGCTGCATTCGGCTTCGCACCTCGCCATGACGGCAGAAAGAAAGAGTTCGAGATGAAGATCATCGCCAAGGACCGCAACGGCAAGGAAACCGAGATCGAAGGCCGCGACGGCTGGACGATCATGGAGATGCTGCGCGACGCGGGGCTGCCCATCACCGCGGAATGCGGCGGCGCCTGCGCCTGCGCCACCTGCCACGTCTATATCGACGACGGCTGGTACGAGCGGCTGCCCAAGCCGTCGGACGGCGAAGTCGACATGCTGGACATGGCGCTGGCCGTGCAGCCGAACTCGCGGCTGAGCTGCCAGATCACCTGCTCGCAGGAGCTCGACGGCATCAAGGTGACGCTGGCGCCGGAGTGAGCCGGGGCTTGCGGCGTTCGTACGTGTGTTATAACCTGGTGGTGTTATAACAGATGAGCGAACGCCATGAATGCGCAGCTGAAGATCATTCAGATCGGCAATTCCCTCGGCGTGACCCTGCCGAAGGAGGCGCTTGCCGCCATGAACGTGGCAAAGGGCGACACCCTCATTCTGACCCAGGCTCCTGACGGCTTCCGGGTGACACCCTACGACCCCGAGACGGCCCGCCAGCTCGAAGCCGTGCGCGCCGTCATGAAGAAGCGTCGCAACGCATTGCGTGAATTGGCGAAATGACCTGGGTCTCGCTGGACCAGAAAGTACTGCTCGCCGCCCATGATGAGCAGCTGGCAGAGCACGGCGGGGCGTCCGGGATCCGCGACGAAGGGCTGTTCGAATCCGCTTTGGCCCGGCCGCAAAATCTCGCGTCTTATGAAGACCCGGACGCAGCAGCGCTGGCTGCGGCCTATGCCTTCGGCTTGGCAAAAAACCACCCTTTCGTCGATGGCAACAAACGGACCGCGCTGGTGGCTTTGGAATCCTTCCTCGTCCTGAACGGCTTCACGCTCGTGGCAGAGGACGCGGCCTGCGTCGTGGCGATCCTGGCGCTGGCCGCGGGCGAGCTGAGCGAAAACGAACTCGCTGCCTGGATCCGGCAGCACGTCAGGCCCCGGGGTCAGCTATAGACAGAAATTAATTTCTGTATTGCGATAATTTATTTCTGTGATACCGTTCCGGCGCGTTTGTTGGGAGGCCGGACATGGATCGAGGGTTTGCCGGATTGAGCCGCTGGATGGCGGGGTGTTCGGCTCTGGGCGTGGGGCTCTATCCCCTGCTTCTGGCGGTGACCTTCCTGTTCCCCCAGCACACCGGCTGGCTGATGTTCGACGTCAACCACCTCGGCAGCACGCTCAGCGAATCAACGCCCCTGCCCTACCGCCTGGGAGCCCTGGCCTGCGCCGCCGTGCCGGCCGGCTTCATCGTGTGGGCCTTGTGGTCGCTGCACCGCCTCTTCCTCTGCTACGCCGCCGGCGAAGTGTTCTCGGCGGGACCGCTCAAGCACCTGACCCATGTCGCCGTGGCGCTGTTCGCCAACGTGATCGTGGCCTTCGCCATGCAGGCGCCGATCTCCTTCCTCCTCAGCTGGCCGCTGGGCCACGGCCATCGCGAGATTTCGCTCGCATTCGGCAGCGGCGACGTCGAGCAGCTGTTCACCGCCGGGGTGATGCTGGTCATCGCCCGCGTCATGGCGGAAGCGCGCCGCATGGCCGACGAAAACGCGAAGTTCGTGTGATGGCCATCATCGTCAACCTCGACGTCATGCTCGCGAGGCGCAAGATGCGCTCCAAGGAACTGGCCGAGACCATCGGCATCACCGAAGCCAATCTGTCGCTGCTCAAATCCGGCAAGGTGAAGGGCGTGCGCTTCGAGACGCTCGACGCCATCTGCGCCGCCCTCGACTGCCAGCCGGGCGACCTGCTCGAGCATCGCAAGGAAGCCTGAGCTACGGCGCGGCGCCGATCCGGCGCACCGCCGCATCATAGACCGCGTTGAGGAAAGCCGTCTCGAGCTCGCGGTCGCGCGGATCGGCGTATTCGATGGTGACGTCGACCGCCCAGGCCCCCACGGCGCCGCTGGTGAACAGGGTGCGGTACTGCATGTTCTGCAGCCGCGCGGTCTCGTAGGTGCGCGTGTAGATCGACAGCCGCGCCTTGGCGCCCACCGTGCGGCGGTCTTCGCCGATCATGCGCGTGCCGGTGCCTTCCTGGACCACGAAATCCGGCGCCAAGAGCGCCACCGGATCATAGGCCTGCGGCAGGGGCTGCAGAGTGATGGTGCCGTAGACGCCGTCGAGCGCCGAATAGGAGCAGTAATCGGCGCCGGTCTGGGGGTCGCGCTGACCGACCGCATCGCGCTCGAAGGAGCCGATCTGCAGCGGGCAGACGAAGCCGGAAGCGGTGTGCAGCTTGGCACCGTTGGCCCCATCGGCGAACGGATCAGCCTCCTGGCCCGCGGCGGGACCGAGGAAAAACAGCACCAAAACCAGGGTTGTCCAGCGAGTCATGGCTTCGCCAAGGACTAGGAGCGTACCGGCGCAAAGGCAAGCGCAGCGGCATGCGAAGCAGTCTCGTTTTCTGCCGCAGGTGTCGCATTGCGCCGGGCTGCCCGCGAGGGTGGTATGAGCGCGGGCTCCGCCGGTTGCCATCAATGGCCGTCGCGCACATCTACACCGTGGCCTTCCAAGGCATCGACGCGCGCGAAGTCGATGTCCAGGTGCATATCGGCGACGGCGGCAACGGCCAGTTCAATCTCGTGGGCCTGGCCGACAAGGCGGTGGGCGAAAGTCGCGAGCGCGTGCGCGCGGGGCTGGCCGCCATCGGCCTGGCGCTGCCCTATCAGCGCATCACCGTGAACCTGGCGCCGGCCGACCTGCCCAAGGAGGGCAGCCATTACGACCTGCCGATCGCGCTCGGCCTCCTGGCGGCGATGGGCGTGCTGCCGGCCAGCGAGATGGAACGCTATGTGGCGCTGGGCGAGCTGTCGCTCGACGCCCAGATCGCGCCAGTGGCCGGCGTGCTGCCGGCGGCCTTGGCCGCGTCCGAACAGCACCGCGGCCTCATCTGCCCCGCCGGTTGCGGGGCGGAAGCGGCCTGGGCGGGCGAGGTGGAAATCATCGCGGCGCCGTCGCTCATCGCGCTCGTCAATCACGTGCGCGGCGTGCAGGTGCTCAACCGTCCCGTCGCCAGGCTGGCCGACGATGCGGTGAGCGCGCCCGACTTGAAAGACGTCAAGGGCCAGGAGACCGCCAAGCGGGCGCTGGAGATCGCCGCGGCCGGCGGCCATGCGCTGCTGATGATCGGCCCGCCCGGCGCCGGCAAATCGATGCTGGCCCAGCGCCTGCCCGGCCTGCTGCCGCCGCTCGACGCCCGCGAGGCCTTGGAGATCTCGATGGTGCAGTCCTTGGCGGGCGAACTGCGGGACGGCGCGATCTCGCGGCGGCGCCCCTTCCGCGCGCCGCATCATTCGGCTTCGATGGCGGCGCTGGTGGGCGGCGGGCTGCGCGTCAAGCCGGGCGAAGTCTCGCTTGCCCATCTCGGGGTGTTGTTCCTGGACGAGCTGCCCGAGTTCCAGCGCGCCGTGCTGGATTCCCTGCGCCAGCCCATCGAATCCGGCGAGGCCGTGGTGGCAAGGGCCAACGCCCATGTGCGTTTTCCGGCGCGCTTCCAGCTGGTGGCGGCGATGAACCCGTGCCGCTGCGGCTATCTGGGCGACCCCGCGCAGGCCTGCGCCCGCGTGCCCAAATGCGCCCAGGACTACCAGTCGCGCATCTCGGGACCCTTGTTCGACCGCATCGACCTGCATGTCGATGTGCCCGGCGTCTCGGCGGCCGATCTCAGCCTGCCGCCGCCGGCCGAATCGAGCACCGATGTCGCCAAGCGCGTGGGGGAGGCGCGCGAGCGGCAGCGCCGGCGCTACGAGGGCAAAGGGCTGCGCACCAATGCCGAGGCCGAAGGGGCGCTGCTCGACGCGGTTGCGGCGCCCGACGGGGCCGGGGCGCGGCTGTTGTCCGAAGCGGCGGAAGCGATGCGGTTGACCGCGCGCGGCTATCACCGCGTGCTGCGCGTGGCGCGCACCATCGCCGACCTGGCGCAAAGCGACGGCGTCAAGCGCGCCCATGTCGCCGAGGCGCTGTCGTTCCGGCGTCTGACGCAGCTACACTGAGAGCGTGCGCGACTCTTACGGCGCGACGACATGGGCCGTGATCAACTCGGCGCGCGCCGCTTCGAACTCCGTCATGAAGGCAGGCTTATGCATCAGTTCGACGGCGACGACGGTGCCCAGCACCTGGCCGGCCGCGATGTCGCTGCGGAAATGCATGGAACAGACGAGGCGGTTCTCGGCGAACTGGCGGGCGCGCGCCATGATGGCGGGCGCCTTTTCCGGCGCCAGCGCCGCCAGCACGGTCGCCATGGCGTAGCCCATGGTGGAGTGTCCGCTCGGATAGGACGACAAAGGCGCATCGTCGCTGGCGCAGGTCTTGAGCGCGGGATCGACGATCCAGGGACGCTTGCGGCGGAAGGTGTTCTTGGCGAGCTTGGCCGCCGCCTTCTCTTCCGCCTTGACGTCGGCGAACAGCCTTGCGGTCTTGGGAAGCTGCTTGAGATCAAAGCCGCGCCCCATGACGCCGTAGAACGCGGTGATATCCTCGTCGCGATCGTCTGCCAGCGCCTTGGCGAACTGGTCGGGCGTGCGCGTGGCCTCGATGCGGTGCAGTTCGTCCATCTCGGCTTTGGCGGCGGGCGAACCGTCGGCGGGCGGCGCCGGCAGCAGTTCCTCCGCCCGGTAATCGGACGGCGCCAGGAACGCCGCCTGCAGCGGCAGGCACGACGCGGCCAGGACCGCCACCGTCATCAGGATGCGCTTCATGCTGGCCTCATCGCCCGTCTTGGTGCTTACTGGTGTTTGACACGAGGCCGTGACAGTTGCGTTACGCCGGGGACCGCGGAGCACGCCATGAAAACCATCGGCATCCTCTTTGCGCTGCTGTGCGCCGCATGGTGCACCGCCCCGGCCCTGGCCGCCGACGTCGTCGTCTTCGCCGCGGCGTCGATGAGCAACGCCCTGGGCGAGATCGGCGCGGATTATCACGCCGACACCGGCAAGACGGTGGCGTTCTCCTTCGCCGGCTCTTCGGCGCTGGCCCGCCAGATCGCAGCCTCCAAGGGCGCCGACATCTTCATCTCCGCCGACGTCGACTGGATGAACTACCTCGGCGAGCTCGGATACATCGTGCCCGACACGCGCATCAATCTGCTCGGCAACACCCTTGTGCTGATCGCGCCGGCGACCTCGAAGGTCACGCTCAAGCTCGATCGCAACACCGATCTCGCCGCCGCGCTGGGCGAGGGAAGACTGGCGCTCGCCGATCCGAATGCGGTGCCTGCCGGGCTCTACGCCAAGGCGGCGCTGCAATCGCTCGGCTTGTGGAACAGCGTGGCGCCGCGCATCGTGCCGGCGGAGAATGTGCGCATGGCGCTCGCCTATGTGGCGCGCGGCGAGGCGCCGCTCGGCGTCGTCTATGCCACCGACGCCCGTATCGAGCCGCGCGTGCGCGTCGTCGCGACTTTTCCGCGCGGCTCCTATCCGGCGATCGTCTATCCGGCGGCGCTCATCCGGGAGGCGCGGCCCGGCGCCGCCCGTTTCCTGGCCTATCTCAAAGGCGCGCGCGCGCGCGATGTGTTTGCGAAGGACGGCTTCACCGTGCTCGGGAAATGAGGCGTGCGACAGGGAGATCTTCCGGCCTGACGTAGCGGGAAGCGCAGCGCCCGCTTGCCTGGCTCCCGTGATGCCGTAATCATGGCTGCGACGAGGGAGGGGGAACACAATGGCCGACCGCGCGCGCAGGGGTCTGCGCCTCCATCATCTGTTGCTGCTTCTGCCGCTTCTTGTCCTGTGGGTGCCGTTCTACGACCGCGCCGAGCCGGCGCTGGCCGGCATCCCGTTCTTCTACTGGTATCAGCTCGCCTGGATCCCGCTGACCGTCGTCCTTGTGCTGATCGTCTTCCGGCTCGACCGGCGCCTGGGGACCGGACCATGACCGGGCCACTCGACCCCACGGCGATCGGCGTGTTCGTGGCGCTGTTCGCGCTCGTCACGGTGCTGGGTTTCATCGCGGCGCGCTGGAAGAGGGGCGATCTCGGCAAGCTGCATGAATGGGGCCTGGGAGGACGGCGTTTCGGCACCGTCGTCAGCTGGTTCCTGTTGGGCGGCGATCTCTACACCGCCTATACCTTCGTCGCCGTGCCCGCGCTGGTGTTCGGCGCCGGCGCCACCGGCTTTTTCGCGGTGCCCTACTGCATCGTGATCTGGCCCATTCTCTACATGGTGTTCCCGCGGCTGTGGTCGGTCTGCCACAAGCGGGGCTACGTGACGGCGGCCGATTTCGTCCGCGGCCGCTTCGGCAGCCGCACGCTGGCCCTCGCCGTGGCGCTGACCGGCGTCACCGCCACCATGCCCTACATCGCCCTGCAGCTGGTCGGCATCGAGGTGGTGATCGCGGGCCTCGGCCTGCACCTGTCGGCAAACCTGGCCGGAATCGCCATTCCGCTGCCGCTGGTGATCGCCTTCGCGGTGCTCGCCGCCTATGACTACACCAGCGGGCTGCGCGCCCCGGCGATGATCGCCATCGTCAAGGACACGCTGATCTACTTCACGGTGCTGGCGGTGATCATCGTGGTTCCCGCCCAGCTCGGCGGCTACGGCCACATCTTCGCCAGCGTGGCCGACGCCAAGCTGCTCCTGCCGGCCGCGACTGCGGGCAGCCTGGGGGCGCCGTCGGCCTACGCCACGCTGGCGCTGGGCTCGGCGCTGGCGCTGTTTCTCTATCCGCACTCGATCACCGGCATCCTGTCGTCGTCGGGGCGCGAGGTGATCAAGCGCAACGCCATCCTGATGCCGGCCTATGCGGTCGCGCTCGGGCTGATCGCGCTGATGGGCTATATGGCGATCGCGGCGGGCGTCAAGGCGATGCCCGCCTATGCCGACGGTTTCAAGGCGTTCGGACCCAATTTCGCGGTGCCGGCCCTGCTGCTGCAGAGTTTTCCAGCCTGGATGGTGGGCGTCGCCTTCGCCGCAATCGCCATCGGCGCCCTGGTGCCGGCGGCCATCATGTCGATCTCCTGCGCCAACCTGTTCACGCGCAACATCTACAAGGAGTTCATCCGGCCAGACTGCACGGAGCTGCAGGAAAGCCGCGTCGCCAAGACGACCTCGCTGATCGTCAAGGCGGGCGGCTTGATCTTCATCGTCGCCCTGCCGCAGACCTACGCCATCGTCCTGCAGCTGTTGGGCGGCATCTGGATCATCCAGACCCTGCCGGCGGTGATGCTGGGGCTCTACACCCGCAGCCTGCATCCCTGGGGACTGCTGCTGGGCCTCGCCGCCGGCGTCGGCACCGGCACCGCCATGGCTGGCGCGCTGGCCTTCAAGTCGGCGACCTATGTGCTGCATTTCGGCAGCCTCGCCGTGCCCTGCTACGCGGCCGT
Organism: Alphaproteobacteria bacterium; assembly: GCA_028871345.1. Classification (GTDB taxonomy): domain Bacteria; phylum Pseudomonadota; class Alphaproteobacteria; order Micropepsales; family Micropepsaceae; genus Rhizomicrobium. The sequence continues at coordinate 81,821 of JAGWNK010000008.1, read as the reverse complement.
CGCCGCCCTGGCGGTCAATCTCATCGTGACGGTGGTGGCGAGCGTGGCCCTCAACGCCTTCACGCGCCACCACGCCGACGAGACGCTGGCGGAAGAGTACGTGTAGGAGCGGGCTTTCCCGTGAACGGGGGAGGAAACCCTAGCCGAAGCGGCCGGTGATGTACTGCTCGGTCTTCTTGTTCGACGGGGCGGTAAAGATCTTCTCGGTGTTGTCGAATTCGATCAGCTCGCCCAGATACATGAAGGCCGTGTAGTCGGAGGTGCGCGAGGCCTGCTGCATGTTGTGAGTGACGATGACGATCGTGTAGTCCTTCACCAGCTCGTCGATCAGCTCTTCGATCTTGGCCGTCGAGATCGGATCGAGCGCCGAGCAGGGTTCGTCGAGCAGGATGACTTCCGGGCGCGTCGCCACGGTGCGCGCGATGCACAGCCGCTGCTGCTGGCCGCCCGACAGGCTGAGACCCGACTGGCGCAGCTTGTCCTTGACCTCGCCCCACAAGGCGGCGCGCTGCAGGGCGTCCTCGACGCGGCCTTCGAGCACCGAACGCGGCAGCCTCTCGTAGAGCTTAATGCCGAAGGCGATGTTGTCGTAGATCGTCATGGGGAACGGCGTCGGCTTCTGGAACACCATGCCGATGCGCGAGCGCAGCAGATTGATGTCCTGCTTGGAATGCAGGATGTCCTCGCCGTCGAGCAGCACTTCGCCCTCGGCGCGCTGGTTGGGATAGAGCTCGTAGATGCGGTTCATGACCCGCAGCAGCGTCGATTTCCCGCAGCCAGACGGGCCGATGAACGCCGTCACCTTGCGGTCGTAAAGCGGCACCGTGACGTTCTTCAGCGCCTTGTTGGCGCCGTAGTAGAACGACAGTTTCCTGATGTCGACCTTGGTACCGAGCTGAACGGGCGCATCCATGGCTAGCTCCGCTTTCCTTCGAGAATGCGCGCGATGATGCTGAGCGCCAGCACCGCGACGGTGATGAGCAGCGCCCCTTCCCAGGCCAGACGGTGCCAATCGTCATAGGGACTCATGGCGAACTGGTAGATCACATAGGGCAGGTTGGCGAGCGGCTGGTTCATGTCCGTGCTCCAGAACTGGTTGTTGAGCGCGGTGAACAGCAGCGGGGCGGTCTCGCCCGAGATGCGCGCGATGGCCAACAGCACGCCGGTGACGATGCCGGCGCGCGCCGCGCGCCAGGTGACGACCTTGATGACGGCGACCCGCGGCGCGCCCAGCGCCGCCGCCGCCTCGCGCAGCCCGTTGGGCACCAGGAGCAGCATGTTCTCGGTGGTGCGCACCACCACCGGGATGACGATCACCGTGAGCGCCGCGGCGCCGGCCCAGCCCGAGAAATGTCCCATCCTCGCGACCATGACCTCGTAGATGAACAGGCCGACGATGATCGAGGGTGCCGAGAGCAGGATGTCGTTGACGAAGCGGACAAGGAAGGAGAACCGCGAATAACGGCCGTATTCGGCGAGATAGGTTCCCGCCAGTAGCCCGATCGGCGTGCCCGCCGCGACCGCGACGGCGCTCATGGCGAAGCTGCCGAAGATCGCATTGGCGAGCCCGCCGTCCATCCCCGGCGGCGGGGTCATCTCGGTGAAGACCTTGGAGGAAAGGCCGTGGAGGCCGTGGTAGAACAGCGAATAGAGGATCAGCGTCAGCGACAGCAGGCCGAGCCCCGCGGCCATGACCGACAGGACCAGGAAGAAGCCGTTGCGCGCCATGCGCCAGCGGCGGATGCGCCGGGATCTGGCCGCGGTCATGCCGCCACCCCGCCGGCACGCCGTTCGAGCGCGCGCAGCATCAGCTGCGCCACCGCCAGCACGATGAAGGTGATGCCGAACAGGATGAGGCCCAGCTCGATCAGCGACGAGTAATAGAGGTCGCCCACCGCTTCGCTGAATTCGTTGGCGATGGTGGCCGAGATCGAGGTGCCGGGCGCAAACAGGGATTCGGTGATGCGGTGCGCATTGCCGATCACGAAGGTGACCGCCATGGTTTCGCCCAGCGCCCGGCCCAGCGCCAGCATCGCCCCGCCCACCACGCCGGGGCGCGAGAAGGGCAGCACGACCTGCCACATCACCTCCCAGGTGGTGCAGCCCAGCGCATAGGCGGCCTCCTTCTGGGTGGACGGCACGGTCTCGAACACGTCGCGGGTCACCGCGGAGATGAACGGCAGGATCATGATCGACAGGATCAGCGAGGCGGTGAAGATGCCGATCCCGTAAGGCGGACCCGCGAACAGGTCCTGCAGGACGGGGACATCCTGGAGGCGGTCGATGATCCAGGGCTGCGCCGTGGCCTGAAATATGGGCGCGAACACGAACAGGCCCCAGATGCCGTAGATGATGCTGGGGATGCCGGCCAACAGCTCGATGGCGATGCCGATCAGCCGGCGCAGCGCGCGCGGGCAGATCTCGGTCAGGAAGATGGCGATGCCGATGCCCACCGGCACGGCGATCAGCATGGCGATGAACGACGAGATGACCGTGCCGTACATGGACGCCAGGGCGCCGAATTTTTCGGTCACCGGGTTCCAGGTCTCGGTGGTGAGGAAGTCGAACCCGAAGGCCCTGATGGCCGGCATCGAGCCCACCCCGAGGGCAGTGATGACGCCCCCGAAGATGCCCAGCACGATGATGGCCGCCGTGGCCGTCAACAGATGGAAACGGGCGTCGCGGAATCCGCTCCGGCGGACCACCGCGGCTCTGTGCGTCGATGTCAGCGTCTGGCTCAAGGCAGCTTCAATCTTGGACACGGTGTCGGAGACCGAACGGGGCGGCGACGCTGGACCGGTGCGGGCCTGTCACCACCTCACTCCCCCTGGTCTTCGGGCGCTGACCCGGCCCCCGCGGTCCCCTTGGGGCGTATAACGGTGGCCTTCGGTGCAACGTCCACCACAGTTTTGCAAAGCTTTTGTGACAGTCCCTGCCGCGGTCCCCCTGCCCCTGGCGGCGGGCCCGGGGGCGCCTTGTCGCGACCCGCGCGCAACATGGTGAATTTAAGGATTTCGCAAGCAAAGCCGCCGCTTAGTTGCCGCGGGGGTTCGGACATGGCCGTGCGCATCTTTCGCCTGGTGTTCGGCTTGGCCGCGCTGGCCCTGTTGCTGGCGGCGTTGGGCGACATCGTGCTGCACGGCCGGCTTAGCATCATGCGGCCGGGAACGTTCTTCACGCTCATCGGCGTCAGCGCCATCTTCATCCTCCACAACTTCCTGATCGCGCGCGAACGCAGCGCCACCGCCGAGCGCGAAGCCGCCCAGTACGAAGCCGTGGTCCGCCGCCTGGAAAGTTCCCTGGCGGCGGCGGCCGCCATGAACGCCCGGCTGAACCAAAGCGAGGCCCGCTACAAGGGCCTGGTCGACGCCCAGGGCGACGCCATCTTCCGGCGCGCCCCCGACAGCCGGCTGACCTACGGCAACAACGCCTTCTTCAAGCTCTTCGGGCTCGCCCCGCAGACCGCCATCGGCAAGCCGTTCGCTCCCGAGCTGCATCCCCACAGCCGCGCCGCCATCTTCGGCAGCTTCGCGGGACTGGATACCGGGCATGCCCGTGTGCGCTACGACCAGCATGTGCGCACCGCCTATGGCTGGCGCTGGCTGGCCTGGGAGGATTATGCGGTACGCGACAGCACCGGCAAGCTCGTCGAAGTCCAGAGCATCGGGCGCGACATCACCGAGCGCAAAGCGATGGAAGAGGCGCTCACCGACGCCCGCGACAAGGCGGAAGCGGCCAGCCGCGCCAAATCGCAATTCCTCGCCACCATGAGCCACGAGATCCGCACCCCGATGAACGGCGTCTTGGGAATGGCGCGGCTGCTTCTGGAGACCCCGCTCGCCCCCGAACAGCACACCTACGCGGAAGCCATCAAGCAGTCGGGCGAGGCGCTGCTCGGCCTGATCGGCGACGTCCTCGATTTCTCCAAGATCGAATCGGGCATGCTGACGCTGGAAGACGACGAGACCGAGATCCGCACCCTGGTCGAAGGCGTCATCGAGCTGCACGCGCCGCGCGCCCACGGCAAAGACATCGAGCTGGTCTGCGTCATCGCGCCGGAGGTGGCGCAGGCCATCCGCATCGACCGCATGCGCCTGCGCCAAGTCCTCACCAATCTGGTGGGCAACGCCATCAAGTTCACGGAAAAGGGCGGCATCCGCATCGCGGTGCGCGTGGTGAACAAAGCGGAGCGCAGCCACCTGCGCTTCGACGTGCAGGACACGGGCGTCGGCGTGCCGGCCGAGAAGCAGCGCGAGATCTTCGAGGAATTCGTCCAGGCCGATTCCAGCCACGCCCGCAAGTTCGAAGGCACGGGCCTGGGCCTGGCCATCTGCCGGCGGCTGATCGAAGCCATGGGCGGCGAGATCGGCGTCGAAACCGTGCCCGGCGGCGGCAGCCTGTTCTGGTTCACCATCCCAGCCATCGTGGCGGTGCCGGCCCAGGCGCCGCTGGCCTCGCTCGACGGCCTCAGATTGATGCTGGCGACCCGCAACGGCGTGCTGCGCGACGGGCTGGCGGACCAGATCCGCAGCGCCGGCGGAGAAATCGCCGGCAGCGACGACCGCCCCGATGCCGTGCTGGTCGACGCGGGCACACAGGCCGATCCCTCCTTGCCTGCCGGCCCCACCCCCAGCATCCCCACCTTCGTTCTGGTGACGGCGGCGGCCCGCGCCAAGGCGCCGCAGCTCTTGGCGCAAGGTTTCTGCGGCTACCTGGTCAAGCCCGTGCGCCAGGCGACGCTGGAGCAGCGCCTGCGCCGGGGTGCGCCGGTCACGGAGAGTGCCCCCGGCGAACCGGAGGCCGTCACGCCGGCAGCGGCACGCGCCGGATTCAAGGTGCTCCTGGCCGAGGACAACCCCATCAACGCGCTGCTGACGCGGGAATTGCTGCGCCGGCGCGGCCATGAGGTGACGGCGGTGACCTCGGGCGAGGCCGCCGTCAAGGCGATGGAAGAGGGCCGCTTCGACCTCGTCATCACCGACATCCACATGCCCGGCATGGACGGAATCGACGCCACCATGGCCATCCGCGCCTTCGAAGCGGCGCGCGGCCAGCCGCGCACGCCGATCATCGCGCTCACCGCCGACGTGCTGGAAACCGGACGCAGGGCTTGCCGCGAGGCCGGAATGGATGGTTTCCTCACCAAGCCCGTCGAACCAACCCAGCTGGACGAAATGTTCGCCGCATTCTTTCCCGATCGCGTGGGCCGCCCCTCGGCCGCCGCATGAGTGCCCCCTCGAAGCATTCATTTTCGGACTATCTCCAACCGCGCATCCTCGTGATGCTGGCGCTCGGCTTCTCGTCGGGACTGCCGTTCCTCTTGGTCGGCAACACTTTCGGCTACTGGCTGCGCGACGAAGGCACCTCGCTGGCCGCCATCGGATTCCTCTCCTGGGTGGGCCTCGCCTATTCCTTCAAATTCGTCTGGGCCCCCGTGATCGACCGCACCGCCGCACCGCTGGTCGCCAAGCTGGGACGGCGTCGCGGCTGGATGCTGCTGGCGCAGCTGATCATTGCGGCGGGGCTGATCGGAATGGCGATCGTCGGCGTGCACGACGGCCTCGTCGCCCTGGGGGCGATGGCGCTGGTGGTGGCCTTCGCGTCGGCGACGCAGGACATCGTGATCGACGCGTGGCGCATCGAGAGCGCCAAGGACACCGAGGAGCTGGGGCTCCTCACCTCCGCCTACACCTTCGGTTATCGTGCCGCGATGCTGGCCAGCGAGGCGCTCATCCTATTGATCGCCACGCGCATCGGCTGGAATGAATCCTATTTGCTGTATGGCGCACTGATGGCCATCGGCGTCGCCGCATGTTGGATGGCCGCCGAGCCCGTCAAAGCCGACCAGGCGATCGAACGCAAAGTGGCGGACGCACCGTTGTGGAGCGGACGAGGCCTCTACGACGCGGTGGCGGGACCGTTCATCGCCTTCTTCAAGACCCACGGCGCCATCGCGCTTTTGATGCTGACCGCGATCAGCCTGTTCCAGCTTCCGAACTTCGTGATGGGGCCGATGGCCAATCCCCTCTATCACGACATCGGACTGTCCAAGGACGTGGTGGGCACGGTGCGCGGCACCTTCGGACTGGTGGCCGTGTTCCTGGGAGTGGCGACCGGCGGCTATCTGGCGCTGCGGCTGGGAACCATGCGAGCCTTGTTCGTCGGCGGATCCGCCCAGATTCTCGGGACATTCGCCTATGCGATCTTGCCCTATTCGCACGGACCCGTCGTCTTCGCGGTGGTGATGGCGGCCGATAATTTCGGCATCGCGGTCGCGGGGATCACGCTCGTCACTTACATGTCGAGCCTGACCAATCTCGGCTACACCGCAACGCAATATGCGTTGCTGAGTTCGACCTACACATGGGCCGGGAAGATTCTGAAAGGCTTCTCGGGTCTGGCCGTGCAGGCCTTGGCCGCGGACCACGGCCTGATGAACGCCTATGCCATCTTCTTCGTGGGGGCGGGGCTGATCGGGATTCCGGCCATCGTGTTGTTCATGATCCTGGCCCGGACGAAGAACATTGCAGCGGGTTAATGCTGCGGTTCTCCCGTATGCGCTCTTTGTTTGTCTAATTAAGGTCCTTGCTGTAAAATCCTTCTTTGCGCAATGGCCGATGCCCGAACGCGGGGAACCGCCTTCGCCCCAGGAAAGCGCCTTAACGTGGTCAACATCTACGAACCCGGCCCCCTCGAGGGGCGTCTGGAACATTGGCCGGTGCTGGCGGTTTCCGGCGCGCTGGAAGTGCGCCTGGCCGAGACCGATGCCGAGGTGGAGGCCGCCCAGCGCCTGCGCTACCGCGTGTTCTACGAGGAAATGTCGGCCGTGCCTTCTCCCGCCATGCGCGAGGCGGGGCGCGACTTCGACCATTTCGACGATGTCTGCGACCACCTTCTGGTGGTCGACCGCTCGGTGGTCGACGACGACGAACAGCCTGCGGTGGTGGGCACCTACCGGCTGATGCGCGACGCCGACGCGGCGCGCGCCGGCGGCTTCTACACCGCCTCCGAATACGACATCACTCCGATGCTGACCGGCATGCCCGCCGGCACGCGACTCCTGGAACTGGGCCGCTCCTGCGTGCTCAAGGCCTACCGCTCGCGCCCGGCCACCATGCAGCTGTTGTGGCGCGGCGTGATGGTCTATGTGGCGCGCTTCTCGGTCGACGTGATGTTCGGCTGCGCCTCGTTCGCCGGCACCGATCCTGGGGCGCTGGCGCTGCCGCTCTCCTACCTGCACCACTTCCATCAGGTGCCGGCCGACATGCACGTCAAGGCGATCCCGTCGCTCTATGTCGACATGAACCTGATGCCCAAAGAGGCGATCGATCCCAAGGAGGCGCTGCGCGCCCTGCCGCCGCTGCTCAAGGGTTATGTGCGGGCCGGCGCGGGCATCGGCGACGGCGCCGTGATCGACCGGCAGTTCGCCACCACCGACGTCTTCATTTATTTCCCGGTGTCGAAGATCGACGCGCGCTACAGAAGCCGCTTCGGAATGGCGTCGTAAGAATTTCCCCCTCGTTTGCGGGGAAGGAAAACTACTTCTTCCTTCGTTCGATGGCGTCCCAGATCAGCGCCGCACCGTCGGGGCCGCCGAAGCGCTTGACCTCCTGGATGCCGGTGGGCGAGGTGACGTTGATCTCGGTGAGATAATCGCCGATCACGTCGATGCCCGTGAAGATCAGGCCGCGGGCGCGCAGTTCGGGCCCGATGGTTTGGCAGATGTGCAGGTCGCGCGCCGAAAGCTGCACCGGCACGGGCTTGCCGCCGACATGCATGTTGGAGCGCGCCTCGCCTTCGGCGGGCACGCGGTTGATGGCGCCCGCCGCCTCGCCGTCGATGAGGATGATGCGCTTGTCGCCCTGGCGCACCTCGGGCAGATAGCGCTGCACCACGATGGGCTCGCGGTAGAAGGCGGTGAACATCTCGAGTAGCGCGCCCAGATTCTCGTCGTCGGGCTTGACGCGGAAGACGCCGGCGCCGCCGTTGCCGTAGAGGGGCTTCAGGATGATGTCCTGGTGCACGGCGCGGAAGGCGCGGATCTCGGCGGGGTCGGAAGTGATCAGCGTCGGCGGCATCAGGTCCTGGAACAGGGTGACGAACAGCTTCTCGGGGGCGTTGCGCACTTCCTTGGGATCGTTGACGACCAGCGTCGAGGCCGGCAGCCGCTCGAGCAGATGGGTGGTCGTGATGTAGGCCATGTCGAAGGGCGGGTCCTGGCGCATCAGGACGACATCGGCCGCGGCGAGATCGAAGACCTTCGGTTCGCCCAGCGTGAAATGATCGCCTTTCCTGGCGCGCACCGACAGCGGCTGGGCGCGCGCCGTCACTTTGCCGTCGCGGAAGGTCAGCGCCCGCGGCCCGTAATAGAAGAGCTTGTGGCCGCGCGCCTGGGCTTCGAGGGCCAGCGCGAAGGTCGAATCCGCATCGATGGCGATGCGCTCGATGGGATCCATCTGGATGGCGACGGTAAAGGGCATGGCGGGCCTCCGACGGCATTACATCGGCATTCGGGCGGGGTTCGGCAAGCCCCTAGAGATCGTCGGCCCGCCAGGCGTCGCGCAGGTGGCGCGGAATCCGTCCCGGCATGACCGTCATGACGTCGAAACGCACGCCTTTGACCGGGCGGCCGGCGAGCCAGGCCTGCGAGGCGCGCACGATGCGGGCCCGCTGGGGCAGACCGACGGACTGGGCCGCTTGCCCCATTCCGGGGCGCGCCTTCACTTCGATGAAGCAGACGATGCCCGAGGGCGACTTGGCGATGAGATCGATCTCGCCCACATGGGTGCGCACGCGCCGCGCCAGGATGCGATAGCCTTTGCAGCGCAACAGCAGCGCCGCCAGCATCTCGCCGCGGCGTCCGCGCTTTTCGGCCTGTTCACGACTGCGGCGCATCCCCCTTCCTCTTCAGCGCATGGGCATAGACGTCACGGCGCGGGGCGTCGAGCATTTCGGCGACGAGATCGACCGCGGCGCGCAGCGGCATGAATTCGAGCGCCCTGGCGAGCGCGGCATCGACCTTGCGCATGTCGGCTTCGGCGGCGGGCGGCGGGCCCACGACGAGCGTGATCTCGCCTTTCGGCGTCTCGCCGGCATAGGCGGCCGCCAAGGCCGCGAGGTCGCCGCGGCGGATCTCTTCGTGCAATTTGGTCAGCTCGCGCGTCACCGCGGCGGGGCGCGGCCCCAGCACGCCCGCCAGGTCGGCGAGCGCCTCGCCCAGCCGTTGCGGCGATTCGAAGAAGACGAGCGTGGCCGCAACCGCCTTCAGCCCTTCGAGCACCGTCTTGCGCTCACCCGCGCGCGTTGGCAGGAAGCCGGCGAACAGGAACTTGTCGGTCGGCAATCCGGCCAGCGTCAGGCCGGCGAGCGGCGCACAGGCGCCGGGGATGGCGTGCACCGCAATGCCTTGTGCGACGGATTCGCGAACGAGCTTGTAACCCGGATCGGAGACCAGCGGAGTTCCCGCATCGCTGACCAGGGCGATGCGCCGGCCTTCCCGCAAGCGCTTGAGCAGCCGGGGACGCTGTTCGGCGCCGTTGTGGTCGTTGTAGGGCTGCAAAGGCTTCTCGAGCCCGTAGATGGCCAACAGCTTGGCGGTGACGCGGGTGTCCTCGGCGGCGATCAGGTCGACGCCGGCCAGCACGTCCAGGGCCCGCAGCGTGACGTCGCGGGCGTTGCCGATGGGGGTGGCGGTGACATAAAGGCCCGGCGCCAGGTCACTGGGCGATTGTCCGGGCGGGTCGGAGCGCTTAGGCTCGGCCCGCCGAGGAGCTTGCCATGCGTGTCGCGTCATATTTCGCCCTTTCCGTGCAGCGGATTTGTGCCATTGCGGGACTGGTTTCGATAGTCGCCCTGTGCGCCTGTGCCTCAACCCCCCCGCCGCCGCCGCCCAAGCCCGTGACGCGCGAATTGCCGCCCGCACCCCACCAGCTGGCCGCCGACCTGCCGGAATTCTTGACCCTGCCCAACCAGCAGCCCAAGGCCACGCCGGTGCGCGTGGGCGTCGTCCTGCCCTTCAACGATTCCTCTCCCGGCGTGCGCGCCCTGGCCAGTGCCATGATGAAGGCGGCCGAGCTGGCGCTCTATGACAGCAAGAAAGCCGACATCGTCCTCATGATGGCCGACGACGACGGCTCGCCGGCCGGCGCCGCCGCGTCGGTCAAGAAGCTGCTCGACCAGGGCGCGGAGATCATCATCGGGCCGATCTTCTCGGCATCGGTGGCGGCCGTGGCGCCGCTGGCCAAGGATCGCGGCGTGCCGGTGCTGGCATTCTCGACCGACCGCAGCGTCGCGTCTCCCGGCGTCTTCCTGTTGAGCTTCCAGCCCCAGAGCGAGGTGGAACGCGTCATCGCTTATGCCCAGAGCCAGGGCCACAAGAAATTCGCCGCGCTGATTCCGCAGACGGCCTACGGGACCGTGGTCGAACGCTCGTTCCGCGAGGCGGTGACGGCCGGCGGCGGCACGGTTGCCGATGTCGAGCACTTCAGCCCCAGCGTCGGCGCCCTGGCCGATCCGGTGAAAGCGGTGGCGGCGACGGGTTCAGACGCGCTGTTCATTCCGCAGGGCGGTTCGCTGTTGCGCGGCATCGTGCCGACGCTCGCTTATGCCGGCGTCGACAACACCAAGGTGAAGTACCTGGGCACCGGGCTGTGGGACGACGACACCAACCTGCGCGAGACGCTGCTCTCGGGCGGCTGGTTCGCGGCGCCGCAGCCGAGTTCGGACGCCGCCTTCGATGCGGAATACAAGCAGACCTTCGGCGCCGAGCCGCCGCAGCTGGCCTCGCTCTCCTATGACGCGGTGCAGCTGATCGCACTGTTGTCGACCGGCAAGCCGTATCACCGCTTCACCTTCGGAGCGCTGACCGATCCAAACGGATTCGCAGGCGTCAACGGCATCTTCCGCTTCCGCGACGACGGCACCATCGAGCGCGGCCTGGCGGTGCTGCAGGTCGATCCCGCGGGCTTCACCGTGGTGAGCCCGGCGCCCACGACCTTCCAGCACCAGGGATCGTAGCTACTCCGCCAGCTCGGCGATGATGCGGTTGAGCACCAGCAGGCCGCGCGGCGTCGCCGCGAGGCGGTCGCCGGACAGCGCGACAAGGCCTTGCCCCATCAGCGCGCCGATGCGGGCCGGATCGGGCGCCGTGTTCCACCGCTCCCGGTATTCGGCCAAGTCGAGGCCTTCGCGCAGCCGCAGCGCCATCAGCAAGTGCTCGCGCGCCGCGTCGGCCGGGACGACCTCGCTCATCTCGACGATGCCGTGGCCTTCGCAGGCGACCCGCTCGCGCCAGCGCTCGGGCAGCTTTTCGGTGGCGGTGGCCATGCGCTTGCCGGCGATGGCGAGGCGCCCGTGGGCGCCAGGGCCGGCGCCGGCATAATCGCCATAGCGCCAGTAGATGAGATTGTGGCGCGACTCCGCGCCCGGCCGGGCATGGTTCGAGACTTCGTAGGCGGGACGGCCGGCGGCCTCGGTCATTTCCTGCGTGGTCTCGAACAAGGCGGCGGCGAGATCGTCGCCCGGCACGTGCAGCGCGCCCTGGCGATGCAGCACGGCGAACGGCGTCGCAGGCTCGATGGTGAGCTGGTAGAGCGACAGATGCTCGGTGCCAAAGGCGAGCGCCTCGCGCAACTCATTGCGCCACGCCGCCATCGTCTGGCCGGGCCGCGCATAGATGAGATCGAGCGACACGCGCCCAAACGTCTTGATCGCCAGCCCCAACGCCGCCTTGGCTTCGGCGACGTCGTGCAGCCGGCCGAGGAATTTGAGATCGCCATCGTTCAGCGCCTGCACGCCCAGCGACAGCCGGTTGACGCCGGCGGCGGCGTAGTCGGCAAAGCGCGCCGCATCGGTGCTGGCGGGATTGGCTTCCAGCGTGATCTCGAGATCGGCTGCGGCCGGCCATAGCCTGGTCGCCGCCGCGATGATCTTCGCCACCGAGGCGCCGCCCATCAGGGACGGCGTGCCGCCGCCGAAGAAGATGGTCGAGAGCCTGGGACGAGCGCCCTGCAACACCGCGACATGGGCCATCTCGCGCAGGACCGCCTCGCACCAGGCCTTTTCGTCGATCGCGCTGCGCACATGGGAATTGAAATCGCAATACGGGCATTTGCGTTCGCAATAAGGCCAGTGGACATAGAGACCGAATGGCGCCGTCATGCTTCGAGACGCACGCCTGCGGCGTGCTCCTCAGCATGAGGGCTTGGCTGGATCCTCGTTCCGAGGAGGCGCGAAGCGCCGTCTCGAAGGATGAGGATTCTCATTCCAGCACCGCTTTGGCGAATTTGGCGAAGGCCCGCGCACGGTGGCTGATGGCGTGCTTTTCGGCCGGTTCGATCTCGCCGAAGGTCCTGCTCATGCCGTCGGCGACGAATATCGGATCGTAGCCGAAGCCTTTGCTGCCGCGCGGCGGAAACACCAGCCGGCCGTGCACTTCGCCTTCGAACACCTCGATGCCGTGTCCGGCCAGCGCCAAAGCGCAGACGAACTTGGCGGAACGGTCCTTGGCGCCGCGCTTGTTCAATTCCTCTTCCACCCGCTTCATGGCGATGGAGAAATCCTTGCCCGGCCCGGCCCAGCGGGCGGAATAGATGCCGGGCTCGCCGCCGAGCGCCGCGACGCTCAATCCGGAATCGTCGGCGAGCGCCGGCAGACCGGAAGCCTGCGAGGCCACGCGCGCCTTGAGCACGGCATTCTCGGCGAAGGTCTTGCCCGTCTCTTCGGGTTCCACGAGGCCAAGCTCCGCCGCGCCGCGCACCACGATGCCGTGCGGGCGCAGGAGATCGGCGATTTCGCGCACCTTGCCGGGGTTGTGGCTGGCAACGACGAGGCTTGCTCCGCGCGAAAGCTTCATGCCAGCGCCGCCTTCTGCAGGACGACGAGCTCGCCCACGCCTTTGCGCGCCAGCTTGAGGAGCGTGCCGAGCTCTTCTTCGCTGAAGGGGGCGCCTTCCGCCGTGCCCTGGATCTCGACCAGCCCGCCGGAGCCGGTGACGACGAAATTCGCGTCGGTCTGCGCCGTCGAATCCTCGCTGTATTCCAGATCGAGCATCGCCTGCCCGCCCACGATCCCGCAGGACACCGCCGCCACGTGATCCTTGATCGCCGGCTTCACCACCATGCCGGTCTTCTTCATGAAGCCGACGCATTGGGCGAGCGCCACGAAGCCGCCCGTGATGGCGGCGGTGCGCGTGCCCCCGTCGGCCTGCAGCACATCGCAGTCGATGACGATCTGGCGCTCGCCGATGGCGGACAGGTCCATCACCGCCCGCAAGGAGCGTCCGATCAGCCGCTGGATCTCCTGGGTGCGCCCCGACTGCTTGCCGGCGGCGGATTCGCGGCGCGTGCGCTCCAGCGTCGCGCGCGGCAGCATGCCGTATTCCGCCGTCACCCAGCCTTTGCCGGAGCCACGCAGGAAGGAGGGGGCCGTCTCCTCCAGCGAAGCGGTGACCAGGACATGGGTGTCGCCGAAGCGGGCGAGGCAGGAACCTTCGGCATATTTGGCGTATCCCGGAACCAGGCTGACGGCCCGCATCTGGTCGACGGCGCGCGCGGATGAGCGCATGGGTATCCCTTGAAGTTTGAGGCGTCCGCCGCTACCTAGCGGCTCCGGTGAGCCAAACGCAACCGGAGCCGCATGGGTTGGAAACAGGTTTTGAATCCAAAGGCTTGAGCATGAGCATGCCGACCAGCAGCCCGACCGTCCTGGCCGACCGCCAGCGCGAGATCTTCCGCCACCTGGTGGAATCCTACCTGGCGTCGGGCGAACCGGTCGGTTCGCGCACCCTTTCGCATCTGCTGCCCATGGCCCTGTCGCCGGCCTCGATCCGCAACGTGATGGCCGACCTGGAGCAGATGGGACTGCTTCACGCCCCCCACACCAGCGCCGGTCGGGTTCCCACCGAGCGCGGGCTGCGGCTGTTCGTGGACGGACTTCTGGAGGTGGGCGAACTGGCCCCCGGCGAGCGGCAGGCGATCGAGTCGCGCCTGTCCGATGTCGGGCGCGGGCTGGAAGACGTCGTCACCCAGGCCACCGCCATGCTGTCGGGCTTGTCGCGCTGCGCGGGCCTCGTCGTCGTCGACAAGCAGGATGCCGTCCTCAAGCACATCGAGTTCGTCAGCGTCGGCCCGGGCAAGGCCCTGGTGGTGATCGTCTCGGAGGACGGCCAGGTGGAGAACCGCCTGATCGACACGCCGGTCGGGCTTCCCGTCTCGGCCCTGTCGGAAGCCTCGAACTATCTCAGCGCGCGGCTCGGCGGGCGCACGCTCGACACCGCGCGCAGCGACATCGAAGCGGAGCTGGAAAGCGCGCGCGCCGAACTCGATGCCCTGACCGCCAAGATCGTGGCCGAAGGCCTGGCGACGCTGACCGCGCCGCCCGAAGGCGAAGAGCGCGTGCTGATCGTGCGCGGCGCTTCGCACCTTCTGGAATCCATGGAAGCGCAGAGCGACCTTGAACGCGTGCGCACGCTGTTCGACGACATCGAGCGCAAGAACGACCTCATCCGCCTGCTCGAACTCGCCAAGCAGGGCGCCGGCGTGCGCATCTTCATCGGCTCGGAGAACCGGCTGTTCAGCCTGTCGGGTTCCTCCATCGTGGCCGCGCCCTACGCCAACGCCAAAGGCAAGGTGGTCGGCGTGGTGGGCGTGCTCGGCCCCACCAGACTCAACTATGCCCGCATCATCCCCATGGTCGATCACACGGCCAAGGTGATCGGGCGCTTGCTCGGATAATTGGACGGATCATGGCAGACGAACAGGAAAACCAGGACCAGCAGCAACCCGCCGAACAGGCCAACGAGGTGGAGACGCTGCGCGCCGAGGCGGCCGATTTGCGCGACCGCCTGTTGCGGGCCCTGGCCGATGCGGAGAATACGCGCCGGCGCGGCGAGCGCGACCGGCTCGACGCCTCGCAATACGCCGTCACGCGCTTCGCGCGCGACATGCTGGCCATCGCCGACAATTTCAGCCGGGCGCTCGCCGCCTGTCCGCCGGAGCTGCGCGAGGCCGCCGACCCCCAGGTCAAGGCCGTGATCGACGGCGTGGAAGCCACCGAACGCCAGTTGTTGGCGACGCTCGAGAACTACGGCGTCAAGATCATCGATACCACCAACGCCAAGTTCGATCCCCACTGGCATCAGGCGATCGCCGAAGTGCCGGGCGACGGCAAGCCGCCGGGAACGATCGTCAACGTGGTGCAGACCGGCTACCGCATCGGCGAGCGGCTGCTGCGCCCCGCCATGGTGACGGTGGCGCGCGCGGAGAACGGCGCCGCGCCGGCCGGCGTGGACACCAAGGTGTAAGGCTCTCGGTGGCCGTAGGCCGGGAAACGATCCGCGTGCACCCGCGGATGCCAGCATCGGTGAGGCGTGCATCACAAAGGGCGCCCGATTACACTGCCCCCATGAGCGAGCTTCGAATCGTGGTGGCGGGCGCCTCGGGGCGCATGGGGCGGGCGGTGGTGAAAGCCGTCGCCGAGTCGCAGGACTGCGTCCTTTCCGGCGCCTTCGAGAACAAGGGCCATGCGAGTCTCGGGCAGGATGCCGGCACGCTCGCGGGCGCGAAAGCGCTGGGCATCGCCGTCACCGACGATCCCCTGCTCCTGATGGCGCAGGCCGATGCCGTGATCGATTTCACGGCGCCCAAGGCATCGGTGGCGCTGGCCGCGCTCGCGGCGCAGGCGCGCATCGTGCACGTCCTCGGCACCACGGGCCTGGGCAGCGACGACGAGGCGGCGATCCGCGCCGCGGCGCGCCATGCCGTGATCATCAAGTCCGGCAACATGAGCCTGGGCGTCAACATCCTGGCGGCGCTGGTGAAGAAGGCGGCGGCCGCCCTGCCGGGGTTCGACGTCGAGATCCTGGAGATGCATCACGCCAGGAAGGTGGATGCGCCTTCGGGCACGGCATTGATGCTGGGCCAGGCGGCGGCGGAGGCGCGCGGCGTGGCGCTGGCGGAGAATTCCGTGCGCGGGCGCGACGGCATCACGGGCGCCCGGAAGGCGGGCACCGTCGGCTTCGCCAGCCTGCGCGGCGGCACGGTGGTGGGCGAGCACCAGGTGATCCTGGCAGGACCGGGCGAACGCGTCGTGCTGTCGCACATCGCCGAGGACCGTTCGATCCTCGCCAACGGCGCCTTGGCCGCAGCGCGCTGGGGGCAGGGCAGGAAGCCCGGACTCTACGCGATGGCCGACGTCCTGGGATTGTCGGACTGAGCCGCTTCCACCGCGAGCATGGCGCGCTTGCGCGTCAGCCCCCAGTGATAGCCGGTCAGCGCCCCGCTCTTGCCGAGCACACGGTGGCAGGGGATCAGCCACGAGATCGGATTGCGCCCTACCGCGGAACCGACGGCGCGGCTGGCGCTCTCCAGACGCCGGGCGATGGCGCCATAGGTGTCGAAGCGTCCGGGAGGAATGGCAAGCAGCGCCTGCCACACCTTGACCTGGAACGGCGTGCCCATCAGATGCAGTTTGAGCACCGCGGCCTTGTCGCCAAAGATCCGCTCCACGACGGCGCCGGCCCGCGCGTCGTCGCGCGCATAGGACGCCTTCGGCCAGCGCTCTTGCATGTCGGCGAAGGCCGCGTCCTCTTCGCCTTCGTCGCTGAAGGCCAGACCGCACACGCCCTTGTCGGTCATCAGCACCACGGCGCTGCCGAACGGCGAAGGATGGAAGCCGTAGCGGATGGTGAGGCCTGCGCCGCCCTTGGCGTAGTCGCCGGGCGTCATGGCCTCGATCTTGAGCGACAAGTCGTGCAGCCGCGAGGGACCCGAGAGTCCCGCATCGAACGCCGCATCGAGCACGCTGGCGCCGTCATCGAGCGCGCGCTGTGCGCGATCGAGCGTCAGTTGGCCGACGAAGGATTTCGGGCTGACGCCGACATAGCGGCTGAACTCGCGCTGGAAGTGGAACGCAGACAATCCCACCGCGGCGGCGGCGTCCTCCAGACGCGGCTGTTCGCGGTAGTGTTCGCTGAGATAGCGGATGGCGCGCGCCATGCGCCGCCACGCCGCCGTGTCTTCCTTCGGTATCATCGCGATGATCTTGCTCATGAGCGCCATCCTGCGCCAGCCCGCGCGCGCCTTCGACCCGTTTCTTGCGCCGGCTCACCGGTGGCGCACCCGCCACAGCGCGTCGCCCAAGGCATGGGCCAGGGACTGCTTCTCGTCGGGGCCGAGGAAGGAGCCCACGCCGATGCCGCGGCCGTGGCTCCACAGCGTCAGGGGACCGCGCTCGGGCAGTTCGACGCGCACCCAATAGGGATTGAGCACCACCTCTTCGCGCGGCTCGGGTCTGCGGGCCAGGCGCAGCGTGGACGGCGTCAGCGTCAGATGTTCTTCGCGGCGCGCCGCGGCGAGGCTGGCGCGGAAGGCCCAGGCCAGCAGCGCCACATCCAGGCCCAGGAACGGCGCCATCGGCCAGGCGCCGCGCAGGGCAAAGGTCAGGGCGACGGCGAGATTGACGGCGGTGACCAGCGACAGGATGACGCCCAGCGCGCGCGGCTTGAGCGGCGGGTTGGGCCGCAACACCCGGTCCAGCAGAACCTCGTCCTGGTCCATGCGGGAAAGATGGAGGGCAATTCTTGCACGGGCAAGGGTGTGGGATAAGTTCCCCAACGCCCTTCTGACGAGTCAGCCATGAGCTTCACGAAAGCCCGCGCCGCCGCATTTTTCGCGCGCCTTCAGGCCCAGAACCCCTCCCCCGAGACGGAACTGAAATACACCAATCCCTTCACTTTGCTGGTCGCCGTGGTGCTATCGGCGCAAGCCACCGACAAGGGCGTCAACAAAGCGACGGAGCCCTTGTTCCGCATCGCCGACACGCCGCAGAAGATGCTGGCGCTGGGGGAGACGGGGCTGTCGGCGTATATCAAGACCATCGGGCTCTATAAGGGCAAGGCCAAGAACGTCATCGCGCTGTCGAAGATCCTGGCCGAACGGCACGGCGGAAAGGTGCCGCGCGCACGCGAAGCGCTGGAAGAATTGCCGGGCGTCGGGCGCAAGACCGCCAACGTCGTCCTCAACGTCGCCTTCGGCGAGAAGACCATTGCGGTCGACACCCACATCTTCCGCGTCGCCAACCGCACCGGCCTGGCGCCGGGCAAGACGCCGCGCGAAGTGGAGGACGCTCTCCTCGCCGTGGTGCCCGACGAATATCTGCAACACGCCCATCACTGGCTGATCCTGCACGGCCGCTATGTCTGCGTGGCGCGCCTGCCGAAATGCCCGGATTGCGTGGTGAAGGACCTGTGCCGCTATCCCGACAAGACCAAGCCGGTCACGAAAGCGGCTGGCCCCGCAAGGCGGCGAGGCAGTTGACGTCGGCCGCGATCTGGGCGCCGCGCGGGCTGGTTTCGACGTGGCGCACCACTTCGCCGCCGCCGGCGGGATAGAGGAAGAAGAAGGCGTGGCAGCTCGCCCCGTCGTAACGCCACATCTCCGAGCCGTTCTCCTTGCGCACGAAGCTGGGCTTGCCGAACGCCGCGGCGAGATCGGTCGACGACAGCCCGACGATGCCGGCGGGCTCCCCCGGCGGCGGGGAGGGCGGCAACGGCACGGCGGGCGTTACCGCGGCGGGGCGCGTGGCGCAGCCGGCGGCGAAAAGAGCGATGCTCAAGGCGACGACCATCCGTTTCATGCGCGATCCTCATGGGCGAAGCGCTTGAAGACATGGACCATCATTCCCACTCCGAGCAAGGGGGCCGCCAGATTGGCGAGCGGGACGGCGCTCAAGAGCGAAAGGATGAGGCCGGCACCGAACACGCCAAGCGGATGGCGGCGGCGCAAGGCATGGGCGGCGCTGCGCGACAGATGGCGTCGCGCCACCAGCTCGAAATATTCCCGGCCCAGCAACCAGCCGTTGATCACCAGCGTGGCGAATTCGGCGATTCCCGGCGCGGCCATGTCGGCCGGCAGCAGAACGAGGTCGACGCCAATGACCACCGCCGCCAGTTCGAGGCCGCCGAAGAAGCTGAGGACCGGGGCGCCGCCCTTGGGATCGGCGGGATACCAGCGCGCCTCGATGCGCCCCGCCAACCGGTCGAGATAGAGCGAAGCGAACAGGGCGGCCATCGGCGCGCCCAGGAAGAATACCAGTAGAATCAAGGCGATCGGAGTCAGAACGGCGAGCGCGGCATTGACCCAGGGCAGCCCCAGCGTGGGCAGCTGGCGGATGGCGTACTCGGCGGCGAAGAAGAGGCCCGCATAGAGCGCCAGGGCCAGCAGCAGCGACACCAGGACGGCGCCCAGCAGCGCCGGATCGACCAGCAGTTTCGCGGCTTTACGCAGGCTTGCGAACACGGCAGGGCTCCGTTAAGCCCATTATAGACCCATTTCCCGGGGACCATATGGCGCGCGATTTCGATGTCATGGCCATGGGCAACGCCATCGTCGATGTGCTGGCGCCCGTCGATGACGCCTTCCTTCTCACCCACAAGATCGCCAAAGGCGTGATGACGCTGATCGACGAATATCGCGCCAACCAGCTCTACCATGCGTTCGGCGAACGCCGCGAAGCCGCCGGCGGCTCGGCCGCCAACACCATGGCGGGACTGGCGTCGCTAGGCGGTCGTCCACTCTTTCTCGGCCGGGTGAAGACCGACCGGCTGGGCGAAACCTTCGCCGCCAGCCTGAAGGACAACGGCGTGAGCTTTGCGGCGACGCCGGTGCCGGACGGCCCGCCCACCGCCTGCAGCCTGATCGCCGTGGCCCCCGACGGCCAGCGCAGCATGAACACCCATCTCGGCGCCGCCCGCGAGCTGTCGCCCGACGACATCGACCCATCGCACGTCGCTTCGGCCAGCGTGCTCTACATCGAAGGCTACCTGTGGGATTCGCCTTCGGCGCGCGCCGCCTCGCAAAAGGCCATCGCCATCGCCAAGAAAGCCGGCACCCAGGTGGCGTTCACGCTGTCCGATCCGTTCTGCGTCGGACGCTACCGTGACGATTTCCTCGAGCTCCTGGGCAACGATCTCGACATCGTCTTCGCCAACGAAGAAGAGGCCAAGGCGCTGTTCGAAGTCGACGCCTTCGACGAGGCGCTGCAGCGCTTCGGGCAGTGGAACGGGCTCGCCGCGCTGACGCGCTCGGCCAAGGGCTGCGTCGTGACGGGCGGCGGCGAGATCCACGTCATCGATGCGGCGCCGGTGGAGAAGGTCATCGACACCACGGGCGCCGGCGACCAGTTCGCGGCGGGATTCCTGTTCGGCCATGTGCGGCACAAGAGCCTGGCCACGTGCGGCAAGCTGGGGGCGATGGCGGCGGCGGAAGTGATCTCGCATTACGGCGCCCGCCCCGAGACCTCGCTGGAGGCTCTCGCGGCCAAGGCCGGGCTGCTGTAGCGTCTGCCTCCCACGCCTTCGGCGGCACGCCCCGTAAACCGCGCAGGAAATTCAGCGTTTCCGCAAATAGACATACAGCGCGCCATCCCCGCCATGGCGGCGGTGGGCCGGGCGCTTGAGCACGATTGAGCCCGCCAGCGGCGGCTCGTCCAGCCAGCGCGGCACCATGGTCTTCAGCACGCCCCGCGACCGGCCCGCGAATTCGAGGTCGAACGGCGCATCGGGATCGCGCGCCCCCTTGCCGGTGACGATCAGGAGCAGCCGCGCCCCGCGCCGGTGGGCGTTCTGCACGAAATTCGCCAGGGCGCGATGCGCCGCCGCTTCGCTGAGACCATGCAGATCAAGCTTGGCGTCCGCATCGAGCTCGCCGCGCGCCAGCTTGCGCGCAGTGCCGGCATCGACGCCGCCGGCCGTTTTCGCTTTCGGCTTCGGCTTGGGTTTCGCCGCCGACACGGCCGCGGGCGCCAGGGCCGCACCCTTGGCCACGGCGTGGAACAGCTCACGCTCCTCCTTGGTGGTCTGGCGGCGGCTCATCGAGGACTCGACGGGAAATCCGTGACGTCCTTCAGGCGCGCCGCCACGCTCTTGGGCAACAGCGCCACCATCAGGCCCGTGTGGTTCATGCCGCCGGCCAGGCGCTCGGCCTCGGCGCCGACCCCGAAGAAGATGTCGGCGCGGGCGGGTCCGCGGATGGCGCCGCCGACGTCCTGCGCCACCGCAAGCCGGTTGAAGGCCTGCCCGCCGGGCAGCTCGGTCGCAATGTAGAACGGTGTGGCGAAGGCGTGCAGGCGCGGATCGACGGCGATGCTGGTGCGCGGCGTCAGCGCCACGCCTTCGGCGCCTTTGGCGCCGAGCGCCGGATCGCCCAAAGGCTCCTCCTTGAAGAAGACGTAGGACGCGTCGCTCTCCATCACCTGCCGGGCGTCCTGCGGATGGGACTTCAGCCAGGCCCGGATCACCTGCAGCGACATGCCCTGTCTGGGCACGCCGCGCGCCACGAGCTCGCGGCCGATGGCGGTGTAGACTTGGCCGTTCTGCGCCGCGTAGGTGACACGCGCCAGGCGCCCGTCGTCGAAGCGCACCCGCCCGGAGCCCTGGATGTGCAGGAAGAACAGCGCGATCGGATCGTCGGTATAGAACAGGACATGCGCGGTCTTGAGGCCGCGCGCATCGATGTCGGCACGGCTCGGGTACGGCACCAAACGATGGCCTTCGAGGCGCCCGGCGATGGATTCGCCCTTCAGCGACGGGCGGAACTGCCCCAGATCGACGCTGATGAGATCGCCGGGCGTATCATAGACCGGATACCGGAAGGCGCCATGCAGCGTGGGGCTGCCGGCGATCTGCGGCTCGTAATAGCCGGTGAAAAGCGCATCGGGCACATCGCCGGCGCTCACCCGGAACGGCACGAACCACTGTTCGAAGAAGGCGCGGGCGTCCTTGGCCGTGGCCGCGGCGGCACAAGGCGCGCGCCAGTCGCCGACAGTGCCGGCATAGATCCCGCCCATGGGATCGGGCGCGGCTTTCGCAGCGAGCGCGCCGCAAGATCTGCGCAAGGCCTCCAGCGCGGGAGCGGTGTTGCCGGCGGACCAGCCGGGAAGCTGGGCGAAGGACAGCCTGGTCAGCCGCAACGGGCCGGGCAGCGGCGGGCGCGTCAGCCACCACACGCCGAAAGCGATCAGAACGAGAAGAAGGCCGGCCGCAACGACGATCGGCCGCTTGCGCACCTCAGAGCTGCTCACCGGAGGTGGCGACCAGGATCCAGTTGGGGTCGTGGGCGCGGGTGTCGCGCGCGAAGGTCCACACGTCGGTCACGTCGCGCACCGACTTGATGTCGCCGTCGATCACGGCGCCCTTGGCATCGGTGGTGGCGGAGATCAGTTGCGCGCCGAAGGCGATGGTGACCTCGGCGGTGCGGTTCTTGAGTGCGGCGGCGATGATCTTGACGTCCTTGAAGCCGACAAAGGTCAGCGTGACCTTCTCGCCGCGCTCTTCGCGTCCCTTCATGGCCGTCTCGAAGGCGGCATAGACCTCGTCGTTCAGCAGCGGACGCAAGATGGCGCGATCATTGCCGGCGAAGGCGGTGAGGATCATCTCGTAGGCGGCGCGCGCTCCCGTCAGGAAATGCGCCTTGTCGAAGCTGCGGTCGGCAAGCTGGATGTCGAACAAGCCGCTCTGCACGGGATCGGCCGGACGTTCGGCGGAAGCCAGGCGGGCCGCATTGGGGCGGACGCCCACGGTTTCCTCGGCCGGGCGGCCCAGACGGAAACGGTCCTGCGGCGGACGTTCATGTCCCGTCCGGCGTCCCAAGACCGTGTACAAACGGAACAGGATCACGCCGGCGATGCTGGCAAACAGGATGATTTCGAGCAATTGAGAACCTGGCATTGCGCCGATACCTCTCCGCGGCATCGTGGCGCGCGGAAACAATCTAACCTAACCCCGCCGACCCACCGGGTCCAGCCTATACCCCCCTTATATCGGGATGGGGACCGAAACCTGCAACCATGGTTGCCGCGGCGCCGCTTCTTGTCACGGGCGCGCAATCCGTGCTAGCGCCCGCCCAACGGATTTCCAAAGGTTTACGATGAGCGAACAAGGCAACGGGCCGAATGGCGGCGATGGCGGCATGGAGGCGGATGCGCCTCGGGTGCAAGTCATCGGGCAGTACATAAAAGATCTTTCATTCGAGAACCCCAGCGCTCCGGGCAACCTGACGGCCCGCCCTCAGATCGAGCTCGGCGTGGACCTGCAGGCCCGTCAGCTCGAACGGGAGCATTACGAGGTCGAACTCAAGCTGCGGATCTCGGCCCAGAGCGAAGACAACAAGCCGGTCTTCCTGCTCGAGCTTCTCTATGCCGGCCTCTTCCAGCTGCACGCCATTCCCGAGGAGGTGCGCCAGCAGGTGCTGCTGATCGAAGCGCCCCACATCCTCTTCCCGTTCGCCCGGCGCATCGTCGCCGACATCGTGCGCGACGGCGGCATGCCGCCCCTGATGATCGAGCCCATCGATTTCGCCGCGCTCTATCGCGCCAAGGCGATGCAGATGCAGCAGATGCGCAGCGGCGGTCAGCCGGAGGCGTAAAGGCTCCATACCGCCGCTTCGCCGAGTTCCTTGCGAAGGAACGCGGCGTGGGCTTCGCGCTCGGCCGCCGTGAGCAGCGGCAACAGCGGCTCGGGCCGCAGGCGGGCGGGACGGTTCTCGTCGAACACCACGACGGCCTCATCGGCCGGCGCCAGCAGCAGCTTCTTCTGGCGGCCGCCGACCAGCTCCAGGTAAAGCTGGGCGGTGAGCGAGGCGTCGAGCAGAGCGCCGTGCTTGTCGCGCGCCGAAAGATCGATGGCGAAACGCTTGCAGAGTTCGTCGAGCGAATAGCGCACGCCCGGCAGCTTCGCCTTGGCGATCTCGATGGTGTCGATGGCGCGCGCCGGCGACAGCGGCTCCTTCCCCAGGCGGGCCAGCTCCGCATTCAGGAAGCGCAGGTCGAACCCGGCGTTGTGGATCACCAGGGCCGCGTCGCCCAGGAATTCGAGCAGGCTGTCGACGACGGCGGCGAACAGCGGCTTGTCGGCGAGGAAGGCGCCGGTGATGCCGTGAACGCGTTCGGCCTCGGCAGGCATGTCGCGCTCGGGATTGAGATAGACCTGATAGGTGCGCCCGGTCGGGAAGTGATCGTTGAGCTCGACACAGCCGATTTCGATGATGCGGTGGCCGTCGGCGGGATCGAGACCGGTGGTTTCCGTATCGAGAACGACTTCACGCATGCTTCTTCCGCAGTTGGGCGACGATGGCCTTGACCTGTTCGAAAGCCTGATTGAGCCCTTTGCCGGTTTCAACCACGAATTGGGCTTTTGCACGCTTTTCGGCGTCGGGCAGCTGGCGGGCCAGGATGTTGTCGAGCCGCTCGGGAGTCATGCCGTGGCGCGACAGCACGCGTACGCGCTGGACCTCGGCGGGTGCGGAGACCACGACGACCGCATCCATGCGCGCATCGGCGCCGGTTTCGAACAGCAACGGGATGTCGAGCACGACCATGGGTTCGTTCCGGGCGATCGCGTCCGCCAGAAAATCCTGCTGCGCCTTGGCCGCCAGCGGATGCACGATCGCTTCCAGGCGGCGGAAGGCCTCTTCGTCGCCGCCGACCTGCCCGGCCAGCTCCAGACGATCGACGCGCCCCTCCTTCACCGCGCCGGGAAAGGCCGCGGCGATGGCGTCCACCGCCCCGCCGCCCGTCTCGTAGAGCGCGTGCACGACCGCGTCGGCGTCGTACACCGGCACGCCCAGACGGGCGAACATCCTGGCAGTCTCGGTCTTGCCCATGCCGATCGAGCCGGTGAGACCGATAAGGAGCGGCCTAGACACGCAACGCCTTCTCCAACACGGCGCGCAAGGCGGGGGTGACGCGCGGTGTGATGCCGTAGAACGCCGCAAACGACGGCACCGCCTGATGCATGAGCATCCCCAGGCCGTCGACCGTGCGCAAGCCCGCCGCCGCGGCCCGTTCGAGAAGATCGGTCTTCAGCGGATTGTAGACCACGTCGCACAGGGCGGCGTCGGAGGCCAGGCCGTCGAGCGGCAGGGCGATTGACGCCTTGCCGTTCATCCCGGCGCTGGTGGCGTGCACGATCAACGCGACGCCGTCGCGCCGCGCCGTCCAGGCCCCGTAGCCGGCCGCGGAGAGCGGTGTCGGCACGCCCTCCAGCGCCTTCGCCAGCTGTTCGGCGCGCGCCGGCGTGCGGTTGAAGATGCGGATCTCGGACGCGCCCATCTGCGACAAGGCGACGACGGCCGCCCGCGCTGTGCCGCCCGCACCCCACACGGCGGCCACGCGCCCCTGGACGCAATCGCGCCCCAGTTCCTCCACAAGGGCGGCGCGCAGCCCGGACACATCGGTGTTGCAGCCCTGAAATCCGTTGTCGAACACCAGAAGATTGACGGCACCGACCGTGCGCGCCGCCGCATCGAGGCGGTCGGCCAAGGCGAACGCCGCTTCCTTGTGGGGCACGGTGACATTCACGCCCCGAAATCCCATGCGGGCCAGAGCCTGGATGTCGGCTGCGAATTCGTCGGGGCGGACGGGCAGAGGCACATAGGCGCCGTCGATCCCGTGCTCGGCGAGCCAATGGCCGTGCAGGGCCGGAGACAGCGACTGGCTAACCGGCCAGCCCGCCACGCCTGCGAGACGTGCTGCGCCGGTCGGACTCACGACGGCATCGCCTTGTGCTCGCGCAGCGCGTCGAGCAGCGGCAGCAGCGGCAGTCCAAGCACCGTGAAGGTGTCGCCGTCGATGCGGTCGAACAGCTGCGCCCCGCGCCGCTCGAGCTGGTAGCAGCCCACGCAGGAAAGAAGCAGACGGCCTTCCTGTTTGATGTAGTCGTCCAGAAAGGCGTCGCTGAACGCGCGCATATGCATCTGGGCCGCTTCGCGCGTGCGCCAGATCACCGCCCCGCTGCGGGCGATGGCGCAGGCGCTCACCAGACTGTGGCGCCGCCCGCGCAGCCGGGCCAGCAGATCGCGCGCTTCCGTCAGGTCCTGGCATTTGTCGACGAGCACGCCATCCAGCACCAGCACCTGGTCGGCGCCGATCACCAAGGCGTCGCCGGCGGCGCCCGAGACGCGCACCGCCTTCACTTCCGCCAGAGCCACGGCGACGTCTTCCGGAGTGGCGCCTTCGACAAGGAGGGATTCCTTCAGCTCCTCTTCGTCCACATGGGCGGGGCGCACACCGAAGGTGAGGCCGGCTTCGCGCAGCAGACGGGCGCGAATGGCGCTCGACGATGCGAGGATCACGGGGGTCATTCCGTCTCTCCCTTGCGTTCGGAGAGGAGATTGAGAATCTGCGCCGCCGTCTCCTCGATCGAGCGGCGCGTGACGTCGATCGAAGGCCAGCCGCGCTGTTCGTAGAGCCGACGTGTCTCCATGACCTCGTGGCGGACCTTCTCAAGGTCGACATAGTCGGTTTCGCCCATGGCGCCCATGGTGGCAAGCCGGTTGCGGCGAATTTGTACCAAGCGCTCGGGCGACGCCCACAATCCCACGATCAGCGGCTTTGTGTAAGTGAGAAGCACTGCCGGCGGCGGCATGCCCAGAACCAGCGGGACGTTGGCGGCACGCATGCCGCGGATGGCGAGGTAGACGCAGGTCGGCGTCTTCGAAGTGCGGCTGGCCCCCACCAGGATGACCTCGGCCTCCGCCAGATCGTCGAGGTCCTGTCCGTCGTCGTGCTGGATGGTGTAGTTCAGGGCTTCGATGCGCTGCAGATATTTCTGGTCGATCTCATGCTGGCCGCCGGGACGCGCCGTCATGGGCGTGTTGAAATAGCGCTGCATGAGGCCCACCGGGCCTTCCATGAGATCGAAATTCGGCACCGACATCAGAGCACATTGCGCCACCAGTTCGTGGCGCAGCTTCTGATTGACGACGGTGAAGAGCACCAGGCCCGGATGATCGCGGATGTAATCCACCGCACGCAGCAATTGCCGCTCGCTGCGTACCAGGGTGTAGGAGTGTTCGTGCACCGTGACGCCCTGGAATTGCGCCAGCGCCGCCTTTGCCACGGCGTGGAGCGTTTCGCCTGTGGCATCCGAAATGAGATGCAGGTGAAACGGCCCGCTCACAGATCCATTCCCGTTCCGTCCACCATGGTTCGCATTTCATCCACCAAACGGGGGCGACTATGCCCTGAAGCCGTTGCCGTGTTCAAACTGTGGGCGCCTGCAACAGATCGAGTCACCGCTTTTCACCGCCCGGTTCGCCGACCCCACAAAGCGTCCAAAGCCGATATCCTTGAGTCTGCTCGCATTTCATCCTACAGGAAAAGGCACTCCCCGACTGGTCCACAATCCACAAGACAAACACCACCTTCAGAATCTTAAGTATCTAGGAGTCTTGAATTGTCGAGCCGTCTCATCGGTGTACTTTCCGGCAAGAACTTTGTGCCGCCGCCGCTCTGGATGATGCGCCAGGCCGGACGCTATCTGCCCGAGTATCAGGAAACGCGGAAGAAGGCAGGATCGTTCTGGACGATGTGTCAGACGCCCGAATTGGCAGCGGAAGTGACTCTGCAGCCGGTGCGGCGTTTTGGCTTTGACGCGGCCATCCTGTTCTCGGACATCCTGACCGTGCCGGCAGCGCTGGGCCTGAAGGTCGCTTTCGACGACGGTCCGAAACTGCCGACGATCACATCTACGCAAGGTTTGGAGCGCGCGCACGAGGCATGGGCGGCGGCGCTGGCGCCGGCCTATGAAACTCTGCGCCTGGTGCGCCCGGCACTTGGAGCGGACACGGCTTTGCTCGGCTTTGCCGGCGCCCCGTGGACGCTGGCCACCTACATGGCGGCGGGCGGCGGGGGCGACGAGCAGAAGGCGGCCAAGCTGTGGGCCTATCGTGATCCTGCCGGCTTCGCTAAGCTGATAGACGTTCTGGTCGATGCGGTGAGCCGGCATCTGGTGGGGCAACTGCAGGCGGGGGCGGACGCCGTGCAGATCTTCGACAGCTGGGCCTCCGGTCTGACCCCGCAAGGCTTCAAGGACTGGGTGGTGCGTCCGACCGCGCGGGTCGTGGCCGCGGTGCGCGCCGTCCTGCCCGAAGCGAAGATCATCGGATTTCCGCGCGGCGCCACCCTGGCAGGGCTGGAACGCTATGCCCGCGAAACGGGGGTGGACGCGGTGTCGTTGGATACGGCCGTCCCCGTGGGCTGGGCGGCGGAGAAGCTGGGCGACGACGTGGCCCTGCAAGGCAACCTCGATCCCCTGGCCCTGCTGGCAGGCGGCGATGCGTTGGCCCGCGGCGTGGCCGCAATCCTGGAGGCCGGGCGCAACAGCCGGCTCGTCTTCAATCTGGGCCACGGCATCCTGCCGGAAACGCCGATCGCCCATGTGGAACAGTTGATTGCGCTGGTGCGGGGCAGCTCGTGAGACTGGCCGTCGTGCTGTTCAATCTTGGCGGACCCGACACGCCGGACGCCATCGAGCCATTCTTGCGCAACCTGTTCAGCGATCCTGCCATCCTGCCGATGCCTGCGCTGATCCGCCGGCCCTTGGCGCGCTTCATCGCCGCGCGGCGCGCACCCGTAGCACGGGAGATATACGCCAAGATCGCTGGGCATTCGCCCATCCTCGAGGAAACCCAGGCGCAAGCCCGGGCCCTGGAAACGGCGCTCGCCGGGCATGAAGCGCGGGCCTTCATCGCCATGCGCTGCTGGAAGCCCTTCAGTGACGAAGCGGCACGGGCCGTGGCGGCCTGGGCGCCGGACCGCGTCGTGTTGCTGCCGCTCTACCCCCAGTATTCGACCACCACATCCCGTTCGTCGCTTGAAGACTGGGGGCGCGCCGCGCAGACCGCGGGCATCACCGCGCCCAGCGGCACAATCTGCTGTTATCCCACCCAGTCCGGCTTCATCACCGCCCTGGAGTCGTTGACGCGCCAGACCATGGCCAAGGCCCGGCCCGACGTGACCTATCGTTTGCTGCTGTCAGCCCACGGCCTGCCCGAGCGGATCATTGCCCGCGGCGACCCCTATCAGCGGCAGGTGGAACAGACGGCGGCAGCGCTGGCGGAGCGCCTGACGGGCGTCGATGCCCAAGTCTGCTACCAAAGCCGGGTCGGCCCCTTGAAGTGGATAGGCCCTTCGACCGACGCGGAGATCCGCCGGGCCGGGGCAGAGGGCAAAGGGCTGATCGTGGTACCGATCTCGTTCGTCTCCGAGCATTCTGAGACCCTGGTCGAGCTCGATATCGAATACGGCAGGCTCGCGCAGGAGTCCGGCGTGAAGGACTATCTCAGGGTACCCACGGTAAGCGCACATCCCGACTTCATCGGCGGACTGGCCGCGGTGATCACGCAGCGGCTGGCCGGCGAGGCGCCGGTGCGGGCCTGTGCGCCCGATTGCCGGAACTGCGGCATGGCGAGGAACTGAGCGATGCAGGCCTTGCTGCTGGACCACTATCTCGTTCTCAAGGCGCTGCACGTGATTGCCGTGATCGCCTGGATGAGCGGGATGTTCTATCTGCCGCGGCTGTTCGTCTATCACACCCAGACGCGCCCGGGGGACGCCGACTACGAGCGCTTCGTGCTCATGGAGCGCCGCCTTCTGCGGGTGATCATGAACCCGGCGATGACGCTCGTGTGGATTCTCGGTCTGACCATGGCCTGGCTGATGGACTGGTGGCCGGCGCACTGGTTCCAGCTCAAGCTCGTCCTGGTGGCGGGGATGACCTGGGTGCATCATTCCTACGCGCTGTGGTTCAAGGCGTTCGCCAAGGGTCGCAACAAGCGCAGCGAGCGCTTCTTCCGCCTGTGGAACGAGGCGCCGACCCTGTTGATGATTGCCATCGTCATTCTGGCGATTGTTAAACCTTTCTAGACACCGTCGCGAAAAAGCCACGCTTCAAGATTTGCAACGGCGGCCAATCGCGGCTATATAGACGGCAGTTCCCCATTGAAGCCCGCAAGCGGTCGCGCCTCAAAGCGCTCAAACCGTAGATGCCGTCAAGGCCGCGGGCGGACCGAAGCGATCTCCAGCAACAATCTCGCAAGCCGGCCGTTATGACAGGGCTTGCGGGCAACCCCTCATCAGCGTTCGTTCCAGGTGTAATCCTCCATGACAGTGCAAAGCGGCCTGCAGGCCATGAAGCTGCAGGATCTCAAGTCCAAGAGTCCCACCGATCTGCTCTCCTTCGCCGAGGAGCTCGAGATCGAGAACGCCTCTTCGATGCGCAAGCAGGACATGATGTTCGCCATCCTCAAGGAGCTGGCGGACCGCAATGTCGAGATCACCGGCGCCGGCGTGCTCGAAACCCTGCAGGACGGCTTCGGCTTCCTGCGCTCCCCGGAATCGAATTATCTCGCCGGCCCCGACGACATCTATGTCAGCCCGTCGCAGATTCGCCGCTTCGGCCTGCGCACCGGCGACACGGTGGAAGGCCCCATCCGCAGCCCCAAGGACGGCGAACGCTATTTCGCGTTGCTCAAGGTGTCCTCGATCAATTTCGAGGATCCCGAGAAGATCAAGCACAAGGTCCACTTCGACAACCTGACGCCGCTCTATCCCACGCGCTGGCTGAAGATGGAGATCGAGGATCCCACCATCAAGGACAAGACCGGCCGCGTCATCGACATCGTGTCGCCGCAGGGCATGGGGCAGCGCGCCCTGATCACCGCCCAGCCGCGCACCGGCAAGACGGTGATCCTGCAGAACATCGCGCGCGCCATCTCGGCCAACCACCCCGAGTGCTATCTGATCGTGCTGTTGATCGACGAGCGCCCCGAGGAAGTCACCGACATGCAGCGCTCGGTGAAGGGCGAAGTGATCTCGTCCACCTTCGACGAGCCGGCCAGCCGCCACGTGCAGGTCGCCGAGATGGTGATCGAGAAGGCCAAGCGCCTCGTCGAGCACAAGCGCGACGTCGTCATCCTGCTCGATTCCATCACGCGGCTGGGCCGCGCCTACAACACCGTGGTTCCTTCCTCGGGCAAGGTATTGACCGGCGGCGTCGACGCCAACGCCCTGCAGCGGCCGAAGCGCTTCTTCGGCGCGGCGCGCAACATCGAGGAAGGTGGCTCGCTCACCATCATCGCCACCGCGCTGATCGACACCGGCAGCCGCATGGACGAGGTGATCTTCGAAGAGTTCAAGGGCACCGGCAACTCGGAAATCATCCTGGACCGCAAGGTGGCCGACAAGCGCGTCTTCCCGGCGATCGACATCCTGCGCTCGGGCACCCGCAAGGACGAGCTGTTGGTCGACAAGGGCACGCTGGCCAAGATGTACGTCCTCAGGCGCATCCTGGCGCCCATGGGCACCATTGACGCCATCGAGTTCCTGCTCGACAAGCTGCGTTCGTCGAAGAACAATGCCGACTTCTTCGAGAGCATGAATACGTAATTGATGCCATGTGACGCGATGCAATTCTGGGGGCAGCGGCGACGCTGCCCCTTTTGCCGACACGGAGCTCTTCCAAGCGTCCGATCGGAATGATGGATTCGCCCTATGGGCGGCGGGTGGCGGTGTCCCTGAAGCTGCTGGGGCTGGCGCATGATCACGAGCAGATCTCGGTATTCCGGCAATACGACGCGTTCGCCGCCAGCAATCCGGTGGTCAGGGCCCCACTCCGGTGACGGATGACGGAACCGTTCTGCTGGATTCAAGTCTGATCCTTGAATATCTGGAGCGTCTGGCGCCGGCAGAACGCCGGCTCACGCCCACGGTGCCGCGGGATTTTTGCGGTCCCAGCGTGTCCTCGGCTTGGCGCTGGCGGCCTGGGAGCAGGCCATCCAGGCGTATTACGAAACCACGCTGCGGCCGGAGGACAGACAACACCGGCCTTGGCTCGAGCGGGTTCAGCAGCAGATGCGCCAGGCCTTTGCGCTGCTGGAGCGCGATATGGCCGGAACCGAAGGCTGGCTGTTCGGTGCGCGGCCGCTGCAAGCCGACATCACCGCGGCCGTGGCCTGGCGCTTCACCAATTTCATTCTTCCGGGCGCGCTGGCGGAAGCCGATCATCCCTTCCTGGCGCAGCTTTCGGGGCGCGCCGAAGCGTTGCCGGAATTTGCGGCGTGCCCGCTGAGCTAGCGCGAGTTGCGATGTGACGGGGCCTTTCGCCCATCGACAGAACACCAAATCGTGGCGGTCAAGCGAGTTTCAGCCCGCAGTACTTTGCGAAGTGCCGAAAATCGCCGTCGCGGGCGATCAGAGATATGTCGTGATCGATACAAGATTGGGCGACCAATGTGTCACCGATCTTGCATTTCAAGCCGTGCTGTTTGAGCGTTTGCCGTGAGAACCCTGCGCGCGCCCAAAATCCATCGGGCAAATCCAGGACTTTGACGTCCGGCAGTGCGGCTGCCAGTGCATTCTGTGATGCAGGATCGCTGAGAATTTCTGTCACCACAACAGGCGGCAAAACGAGTTCACCTGCCGCTAATGCGTGATCGAGCTTGTCGATGTCAGGTCCGTCTTCGCCTTGTAGATACGCAACAAGTGAACTTGTATCACACGCGATCATTCGTCGTCGTAGCGCAGCTCATCGAGGCTCATCGAGAACTTCACTTTCCCGCGAAGTTTGCGCAATTCCTGTTGTGCCCTGATTGATGCGAGTTTTTTCAAACCTGCCCGAACGGTTTCAGTGACGCCTTGGCCGGTGAAGGCCTGCGCTTTTTCCAGATCTTGTTCTGGAACTTCCACCGTGATTTTGCGCATGTCATTCATGCCAGCTAGATTACCAGCTTTAATGCTGGGCGGTAAACTGGCGGCATAATATCAATAAACTCAAGGAATTAGGATCGTCGCCCCCGTGGTCTGGCGCGAGGCCAAGGCCTCATGCGCGGCGCGGGCCTCGGCCAGCGCGAAGCGCTGATTGACCATGATCTTGACGGCGCCCGACTTGATCACCGCGAAGAGATCATCGGCCGTCTCCTGCAGTTCCCTGGGCGGGCGCGCATAATGGAACAGTGTCGGGCGCGTGAGATACAGCGAGCCCTTGGCGCTGAGGATTGCCGGCTCGAAGGTCGGCACGGCGCCCGAGGAATTGCCGAAGCTGACCAGCATGCCGCGGATTGCCAGGCAATCGAGCGAGCCCGCGAAGGTGTCCTTGCCCACGGAATCGTAGACCACCGGAACGCCTTCGCCATTCGTCCATTCGCGCACCTTGGCCACCCAGTCATCCTGGCGCAGGTTCAAGACCTGCCAGCAGCCGTTGGCCTTGGCGAGCTCGATCTTGTCGTCGGAGCCGACCGTGCCGATGACGCGGGCGCCGAGATGTCTGGCCCACTGCACCGCGATCAGTCCGACGCCGCCCGCCGCCGCATGAAACAGGACGGTCTGGCCCTTCTGGACGGCGAAGGTGCGCTTCAACAGGTATTGCGCCGTCATGCCTTTGAGCAAGGCCGCGGCGGCCACCTCGTCGCTGATGAAACCGGGCAACCTGAGCAGCGCCTCGACGCCCACATTGTTGGCTTCGCCATAAGCGCCCATCGGTCCGGTGCAGTAGCAGACGCGGTCGCCGGGTTTGAAGGTCGCAACCTCCTCGCCCACCGCCTCGACCGTACCGGCAGCCTCGCGCCCCAGGCCCGACGGCAGCGGCACCGCGTAGAGTCCAGAGCGGTGATAGATGTCGATGAAGTTCACGCCGATGGCGGTATGGCGCACACGGACTTCGCCCTTGCCGGGCGGCGGCAAGGCGATGGTTTCGTAGCTGAGGACTTCGGGACCGCCGGTCTTGGCGAAACGGATGGCTTTCATCGCGCACATTTCCTTTGGGGCAAGGCCGAACGATGGTCGCCAGGCTCGCCAAGTCAAGGACGCAATTTCGCCGATTGCGCCAAGCGCATAGCCGACAAGTGACCGGCAAGTTCTTGTTGAGAGCGCGAAACACCTGCGATCCCGAGCCCTTGTCGATCGCCGCCATGACGAGACCACGCCGTCGGTGGTGGCGGCAGACTGGTTCGCGCAGATGTGCGCGCCAGTGAAGAAGTTCGTCTGGTTCGAGAACTCGGCGCACATGATGCAGATCGAAGAACCGGGGCGCGTGCTGGTGCACCTCGTCCAGGACGTGCGTCCGCTGGCGGGGAAGACAGCGGTGGAATGACAAGCCTCAATGCAGATGCTGGCGGAAGAAGGTGGTGGTGCGCCCGTTGGCGAGACCCGCATTGGCGCGATCGTAATGCTCGCCGTCGGGGCGGGCGAAGGCGTGGCCCATCCCGGGATAGACGTGCACCGTCACCAGCGGATTGCCGGCCAGCGCGTCGATGATCTGCTCGCGCGCCTCGGGCGGGGTGTATTCGTCCTTGGCGGCGATG
Source organism: Alphaproteobacteria bacterium (assembly GCA_028871345.1). Lineage (GTDB taxonomy): Bacteria > Pseudomonadota > Alphaproteobacteria > Micropepsales > Micropepsaceae > Rhizomicrobium. Next base: position 47,688 of record JAGWNK010000008.1, on the reverse strand, counting down.
TGCAGCATGAGCGGCTTCTTGATGGCGCCCGCCTCGCCCAGCATGGCCTGCACGTTCACTCCGTAATACCCGGCGCTGGCGTCGGAATCGGTGCGCGTGGCGGTGAGAAAGGCGAGCAGTCCCCCCAGGCAGTAGCCGACGGCGCCGACCTTGCCGGTGCACCCCGGCAGATGGCGCAGATGATCGAGCGAGGCCTGGATGTCCTCGACGCCCGTGGCGGCATCGAAGCGCTTCATGAGATCGAAGGCCTTCTGCCATTCCGCTTCGGTATGGTCGGTGAGTTCGACGCCCGGCTCGAGCCGCCAGAAGAGATCGGGCACCAGGGCGAAGAATCCCGCGGCCGCATAGGCGTCGGCCGTCTTGCGCATCACCGCGTTGACGCCGAAGATCTCCTGGATGACGACGATGCCCGGACCGCGGCCGCTGGCCGGTTTCGCCAAATAGCCGCCGAACGATCCGTCGGGCCCCTTGATCGTGACCTGCTCCGCCATGTCGCCGCTCCCTCAGACCCGCGCAGGTTAACGGGAGCGGCGATGCCTGGCGAGTCCGGCTATTGCGGACGCGTGCTCTGCGGCGGACGTGGCGGCAACTGCAGCACCTGACTGAGGGTCACCGCGTTGCTGATCGGCGCCGAGCAATTCTGATGCTGGCAGACATAGGCGGTGGGCTGGCCGTTCTCCATCTTCTTGCCGAAGGCGGGATGGGTCTCGGGCAGCGTTTCGTCGGGAGCCACGACCATCATCAGCCGGTTGGGCAGGCTGCGCCCCATGACGGCGGAGATGAGTTCGTGCGTCTTGGCGCTGTCCTTGGGACCGACGATGACGATCTGCAGGCCGGCCATGAGGGTCTCCAGCCCGTTGAGATAGCTTCCCATGGCGAGGAACGACTGGCCGAGCTGGCCGGCAAAGGCGTTGACGATGCCGCCGGCGCGTTCGCGGTAGCCGGTCTCGCCAGTGGCCAGCCCCAGGCGCGTCAGCACGCCGATCATGGTGCCGTTGGCGCTCATCGAGGCCTGGTCGAAGACCGTGCGCACGCGGTGCAACAGCGGGGCGCCGTCGTCGGGCGTCTGGCAATAGCCGCCGAACTGGCCGTCCCAGAAGTGCTCGTTGAGGACCAGCGCCCATTTCTTGGCGTGGTCCAAGTAGTGCTTCTCGCCGGTGGCCTCCCACAGGGCGAGCGCGGCGCGCGCCATCTGCGCGTAGTCTTCGGCAAAGCCCGCATGGCCGCGCCGGCCGTCGCGCCAGGAATGGTGCAGCCGGTCACCTTCGCCCATCGCCTTGACGACGAACGCGAAGGCCTTGGCGGCGGCCTGCACCCAGGCGGGATTGGGGAACGCCGTACCGGCATGGGTCAGCGCCGCGATCATCATGCCGTTGCAATCCGCCAGCACCTTGTCGTCGCGCAGCGGCGCCGTGCGCGTCTGCTGGCGCGCCGCCAGCAGAAGCTCGCGCTGGCGCTTGAGAAGTGCCTCGTCGGCTTCCGGCAGCGGATAGGGGAAGGGACCGGTGCGCATGAGTATGGTGCGGCCGTTGAAATTGCCCTCGGCGCGTACCTGATAGACGTCCTTGAAGCGCTGGGCGAAGGTGCCCATCAGCGTGGCGTCGATCTCGGCTTCGGTCCAGATGTAGTAGGCGCCCTCTTCGCCGTTGACATCGGCGTCGATCGCGGAGGCGAAGGCGTCGCCCACCATCATCTCGCGCAGCACCCAGTTGACGGTCTCGTCGATGCGCGCGCGGTAAAGCGGGGCGCGGTTGTGCTGGCTGATGGTGGCCAGCAGCTCGACCATCAGGGCGTTGTCGTACAGCATCTTCTCGAAGTGCGGCACCAGCCAGCGCTCATCGACCGTGTAGCGGTGGAAGCCGCCGCCGATGTGGTCGTAGATGCCCGACAGGCACATGGTGTCGAGCGTGGTCTGCACCAGCTGCGGGAACTGGGGTGCGCCGGTGCGCTGAAAGCCGCGCCACAGCACTTCGATCAGCGGCACGTTGGGGAATTTCGGCGCGCCGGTCAGGCCGCCATAGAAGACGTCGAAGCGCTGGGCGACATGCACCGAAAGCACATCGAGCAGCCGCGGGTCGAAGGGGCCGCGCAGATCGCGAGTCCATTGCTGGCCCAGCACCTCGGAGATGCGCGCGGCGTCGTTGGTCACGACATCGCCCTGTTCGCGGAATTTGCGCGAGACGTCTTCCAGCACGCGCTTGAACGGCGGCTGGCCGAAGCGCTCTTCGTTGGGGAAATAGCCACCGGCGAAGAAGGGCTCGCCGCGCGCCGTGAGGAACATGGTGAGCGGCCAGCCGCCCTGATAGCCCATCATCTGCGCTGCGGACTGGTAGAGCTGATCAATGTCGGGACGCTCTTCGCGGTCGACCTTCACGTTGACATAGAGGTCGTTCATGAGAGCCGCCGTGTCGGCGTCGGCGAAGCTCTCCTTGTTCATCACGTGGCACCAGTGGCACGCCGTGTAGCCGATCGACAAGAGGATCGGCTTGCCGGTGGCTTCGGCTTCCTGGAAGGCTTCCGGGCCCCAGGCAAACCAGTGCACCGGATTTTCCTTGTGCAGCAAAAGATAGGGGCTCGTTTCCTCGGCAAGGCGGTTGCTGGCCATTGTTGTTGTTTCCGACGATGCGCTGACGGTCCGGGCGCACGTTGCGTTGAAGGATCGATCTGGACCAAGCTTCCTTTAGCGCGGGGACATAAGCGCTCACAAGCTGGAAGGCGGTCGCGCATGAAGCTGAACATCGAGATCGATATGTCGCCGGAGGAGGCCCGCCGGCTGATGGGATTGCCCGACGTCACGGCCCTCAACGCCCGCATCGTCGAGGAGCTGGGCAAGCGCGTGGCGCAGGCCGACCCGGAAATCATGATGAAGGCCTGGATGGGCGGCATGGAGAAGTTCCAGAGCTTCCTGTGGGATGCCGCGAGCCGGGTGAGCAAGGATCCCAAGCCGGGGAAATGAAGCATCAAGATACCATCTTTGCCCTGGCCAGCGGGTTGGGGCGGGCCGGCGTGGCGGTCATCCGGGTCAGCGGCAAGCAGGCGGCGGACGTACTCAAGTCTTTGACTTACAAAGGCCTTCCGAAGCCGCGGCGGGCGGTTTTGCGGGATTTGGCGGCCGGCGGCGCCCTGATCGATCGCGCCTTGTGCCTGTGGTTCGTTGGGCCGGCGAGCTACACGGGCGAGGATCTGGTTGAACTGCATGTCCATGGCGGGCGCGCGGTCGTCGAAGCCTTGCTGGCAGCGCTGCGTGCCCTGCCCGGTTGCCGCTTGGCGGAACCAGGCGAATTCACCCGCCGGGCCGTGGAGAACGGCAAGCTCGATCTGACTCGGGCCGAAGCCATCGCCGACCTGGTGGATGCGGAGACCGAGGCGCAACGGCGCCAAGCCCTGCGGCAATTTGGCGGCGCACTCGGCAGTCTGATCGAAGAATGGCGGCAATCGCTGCTCCAGACCCTGGCCTGGGCGGAGGCGGCGATTGATTTTTCCGAGGAAGAACTGCCCGCCGATATGCTGGAAAGGACCAGGGCCGAGACCGTCCGGACGCTTCGGGCGATCACGGGGCAGCTGGCGGATGGGCGGCGCGGCGAGTTGGTGCGCGACGGGCTGTTCGTGGCCGTGTTGGGCCCGCCCAATGCCGGCAAGAGCTCGCTGGTCAACGCCCTTGCGGGCCGCGACGTCGCCATCGTCTCGGAAACGGCCGGCACGACCCGGGACGTCATCGAGGTGCGCCTCGATTTTGGCGGCTATCCCGTGACCCTGGCCGATACCGCTGGGCTGCGGCAGGTGTTTGAGGCCGTCGAAGCGGAAGGCGTGCGACGGGCCCTGGGGCGGGCCGAGGCGGCCGATCTTGTACTGCTTCTGTTGGACGGCAGCGCGCTCGATCCGCGGCGTGATTTGCCGGAAAACATGGTGAAGAATGAACAGTGTTTGGTAGTCTGGAACAAAGCTGATTTGCCATGGCCTGAACGGCGTTCAGGACTAGCGATCTCGCTGAAGACAGGCCAAGGGTTGGATGCCCTGGTCGCGGCCCTGACGGCGCAGGCCCGTGACTGCCTCGAGCGTCCGGGCGAAGCGGTGGTCATCACCCGGGCCAGGCACCGGGCGGCGTTGGAAGAGGCTGCCGCCACCCTGGAGCGGGCGGTCGAGGCGCGCGAACCGGAGCTGTTTGCCGAAGATCTGCGCCTGGCCTTGCGGGCTTTGGGCCGGGTCACCGGCCAGGTCGACGTCGAGGACTTGCTGGACGTGATCTTCCGCGATTTCTGCATCGGGAAGTGATTGTTTCCCGTGAAACATCGGCGCTTGCGGCCGTCCCTGCCCTCCCCTATGGAACGGCTATGTTCGACGTCATCGTGATCGGAGGAGGCCATGCCGGCTGCGAAGCTGCGGCGGTCTCTGCGCGCGCCGGCGCCAAAACCCTCCTCCTCACCCACAAGCGCGCCACCTTGGGCGAGATGTCGTGCAACCCTGCCATCGGCGGGGTGGGCAAAGGCCACCTCGTCCGCGAGATCGACGCCGCCGATGGCCTGATGGGCCGGGTGGCCGACGCCGCCGGCATCCAGTTTCGGCTGCTCAACCAGCGCAAGGGCCCCGCCGTGCGCGGACCGCGGGCCCAGGCCGACCGCAAGCTTTATCGGCAGGCCATGCAGGCGGCGCTCGAAGAGACGCGAGGCTTGGAAATCGGCGAGGCCGCCGCCGAGGACCTGATCCTGCGAGACGGCCGGGTCGCAGGCGTGAGGACAGCTGAGGGCACCGCCCTGCCCGCTACTGCCGTGGTCCTCACCACCGGCACCTTTCTCAAAGGCCTGATCCATTGCGGCGAGCGGAAGATTCCTGCCGGCCGCGCCATTGCCGGCCAACACCGGTTCGAAGGTGATCGAGTCGAGGCCCCCGCGATGGGCCTCTCCAACACCTTGTATGGGCTGGGATTTGCCATGGGGCGGCTCAAGACTGGCACGCCGGCCCGTCTCGACGGCAAGACTATCGATTGGGCGAGCCTGGAGGTTCAGAAAGGTGACGACCCGCCGTCTGCCTTTTCTTTCCTGACCCGGGCCATCACAACGCCGCAGATTGCTTGCGCCATTACCCGGACGACGGCTGCCACCCACGCCCTGATCACGGCCAATTTGCACCGAGCGCCGCTCTATTCCGGTCAGATCGAGAGCCTTGGTCCGCGCTATTGCCCGTCCATCGAGGACAAAGTGGTGCGCTTCGCCCACCGCGACAGCCACCAGATCTTCCTGGAACCGGAAGGCCTGGATAACGACACCATCTATCCCAACGGCATCTCGACCTCCTTGCCCGAGGACGTACAAAGCGCCCTGCTCCACACCATTCCCGGCCTCGAACGCGTCCACATGCTGCGGCCCGGCTACGCCATCGAGTACGATTTCGTGGACCCGCGCGAGCTCAAGCCGTCGCTGGAAACCAAGCGTGTCGCGGGGCTCTATTTCGCCGGCCAGATCAATGGCACCACCGGCTATGAGGAGGCAGCGGCCCAAGGACTGATGGCCGGGCTCAATGCTGCGCGTGCCGCCGGTGGCCAGGACCCCGTCGTGCTGGACCGCACCGAGGCCTATATCGGTGTCTTGATCGACGACCTGGTGACCAAAGGTGTCTCCGAGCCTTACCGCATGTTCACATCGCGGGCCGAATACCGTCTCAGCCTGCGGGCCGACAATGCCGACCAGCGCCTGACGCCGTTGTTCGCGCGCGCCGGAATCGTTGGCAAGCCCCGGTCCGAAGCCTTTGCCGCCAAAGCCGCGGCGCTCCAAAAGGCCCGGACCCGCATGCATCATCTCAGCCTGACGCCCAACGAAGCCCAGAAGCACGGCATCGCGATCCGCTTGGACGGTACCCGGCGGTCGGCTCACGATCTTCTCGGTCTTCCGGGCGTGGACTTCGCCGTGTTGACGGCGATCTGGCCGGAGCTGGCAGAGATGCGGGCCGACGTGGTCGAACAGCTCGAAATCGACGCCCGTTATGCCGGATATCTGGGCCGTCAGGAGGCCGACATCCTGGCATTCCGCCGCGATGAAGCGTTGAGGCTGCCGGACGACATCGATTATCGCGCCGTGAACGGCCTTTCGACCGAGGCGGCGCAAAAGCTGGGGGCGATCCGCCCGGCCACCCTCGGACAAGCTTCGCGCATCGACGGCGTCACGCCGGCGGCGCTGACCCTGGTGCTCGCGCATGTCAAATCCCGAAAGGTGGCCTGAAGGGTTCGGCCCCAGCGAGTTTGCGGCGGCCCTGCCGGTTTCACGTGAAACATTGGCGCGGCTGAAAGTTTATGTCGGCGTGCTGACGGATTGGAACGCCCGGCACAATTTGGTCTCACAAGCGTCGCTGGATGAGGTCTGGCACCGCCACATCTACGACAGCGCCCAGCTCGCGGCCTTCGTTCCGGCGGAAGCCGGGACATTGGCGGATCTGGGCAGCGGGGCGGGGTTCCCCGGCCTGGTCCTGGCCTTGCTGTTGGAGGGCCGGGTCCGGGTGACGCTGTTCGAATCGATCCGCAAAAAAGCGGAGTTCCTGGAAGCCGCGGCCCGGCACATGAAACTCGACGTGGACGTCCGCAACGAACGCATCGAACGGGCGAGGGGACCCTTCGACGTCGTCACCGCCCGCGCTTGCGCACCGTTGCGCCAGCTCCTTGAATATGCACAAGTTCTCGCCGCGCCAAGGACGGTTTGCCTGTTTCTCAAGGGGCAAAATGTGGGGGCTGAATTGACCGAGGTCCCTAAATCTTGGAGGATGAAGGTCCAACAGCATCCGAGCTTGACGCACCCTTCCGGGGTCGTCCTGGAGGTCCGGGATCTTGTCCATGCCCCATGAACCTCGCCGGCCACGCGTCCTGGTTGTCGCCAATCAGAAGGGCGGGGTCGGCAAGACCACCACCGCCATCAACCTCGGCACGGCGCTCGCGGCCGTCGGCGAGCCCACGCTGGTCATTGACATCGATCCGCAAGGCAACGCCTCCACCGGCCTCGGCATCCCGAGAAGCGAGCGCGAGGTTTCCATCTACGATGTGCTGATGGGGCAGGCGAGGCTCGCCGAAGCCATCAAGCCGACGCGCATTCCCAAGCTCGCCATCGTGCCGTCGACGGTCGATCTGTCCGGCGCCGAGCTCGAGCTGATCGGCGTGGAGCGGCGCAACCAGAGACTGAAGGAAGCGCTGGAAGAATACTCCGCACACGGATCATCGCCATATTCCTATGCGCTGATCGATTGCCCGCCGTCGCTGACGCTGCTCACCGTCAACGCCATGGTGGCCGCCGATGCCGTCGTGGTGCCGCTGCAATGCGAGTTCTTTGCGCTGGAAGGACTGACGCAGCTCCTCAACACCATCGAGCTGGTGCGCGCAAACCTCAATCCGTCGCTCGAAATCCAGGGCATCGTGCTGACCATGTTCGACCGTCGCAACAAATTGTCGGATCAGGTGGCGGCCGACGTGCGCAGCCACATGGGGCAGAAGGTCTACAACACCGTCATTCCGCGCAACGTGCGCATCTCCGAAGCGCCGAGCCACGGCCTGCCGGCGCTGGTCTATGATCTGCGCTGCCCCGGCAGCCAGGCCTACATCAAACTGGCCGGAGAGCTGATCCAGCGCGAGCGCACGCGGGCGGCCGCATGAGCGGGGAGGCGAGCATGGCAGACGAACTTCGTCATCGCGGCCTGGGCCGCGGACTCTCGGCCCTAATCGGCGAGGAGGGACCGCGCGCCGGGCGCGGCTCGCGCACCGTGCCGACGGCATTCCTGCGCCCCAACCGTTTCCAGCCGCGCAAGCGCTTCGCCGACGAGGATCTCAACGACCTGATCCAATCGGTGAAGGAGAAGGGCATCCTGCAGCCGATCCTGGTGCGCCCCGTGGCCGGGCAAACCGACGCCTTCGAGATCGTCGCCGGCGAGCGGCGCTGGCGCGCCGCCCAGGCGGCCAAGCTGCACGACGTGCCGGTCCTGGTGCGCGAACTGTCGGACGGCGAAGCCCTCGAACTCGCCATCATCGAGAACATCCAGCGCGCGGACCTCAACGCCATCGAAGAGGCCTCGGCCTATCAGGAGCTGATGGACCGTTTCGGCTACACCCAGGAGAAGCTGGCGGGCGAGGTCGGCAAGAGCCGCCCCCATGTCGCCAACACCCTGCGGCTCCTCAAGCTGCCAGAGCCCGTGAAGGTCATGGTGCGAGACGGCCGGTTGACCGCGGGCCATGCCCGCACACTGGTCGGCCTGCCCGATGCCGAGGCACGGGCCAAGGAGATCGTCGAGGGTGCCCTCAATGTGCGCGAGGCCGAGCACCGCTCCGCGGCCAAGAAACCAAAGATTCACAAGGCACCTGTGGAAGACCCGAACATCCGGGACCTGGAAGATAGTCTTTCCAATATGTTAGGGCTCAAAGTTCAGATCTCACACAAAGGGGATAAGGGCGGCGAGGTCCGCATCTCCTACAAGACCCTGGAACAGCTCGACGGGCTTATCAGCAAACTGAAGCGCTGAGTATAACTCGGTCGAACATCCTGAAATATCAAGCCAAATCTGCGCGGCGGGGCGCCGTCGTATATCCTCGCGCTTTGAGGGGCTGAAGGCGCCGTCACCCTGCCGTCGCCAGCGCCGCCTCGGCGTCGATGCGCCCGTCGTACAGCGCCCGGCCGATCACCACGCCTTCGATGTTGGGCTCCCTGGCTGCGACCAGGGCTTCGATATCGGCCATCCCCGACACCCCGCCAGAAGCGATGACCGGAATGCTGACCGCGCGGGCCAGGGCCACGGTGGCGCGTACATTGACGCCTTCCAGCAGGCCGTCGCGATCGACGTCGGTGAACAGGATGGCGGCGACGCCCGCGCCTTCGAAATGCTCGCCCAGCTCGGCCGGCGTCAGATCGGTGGTGTCGGCCCAACCGCGCGTCGCGATGCGCCCGTGCCTGGCGTCGGCGCCCACCACGATCCGGCCGGGGAAGGCGCGCGCCGCTTCCTTGACCAGCTTGGGATCGGTCAGCGCCACCGTACCCAGGATGACCCGGTTGATCCCGGCCTCGAGCCAGAATTCGATGCCCTTCATGTCGCGCAGGCCGCCGCCCAGCTGAATCGGCAGATCGACCGCGGCGCGGATGGCCTTGATGGCGTCGGCGTTGACCGAGCGGCCGGCGAAGGCGCCGTTGAGATCGACGCAGTGCAGCCACCGGAACCCGGCATCGGCAAAGGCACCGGCCTGGGCCGCGGGATCGTCATTGAAGACCGTGGCGCTGTCCATCGCCCCGCGCTTGAGGCGCACGCAGCGTCCGTCCTTCAGATCGATGGCGGGGAAGAGGATCACGGCGTCCACTCCAGAAAATTGCCGAGCAGGGTGAGGCCGGCGGCCTGGCTCTTCTCGGGATGGAATTGCGTGCCGGCGATGTTATCGCGTCCGACCGCGGCCGCGAATGGTCCGCCGTAGTCCGTGGTGGCGAGAACGTGCTCCGCCGCCGCGGGCCGGATGACATAGGAATGCACGAAATAGGCGTGCGCGCCCGGGCCCAGTCCGGCGAACAGCGGGTGAGGGCGGGCGATGGCGAGCTCGTTCCAGCCCATATGCGGGATCTTGAGCGACGGGTCGGTGGGGGCGAGCTTCACGACTTCGCCCGCAATCCATCCCAGCCCAGCATGGTCGCCGAATTCGCGACCGACGCCGGCCAAAAGCTGCATGCCGACGCAGATGCCGAGGAACGGCACACCCCGATCCAGCACCGCCTCCCGCAGCGCTTCCACCATGCCGGGCAGCGCCTGCAACCCGCTCATGCAGTCGGCAAAGGCCCCCACACCCGGCAGCACGATGCGTTCGGCCTTGGCGGCGACGGCCCGATCGGCGGTGACGACGATTTGCTTGGAGAGCCCACGCTCTGAGGCCGCCCGCATCAAAGCCTTTTCGGCCGAGCGCAGGTTTCCGGAGCCATAATCGATCAGGGCAACAAGGGACATGGCGCCTGATTAGCGCAAATGGTCTGCGCGGCCAACCCGACTTGCTGTACTACGGGCCTGCCTGCTCAACATCTTTTCCGCCGCACGTGTCCATGGATGTGAAGCTGGGTTGAGGCGACACGCGATCAGATCCGATCTGGAGGTCCGCGATCGGGTCTTGGGGAGGAGCAGCTTTAAATTGGCCCGCTAAGAGTAGATCACGCTGTTTCATGCAATGGTTTCCATCGATCCTGCCTGCAGCCTGCCAGTCTTTGCCATTCCAATGATAAATCGTGGCTGACCAACTCGCTTTGCCACGAGTGTAGATCAAGATGATTTCCTGCGATCCGTCACCGTTGAGGTCTGAAAGAACCGCATCGCACGAATCGCCAGAACCAGCCGAAATACACTCGCCCAGTATCCCGATGTCGAACGGCGTCATTGTGAACCAATTCTGCCCCACGAAAGTGGCTGGCAATGACCTGCCCAAGGGATGCACCGTAACTGCGGCCCCGATATCCTTGGCTCCATGCTTTTTGGGTAGAAATCCAGCATATAGGCCACGGAGGCCACGATCGTTCAACGTGTCCAGTGCGCGGGACGCTATGTTTTTGTCACCAGAATTACTGAGTTCGTGTAGAGCGCTTTGACCGAACCGGCCGCCTTCCCATCGCAAATACCAAAAATCGAACTTCTCCGGCTTTACCTTCCCCGCTTCCAGCCGCGCCATCTGATCGTTCACCGAGATGCGCAGCGGATCGGCGATGGGCGTGAAGAGCGCGAACAGCACAACGAGGCCCAGGATGGTGGTGAGGAAATTCCAGGTCTCGATCAGCTTCAGCCACGGGCTCGGCAGCAGCGCGGCGATGAAATAGCCGACCGCGAAGCACACCGCGATCAGCGTCACGGCGGCGGTGTCGATGCGGTCCACCGTCCAGCCGTACTGGTCGACGCGCAGCCCCAAAGCATAGGCGGCGATGGCGACGACGAAGGCGAGCTCGATCGAGGCCAGCGTGCCGGCCACGCGCAGCACATGATGCGGCCGGCGCTCGGGGTCGCCGTCCTGGTAGGCGGCATTGATCAGGATCACCAGCAGCGCGGCAGCCACCAGCAGAAGCGCAGTCGCCGTGCGCGTCTCCCACAGCGGCTTGAGGCCGGTGAAGACGAGGGCGATGAGGAACATGAAGGCGATCAGCGCGATGATCGGCAGGAGCCAGCTGAGCAGCATCAGCGCCAGGGTGCGCACGCCGCGCACCAGATTGGCGCGCAGATCGGTGATGTGGATCGACACTGCCGCCGCCATGGCGGTCACGGGGATCGCGAACCAGGCGTGATTGATGAAGTCGCGGAAGAAATGCAGCTTGATAAGCTCGAACAGGCCGACGCCCAGCCACAAGACGATCCAGAAGGCGCCGACGAAGCAGCCCGCGATGGCGAGCTGCACGCCCTGCTTCCAGGCGACGTCGAAAAGCGTGCAATAGTCGGGCACGAGCTTCCTGTCGTGGGCGATGCACGAGATCAGCGCGTGGCAGACGAAAAGAAACACGGCGGTGAAGACCACCACCTGGCCCGAGGGCTCAGCGTTGGCATCCGGCCAGCCGTGCCAGATGTCGTACCAGGCAAAGCCCGCCGCGACCGCTATGGCGACGGCGGTCCAGACCAGGAGTGTGCGCAGGCGCAGATTGCCCAACGCCTGCAGCACCAGGAGCGGCACATAGAGCGCCACCAGCGCCATCGGCGCGAAGACCTGCGGGGCGGTCGCCGGCCAGGCCTTGTTCTCGAACGCATAGTAGAGGCCGTAGAGCGCCAGGCCCTGCAGCAAACCGACCATCAGCCGCGCCAGGAAGATGCGACGCCCCGACGACTCCAGTGCTTCCATGGAATTTCCCCTCTTCCCGCGGAGAGAGAATACACCAAAGCGGCGGTCTTGCGCAGGGCGCCTCCAGGAATCAGGGTCCACGATCGGGTTGCATGCAGGTGCAGGGGGCGCATCCTCGCGTCGCCATCGTTACGCTTGACGTAACGCGCAGTAGCGGGTGCGCTGCCATGATCCTGGGCTACGCGGACGCAGGGACCGGGCGTTTCGCGCATGGCGAACGTGTCAGGGCGTTTGAGGCATCAAGCCGACAATCGGCTCTTCCGATTGGAAACGGCTACGAGCCTCGCCGAGTTGGCGGCGCTTCGCGATAACAAGCTGGAGAAGTTGAGCGGAGACCGCAAAGGCCTATGGAGCCTCCGGATCAACATGGCGGTTGTGCTTTCGATGGGAACAAGGTGCTCCCGGCCCGAGCAGGGTCGAGATTGTCGATTATCATTGAGGTGAACCATGGCGCGTACCCCTATCCATCCCGGAGAAATCCTGCGCGAAGAACTCGAACTCGCCCACATCAGCGCCGCGGAATTAACCCGGCAGCCGGCCGTTCCGACCAACCGGATCACGGGCATCCTCAACGAGACGCGCGCCGTCACAGCGGATACGGCGCTCAGGCTCGGCCATTGGTTCGGCACCAGCGCGGAAATGTGGCTGAACATGCAGAAACTCTATGAGCTGCGTCTGGCGGAGCAGGAGAAGGGCGCGCAGATCAGGAAGCTGCCGAAGCGCAAGGCGGCGTGACCGGCGTGTTCACCCCGATGGGACGCAGCGCGCAAGCGCGGCGCGAAAGAAGCGCTGCGCCTCGTTCCGCGCGGCAGGCGTCGACGGACGCGATCCGCCATCAAACAGGCGGCGGGATGTCTCAAATTCCGAATCGATGAATGCCGCAACGCAAGCCGGCAACTTGCCCTGGCCCAGTTCGCGCGTGACCGCCTTCCTTGCGATGAGGTCCTGAACCACGGCTGCGACTTCGTCGGGCGCGCCGCATCCGGCAAGCAAAGTCGGAAAATGCATGGGCGCGACGGCTTCGCCGGGATGCAGGCGCAGCCAACGAAGGGCCGCCGCCGGTCGCAGGGCATAGAACAACTTCTTCAGCTGGAACAGCTTGTCGTCGGCGAAATAGGCATGGCGCTGCCGCTCGCCCAGATGCAGGTAATGGCGCGCGACAAGTTCGCGATCCGCCACGCGCCGCGCCAGCGCCAGGAACTCGTCGCGAAACCATGGCCGGCCGCAATAGACGATGGGCGAGGTCAGCCACTCGATGACGACAGCATTGCCCTTCAGCAGCAGCTTGAGCGCCTTGGCAAGATCCCAGCCGTTCACGTCCAGCCCGCCGTCGAGCGGCGTTTCGATGACGTCCCGCCTGACGAACAGCGAAAGGTAATCATCGACATGGCGCACGTATAGGAAGCGGCAATCGTAATCGCTGTCCGGCGACGGAAATCCCCAGGCCCGGCTTCCGCTTTCGACGGCAAGCGGAATGACGACGCGATGTTCGGCCTCGATGGCGCGCAGCCGCGCGTCGATTTTCGCGACTACGGCCTTGACCATCGAATCCGGAACCTGACGCAACATGGCCCCAGCATAAGCGCGGCGCGCCACCGTTCAATCCTGGTCCATCTTCAGCGCGGCGATGAAGGCTTCCTGAGGGATGTCGACCTTGCCGAACTGGCGCATCTTCTTCTTGCCCTCTTTCTGCTTGTCGAGGAGCTTGCGCTTGCGGGTGACGTCGCCGCCATAGCACTTGGCGGTGACGTCCTTGCGCAGGGCCGAGATGGTTTCGCGGGCGATGACCTTGCCGCCGATCGCCGCCTGGATCGGAATCTTGAAGAGATGGCGCGGGATCAGCTCCTTCAGCTTCTCGCACATGGCGCGGCCGCGGGTTTCCGAGCGCTGGCGATTGACGATCATCGAGAGCGCATCCACCGGCTCTTCGTTGACCAGGATGCTCATCTTGACGAGATCACCCTCGTGATAGCCTTCCAGATGGTAGTCGAAACTGGCATAGCCGCGGCTGACCGACTTCAGCCGGTCGTAGAAATCGAACACCACCTCGTTGAGCGGCAGGCGGTAGACCACCATGGCGCGGCTGCCGGCATAGGTCAGCTCGATCTGCTCGCCGCGGCGGTCCTGGCACAGCTTCAGCACCGAGCCCAGATATTCGTCCGGCACGAAGATGGTGGCGCGGATCCACGGCTCTTCGATCTTTTCGATCTTGGTGACCTCGGGCATGTCGGCGGGATTGTGCAGTTCGAGCATGGTGCCGTCGGTCAGATGGATGCGATAGATCACCGAGGGAGCGGTGGCGATCAGGTCGAGATCGAATTCGCGCTGCAAGCGCTCCTCGATGATCTCCAGATGGAGCAGTCCCAGAAAGCCGCAGCGAAACCCGAAGCCCAGCGCCGCCGAGGTTTCCATTTCATAGGTGAAGCTCGCATCGTTGAGATGCAGCTTGGCGAGCGCGTTGCGCAGATCTTCGAAGCGCGCGGCATCGACCGGGAACAGGCCGCAGAACACCACCTGCTGCGCCGGCTTGAAGCCGGGCAGGGCCTCGTCGGCGGGCTTGCGGTCGTCGGTGATGGTGTCGCCGACATGGGTGTCGGCCACTTCCTTGATGGCGGCGGTGATGAAGCCGACCTCGCCGGGGCCGAGGCTGTCGATCAGCACCTGCTTGGGCGTGAAGAATCCGGCGCGCTCCACCTGATAGGCGGCGCCCGAGGCCATCATGCGGATCTTCTGGCCCTTCCTGAGCTCGCCGTCGATGATGCGCACCAAGACCACGACGCCGAGATAGGCGTCGTACCAGGAATCGATCAGAAGCGCCTTGAGCGGGGCCGTTGCGTCTCCTTTCGGCGCCGGCAACCGCGTTACCACCGCTTCCAGCACGGCATCGATGTTGAGGCCGGTCTTGGCCGAGATCGGGATGGCGTCGGAGGCGTCCAGCCCGATGACGTCCTCGATCTGCTGGCGGATGCGGTCGGGCTCGGCGGCCGGCAGATCGACCTTGTTGAGCACGGGCACGATCTCGAGGCCGGCATCGATCGCCTGGTAGACATTGGCCAGTGTCTGGGCCTCGACACCTTGCGACGCGTCCACCACCAAGAGCGCGCCTTCGCAGGCGGCCAGGCAGCGCGAGACTTCATAGGCGAAGTCGACATGGCCCGGTGTGTCCATCAGGTTGAGGATATAGGTCTCGCCGTCCGCGGCCTTGTATTCCAGGCGCACGGTCTGGGCCTTGATGGTGATGCCGCGCTCGCGCTCGATCTCCATGGAATCGAGCACCTGGTCCTTCATCTCGCGGCTGGTCAGTCCGCCCGTGGCCTGAATGAGCCGGTCTGCCAGCGTCGACTTGCCGTGGTCGATGTGCGCCACGATGGAAAAATTTCGGATCCGCGAAAGCTCGGTCATTCGGTGTTCCAGGCCGCCCGGCGGCATGGGCGCCACGCAGCGGAGGGGCGGCATATAGCGGCGGGGAAGAGGCGCGTCCACCCTGTCCCGCCGCCGGGCAAAAGCGTAATGTTCTCCGCAGGATGAAGCGGGGGGCGGAAATGGCTAGGTTGACCTGGGCCGCTGCGGCCCTGGCCGCGCTGGCCCTAGCGGCGTCGTCGGCCCCTGCAGCCGTCGAGGATTTCAGCGGCAACTGGGAGAACAGCGGCCACGATCCCAGCGGCATCACCCATGTCCTGATCAGTCCGGCGGGCGGCACCACCGTCAGCGTGCGGGTGTTCGGCGACTGCCATCCCATCGAGTGCAACTGGGGCCAGGTCGACGGCAAGGGCTATACGACCGGGCCGAAATCGGAGGCGGTGGACACCATCGTGGCAGTGATCAACGCGGGATTCGCGCGCCGCCAGATGATCTTCCGCAAGCTGAGTCCCGACCGCATGGCCTTCGAGGTTTTCACCGACTACGAGGACGGCGTGGGCAAGAACGATTTTGCCGCGTCCGGCACGCTGGAGCGCACCTCCTGGGCCGGGCCCCTGGGCCAGAACTGGGAACGCCCCGGAGCGCTGGCGACCGGCTGGGGCGGCGGGGCGCGCAGCGGCACCTCGCCGGCGCCAAAGGAGGCGTGCGAGCCTTTCGACCCGCGCGAGGTCAAAGCCGTCGCAGCGGGCGCCGCCTGGAAGATCACGGCCGGCAACCGCCTTCTGGCGGAGGCGGGGGGCGACGAGCAGACCGCGCTGCGGGCGCAGGACGTGCTGCGTCATTACCGTTTCGACCGCCAGTGCCGCGTCGGCCGGGCGGTCTACTGGAAAAGGGCCGATGCGTTTCCCCGGGGACGCATGGGCGGCGCCGATTGCCTGTTGTTCAACACCGTCACGACGCATCTGTCGCCGGTGGCCCGGCACTGGACGATCGTCGACGGCGTGCAGTGGATCGCGAGCTTTGAAGGCGAGTCCGATGCGGAAGCTCTGCTCGCCCTGATCCGCTACCACCATCTTGATGCGGAATGCTTCGTCGGCGGACGGCAGAATCCGGTCCTGACCTACTGGCTGGCGTTCTGACGCCGCATGGCGAGCCGCAGCGGATAAAGCGCCAGGAGCTGCGCCCCCGCCGCGACCGCGGCCACCGCCACCAGCGAATGATCGTACAGTTCGCCCAACAACGCGCTGCCCAGGAACCAGGCGACGCCGTAAACGGCGGGAAAAACGCCGTAGGCTCGAGCGCGCAGCTGTTCGGGGACAAGCCGGGCGATCGCCGCCGACATGATGGCATCCTGCACCCCCAGCGCCACGCCCCAAAGCACGGTTCCGGCGATGGCGACGGCGGTCCCGCCGAGGAACATCAGCGGCGGGGCGCAGGCCGCCAGCACGATGCCGGGGAACAGCACCGCCAAGCCGCGCCGGTCGAACCAGCGGCCGAACAGCAGCGAACCGGCGCCCGCCGATCCCATGGCGGCGGCGTAGAGGATCGGGATGACGGGGGCGCCGACGATGTCGGCTTTGGCGAAGTGATAGGCGGCGAGCGAATAATCGGCGAAGCCGAAGGCGAACAGCGAAGCGCTCGCGGTGTAGAGCCAGAAGGCGTGCGACAATCCCCGCGCAACGCCGGGCACATGGGTCGGCTTGACATGGCCGGCATAGGGAAAGCGCACGGCGGTGACAAGGACGCACAGGATCGTCAGGGCGGCGGGAACGCCCAGCCACAACAGCGCCTCGCGGTATTGGTGGTGCTCGGCCAACACAAGCGCCGCGATCAGCGGACCCACCATGGCGCCTGTCTGGTCGAGCGCTTCATGCAGGCCGAAGGCCCAGCCCTGGCCGATATGCTCGCCGGCGCGCGACATCATGGTGTTGGCGGCGGGATTGCGCAGCGCCTTGCCGGCCCGCTCGAAGACGATCAGCACCGCCGCCATCCACCAGTTGCCGGCCAGCGCCAAAAGCGGCACCGCCGCCATCTGCACGACATAGCCGAGGAGCGCGATGAGCCAGTAGGCGCGGGTGCGTTCCACGATGCGCGCCGAGCCCAGGCGCAACAGATAGCCCGCAAGCTCGCCCGTTCCCGCGATGATGCCGACGGCGGCGCCGCTGGCCCCCAGCAGCGCCAGATAAGGTCCGGAGATGCCGCGCATGCCTTCATACGCCATGTCGGCGAACAGGCTGACGATGCCGAAGGACACGATGAAGGCGAGGGCGGAGCGGGTGCCGAAGGTCTTTACAGTATCGGATTTCGACATCGTCATACGATATAATGAGAAGCCGGCATCGGCAACCCGCCTGGTCGGATTCCTCTCCCGGTCGGGGCGATGTTCACGGGCACGTCGATGACCCCAGGCATCGCCTGCGGCGTGTTTGCAGTCTCAAGAATTGCCATGATCAGACGAGGTGAAGCTTGGTGGACGGCAGCGCCGGGCTTTCCAGTTCGTCGCGCTCGAAGGCTTGTTTCCAGGCCTCGAAGGCGGCGGGGTCGCCGCCGCGGCTGTGGAAATAAAGCCGCTGCGCCAGGCTGCGCATCGGCCGGGTCATCAGCGCCGCATTGATCAGCACGTTGGGCGGGGCGAGGTCGAGCAGCGTGCGCATCGCCAGCTTCATGCGAAAGCGCGGCACTTCCCGGGCGAAGACGCTGGCCGGTTGCGGACCGCGGTCGCGCAGATAGTCGGAGATGAGCTGCGCCGCGCGCCGCCCGAAACGCAGCGCAGTGTGGATGCCGCCGCCGGTCACCGGCGACACGGTTCCCGCCGCATCGCCGATCAGCATGACGCGCCTGCCTCCCAAGGGTCCGACGACGCCGCCCGTGGGAATGAGGCCGCTGCGCCGCGATACCACGCGGATTTCGCGCACGTCGCAGATGGCCTTGAGACGACGCAGCAATCCGCCCAGATCGGGCTTGGCCGGACGGCGCGCCGCCACGCCGATCTGCGTCAGGCCGACGCCCGGCACCGCCCAGGCGATGTAACCGGGTGCGATCTTGGAGTCGGCGAAGCAGTGCAGGAAGCGCCCGTCGATCTCCAGCGGCTCGCATTCGATCTCGAGACCCGCCAGGAAGCGCCGGTTGCGGCCGAGGCCGAAATGCTCCGCCACGCGCGAGCGGGCGCCGTCGGCGCCGACCAGGAATCCGGCGTGCAGGCCCAGCGAGGGCAGCGCCACGCCGCGTTCGTGCTCCAAGGCGCCTTCGTAGCTGCGGCCGTAGAGAAGTTCCGCCCCGGCCCGCTCGGCCTCGCCGGCCAGCCAGCGCATCAGCCCCGGCGTATCGGTCGACTGGAAGAAATATCCCGGCGCGTGCAAGTCGAGCGCGCGGTCGTCAGGGGCGTAGAGGCGCACGCCGCGCACCTTGCGCATCAGCGTCGCAGGCAAGTCGAAATCGTCACAGGCTTCCTTGACGATGATGCCGGTGGTGCAGACCCGCGCGCCCGGTTCCGCCTTGGCGTCGATCACCGCGACCTTGAGCCCGCGCAGCGCGGCCGTGCGCGCGCAGGCCAGTCCGGCGAAGCTGCCGCCCACAATGACGACGTCGAACTTCCTGATCATGTCGCCCTCCTGCGACGCCCAGCATCCGGGTCGCCGGTGGCGCCATTATGACATCAGGAGCGCAGCACCGCGCCAGTCGCCTTGGCGGCCGCCGAGACGATTTTCTGCGCCGCGGCCTCGATTTCCGCGTCGGTCAGGGTTCCCTCGCGCGGCTGCAGGCGCACCGACACGGCGAGCGATTTCCTGCCTTCGGGGACGCCTTTGCCTTCGTAGAGATCGAACACCGATACGGCCTCGATCAGCGCGCGCTCGGCCGATTTGACCGCCCGCACCACTTCGTCCGCCGTTACCTTCGCGTCGACCACGAAGGCGAAATCGCGTTCCACCGCCTGGTAGGGCGAAGGCGAGAACGCCGACTTGCCCTTCGACTTCGATTCCGGGATGGCCTCGAGAACGACCTCGAAGGCCGCCGCCGGGCCTTTCATGTCGAAATGCGCCAGCACCTTGGGATGGATCTCCCCGAACACGGCGAGCACGGTCTTGCCCAGCGCCAGGGTGCCCGAGCGTCCGGGATGGTACCAGGCGGGCGCACCGGCCTTGATCGGCGCGGTCATCGGCGCGCCCATGGCCGCTTCGAGCAGCGCCAGCATGTCGGCCTTGGCGTCGAACACGTCGGCAGGATGGGTGGCTTTCGTCCAGCTGCGCACGCCGTTGCCGAGGCGCAGTCCCGCCGCCGCCGTCTGCTGCGCACCGGGCATGCCGCTCTGGAAGGCGGCGCCGGTCTCGAACAGCATCTGATCGGCGAAGCCGCGCGCCTGGTTCTTGGCCGCCGCCGCCAGGAGCGAGGGCAGCAGCGAAGGGCGCAGGGCGTCGAGGTCCGCCGCGATGGGATTCTCGAGCTGGCGTGCCTCGTCGCCGCCGCCGAACAACGCGGCGGTGGCGCGCGGAATGAAGCTGAAGGAGATCGTCTCGTTGAAGCCGCGCACCGCCAGCGCGCGGCGCACCAGGCGCGTGCGCTTCTGCGCCGGCGTCAGGACGGGGCGCGCAATGGCGTTGGGCCGCGTCATCGGCACCGACGGCACATGTTCGAGGCCGTAGATGCGCACGACTTCCTCGACCAGGTCGGCCGGGCCGTCGATGTCGCTGCGCCACGAGGGCGCGGTGACCTGATGGGGCGCCTCGCCGGAAACCGCGAAGCCGAGTTTCGTCAGTATGCGAATGATCTCGGGATCGGGAACATCGAGCCCGCCCAGGCGCCGCACGGTCTCGGGCGAGAACGCGATGGCGCGCCGCCGGTCGGGAACGCCGCCCGCCACGACGATCTCGGAGGGTTCGCCGCCGCACCAGTCGAGGATGAGCCGGGTGGCGAGCTCCAGTCCCGGCACGACGAATTGCGGATCGACGCCGCGCTCGAAGCGGTAGCGCGCGTCGCTCATCAGCTGCAGCTTGCGGCCGGTGGCGGCGGTGCGCACGGCGTCGAACAGGGCCGATTCGATGAAGACGTTGACGGTCGCCGCGGTGCAGCCGGTGTCCTCGCCGCCCATCACGCCCGCGATGCTGTG
Source organism: Alphaproteobacteria bacterium (assembly GCA_028871345.1). Classification (GTDB taxonomy): domain Bacteria; phylum Pseudomonadota; class Alphaproteobacteria; order Micropepsales; family Micropepsaceae; genus Rhizomicrobium. Next base: position 27,421 of record JAGWNK010000008.1, on the reverse strand, counting down.
GGCCGCGGCTTCGTCGGCGATGACGCACATCTCGGAATCGAGCGTGTAGGTCCGCCCGTCGAGCGCCAGGAGTTGCTCGCCGTCCCTGGCGAGGCGCGCCTTCATGTTGCCCTTCAGCTTGTCGGCGTCGAACACGTGCAAGGGGCGGCCGCGGTCGTAACTGATGAGATTGGTGACGTCGACCAGCGCCGAGATGGGCCTGAGCCCGATGGCTTTCAGGCGGTCCTGCACCCATTGCGGCGACGGGCCGTTCTTCACCCCGCGCACCAGGCGTCCCGCGAACATCAAACAGGCCGAGATGGCCTCAGGCGGGAATTCGAGGGTGATGGTCTTGGGGCAGGGATAGCGACCCGCGACCGGTTCGACGGACGGCGTCTTCAATTTGCCGAGACCCGCCGCCGCCAGATCGCGCGCGATGCCCCAGACGCTGGTGCAGTCGCCGCGGTTGGGCGTGATGGCGACGTCGATCACCGCGTCGTTGAGGCCGAGCGCATGCGCCGCCGGTTCGCCGACCTCGGCGTCTTCGGGCAGTTCGATGATGCCGTCGTGATCGTCGGAGAGCATCAGCTCGCGCCCCGAGCACAGCATGCCGTGGGATTCGACGCCGCGGATGGTGCCGACCTTCAGCACCTCGCCGCTGACCGGAATCACCACGCCGGCGCGCGCGAAGACGCCCTTCATGCCGGTGCGGGCATTGGGTGCGCCGCACACCACCTGGATGGGCTCGCCCTTGCCGATATCGACCAGGCAGCGCCGCAGCCGGTCGGCATTGGGATGCTTCTCCGCCAGCACGACATAGCCGACCACGAATTCCTTCAGCCGCGCGCCGGCGTCCTCCACCGATTCCACTTCCAGGCCGATGGCCGTCAGCTTGTCGGCGATGGTCGCCGCAGCGGCATCGGTCTCCAGATGGTCCTTGAGCCAGGAGAGCGAGAATTTCATCGGCTCAACCCTCCGTCCAATGTCGGGATGTCGAGTGCCGCGAAGCCGTAATGGCGCAACCATCTGAGATCGGATTCGAAGAACGAGCGGATGTCGGGGATGCCGTATTTCAGCATGGCGAGCCGGTCGATGCCGCCGCCGAAGGCGTAGCCCTGATACCTGGCGGGATCGATGCCGCAGTTCTCCAGCACGCGCGGGTTGACCATGCCCGAGCCTGCCAGCTCCAGCCAGTCATGGCCGGTGCCGAACTTGATCTGCCCGCCCGAACGGTCGCAGCGCAAGTCCCATTCCACGCTCGGCTCGGTGAACGGGAAGAAGCTCGGCCGCGCCCGCATCTCGACCGCGTCGACTTCGAAGAAGGCCTTGCAGAATTCCTCGAGCGTCCACTTCAGGTGGCCCAGATGCGTGACCTCGTCGATCACCAGGCCTTCGAACTGGTGGAACATCGGCGAATGGGTGGCGTCGGAATCGACGCGATAGGTGCGCCCCGGCGAGATGATGCGGATCGGCGGCTTCTGCTTCAGCATGGTGCGTACCTGCACCGGCGACGTATGGGTGCGCAGCACATGGCGCGAACCGTCGGCCTGCTTGGCGACATAGAATGTGTCGTGCATCTGCCGCGCCGGATGATCGGGCGGAATGTTGAGCCTGGTGAAGTTGTAGTCGTCGTATTCGACGTCAGGGCCTTCGGCGACCGAAAAGCCCAGATCGGCGAAGATGGCGATCACTTCCTCCAGCACCTGCGACACCGGGTGGATGCTGCCTTGCGGCTCGGGGCGCACGGGCAGGGTGACATCGACCTTCTCGGAGACCAGGCGGGCGTCGAGCGCGGCATCTTCCAGCGCTGTCTTGCGCGCGGCGACTGCCGCGACCACGCGGTCGCGCAGCGAATTGAAGGCGGGGCCGTTGGCCTTGCGTTCGTCGGGCGTCATGGCGCCCAGCGACTTCAACAGCTCGCTGACGGTGCCCTTCTTGCCGAGCGCGGAGACGCGCACGGCATCGAGCGCGGCCTCGTCGCCTGCGGCGGTCACCGCGTCGAGAATCTGCCGCTCCAAAATCGCAATGTCAGTCATGGGAAACCTCTGAAACCGCTTGAATCACGGACCTCGACGTCTGCCAAGGCCCCGGCGGCTCCGATGAGGTCTCTTCGACTTAGGCTTCGACGCCTACCTGATCCACCAGAGCCTTGAAGGCCGCGGGCTCCTTGACGGCGAGATCGGCCAGCACCTTGCGGTCGATGGCGATCCCGGCCTTGAGAAGCCCGCTGATAAATCGGCTGTAGGTGAGGCCGTGTTCACGGCAGGCAGCGTTGATGCGCTGGATCCACAAGGCGCGGAAATTGCGCTTCTTGAGCTTGCGGCCGATATAGTTGTGCTGCATCGACCGGTCGACGGCGGCATTGGCCACCGTGATGGTGTTCTTGCGGCGGCCGTAGAAGCCTTTGGCGGCCTTGAAGACGCGCTTGCGGCGGGCGTGGCTGGGGACGGCGCGGGGGGCGCGGGACATGCTGTGGCCTCCTTACGCGTATGGCATCCAGCGCTTGATGCGCTGGGTTTCCGAATCCGACAGCACCGAGGTGCCGCGCAGGTCGCGGATCTGGTCGTTGGTGTGGCGGATCAGGTGGTGGCGCTTGCCGGCCTGGCCGTGCTTGACCTTGCCTTTGGCCGTGAGCTTGAAGCGCTTCTTGGCGCCCGACTTGGTCTTGAGTTTGGGCATTTGGGTCTCCTGGGGACGTGGGTCCCGGTTGCCTTCGAGGGTCGCCACGGCATGCCCTGTACGCCGGTCGGCCCGAAAGAAGGCGCGTCTTATACGGAAGGAGCCGTCTCTTGCAAGCGGGCGCGGTCTTTTGCGAACCGAACCTCGCTTCCCCACATCGAATTCGCGCGTCGCGGGGGACGCTTTCCGGCCCTTCACGACCCCTGGCTGGGCCGGCATCGTCCGGCGGGGCGTTGATAAGGCTGCCCGCCCCGAAGATACTGCCCGCTCAGGCCGAACAGGGCCGCGGCCCGCGGCGACCACCCCGGAAGAGCACGATGTTCAACGAATTCAAGAAGTTCGCCTTGCGCGGCAATGTCATCGATCTCGCCATCGGTGTGATCATCGGCGCCGCCTTCACCAGTGTCGTGAATTCCCTGGTCAAGGACATCATCACCCCGCCTTTGGGGCTGGTCACCGGGGGCCTGGATTTCAGCAACCTGTTCTTCGTGCTGAAGGGGGGCAACTACGCGACGCTGGCCGATGCCGCGAAGGCGGGGGCCGTCACCATCAATTACGGCCAGTTCCTCAATGCCGCGATCAGTTTCCTGATCGTGGCCTTCGTCCTCTTTCTGTTCGTGCGCTGGATCAACACGCTGTTCGCCCCCAAAGCGGCCCCGGCGGCGCCACCGCCGCCGCCAGAAGATGTCGTCCTGCTGCGCGAGATCCGTGATCTTCTGAAGGCGCGCCCGTGAAGACGATCGCCTGGCTGATCGCGGCCCTGATTCTGGCTCCTACCGCGGCCGCCGGCCCCTCGATGATGGACGTCGCCCAGGGGTTCTACGGCGCCTATACGGCGTCGCAGCCGTCCGACGGCATTCCCGACAAGGGGCAGCGGGCCCGCTACGCCCCATATCTGTCGGCGGAACTCAACGGGCTGCTCGACCAGGCCGCGGCAGCGCAGGCCCGCTTCCAAAAGGACAACAAGTTCGCGCCACCGATCGTCGACGGCGATCTCTTCACCTCGATGTACGAAGGGGCCACGGCGGTGCGCGTCGCCGATTGCCGCGCCGAGGGCCGGACGGGAACCTGCAGGGCCGAACTCACTTATGACGACAGGCACGATGCGCCGGTGCGGTGGACCGACATGCTGTATCTCGTCATGACGGCGCAGGGCTGGCGAATCGACGATGTCGGGTACGGGGGGAACTGGAAGTACTCCAACAGGGGCCGCCTGACGGCGACGCTGCGGCAGGCGATCGCGAACGCGGGCGGTTGACGGGTTCCGCATGGCGAAGCAGCCGGACACACTGTTCCCGATCGCCAAGTCCAACGACGAATGGCGCGAACTCCTGGGCGTCGAGCGCTATCACGTCCTGCGCGAGCACGGCACGGAACCCTCCGGCACGAGCCTGCTGCTGCAAGAGCATCGTGACGGAGTCTATCGCTGTGCCGGCTGCGGGGCGCTGCTGTTCGATTCCGCCACCAAGTACGACAGCGGATCGGGTTGGCCCAGCTTCACCCATCCGCGGCGAAACGCGCTGGGGACCTCGGTCGACAAGAGCCATTTCATGGCGCGCACCGAAGTTCACTGCCGCAATTGCGGCGGCCATCTGGGACACGTGTTTCCCGACGGCCCCAAACCGCGCGGGCTGCGTTACTGCCTCAACGGAGCGTCCCTCGCCTTTGTCCCGACGTCGGAGGATTCTTGATTCTGGGCGCTCCCGCGCGTAGGCAGGACCCCGCCTTGCCGCGGGACGGTTCCTTGAACTTCGCAGAAAAGTTTCTGAAGCCGCGCTACATCGCGTTGTCCGCGGCGCTCGCCGTTTTTGCCGTGCTGCTGTTCGCCCCGGCGGTGCTGCATGACGGCGACACCTACACCCACATCGCCGCCGGACGCTGGATGCTCGACAACCGGGCCGTCCTGCGCATCGATCCGTTCTCCTACACCTTCGCCGGCCATCCCTGGTTGACGCATGAATGGCTGGCCGAAGTGGCCATGGCGCTCACCTACATCGTTGCGGGATGGAACGGCCTGGTCCTGCTGTTCGCGATCGTCGCGGGATTCGCGGCTTGGTCGCTCGCCCGCCACCTGTCGCGATGGCTGGGCGGTCTCGCCCTCACCGTCACCGTCATTCTGTCGATCTGCTGCATGACGGGCACGTTCCTGGTGCGGCCTCATCTTCTGGCCTGGCCGCTGCTCGAGATCTGGGCGGCCGAGCTCATCATCGCGGCGGAAGCTGTCCGGCGCCCGCCCTTGTGGCTGCTGCCGCTCATGGTGGTGTGGGCCAACATTCATGCGAGCTTCGTCTTCGGGCTCGCCTTGCTCATTCCCATGGCGCTCGAAGATGCGGTCGAGCACGGCTCCTGGTCCAAGGCCGCGCGCCATTGGGGCCTGTTCGCGGTTCTCGCGGTGGGTGCGGCCCTGCTCACGCCCCATGGCCTGGACGGTCTTCTCTTCCCGTTCAAGCTGATGGCGATCCCGCAGCTCTATCTGATCACCGAATGGCGGCCGCTGGATGTGCGCCTCTTGGAACCGCCGGTGCTGGTGATGGGCTTTGCGCTCTTTGCCTGCCTGTCGCGCGGCGTGAAGATCAAGCCTGTCCGGCTTCTGGTCCTGCTCGGCCTCGTCTATCTCGGGCTGGCGCAGGTGCGCGATCTTCTGCTGCTGGCGGTGGTGGGCCCGCTGGTGCTGGCGCGCCCGCTGTCGGAGACGCTGGGCGAGGGGACGCCGGCGGGATGGCAGACGCGGCGTCGTCCGATCCTGGTTTTTGCGGCCCTGTTCGCGGTCCTGGCCGGCGTGCGGCTTTACGTGCCCGTGGTGCGCAGTGATGGTCCGGCCACGCCGGCGACGGCGCTGGCGCATGTCCCGGCCGCCCTGATCCGCCAGCCGGTGCTCAACGATTACGCCTTCGGCGGATTCCTGATCTTCAACGATCTGCGTCCTTTCATCGACGGACGCGCCGAGCTCTATGGCGGGCCGTTCATCGCGCGCTATGTCGACATGATGCACGGCGACCCGAAGGCGGTTCAGGCCACGCTCGCCAAGTATCGCATCCGCTGGGCGATCCTTTCGCCGGCCAACGGGGCGATCGCCGTCATCGACGGTCTTCCGGGCTGGCACAGGGTATATGCCGATCGCTGGGCGGTCGTGCAGGTGAAGGACGCGCGATGACCGACTTCGGCGACCTGGAACGGCAGGCGCGGGTGCTGTTCGAAGGCGAGCGCGATCCCGTCGCCAATGCCGCAAACCTGGCGGCGCTGATCTGGCAGGCACTGCCCGACGTGAACTGGGCGGGATTCTATTTCCGCAAAGGCCATGATCTCGTGCTCGGACCTTTCCAGGGACGCCCGGCCTGCGTCCGCATCGCGATCGGCAAGGGTGTCTGCGGCACGGCGGCGGCCGAACGGCGCGCCATCGTCGTCGCCGACGTCCACGCCTTTCCCGGCCACATCGCGTGCGACACGGCCTCCCGCAGCGAAGTCGTCGTTCCCCTGATCCGCAACGGCGAGGTTGTGGGCGTGCTCGACCTCGACAGCCCCACGCCGGGGCGCTTCAGCGCGGCCGATGCCGCCGGCCTGACGGGTCTGGCGCGGGCCTGGGTCTCGGCAAGCGATTGATCCTGCTCCGGAAGAAAAAAGGCGGCCCGCCAAGACGGGCCGCCAAAGTCTTCTACAGGGAGGAGTGACAGGGCATGGCCCGGTCACCACAGCGGATCGAGGATGGAACCCACGGACGATCCCCCGCGTCGATGCACAAATGATAGCGCAGGACAGATGGACGTGCCAGCAAAATTGACAGCGCTTTCCGACGCTGCCGTCAACTTGTCGCGGCCGGGCAAGAGCCCTTTGCGGCAATATTCCCTGTTGATTCAATAGCTTGTATGGGATGACCGGGAATACAACTAGGCCGATGGCGGCGCGGTCGATTCGCGCACCACTAGTTCGTGGTCCAGGTGGCGTTCGAAGCTGGCCTCGTCGCTGGACTTCTGGATGAGCATGGCGACGGCCGCCTCGGCCATCTCGCGGATGGGCTGGCGACAGGTGGTCAGCCGCGGCCATACCACCTGGGCGACGAGCGAATCGTCGAAGCCCGCCACCGACAATTGCTGCGGGATTTTTAGATTGAAGCGCTGCGACGCCGCCAGCACGGCCGCCGCCATGTCGTCATTGCCCGCGAAGATCGCCGTCGGCCGGCGCTTGAGCGACAAGAGGCGTTCGCCCGCCTCCATGCCGGACTGGTAGGAGAAGAAACCCTGCACGCAGATCTCCTCGATGAACGGCAGCCCGGCATGGGCCAGCGCCGCGCGGTAGCCCTCGAAGCGTGCGTTGGCGGCGCCGTGATCGGGATGACCTTTGATGAACCCGATGCGCTTGTGGCCGAGCCCGATGAGATAGGCCGTCATGTCGTAGGCGGCCTTGTGGTCGTCGATGCGCACGTCGGAGGCGCCCGCCAGCGGCTTTTCTGGCGCGATGCGCACGAACGGCGTGTTGGCCCGCTTCAAGGCCTCGATCACGGCGGGCAGGTCGCACAAGGGCGGCGTCAGGATGACGCCGTGCAGCGAGGATTCCGTCACCAGCGAATGCACCTGGGCGCTGAGCTGCGGGCTCTGCGCGTCGAGCGACTCCACGATCAGGTGGTAGCCCTCGTCGCGGCAGCGCGACAGCACGCCGAGCTGCAAGGCGGCGACATAGCCGGCCGACGGGTTGTCGTAGAGCAGGCCGATGAGGAACGATTTCTCGCTCGCCAGCCCGCGGGCGAAGATGTTGGGCCTGTAGGACAAGGCTTCGACCGCGGCCAGCACCCGCGTGCGGGTGGCTTCGCTGACGTTGGACTGCCGGTTGACCACCCGCGACACGGTCTTGATCGAGACGCCCGCGCGTTTGGCGACGTCGTAGATGCTGGCGGGCTTCTGGGCGTCCGAACTGCCGGAGGATGACGACGGGTGTTTCAAGGACGCAACGTCTCGAATCGATCAGCGCAGGCTCAGAAATGCTACCGGTAAACCGGCGCCGGCGCGAGGGCGGGCCGCCGCCGCAGAATGAGTACTTCACATCACGGCGGGAACTGGCGCACCCGACAGGATTCGAACCTGTGACCTCTGCCTTCGGAGAATTTAGCCTGTCCTACGATGCAGTTCGACAGGTTTCGCTCCAATGCGCTATGCTACTGAGATCACTTATAAATTTGAAATCGAGGCTTCTCTGACGTATCCTCAGATACGCCTCGATTTGCGTCCGGCTGCTTACGTGGTGCTTACGCGAAAGCGGGGGTTTGGATGGGAGAATCCCCATGACTAAGCTCACGAAAAGGGTCGTCGACGCCAGCGAGACGCGCGACAAGGATTACGTCATCTGGGACGATGAACTACCAGGTTTCGGCCTGCGCGTCTTCACGTCCGGCAAGCGCAGCTATGTCATCCAGTATCGATCGTTGGGCCGTTCGCGTCGCTATACGATCGGTTTGCATGGCGTCTGGACCGCAGAGGCCGCGCGGCAGGAGGCGAAAGTCCAGTTAGGTCGGGTCGCTCAGGGTGACAATCCCGCCGAGGAACGCCAGCTCGACCACAAGGCGGTCACGGTCAAGGAACTCTGCACCCTCTACCTGAATGACCTGAACGCGGGCCTCATTCTTGGCAAAGGCGGACGGCCGAAGAAGCCGGGCACGATCGCCAGCGACATCGGACGAATCCACCGCCACATCATCCCGCTGATCGGGACTCGACGGGTCAAGGATCTCACCAAGGCCGACATCAACAAGGTGCTCAAGGACGTTATGGCCGGCAAGACGCGCATCTCGGTCAAGACCGAGAAGCTGCGAGGCAAAGCTATCGTTCGAGGCGGGGCAGGCACCGCAACGCGAACCATCGGGCTGTTCGGCGGCATTCTTACCTATGCTGTCGATGCCGGCATCATCACGACCAATCCTGCTCATGGGCTGAAGAAGCCCAAGGACAATGTGCGCAGCCGACGGCTCACGGACGATGAATATCGGATTTTGGGCGAGATGCTGCGGGCCGCCGAGAAAAAGGAGAAGTACGTCACTACGGTCGGGATCATCCGCCAGATCGCGCTGACCGGCTCACGCCGCAGCGAGATCATCGGGCTGAAGTGGACGGAAACCGATACGGACGCGAGTTGTCTGCGCCTGGTCAACAGCAAGGAGGGCATCTCAATTCGTCCGATCGGGCTCCCTGTGGTCGAGTTTCTCGAAGCGCACCGGAAGACGCGCACCGGCTCCTATGTCTTTCCGGGCTATGGCGAGGACAACGCCTTCGGCGGCTTCCCCAACCACTGGAGGCAACTGTTCAGGAACTCTCCCTTGTCCGACGTCACGCCCCACGTCCTGCGACACAGCTTCGCCAGCATTGGCAATGATTTAGGATTCACGGAAGTTACGATTGCAGCCTTGATCGGACACGCCAAGGGATCGGTGACGAGTAAATATATTCACACGCTCGACACGGCGCTGATCATGGCGGCGGATACGATCGCCGGCTACATCGAAGGTTTGTTGGATGGAAAGGAGTTCAAGCAGACTGCCTATGCGCTCGACCGAGCTTCTCGGAAAGCGGCGCTCGCACGCTTCCTGCGCAAGGCCGCCGGAGAAGAAATAGAGCACGAAGAGGAAAGGCGTCTCGCCGCTTAGCCGAACCGGCTTCGAAGGCATTCTTGATGAGTTCGTAGAATGCGATGACACCGAGCTGATAAGCTCGGAGCCAACGGCGGCCAATGCGTGAGAACAAAAAAAGAACACTTGCCTATTTCCGCACCAACCGCCATCAATTCCGGAAGCCATGAGGGGGTGCGATGCCCGATTCGATTTACCTCGACAATCAAGCCACGACGCCCACCGATCCGCGCGTGCGTGATGCCATGTTGCCGTTCCTCGAAACGAGCTTCGTTGGAAATCCGCATTCGGAGCATTTCGTTGGGCGGCGCGCCGCAAGGGCGGTGGACGATGCGCGCGCGAAAGTCGCTGCGCTGATCGGTGCGCGTCCGCAAGAGATTGTCTTCACTTCCGGAGCGACCGAAGCGAATAACCTCGCTCTTCAGGGCGTGGCGCGATCGTCTCGTCGCCGCGGCAACCACATCGTCACCTGCGCAACAGAACACAAATGCGTCCTGGAGACCGCGGACTATCTGGCGCGCAACGGATTTCGGGTGGACATCTTGCCCGTCGGCCCCAATGGCCTCCTCGATATCGCGACGCTCGAAGCGGCGATTACGGAAGAGACCTGTCTTGTCTCGATCATGACGGCGAACAACGAGATTGGTGTGCTGCAACCGATCGAGGACATCGCCACGCTCTGCCGATCACGCGCCATAGTCTTCCATACCGACGCGGCGCAAGCGGCGGGAAAGGTGGCTGTCGACGTCCGTGCGAGCGGCGTCGACCTGATGAGCTTGTCCGGCCACAAGATTTACGCCCCCATCGGTGTAGGAGCGCTCTATATCTCCGAGGAAAGTCCTGTCGTTCCGGAACCGCTATTCTGGGGCGGCGGCCAAGAACGTGGCTTTCGGTCCGGAACCATTTCTCCGTCTTTGTGCGTCGCTTTCGGCGCGGCTTGCGCCATTGCGCGCGAAGAGTTCGAGCGGGATGCGCAAGCCGCCACCGCGCTCAGCAACGTCTTCCTCGATCTTGTTCTCGCGCGCTGTCCTGATGCTCGCGTGAATGGCGATCGGAATCGACGCCTTCCCGGCAATCTCAGCATGACGTTTCCGGGATGCGACGCCGATCGGATCGTCGGGGCGTTGCAGCCGGACATTGCCCTGTCGACGAACGCTGCGTGCAGCGCCGGCGTCTTGCAGCCCTCGCATGTCCTGTTGGCTATTGGCCTGAGCGAATCCGACGCAGCGAGCACACTGCGCATCGGCTTCGGCCGCTTTAACGCCCGCGCCGAAATCGAGAGGGTAGCCGAACGCCTTGCGGAGACGGTGAACCGTATCCGCGAGGCCGAGGCGTTGGAAACCACGGCAGCGTAGCCTACGGCAATAACCGGAAGGTTGCATCCGCGTCCGATTCCGTCTTGCTCCTGGACGATCCATCCAGTAGCATGACCGGATGCTACGGGGGCCGATCACAGACAACGAATTCAAGGGACAGTTCTCGGGGCACGAGACTTTCCCTCTGAGGCATCTTTGGCTGCGCAAGGCCTTTGATGCCGTCGCATCCGGCGCGGCCCGGACCATCTTCAGCAGTCCCGAATCGATCGTGACATTTGGCGTGGGAAAAAACATGGCCCTCGCGATTCGTCATTGGGCGCTTGCCTGCGACATCATCGAGGAAAAGGGAACACGGGTCGGAGCGACCGAACTTGGTCAAAACCTGTTCGGCGGCGACCGCCCGTGGGATCCCTACATGGAAAGGCCCGCGACCGCTTGGCTCGTCCAATGGCAGGTCGCCGGCGATCCAAAGATGACCACCACGTGGTATTGGGCCTTCAATCATTTGGCGGCGCAGACATTCGACCATGACGCCTTGAGCACGTCGATTCTGCAATACGCCCGCGCGCGCCAATGGTCGCGCATTGCCGAGAAAACCGTGACGCGAGACGTCGAATGCTTCATTCGCAGTTACGTCCCCCGCGTTGACAAGGTCGCTGGCGAAGACGCGTTGGAGCCCGTCTTGGCTGAGCTCGGTCTCATCCGCCCGGTCGCGGGTCGGCTCTACGAATTTCGGCGTGGTCCAAAACCAAGTCTCCCCGATGGCGTATTTGCCTATGCGCTGAACGCTTTTTGGAATCGGCATGCTCCAAACGCGGCCACGCTCTCCGTCGAGGCAATCGCCTACGAGCCGGGCTCCCCGGGCCGCGTCTTCAAACTCGATGAAAACTCCGTTGTCGAGCGCTTGACCGCGATGGAAGACGTGACGCGCGGCCGCATCGTGTGGTCGGACACCGCAGGCGTCCGTCAGGTCCTCCGGGTCAAGCCGATCTCCAATCCGCTTGGGCTTCTGGCCTGTGCGTATCGAGCCGAAAACGACAAGCGGCGGGCCGCATGACACTCGCCGATCACGTCTCCATCGCGCGTCGGTTTCAACGGTCCATCAGGCTGGACAGCGATCTCGCACGCGTGGACGCGCTGCAGGGATTTGTTTGTCAGCGCTCCGCTGCCGATGGCCTTCGGGGTATGGCAAGCCAGATCACGCAGACTGCGCAACGCGCATTCACATGGACCGGTCCTTACGGCGGCGGCAAATCGAGTTTGGCAGTGGGCCTGGCTGGCTTGCTCGGACCGAAGGGCGCAATACGTGCCGCCGCGACGGGCGCGCTTGGGCCGGGCGTCGCGCAAGATCTGCTGGAAGCTTACCAACCAAGCCGAGACGGCTGGCTGGTCGTGCCAGTTGTTGGCCGTCGTGGCGATCCGGTTAGCGACATCGCCTCCGCCCTGGAGCAGGCGCGACGGCGCGACGGCGCGACGCGCGGCCGGCCCAGACACGAAGTAAAGAGTCCGCGCGAACTCATCGAGCGGCTTGTGCAAGAGGCGGACGCGCGACCACGCGATGGCGTCTTGCTGATTATCGATGAGATGGGAAAATTCCTGGAAGGTGCCGCGGCAGACGGCGCCGATATCTATTTCTTCCAGGAACTTGCCGAAGCTGCATCGCGTGCGCGCGGACGCCTTGTCGTCGTCGGAATTTTGCACCAGGCCTTCGAGCAATATGCGAGCCGCCTTGGCCGCGAAGCGCGCGACGAATGGGCGAAGATCCAGGGCCGGTTTTCGGACGTGCCGCTGATCGCGGGCGTAGACGAAGTTGTCGACCTGTTGGGCCGCGCTATCGTATCCGAGCATCGTCATGCCGAAACGGCTCATTCCGTTGAGGCTATCGCGCAGTCGATCCGCTCGCGGCGTCCTGGCACACCAGCCGATCTAGCAGCCCGCTTGGACAAATGCTGGCCACTGCACCCGGTCACAGCCGTCGTGCTTGGCCCGATGTCCCGTCGGCGTTTCGGCCAAAACGAGCGCAGCGTGTTCGGCTTTCTGGCTTCTGCCGAACCTGGAGGCTTTCAGGATTTTCTCCGCGAGATGCCCGCTGCCGCGCGTGAGCTTTTTGGTCCCGACCGCTTTTGGGACTATCTGCGGATCAATCTGGAGCCTGCGATACTGGCGTCGAACGATAGCCATCGTTGGGCGCAGGGCGCCGATGCCATTGAGCGCTGCGAAGCGCGCGGGACCGCGCTTCATGTCAGGCTCGCGAAATCCATTGCGTTGATAGACATGTTTCGTAACGGCTCGGGCTTGGCGGCAGATCGAGCAACTCTCACAGCTTGCGTCCCTGACGCCGAAGCAAGCGCAATTGACGCCGCGTTGAGCGAGTTAGAGCGATGGTCGATCGCTGTATTCCGGAAACATTTGGACGCATGGGCGATCTATGCCGGCAGTGATTTCGATATCGACGGGGCGGTAGCTTCCGCTGCCGCCCAAGCCTCCGGCCTCGACCTAGGGCGTCTCGCACGCCTCGTCGGTCTCCAGCCCGTCCTGGCCAAACGCCATTACCATGAGACAGGCAGCCTGCGGTGGTTCCAGACCGAGCTTGTCCATCTCGCGGACCTTGGCCGCATCGCCGATCGGGCCGGCGATGCCGCAGGCCATTTCATCTTGGCCATCCCAACCGCGGAGGAGCAGCGAAAAGCAGCTCTGGCGAATTGCCACGCGGCATCGGAGCGAGCGAGCGAACAACTGATCGCCATGGGCCTGCCGCGCAACGCATGGCGACTCCGCGACCTGGGAAGCGAGCTCATCGCGCTTGAAGCGGTTCGCACGAGCCGTCCCGAGCTCGACGGCGACAGCGTGGCCCGCCGCGAGATCGCAGCACGGATCGCGGCGGTGTCTGCGGAGCTCGACGAAGAACTGCGCGCGGGATTTGCCAACGCCGATTGGCATGTCGCCGGCGAGCGTATCGACTTACCTGCCGGTGCGAGTCTCTCGCGCCTTGCTTCGGATCTCGCCGATCGACGGTTCAACCAGGCGCCGCGCGTTCACAGCGAGCTCGTCAATCGTGAAAGGCCATCCAGCAATACCCAGGCCGGGGTTCGCGCCCTGATGCACGCAATGATTTCAGCACCCGACAAACCTGCGCTTGGAATCGAAGGCTTTCCCGTCGAGCGCGGACTGTATGCCACGGTAATCGCCGCTGCGGGACTGCACCACAAATCCGGCGAGTCCTATGGTTTCAGCAAGCCTACCAACAGCCGGGTCGGCCAGACATACAAGCCTTCTTGGGAAGCGGCCGAGGCGTTGTTCGCCGGCGACCATGGCCCCGTCCCGCTCGGCCGTCTCTATCACCTTTGGGCAGCGCCACCCTTTGGAATCCGCCGCGGGCTCATGCCACTTTTGGCGCTCGCGTTCATCATGGCCAACCGCCATCGTTTTGCGCTTTACGGGGAAGGCAAGTTCCAGGCGGAGATCGACGACTATCTCGTCGATATCCTGCTGCAGGACGAAGACCTTGTCGCGTTGCGCCGGGTGGATGTGGACGCCTTCCGTGGAGCGATCCTCGATGGTGTCGCGCGCGCGGTGAAGAAAGCGACAGGCCAAGCCTGTCCACCAGATCCGCTGGAGGTTGCACGGCGTTTAGTTCGCTTTGCACGCGATCTGCCCCCTTGGACACAAAAGACTCTCAGCCTTTCGCCAGCGACTGCCGAGGTACGCCACGTCCTGCTGCGGGCAGACGATCCGCACAAGGCGCTCTTCGTCGACATCCCCACAATATTCGGCGAAAGCGATGCCCAGGCGACCGCAACCGGCATCGAGACGGCGCTCCGCGAATTGAGTGCGGCCTACCCCAAAATGATGGCTGATCTATCGCAGAAAATGTTAGGCGCGTTAGGCCAAACGCAAGACGACTTCGCCGAGCTTCACGAGCGCGCGCTGGTCGTCGCGGACCTCACCGGCGATCTGCGCGTTGACGCATTTGCCGGCCGGCTGGCGACCTATCGTGGAGACGTTTCAGAGCTGGAGGCGATTGCCAGCCTTGCGATCAATCGTCCGCCGCGGGAATGGACGGACCGTGATCCCGACCAAGCCGCACTGGCGCTCGCCGACTTTGCCCTGAAGTTTCGCCGTGCCGAAACGCTGGCACGCGTCAAGGGTCGACATCCTACGCGCGAGGCGATGGCCCTCATCATTGGCACCGGCGAAGCCGGCCAGGAGTTCGTCGAGGAATTCGAAATCGCCGAACGGGATCGACCGAAAGTTACGGCGCTCGCGCAGGCACTTCACAAAGTCCTCACGCAATCAGGCGCTGATCGCAATGTCGTCTTAGCGGCTTTGGCCGAGACGGGTCTTGATACATTGGCGCCTCGCGAAGCGCGCATGAAAAAGGCGGGTTAGCGGATGGAGCGGCATGTTCTAGGAATTTCCGGCGGCCGGGATAGCGCCGCGCTCGCGGTGTTGATGCGCCAAACCCGACCGGACCTGTCGCTGGAATATTTCTTCACCGACACCGGCAAAGAACTACCGGAAGTCTACGATTTCCTGGGGCGGCTAGAAGGCTTCCTTGGCGCACCGATCCAGCGTCTCAATCCGGACCGTGACTTCGACTTCTGGCTGCGAGAGTACAACAACTTCCTTCCGTCCCCGCGAACGCGCTGGTGTACGCGACAGCTCAAACTGCGGCCGTTTGAACGATGGATTCGTCCGGACCTGGACGCAGGCACGACGATCTTTAGCTATGTCGCAATACGCTCAGACGAACCCCATCGCGAAGGTCTGACCGCAACACATCCGAATCTTCGTGTCGTATTGCCTTTGCGGGAACGCGGCATCGACAAAAAAGGCGTCATCGATCTGCTGGACGCGGCCGGCGTCGGACTACCCGAGTATTATCGCTGGCGATCACGCAGCGGCTGCACGTTTTGCTTCTTCCAGCAGAAGATCGAATGGGTGAACCTCATGAGGGAGCATCCGGACGCATTCGAAGAGGCCAAGCGCTATGAAAAGAATGCGCTAGAACACGGTTCGCCGTTCACCTGGAGCGACCGGGAGTCGCTCGACGAGCTCGCGGAACCAAAGCGGGTCGAACAGATCGAGCGCGAGCACCAGGCAAGATTGGACCGCCTGAAAGCACGCCGACGCCCGAATGCACTAAGGCCGGAAGAGCTCGTCGACGAAGTGCTATTCGAGGACGACGGCGCGGGTTGCTTGATTTGTCATAAATAAGAACATTTGGGGCGCGCCATGACCGACATCTCACGGGTGGATATCTACAAGGAGCAATACGCCCATTTCCGTTCGATGAACGACATCCTTTATAAAATCCCGCCCATGTTCACGGCCATTTTGGGCGGCCTTTGGTATTTTGCCGTTCTCAATCTCGAAAAAGATAAATGGATTTCCTGCGCCGTTTTTGCCTTTGCAGCGGTTGCGAGTATCTGCTTCGTCAACGTGATGCAGCGCTTTCGGATGGCGTTCAATTCTTACATCGACAATCTCAACACGATGGACGGGGACATGAAAGTCTCCATCAAGCCATCATGTCTGCCCTCGACGATCGTTACGGTTGAGCTTCTTCTTTGGGCGGCCGCATTGGTCTCCCTTCTCGGTGTCTTCTACGCCGCGCACAGGTAGACACTCGCTACTAGGTGCGCCGAGGTTCCGTTTCGTGATCACGAGCGTCACACCGCGGGCACAACCTCGCGTTCGCCGGCTTCTCGGGCGGCATTCTCATCGCCGTGAATGATCGCCTCCACAGCGCGCTCTATATCCTCGTCCGATAGAAATGGCGCTTGGGCAAAGACGATACCGGGCTCACCATTGAGCCGCGCCGCCAAATGGCCAAGGCCCAATAGCGACTCCGCACCTTTCACACCCAGAGCGATCTCAGAGGTGCCGACGCTGGCCACCTTCAAGATCAACCGGTTGCCCAGGTTGTCCCGCAATTGCATTGGCATGACGTTCACGTCAGGGCGTTGCGCCGCGAAGATGAGATGAATGCCCGCTGCGCGGGCCTTTACACCCAGGCGCTGTACATTTGCCGCCACGGCTTCCTTGTAGTCTTCCGTCAACATCCATTCTGCGAATTCGTCGTGGACCAGAAACAACATGGGCAAGCGATCGGCTGGAGCTACCGCGACATTGAAGGCTCTCAGGTCGCGAACGCTATGCGCACGGAAAAGCTCATAACGCCGCTCCATCTCGCCCACGAGGCGTTCGAGTTCTTCCTTCGCGCGCGTTTGATCAACGACGATACCGCCCGGAATGTGAGGTAGGCGGTCGACCGCGGCGTAGTCGACCCCCAGCTTGGGATCGATCAGGATGATTTGTGCCAACGCACTCGAGTTGGTCGCGGCAATATCGAGAATAAGACCCTGGATAAGCACCGACTTGCCACTACCCGTCGCGCCTGCAACCAGGGTATGCGGCTCGTGTTGCTGGGCGCCGCCAAAGGCCGAGCCGAGATTGAGATAAAGAATCTCTCCATCAAGCTCGCGCAAGCCCACCACGAATGACGTGTTCAAACCGGCAGCGTTGCGGTTCAACTCCCGCCGCGCCCACACGTCCCACAAAGATACGGTCTGGCGTTGCGGACGCGCCACCGCGACGACGATCTCGCCCGGCAAGGGCGAGATCGCAACGAGGCGAAGACCGTGCGTCGTCAGAAGCGCCGACTGCTTGGACTCGATATCTTCCACCCGGAGTCGATCTGAGCCCATGAACCGGATCAGCGCCGCGTTCGGCGTCAGACGCGTGCCGAGAATCTTCGCCTGCAACCCGTATCCCAACAATGCGGTGCGCAACTTCTGCGCCGTGCCATCGAGCCAGGACCCTTCAGCTTCGGATACCGAAGACCGCTGCAGCGCCCGCGCCTCGATCAACGACGCGATGTCTCGGCCTTGTTCCGGTTTTGGCGTATCGGCGGCTTCGGCTGCCGGTTCGACCTGTTCGGCCTGTTCGGCAGACGCAGGTTCGGCTTCAGCGGGCTCAACTTTTGGCTCAAGCGCCTTCGTCGCCTTCGGCGTGCCCCGCGGACCCGGCTTTGGCCTCGGTGCCGCGGCGCCACCCGAACCCGCAGTGCTTTCAAGCTGGCTGGTCCAGTTCACTCTCGGCGCGGGGCTGCGAAATTCGGTTTCTTCCCAAGGATGCTGCTCACCCAATCCCCTTCGCAAACCGGCCAGCGCTGTCCGAGCCTCATAGGCTTTGAGAAGATTGCGCAAATCTTCACGCGTGAAGATCTCCTGCAGCCCGTGCGGCACATCGGGGATCGGTTCCTGCTCTCCGGAACCCGCCGGTTCAGCAAGCCCAGAAATGAAAATATGAGAATATCCGCGAAGGTCGATGGTCGTGACGCCTTGACGGATGCCGTCCCGCACCGCTTCCAGCGCATCCGACTGGCCCAGCGCCGTCGTCCCATCGAGCAGCAAATCGGCGATCCGCGAAAGCCACAAATCCCGATCCAATCGTCCGGGATCACCGAACAGCGCCTCCTCGATGCGCTGGACGGTGTGGCGAAGCTGCTGCTTGGAGGTCCGTCGTGCCTCGGCTGCCCCGTCCAAGCCGACATACTTTGCCTCGGTCACCACCGCGCGCAAGGTTGTGGCGCCACCGGCATCCCGGCCTACGCTCAGCGCCAGAATATCCGCAATCCCTTGCTCACGCTGACCAAGCCATTCCGCGTAGTCATCCAGTAAGAACCAGGCAACCGTCGCCTGCGCACCGAACTCCTCGGCGATCAACGCACGGCTTAAGACCAACCCGATGAGCTCACCCGCCGATACACCACGCTTCGCAGCGCGCAGAACGATATCGCCCGAAATGCTGCAAGCATCGTCAATCATCCGTTGTGCCAGCGCTGAGAGCCGTTCGTCGGGGAGTCCCAGGCTCAATTCTGCGAGCCGCCGCCGAACCAAGACCTGCAGGATGCGCAGTTCCGATGTCGACGACACAATCATGTTTCGGCCATGTGTCCGCTGACGCCGATAGCGGATCACATTGATGCCTTGGGCGGCCAACTGGCGCTTGTCGAGCAAGTCGTCATAGGTCGCGACCCATTCCGCCAGCCCATGCACTTCGTCAAACATCGCCTTCAGGCCCTGATCCTGAAACGAGATCTGGCGCGCCGGCAGAACGTGTTCGTTCGCGCCATGCGATTGCCGCCGAACCACGTCAGCGATCGCGTCGAGATACGCCCAACCCGCAGCCGGTTGCCTCGGGCACGCCAGGTAATTGGTTGCCTTCAACTCGTCTTCCGCCGTCACGCGGCGATAGGACCAGCGTGCGGGTACATGATCGAGGAGATTTGGGGCCGTTGCGGACGCCGGAACGGAGAACCACGCTTCCTTTGCCTGTCTTGAGACGACATCATGAAGAAAAGCGAGATCGACGCTGCGGTAGTCGGCGGAAGGCGTGGCGCCGCCGTCCAACATGACGCCGATCCGCAGCTTCGACATGAAATTGCGTGAGGTCTCGCTGACGACAAGTGCGTCGGGATCGGCTTCGGAGCCTTCGAGCAATTCCTTGTAGATTCGGTTGAGTTTCGGACGGTCGCGATGCCGTACGAGCACGTTACAGTGCATCTCATCTTCGTCGTGGACGGAGCCGAGCGCGTTGACGGTGGCGAAGGGCAAACCGGCCGCGTCGCAATTGTAAAGCATGATGCTCAGGTTCGATCGTTCGTGCGGCTGCAGATCGAGGTAGCGCTCCAGGAGGCCACGAATCTGGCCTGCCGCCTCGCGCGGATCGACATCAGTGGCCGCTTCCGCCGGGTCCCGTACAGGGCGCTCCATCAAGCTGTAGTCGTTAAGTGTGCTCGTCTCCGCCAGCAGGACCGGCTCCGCGCCGTGATAGCCGACAGCAACCTCGGGATAGAAGGGGTGAGCCAGTTCCGCGCGCAAATCGGCGAAGAAGAGACGGGAATCTCCGAAATTGATTTGCTCGGCGGTAAGCAGATGCGCGGCAAGGCCTGCCACGCTGCGCGCCTTCACCGTACTCGCCGCCAACCGCAACGGATGCCAGGGAGCAATGATCGCGGAGGGAGCGCCGCCCGTGACGGCGACGCATCCCAGCGACAGAACCGGCTCCCAGAGTTCCTGCCGATTGAGATCGCCGGGCGCGTGCTGGCCAAGCGCCCGCAGGAGCGCCCCATAATGTTCGGCTTGAACCAACAGTGCTGGATCGGCCAGACCGTTTTGACGCCAGCCTTCGATTGCGGTCGCATATGCTGCGGCGAAACTCTCCCAGGCCGCACCAACAGCGGCGGCAGATTCGCCACTCAATCGGCCGTTCGCCGCAGCCTTGAGCGCCTTCGGAAATTGCCGCCCAACATCGTAAGCTGGGTCCGATTTCGGGATCAACGACCCGGAGTCCTGCCGGTAGGCGGGCTGTAGCGTCGCGACATCGCTCAATGACACGGATTGAAGCGAGCCCTTTCGGCTAACGGGTTGTCGCGCCACGCTTGAGCGGGTCAGCGGACGCTTGAGGAGCCGATCGAGGTCGTCGCGCAACTCCAAGCCAATTCCGTCCGGCCGCCCCATCCAGATGAGTTGGACGGTCGTACGGTCGGCCAGAGCGCCATCGCCGATCTTCAACGTGATGTCGAGCTTGATCTGTAGACTCGTCCGGGAAACCGACACGTTACGCTTGTACTTTTTGCGCCGCGATGCCGCCTCGAGCAGCGCCTCATACTCGAAGAGATGTGACGTGTCCCATTTCACTGCACCGCCCATCAATGCGGGCAATCCACGGTAGCGCACAGCGAACGACGTCGCGACATCCGCATTCAGTTCGAGCCATTGCGCTTTGGTCCGCCGCGTCGTCCTGATCTCAAGCGATCGAACAGCGCCAAGCGCGCCCGCCTGTCCGTAGAGCCGTTCGAGAGCACGCAACAAGCCTTCAAGCAGGTCGGTGCATTCGATCGGGCGGCCGAAGATAAAACGCTCCCACTTCGCGCGGAGGGAGCGATCCTGCCCGAGTTCTTCGCGGTGGGCTTCGAAGAAATCGCGATCGTCGTCGCGCGGCTCTTTGTGCGATTTCGATTCCTTGAGTTGCTTCAGATATTCCTTGTCGATGTCGCTTAGGCGGTCCGGCAGTTCGAACTCAAAGAATTGAATCGTTTCTTCGGCCAAGCTGGTCTTTTTCTGCCTTAAGCCGGAGAAGACCTGAAGGACCCCGTCGGCTTCCCATTCGAGCTCCGCCAGCGCGGCCGCTTCATCCCGCCAACTTGGCGGAGCATTGATGAACGCTTCGATGGTGGCATGCGCCGCGGGCGGAATATCGTCCCGCACCGTCTCGAATTGGGTTCGCAACTCCTCGGCTTCGATCAACTGGCGCGGCGGCCTCTGCTTGAGCAACAGCGGACGGCGATCAGTGACCAGTTTGTCGAAGAGCTTCTTCCAGCGTGCCGGGAGCGCCTGGTCTTTCGCGCGAATAGCCAGGAAGTAGCCCGAGTCACGCGGCAATTGCAGTGCCGGCAGCGCCCAACCAAGCGCCTCCAGCAGAGGCTTCGAGTCATCCGCGATCACGCGACGGGTGAGCTCGACGTAATTGGAGACCTGATGCAGCGTCCAGTCTTCCGCGGCCGCGAGGCCACGCAAAGCAGCTTGCCAAATCTCAAGCTGGCTTTCCGGCAGACCAAGCCCGGCGGCAGCCGCCTCCACCCACAGCCGCGGCTCTTCCGTGAGCTGCTTGGCGCCAAGCAGCGTCACGTCTTGCAGTGACGCGCCCTGATCGTCATCGGTATTCGCGAGCAGCAGCGCCGGACGGTCGCATTCCGCATGGCGGAGCGCGACCGTGCGCTCATCGGTGATCACAGACTCCGGCAGGCCGAAGGCCGCCACGAGATCGCGCGGCACAGCGATTTTGACTTTCTTCGCCGTCTCGGCATCCAGAAGAAGCGCTTGCACCACGGCCGCGACTTGCTGCCCGGTTAGCCTGTCGAGCATGAAGCGCGCGAGGCCGTCGCCTTCCGACTCGTTTGTCAAGCGTTCCCGCAGCGACGCTGCGCCAACGGCCCCCAATAGTTCGGAGGCGTTCATGATTGCGCACTCCTCTGGAATGGGTTTTCGACATAGGCGCAGGAATCCGACAGCCGCTTCAACAACCCGAGGCTCGCCAACCGCTCTTCCAGGCGTCGCGCGTTGTCCGAAAAATCCTCCTGATCAGCCGAGCCCGCATCGATGTATCGCCGCGCCTGCTGATCGCCAATCACCAATCCGTAGCGATCGTGGAGGAGAACGAGGAAATCCTTGAACTCCAATCGCCGCTCGACGCAACACACCACAAGCGTCTTCAGCAAACGGTCCGTTGGCGCGTAACGCACGCGCCGGCTGGCCCGCCGCGACGACAGCCCGATCAAGCGCGCCCAGGTCGCGTGGACTTTGCCCACATGCTGCTTATGGCGAACGATCGCGCGCCGGACGAGCTCCTCCAGCAATTCCGCGGGTTGTCCTTGCGCTTCGTCGGCATCGTCCAGGTCGGGCCAATCGAATGTCTTGGACAGAAGCTCTGCTGCGTTCGGTCCCGGCTCGTCAGATTGCAAGGCCGCGCGCCATTCAGGCGTTGCGACGATCTCTCGAATGAAGCGTTCGAGCGCCTGCTGCGGCAGCGCGTTGTTGCCCTGGAAGGAATCGGCCGACAGGTCCCGCACCACCGACCGTTTCGGCGACACGATCTCGCAAACCAAAGTAATGGTATCCTGCTGCGCCAGAACTTCCGTCGAACGTTGGAGCTGATAGAGGATGAGATGGAGTCCCGTCATCGTGACGATATGAGGAATAGCGTCATACGCCGGGATTTGCAGGTCTAGGATCGCGATCCAATCCTCTGCCAACCGATCGAACGTTGGGTGAGACGCGCACGGCAGATAGGCACCGGCACGCTCCTGCCGAGCGAACTGGACATCGCCCTGCAACGCCTTGATGAGTCCGTCGTAGGGTGCGTCGACCTTCAGGATTCGCCGATCCAAACGCTCTCGGAGTTCAGCGGCTCTGCTGCTTCTGCAAAGCATGAGGTAGAGGATTTCGCCGGTGCGAGCGAAAAAGCGGCGATCCGTGGCCACGCCGGTAGCAGTGACACTGACATCCTCGTAGAGCGCGCTCGTTCCGAAGGGAAAGACGAACTTGGAACTCCATCGTTTATTGCTGCCCCCTTCGATCGCGGAACTCTGCAGGAAGGAAACGACGGAGGCGAAGTCCTGGAAGGTCTCGAAGCGATCACGCAGGTAGGCAAAATCCGGCCTATCCAACCCGCCTGCACTTTCGGTCATCAGGGGTAGCCATGTCGCCCACATCGCCTCGTCGGACTGTTCCGAGGCGAGTACGGTCGTCATGTGCGGATTGTTGAAAAGCAGATTGCGCAAGCGAAGCTGCGTCTGCGGTTTGTAGGATAATTCATTGATGCGCGTCTCTGTTAAGGCGCGTGTCTGACCGTTCTCCGCATGGAGAACGCACAAGAATTCGAGGAGAGTCAGCCAGGGCGATTGCTCGTCGTGAAGACGATGGCCCCAGATAGCCTCGTCGATCCACATCTCCGGGCCAGTGCGATCTTCATACCCGAACGGCTTCGCCAAGACTTCCATGGAGCTTAGGTCCTTACCGTGACGCGCCGGGGTGACGCGCGACCGTCGCTCCCCAGCTCGATGAACCGCAGGACCAGTTCACCGGCGGAAGCCGGCTCGTCCTCGTCAAGCACGCGACGGCGCTCCGTCGCGCTGAGAAGTTTTGCTTTGAACGCCAGCAGATCTTCATGGCATTCGAGCGAGAAGCTACTTGGCAGAGCACCTTCGGCGACCCGTCCCAGGAACTCAAAGCGCGTCGGCGTCAAAGCCAGCCCGACGGGACCAGGATCATCCCCGCGCGATAGGCGGACGCTCAGCGCGATACCGCCTCGGACGCTCGTTGCCAACACCGCTTCCTCGCCGCCCTGGCGCGGCACCGAAATCAACTCGTCCAGCAACGGGCTCGTCTTCGATTGGGAATGGCTGCCCGAGGTGGCGAGCACCAATTCATCCTGATTCTGCACAAGCATCCCGGTGAAGACGCGGTTGAGGCCGCGCATGATCATTGGCATGACCCGCCGCGGAAGCGCGGTGCCGGCCCTCAGACGCGCTGCGACATCGAGATACAATCCGCCATAGCGAAAGACCGTCAAATCCCACAGGTCGAATTCGCTCTCGCGCGCCTCGGGAAGCACGAAAAACATTCGCTGCCGTTGCGCACGCAGGCGCGGCAGAAACTCTTCGCGTGCGCCCGCGTCACTTCCCTCGAGATAGGATCGTTGCGCCCGCGTGTAGGCCACGGTGCCGCCATAGACAGAGTCATTGAGGACGAGATCGCGATATGGCGCTTCCAGCGCCGGATCGTCGGCCCCGTACACCAGCAAATTGTCTACTCGGTTGCTCGTCTCGCCGCCGATGCCAAAGGCGTTGAGCTTGCGAAAAAGATCGGACTTTTCGGCGCGCCGCGGCTTCAAGTTCTCGCCAAAGATATTGCGATAGACGCTTGCCTGATCGAGCGATCCATTCGCCAGAACGTCGGGAACATCCGAACACGACATCAAACCGTCCGGCGCATCTGGATGGCCCAGTAGAATATTCGCCACAAGCGCCAGAAGCTGTCGGACAGGGAAATGAATGCCATTCTGTTCGCTCAACTCGACAAGCGCGGTGAGGCGCTGCTGAAGAAGTCCCGCGTCCGACTCGCCTTGGAGCCGTGCGCGGTTCTCCCAGATCGGACAGGTCTGCGCAGTCCGGATCGGACATGCCTCGCATTGGTCCCAACCCGGATGCGTCGTCATCGCCGCAATGATCGTTCGGATCATTTGCGACGCCGGTGCCTGGCTCAAATCGCGCAAATTGAGCCGAACCTCGGGGTCCGGATTCTCGCCCGTGACGAGGAGTTCTTCGACGGCGCGTATCATCGCCTGAAGATCCGGCGCCTGCGGAGCTGCCTTCAGCTTCTCCAGAAGCTGCCCATGATTTGCGGCGATGAGATAGATGCGTTCAGGTGCGGGCGAGGTCACATCCCGGGCCATGTCGGCCAACAGCGCGGCGCTCTCTTCCGCGCGCAGTTCGCTCAGGTCCTTGACGACGACGAGTTCGCGGGCGGCGAGTTGGAGCCTCTGGATCTTGTCCCCGGTGTTCCAGGCGCTGTCGGATCCGCCGAGTCGCAGCCACGCTTCCCGGCAGTGATAGGTTTTCCCGTCCCCGGCTGTCCCCGTCAGAATTTCTGACCGCGGCGCATCCGAGCGAAGGTTATCGAGAACATCTCCGAGGAATTGTGCTGGCAAAACAAGGGGTTCGATCTTGTGGCGCCTGAGCGCCCGCTGGATCGATTCGTCATACATATTGTCATTGGTCGGAATCGGACCGTAGTTCCGAAGAAACCTAATCCAACGACTCGCCCCGGTTACCGACATTCCCCCTCCCGAAACACTCTATCCGGCGCTCGTAAGGACGACCATCCTCGTTCATACACCACCAGCGCTTGAGTCGATTGTGGCATGATAGCATCACTTCCCGCCTGAATGCCGCCAGAATGTTCCATTTCTGGGCGGCGTGTATACGTCATTGGTCGGGGATATCGGACTTCAGATCGGGGCAGCCTTGAGGCTCGGCTGGACCGCGTTTCGTAAAGCGGCGCTCACTTGCTTCCTGCGTAAGGCCTCTGAAGAGGATGAGAGCGCCGAGGCGACGGAAGAGCATCGCCTCGCGGCCTAAGCCCTTTGGCGAACGGTCTTGAACGGATCGAACAGCGTCACGCCTCGGTCCGTGAAATCCTTGACGTTGCGCGTGACGACGATCAGATCATGCACGCGCGCGGTCGCGGCAAGGCCTGCGTCATCAACATGCTTCTCGCTCTCCCCGAGCGCCTCGCCCCATGCCGCGGCGACCGCCCGGTCGATCGGCAAAATTCGCTCCTCGAACGCATCGAAGATCACCGTGACAGTGGCGTTCAATGCCGCCGCTGTTTCGGGCTTCGTCTTTCTCAGCTTGGCGACACCCTTGGTGATCTCGCGCACCGTGAGCGCGCTGATTGCGAGATCGGCGTCGTCAACGCTCTTCAGCCAGGCAGCGACATTCTTGTGCGGCGAGGTCTTGCCGAGTTCGCGCAAGACGTTTGTGTCGAGCAAATACTTCATGCGCCTGCGTTGCTATCAGCCGTCATCGAGCGCTTCCAGTCCCGCGCCTTGCAGCGCCCGCTTGACGCTAGTGCGCGGATAGGGCCGGCCCGCCTTGGGATAGGCTTCCGCATAGGCCTGGGCCGTCTCGACCTGATTGCGTGACAGCGATGGGTAGTCCTCCAGCACCTGCTCGATCGGGGCCCCGCCTTCGAGCAAGGCGGCGATGCGATAGACCTCGGTGGACGTGCCCTTCAGCATCGGCTCGCCGTCAGCCCGAAACTCGACCTTGTCGGCGAGCGCAGTGAGATCGGTCGTGCGCCGCTCAACCTCCTTGACCAGATCGCTGACCGAAATCCGAAATCGTCCGAACCGGACTTCGTCGTGATGCTCGACCGGCGCCCGCTGCAGCGCCTCGTAGAAGTCCGTGCGCGCCTTGGGCGTGAGTTCATCGCGCAGCGCCCGCACGGCATAGAGATAGAAGAGATCGCGCCATTCGATCGCCCGCACGGACGCTCCCGCGCGGCGCAGCAGCACCGGACGGACAGGACCGGCGTCCAGGGCCTTCTTTACGGCCCGGACGGGTTCGCGCAGAACGAACGCGGCTTCGGCAGCGGTGAATTGGGCGGTATGAGCCATTCGCACCTCCTAATATGACCCCAAAGATAGGGTTGCATTGCGCCGTCGTCAAGGACAGTCCTCCTACCGCGCAAATCCGTGGAAGCATATGGCCGGCTTTCAGGGTTTCCGGCTCTCCGGCTGATTGGAAGTCACCGGCCCGCAGATTGGGACTTACCGAAAGGTCCACGCAGGTTAAGTCCTTGAGGGGAAAGCCTTCCCCCTGGCCGGCGCCGCAGTCGCCGGCACACCCCCTTCTGCGGGGAGGTCCCCCCGCAACGCCCCCCTTAGAGTGAGAGTGCGGACTGGGTTCGCCGTGACGGGTTGAGGACTGGAGGAGAGGCCTCCGGCGCCCGTCGCGGAGATCCGCGATGTCCAGCAAGACCGCTTCGGCTCGCCCCGGCCACGACCGGGCGAACCTCTATGATGAAATCACCGGCAAGATCATCGCCGAGCTGGAGGCCGGCCGCGTGCCCTGGGTCCAGCCCTGGGGGACGGCGGCGGCGAAGGCGCCGCTCGCCATGCCGAAGAACGCCGCGACCGGCCGGCAATATTCGGGCATCAACGTCCTGATCCTCTGGGGCGCCGTGATCGAGCACGGTCTCCCCACCCAGAGCTGGCTGACCTTTCGCCAGGCGCTCTCGCTCGGCGGCAATGTACGCAAGGGCGAGCACGGCACCACCGTCGTCTATGCCGACCGCTTCACACCCGAGGACGAAAAGCGACGCGCCCGCGAGACCGGCGAGGAAGCGGCCGCCATCCCATTCCTGAAGCGGTTCACCGTCTTCAATGCCGCCCAATGCGAAAACCTTCCGGCCGACGTTGCGGCCGTCGCGCCACCGCCGCTGCCGGGACTGATCGAACCCAAGGTCGAAGCGCTGATCCGGGCGACCGGCGTCGACTTCCGCATCGGCGGCAATCGCGCCTTCTACGCGCCGGGCCCGGACTTCGTCATGGTCCCGCCGCCGCAGGCCTATTTCGAGCCGATCAACTGGCACCGAACCGCCCTGCACGAACTGGGGCACGCCAGCGGCCATCCGTCCCGCCTCGGCCGTGATCTCGGCGGCGTGTTCGGCAGCAAGAAGTATGCGTTCGAGGAGCTGGTGGCGGA
>JAGWNK010000041.1 GCA_028871345.1 Alphaproteobacteria bacterium | reverse complement strand
TGGAAAATTGACAGGCCGCGCGGCTCCGGCACACTGTCGGAAGCAGCGATGGGAGAGATCGATGGATCTTCGAGCGCAATTCGAGAGGCCGGGACCTGCCGCCGATTCGATCGCGTCGCTGAAGGACTCCGTCGACCGCGATGAATGGAAATTGCGGGTCGATCTGGCCGCGACTTACCGACTCGTTGCGATGTATGGCTGGGACGACATGATCTTCACGCACATTTCGGCGCGTGTCCCCGGTAGCGACCACCACTTTCTCATCAATCCCTATGGCCTCCTGTTCGAAGAGATCACGGCGTCGAGCCTCGTGAAGATCGACGTCGACGGCAACAAAGTCGTGGATACCCCGTATCCGGTGAACCCTGCGGGTTTTACGATCCATAGCGCGCTTCACATGCAGCGGGAGGATGCGCAGTGCATAGTCCATCTTCACACGGTCGATGGAATTGCGGTGTCGGCACAGTCGGAGGGCCTCCTGCCGCTGGATCAGCATGCCATGATGGTATCGGGCGACGTCGCCTATCACGACTATGAAGGCATAGCGCTCGACCTTTCCGAGCGTGAGCGGCTGGTTCAGGATCTCGGGTCCCGGAAACATCTGATGATTCTGCGCAACCACGGGACGCTTGCGCTCGGACGAACCTGTGCAGACGCGTTTTCGCGCATCTACTTTCTGGAACGTGCCTGTTCGATCCAGGTGCGGGCTCTGGCGGGGGCCAAGCCGAACTGGCCCAACCAGGGCGTCGCCGACAAGACGGCGAACCAGGCCGCCATGGCGTTCGAAGGCCTGATCGGCGGATTGGCGTGGCCGGCCCTCCTGCGGAAACTCGATCGGACGGATTCCAGCTATCGCAATTGAGCCAGTCATGAAGTTTGGAATTGGACAACCGGTTTGCAGGACGGAAGACAAGCGCTTCATCACCGGGTGTGGCCGCTACACCGACGATCTGCGGTTTTCCGGCGAGACATATGCGGTATTCGTGCGTTCGCCTTATCCGCACGCCCGTATCCGCGCGGTGAATGTACAGGGGGCGCGGTCTGCCCCGGGCGTCATTGCGGTTCTCACCCACGCCGATATTGCATCGCTGGGAGCCATGCCCTGCGAAGCGTTGATCGGAGGGGCGCGGCAGACGGTGAAGCCGTTGCTGGCAGGCGACAAGGTGACTTTTTCCGGCGAAGCGGTCGCGATGATCGTTGCCGACACCGCGGCGCTGGCGAGCGATGCCGCAGAACTTGTGACCATCGAGTACGAAGCCATGAGTGCGGTCGGCAGCGTTGGTCGTGCTGCGGAAGGACCCGAGATTTGGCCTGGGACAAGTGGCAATCTCTGCTTCGACTGGGAGGACGGCGACGAAAAGGCCTGTGCCCGGGCATTCGAAAGCGCCGCGTGCCGCGTCAGCCTCGAGCTTGTCCAGAATCGCGTGGCGCCCAGCCCGATGGAAACGCGCAACGCGATCGGGCTGCATGACGCGGAAACGGACAAGTTCACGCTCTACACTGCCTCACAGGGTGCCGACAATGTGCGCACGGCCGTGGCGCAGCGCGTCCTCGGCGTTCCGCTGGAGAGTGTGCGCGTCGTAACGCCGGACGTTGGTGGCGGGTTCGGGATGAAGGGCTTCCCTTATCCGGAGCAAGCATTGGTTCTGGTGGCTGCCAAGGCAATCGGCAGGCCGGTGCGCTGGAGCGGAGACAGGACCGAGGCCTTTCTCGCCGACGATCACGGGCGGGATACGCGCAGCATCGCCGAGTTGGCGCTCGACTCAGAAGGTGTGATCCTGGCACTGCGGGTCACGGGTGCGGCCAACATGGGAGGATACTTGTCGCTCTATGCGCCATTCATCCCAACCTTGGCGGGCGGGCGGATCTTCGGCGGTGTCTATCGTGTGCCTGTCGTCTACGCGCGCGTGAAAGGGTATTTCACCAACACTGCGCCGGTCGACGCCTATCGCGGCGCCGGCCGACCGGAGGCTGCCTATCTCATCGAGCGGTTGATGGATGCCGCGGCCGCCAAATCGGGCATCGATCGCATCGAGATTAGGCGGCGCAATCTCGTACGATCGGATGAACTACCCTTCAAGAATTGGAAGGGAATTGAGTTTGACTCGGGTGATTTTCCCCGGCTATTCGATGTCGCGATGGAAAAGGCCGATGTCGCCGGCTTCGCCCGACGCCGTGAGTTCTCGCGGGCCGCGGGAAGGTTGAGAGGACTGGGTATTGCGTATTACGTCGAAATCACCTTCTCGGTCGGAAATGAGCCGGCCGCCATCAGGTTCGCGGACGGTGGGATCGAGCTTCTGGTCGGCACTCAGTCGACGGGCCAGGGTCATGAAACGGCCTTTGCCCAGCTGGTCAGCGAACGTCTCGGCGTGCCGTTCGCGGCCATTTCCGTGAAACAAGGAGACACCGATTGGATCAACGGCGACGGCACGGCTGGATCTCGTTCGCTTAACATGGCCGGCGGCGCGCTTCTGTTGGCATCGGAACAGGTCATTCGAAAGGGAAGGGGAGCCGCCGCTCAGGTTCTGCAGATCGGCAGCGGAAACGTGACGTTCGATGTGGTCGACGGGGCGGGGCGCTTCAGCGCCGGGGAGCAGTCTATTGGCTTGGAGGAGCTCGCCGGCCTCTTGCGCCGCGAAAAGATTCCAGGATTTGAGGGCGGGCTCGACAGCGAGGCCACCTTCAGCGGCACTGCGTCGACCTTCCCCAACGGATGCCATGTCTGCGAGGTCGAAGTTGATCCCGAAACGGGATTGACGAACGTCGTGTCGTATCATGCCGTCGATGACTTCGGACGCGTCGTCAATCCCATGATCGTTCAAGGCCAGGTTCACGGCGGCGTTGCGCAAGGTCTGGGTCAGGCTCTGCTCGAGAATTGTATTTATGACGAGGACAGCGGGCAGCTCATGACGGCGAGCTTTGCTGACTACGCCATCCCGCGCGCAGACGATGTTCCCGATATTCGGTTCGCATACGAAATGGTGCCCTGCCGCACCAATTCGTTGGGCGCCAAGGGATGCGGGGAAGCCGGGACCGTAGGAGCGCTGCCCGCCGTCATGAGCGCCGTCTGCGATGCCCTTGGTGTGATCCACATCGATATGCCGGCCTCGCCGCAGCAAGTATGGCGCGTGCTACGGTCGAAGGCGGTGCGGCCCGCCCTTTGAACTCCTTCCCCGCTTAAACTGTTAGCAGTACGGGTATTACAACCACAGGTTGCTTGTATATGGACTGTACACGCTTACTGAATTTACAGTAACCCGTCGGGGTATCGATGGGGTTTGCACCTGACCGCTTGGCGTGGCGCCCCCGGGGCGTCGCGTCGCCAGGGACCAGGCCAGGGTCTCGGGAAGGTGGGCAGTGCGGAACAGGACACAGGCCTGGGCCCGGCGGCAATCGCGTTCGACGAGCGGACAGTGCAACGGGCCGCGGCGATTCGAACTCCCGCCGAAACTGGAACGCGCGCAGACCACACTCGAAGTCGATCAGCGTTTTCGTGAACGCATCCTTCACGAGGCCACATATGCGTTATGGCTTCGTTCGCCAGCCTTGTCGGCACGCCGGACGTTCACGCCCGCGCAAGCCGCCGGCCTGGTCATCCTGGCCACTCTGCTCGGCGCGCTCAGTCTGGCCCGGCCCTCCCAAGTCGGCATGGCGCTGATCGTCATCATGTCGGTCGGCTTCGTTCTTGGCATGATATTCCGCCTGGCGCTGGCGTGGGCCCAGGCGCGCACGCCGGCAAGGATACGGGATGGCGCGCGTCCGCGTGACAGCGATTTGCCGACCTATACGGTGCTTGTGCCGCTCTATCACGAAGCCAATGTTCTTGCCGAGCTGGTGGACGCCTTGGCGGGCCTCGACTATCCGCGTGACAGGCTCCAGATCCTGCTGGTCTTGGAAGAGGACGATACGCAGACGCGGGCCGCTGCTGCCCTGTCGGGTGGTGCATTCGAGATTATTGTGGTTCCGCGGGGAGAACCGCGCACCAAACCGAAGGCCTGCAATTACGCCCTGCATTTCGCACGGGGCGACTATGTCGTCATCTACGATGCCGAAGATCGTCCCGAGCCGGATCAACTGCGTCGTGCCGTAATGCGCTTCCGCAACGAGCCGGCGCAGACGGCGTGCCTGCAGGCGAGGCTGCAGATTACCAATGCGCGGCAGCGCTGGATCGCCGCGATGTTCGCCTTGGACTATCAGATCTGGTTCACCATCCTGCTCCAGGGACTGGATCGACTAGGTCTGCCCATACCGCTCGGCGGTACATCCAACCATTTTCGGATTTCGGCGCTGCGCGATGTCGGGGCTTGGGACCCCTTCAATGTGACCGAGGATGCCGACCTGGGCATGCGGCTGGCGCGGCTGGGCTATCGGGTCTCCATGCTCGATTCGACGACCTTCGAAGAGGCCCCCATTGAATTTACCGCTTGGCTGCGTCAGCGCACGCGCTGGCTGAAGGGCTATATGCAAACGCTCCTCGTTCATGGGCGGCGCTGCATGCCGGGAAATCGGCGAAACACACTGTGCATGCTGGCATTTCTCGGCGGCGGGGTTTGGTCGGCGCTCGTGAACCCGGTTCTGTGGATCGCCTTTGTGACTTCGTCGGTCGGCACCTGGGACGCCGAAGGATCGGAGTCTCTCGAGGAGTTTGCCTGCGCATCGGGCGCGGGATTGTTCGCGGCCAACATGGCCCTCGCCAGCCTGGCCGGCCTTGGAAGGAACGGCTTTGGACGGCGTTGTCCGGTCTGGGTCGCTGTGGGTTTCATCGCCTACTGGGTTCTCATTTCCGTGGCGGCGTACCGCGCCGTCTGGCATTTGATCTTCAAGGCACACCATTGGGAGAAGACTCCACACGGCGTTTGCGGCGTGGTTGTCGGACGACCATACGCTGCAAGATCGTAGCGGCCTGTTTCGCTGCGCTTCTCACTGCGGGCACAGCGAATGCGGGTGCCTGGATGGTGCCAAAGGGGCATGCCCTCGTCATATCCGGTGTCACGCAAAGCGGCGCCTCACGAAGCTTCGACCGCAATGGCGATGCAAGCGCGAAGATCAACTTTGAAAAGATCTATGTGCAGAACTGGATGGAGTACGGGCTCACTGATGCGTTCACGATATTTGTCGCGCCGGAATACGTGTCGGCCGTTTCTGAAGTCAGCGGACAACCGGCGGTGCGAGCCCACGCTCTGGCCATCGAGGGCGGCGCCCGTCTCCTGTTGTCGTCCCGCTTTGGCAAGGTGTCGTTGCAGGCGTCCGGCAAGAGCGCCGGTGCCTTCGACATGTCGGTCTCGGTCGGCCGGGCCTCCGGAAGCCAATTTGAATTGCGCCTCTTGTACGGAAATAGCTTCACGCTGCTCCGCCGGAGCGCATTCATCGATTTCGAGGTCGCCGAGCGCTGGATCACACGGCCTCGGCCGAACGAGATGACCATTGACGTCATGGCAGGCATCTGGATTCGCCCGAAAGCCATGATCATGGTTCAGAGCTTCAACACGATCAGTGGCGGCGCAGGCAAGCCGCCATACACGTTTTACCGTCAGCACAAGATCGAGCTGTCGTTCGTGCGGAAGATCGGGCCGCACTGGTCGTTGCAGGTCGGCGGTTTTGTGTCTCCGCTGGGACAAAGTATCGTAGCGGAACAAGGGGTTGTAACGGCCCTTTGGTACCGCTTCTGAAATGGTGCCGGCTGGGGGACTCGAACCCTCGGCCCCGTGATTACAAATCACGTGCTCTACCAACTGAGCTAAGCCGGCACGGGCGAGAGGGAATACGACGCCAACAGGCTTGGCGCAACTCGTTCATGGGGCGCGGCTGGGCGCTTTCACGGATAGTCGGCTGGGCGCAATGGCACCGCCTGACAGGATCATGGCCATGGCTTGTTCGGCCGGAATGTCGGTGGGAACCAGCTTTGAGACGGGCAAGATTTCGAGGTATCCCGTCGTCGGGTTCGGTGCAGTGGGCACGAACACCGTTGCCAAATCCTCTCCCGTCGCCGCGTCGCGGAACGTTCTCATGACGAAGGCGAGTGTCTTGAGGCCCGGATGCGGAAATTCGATCAACACCACTCTTTCCGCGCCGCCAGGCGACTGCCGCAGAACGTCAGTAAGGCTCTTTGCGGCCGAATAGACGGTCTGGACGAGCGGAATTCGGGTAATGATCTTTTCAAAGAGGTCGATGATGCGCCGCCCGATGACGCGGGAGGCGATTGCGCCGATGGAGTAAAGCGACAACAAGGCCGCCATGACGGCAATCAGCCAACGCACGGTATGGTCTGCGAGAATGGGCGCCAGCACGGGGACGCGCTCGTCGAGGAACTCTGTCAGGCCCACGGCGAGCGGGCGGCCGGCATCCGATAAGGCATTGAGGAAGAAATCGAACACCAGCCAGACGGCGATCAGCGGCGCAACGGCGAGGATTCCGGCGACCAGATTGCCTTGAATGTTCGCATGGAAGAAGGGGGTCCGCTCCGAATTCGGGCCTGCGTCCATGCGCAAAAGAGCCTCAACCGGGGAGGTTTGACCGGCAAGCGCGTCCCTGTAATGTCCGGACACCCTATCCATCAGTGGCAGCCATGACACGATATTTGGTTACAAGCGCTCTTCCTTACATCAATGGGGTTAAACATTTGGGTAATCTGGTCGGCTCCATGCTGCCAGCCGACGTTTACGCCCGGTTTCGTCGCGCCAAGGGCGACGAGACGCTCTTCATCTGTGCCACGGACGAGCATGGAACGCCCGCGGAGCTGGCCGCCTTGGAGGCCGGGCAGGGCGTGGCGGCCTACTGCCGTGAGCAGCACGCCATTCAAGGAGCGCTCGGCGACCGATTTGGCTTGTCCTGGGACTATTTCGGGCGCTCCTCCAGCCCGCAGAACCGGGAGCTGACCCAGCATTTCGCACGCGCCTTGTGGCAGCGCAGCCATCTCGAAGTCCGGACAACCAAGCAGGTCTATTCGCATGCGGAGCATCGCTTCCTGCCGGATCGCTATGTCATCGGAACGTGCCCCCATTGCGGCTACGACCGGGCGCGCGGCGATCAGTGCGAAAACTGCACGCGAGTGCTGGACCCGACGGATCTGATCGATCCCAGGTCCGCGCTTTCCGGCTCGAAAGAGATAGAAATCCGCGACAGCGCACATCTGTTTCTGAAGCAGTCGGAATTTGTCGAGCCGCTGCGAGATTGGATCGCAAGCCACGAACAGGACTGGCCGAACCTTGTGCTGTCCATCGCACGCAAATGGCTCGACGAAGGGCTGAAGGACCGCGGCATCACGCGTGACCTCGATTGGGGTGTTCCTGTTCCGGACGATATCGGGGACGGCAAGCTGAAGGGCAAGGTCTTCTATGTCTGGTTCGATGCGCCGATAGAGTACATCGGCGCAACCAAGGAGTGGTCCGATTCCCGCGGAGCGGCGGATGCGGAATGGCGTCGCTGGTGGTGCCCGGAGTCGCAGAAGGA
The DNA here is from genome assembly GCA_028871345.1 of Alphaproteobacteria bacterium. Classification (GTDB taxonomy): domain Bacteria; phylum Pseudomonadota; class Alphaproteobacteria; order Micropepsales; family Micropepsaceae; genus Rhizomicrobium. The sequence continues at coordinate 25,236 of JAGWNK010000041.1, read as the reverse complement.
AGTCCGATACGTCGAGTTCATGGCCAAAGATAACGTGCCGTTCCATACGGTCGGCTTTCCCGTCACGATTCTGGGCTCGGGGGAGAACTGGAAACTGGTTGACCGGATCAAAGGGTTCAATTGGCTCACGTATTATGGTGGAAAGTTTTCGACGTCACAGAAGCGTGGCGTATTCATGGATACGGCTCTTGATCTGCTCCCGGCGGATTTTTGGCGGTGGTATCTGATGGCAAATGCACCCGAGAGCGCGGACAGTTCATTCACTTGGGAGCATTTTGCGTCGGTCGTGAACAAGGACTTGGCCGATGTCTTGGGCAACTTCGTCAACCGTGTCACGAAGTTCTGCGTGGCAAGATTTGAAGGTCGGGTGCCGGGCGAGGGGACTTACGGTTCCGACGAGGAGGGGCTGATCGCCGAACTCGACAAGCATGTGGCACAATACAGTGTCTTCCTCGAGGACCTGGAGTTTCGCAAGGCCTTGGCTGAATTGCGCGCGATCTGGGTTGCAGGCAACGAGTACCTGACTCGAGCGGCGCCCTGGACCCACATCAAGTCAGACCGCTCGAAGGCCGCTGTCGGCGTGCGCATGGGACTCAATTTGGTGCATCTGTTCGGTCACTTGACGTGGCCCGTGCTGCCCACGGCGGGTCGCGCGATCCATGACGCCATTCAACCGGCGCCGGAAGTCATCCCGTGGCCGTCGAGGCCGATGGCGGAGTTTCTCGACCAACTCGACGCGGGGCTTGCTATCCGCCCTCCTGATGTCTTGTTTGCCAAAATCGCGGATGAGCAGATCGAGGCGTGGCGGCAGCGCTTCGGCGGCGCCGAATCTGCATAGCGGATTTGCATCTACCGCAGACGGCCCGCGGCCCGATTGTTGACCGCGTGACGGCTCTGCGCGAGTCAACGGCGGGTTAACCAGTGCGACATAGGGTGCGAGGCGGAGGCCGCAGCAGTCGCGAAATGCGGCTTGACCGCGGCGCCGACGAATGTGCGCACGACTGGCAAGTAGCTACCCGAGGCGCGTTATGAGTTTCACCGAATTTGAAGCCACCATACGCTCTTCGGCGCTTAAGCAGGTCGCACAATGCTGGAATGAGGCAAGGGGTTCCCGCAGCATGCCGGGTTGGAAGGAGATGCGGCCTCCACGGCTGGGCTCCCGGCTCTCGATCGTTTGGTCCTACACCTACGACCGGTCGGCGGACACGTTGACTGGCCGACTTGCCGGCGACCAGATCGAAGCGATATTCGGGAAGACCTTCCGGGGAACCCCGATGGCAGAGTTGTACCCTCCAGATCAATTCCGCGAGCAGTTTGTTCGATTCAAGCGTGTGGTGTCGGAGGGCGCCCTGTATCACCTTGAGGGCCACGTGTTCAAATTCGTGCATCGGCACGGCTACGGCGAGCGCATCGTGATGCCGCTCGCCGAGGATGGCGTCCTTGGCGATGGCGTGTTCGGCGCGACGGCCTATGACAGTGTCCAGGCGCTGCCGGCAGAAGAGTTAAGGGACATCGAGCATTGGTTCTCGCTCTGAACTGGCTGTGAGCGCTGCGGCGGGCAACGACGCCGGCCGCGACTGTCGCTTGGACCGGCTTTGCGCCAACGGTGCAGATGAAAACAATTTGCAGTTGCGCAAAAATAAATCTGCACGCCCCACTTGAAATCCCTTTTCGCAATCCCCATTTCCGGCATTACGGCGCGGTAGGTCTTTTCCGCGGCGTTTATTGCGCGCGCCCGCCTGGGTCGTCTGGACCTAATGGGCTAGGTGGCGATGATCGCCCATGCCTGTCTGCAAACGGCGCAGGAGGGCGCGACATCAATCCGGCAGTCGCTCCCACCCTTCCCGCGTCAGGGCTTCCATGGGGCGGAATCGCGATTTGTAGGCCATCTTGCGGCTGCCGCGAACCCAGTAGCCCAGGTAGATGTGCGGCGCCCCTTTGGCCTGTGCCTCGCGGATATGGTCGAGGATCATATATGTCCCGAGACTGCGCTGCTCGTCACCGGGATGGAAGAAGCTGTAGACCATCGACAGCCCGTCGCGCAGTGTGTCGGTGAGCGCACAAGCGACAAGTTGGCCGCTGCTGCCGTCAGCGGCGGGCATGCGGTATTCGACGATGTGGGTATTGACAGGCGTCTCCTCGACCATCGCAACGTAATCGAACAGGCCCATGTCTGACATGCCTCCGCCAGCATGCCGGGAATCGAGATAGGTGCGCAGCAAGGCGAACTGCTCCCTGGATGCTTCCGCTGGAACTTCGCTCCGGAGCAGATCCGCGTTGCGTCGCAAGATGCGTCGCTGGTTGCGCGAAATTTCGAAACTGTTAGTCAGGATACGCACGGAAACGCAGGCGGAACACGAATCGCACGCCGGTCGGTAGGCAATGGTTTGACTGCGTCTGAAACCGGAATGCGTCAGAGCCTCGCTGAGCGGTTGCGCCAGCGCGCCAGTCAGTCGGGCAAACACCTTCCGCTCTGTTCGTCCTGGCAGGTAAGGGCAGGGACCCCCGGGTGTCAGGAAGAACTGCGGCACGCGCGCGTTACGCTGCTCAGTCACGGTCGTGCCATCCGCCTACAACTTCCCCTGGGCCGAGTATGGCAAGGGAGCGGGCATTTGCGCCAGCCTCCGTTATTCAGAATCTGTACTTAGAGTTGATGGCCTATGGGCGCAGGTGGCGCCTCGCGAAGGAGCACTATGGTAAGCCTGCGATTGGCGGATGCATTCGGATCTTCGGGCAGGAGAGGTTCCGAGCCTGCCTTGCCGGCAACTTCATAGATCCGGTCGGAATCCAAGCCTGCCGCCGACAGGATGGCCCGCCCTGCGTTGGCGCGGGCAGCCGACAATTCCCAGTTTGTCGCGCCGTTGGGACCTACAAATGCTTTCGCCTCGGTGTGGCCGCTGATTGACACCCGGTTGGGCAGCCGGTTGATGATCCTGGCAATGGCTTCAAGCAGCTGGCGAGTGTAAGGCATGGGCGTCGCCGTTCCCTGTTGGAACATCGGTCGGCCGTCCTGATCGACGAGTTGGATTCGGAGCCCATCTGGCGTTTGATCCACCATGACTTGGTGCGACAGCGCGGCCAATTCCGGATTGTCCCGGATCGACTGGTGTATAGCTTCGGCCGCATGGGCAAAGTCGCCGTTGCCGGAAGCTGCCGTCTGATCGTGGTCCGCGTCGCTCGTCTGGCTCTCGGAGCTCTGGGTTGCGCCGTCTGACTTACCGCCGCGCCGGTCTGCACTTTCGGTGGACCGCGACTGATTGGCGGGTGCGGGGGGGCTGTTGTTCTGGAAGACGGATACCGATCCCCCAGCGCGCGCGCTTTCTTGGCCAAGGACTTTGCCGCCGAGCACGCCCCCTGATCCGCTTACCGTCTGTGCAATGCTTTGGGGAGCGAAATAGTCTGCAATGCCGCGTTTTTGCTCAGGCGTTGTCGTATTGATGAGCCACATCAGGAGGAAGAATGCCATCATAGCCGTCACAAAATCGGCGTAGGCCACCTTCCATGCACCGCCGTGGTGTGCGTGTTCGCCCTTCTTGATGCGCTTTATGATAATGGGATTATCACCGGCCACGGCCTTGTCCCGCCTCCCCAGAACCCCGGCGCACGCCCCAATCGGACTTTCCGCCGCCTCGGACCTCGCCTAACCTGATGAGCATGCCTGCGACCCATTAACCGAATCTTTCTCGTTGTGGTTCTGATGACGTTTGACACACGCGCCTTTCGTTATGCCCTCGGTTGTTTTCCGACGGGCGTAACCGTCGTTACGGCTGGTTCAGAAAAGGCTCGAATGGGAATAACAGTGAATTCATTTGCGTCCGTGTCTCTTGACCCACCTCTGGTTCTTTGGTGCATGGACCGCCGATCGAGCCGTCACAGGACATTTACCACCGCAAACAATTTCACAATCAGCGTCCTGCGCAGCGATCATCAGGCGGTTTCCGCTCGTTTGGCCGCTCCGGGCGAACACAAGATCGACGACCTGCCATTGCGTTCGACAGAAAACGGCCCTCCGGGGTTGGCGGACGCGTTGGCCATCCTGGAATGCGCCCGCGAGCAGGTGCATGATGGCGGCGATCACTCCATTATCATCGGGCGCGTACTTAATTTCAGCTGGCGCAAGAGCGGAGCGCCCCTGGTGTTCTTTCGGGGCCGCTACGGATCACTTTCGGAGCCGGGGTAAAGCGTCAACAGGTATTTTGACGCCTTGTTGATTTCCCCCCGATCGGTCGGGATACGTACATACTCTCCGCCAGCCCACAGAGCGATCATATCCGTGTAGTAGTGAGAGAATACATTCCCCGATTCGCCCGTTGTTATCACGAAGATAGAGTTGTCCGGATGTGCGAGGTCATAGATGGCCCTGTAGCCAGATCCGTGCGTCGCAGCATATGGTCTTTCGTCGGAGTATCTGAAATCGCCCCGTCGGATGGTGAAAGCACCACCGCTCGTTTCAACTTCCCTATCGAAAATGTCCTTCAGCAGCGGGATTTGATCAAAGGGCTGATGGGCGAAGATCGCGTGATGGGCGCGACCCCAACGCCACCTTGCCATATCACTGCCATAGTCATTGCCCAGTTCGGTCAAGGCGTCGACGAGGGCCAGCCGGATCTCCGTCGCGCAGGTCTCAACGGCCACGGTGCGGATGTCGTCGCACCAGCGTCCCTCGCCTTCGGTGTTGCGAAGGATGCGCAGCGTGAAGACGGCATTATGGGTCCAGTGTGCACGGAAACTTGAGCCCAGCTCGTCGCTTATCAGTCGCCTCACGAGGGCCCGCTGCCAAGCCTCATAGATCAGGGGCTCTGGTCGATTGGCGTCCATGTTGAAATCCCAATGCGACAGCATTGAAGCGGCGCTGCGAGCCTTCGGTGTCGGCCAAGGAGCGGCTTTCAAGAGGAGAGGCACCAGTTCTTCGGCGTAGCGGTCGTGTATATCGAGTTGGATGGCCTTGAAGCTTTCGATGGAATGCTTTGGAGTGGCAGAAAGAAGTTCGCTGATCCGCGAGAAGCGGAACGGGTCGGCCCATTCGCGCGTCAATGTATAGGGGTAATTTTCGGGAACGGTCTTGTTGTTGGCCGTGGCGATTTGTCCCGTTGCGGGATCGACCATACTGGGCAGTTGATCGACCGGAATGTATCCTCTCCAATCGTAGCGGCTTTCCCAGCCTTCTTCGGGAACGAGCCCCAGGGAATCGTTTTGCTCATCGCGGATGGGAACACGGCTCGCCAGCATCAGTCCAATATGGCCGTCCGCATCGGCATGCACCAAGTTCTGCATTGGAGAGATGAAATCCCTGACGGCGGACGCGGTTTCGTCGCTGTCCTTCACAGCGCTGATGTCCATGTTGGCCTGGATCGTTGTGTCGTCCGGCACCAGGGCCGTCCAAGCTAGAGCCAGAACGTATCCCGCGGGCAGAAGACCATTTGTACGAGGCCACGATGACGGCAGCACCGGACCGTGTCGCGTGCTGCGAATGGTGATTATGCGAGGGCTTCCGAAACGGACCTTGATCGTTTCGCTGTGACTTTGAAAGCGCGCGGTCCCCGTCGGGGTCAAGTAGGATCCCGGATCTCCCGGGGAAAGTTTCTCGATGTAAATATCCTGCGTGTCTGGTCCGGCATTTGTAGCTCCCCATGCCGTTCTACGGTTCTGCCCCAACATGATGCCGGGCACGCCCGGCAATGCTGCACCGACGACGTCCTGTCCCGGATAGGAGATATGCGCCAGATACCAGATCGACGGAATCGTCAACGGAAGGTGGGGGTCATTGGCAAGGAGGGGAGCTCCCGTCACCGAGCGCGAACCCGAAACGACCCAATTGTTGGATGCGGTGGTTTCCGGAACTTCAAACCCTGCAGTCTTCGCCTTCGCAAACAAACTGATATAGCCAGGTAATGGATTGTCCGCATCCCCCGGATAGGGCGGATATAGCTCCTCGATTTGACGCCTACTGATATGTCCTGCGAGGCGCGCCCTCTCGATTTCTTCGTACATATTCTCGGAAAGCGAGAGCTGCATATACTTGAACGTTGCGATGCTGTCCGCCGGCCGCCATGGCTCGGGCGAAACGTTCAACAGCGCAAACTCGATGGGGAGCGGGCCTTTCCGGTGTTTGAGATAAGCGTTTATGCCGGCCGCATATGCCTCAAGCGAGCGGCGAGTATCGGGCCTCAAGTGGCGCACTGACTGCTCGGCAAGGTGATAGAGACCAAGCGTGCGGATGAATTCGTCGGTCTGTACTCCTTGCGGTCCTATGCTTTCGGCGAGGCGACCCTGCATGACGCGCCTCAGGAACATCATCTGCCACAGACGATCTTGCGCTTCTGCATACCCCAGTCCGAACAATGCATCCGTGTACGATCGAGCAATGACATGTGGGATTGCGTGCTTGTCTCGGTAGATTTGCAGCGGCGCGGAAATTCCGCCGACCGCCACTGCTCCGTCGTATGACGGCAGAGACGCTCGGTACCATGTCACGGCACCAGCAATAAGCAGCGCGACAACTGCCACGGAATATCCCGTAACCTTGGCTGCCCGTGTCGTCCATTTGCTCATGCATAGCTCCCGGGTGCCGCAGCTTGGCCAGAGGTAGTTTCATGGGCAAGCGGGGGGCTCCGCCCGACTATGCCGATCCCATACTCTTGGGGTTGCAGTTATCGAGAAAACATATCAATTTCAGAGACTTGCAGATGTTCGGAGGACATCTCAGTCTAACGAAAATATTCTGACACATGATAGCTTGATATATCGTAAGGCAGCTTATAATATCCCGTCTTGAGATGCTAAACCTTTGCACACAATGAAGAACGACCTCCTGTTTGTGCTGCATGACGTTGCGCGCCTGATGCGGACGCGCTTCGACCAGCGCGCGAGAAGCTGGGGAATGACGCGTGCGCAGTGTGTGATCCTGATGCGTTTGGATCAGCAGCCCGGCATGAGCCAGACGGAGCTGGCGACCGTCTGTGAAGTCGAACCGATTACCGTCGTGCGCCTGATCGATAGGCTCGAGGGAAACGGCCTCGTGGAGCGCCGCGCGGACCCTTCTGATCGTCGCATTCACCGCCTGCATCTCTTGCCGGCGGCTGCGCCCATTCTGGCCGAGATCGCCCGATACCGCGCCGAATACGTCGCGAAACTGAGGGAGGGCATTCCCGAAGAGGAGTGGAACTCGGCTCTCAAGGTTCTTCTGCGTATCAAGGACAAAGTGATGGCAGAAATCTCGGATCCGTCCGGTGCCGCTGCCGAGGAACATTCATGAGTATCTCCAGAGTTCAAGCGGGCGCGGATACATTTCATGGAGCGCTGCGTGATCGGACCTCTCGCATCCGGGACTGGACGGAGGAGACGCTTGCAGACAAGGCTCGCCTTCGGCGTGTCTTGATGATCGGGGGCATTCTCGCTGTCGCTGTGGTGGCGCTGGCGACCTACCTGACCGGTGGCAGATTTGCCGGCACGGATGACGCCTATGTTCGTGCCGCCAAGCTGATGGTGACTCCGGATGTTTCCGGGCTCGTGAAAACTGTCGACGTCGTGGAAGGACAACACGTAAGAAAGGGGCAGGTGCTGTTCACGCTGGATCCTCGGCCGTTCCAGATTGCAGTGGCAAACGCGAATGCGGCGCTGGCGCAGGCGGCACTCGACGTCAAGTCGCAGGAGGCTGCGTACAGGGGCCTTACGGCTCAGGTGGCCGCCCAGCAAGCGCAGGTGAACCTGGCTGCGATCAACTACAAGCGGGATACAGCACTGGCCCGCCAGAATGCCATTGCACCGGCGACGGTCGACCAGGCGCGGATTGCATTGCAGACCGCGCAGGCAACCCTGGCTGCATTGCAGCAGAACGCACAAACTCAGCTCGACAGGTTGTTAGGTGATCCAAACCTGTCGCCCGCACGGGCACCATCCTATCTTCAGGCCCAGGCTGCCCTGGACGAGGCTCAGCGCCAACTCGATCACACCGTCGTGCGCGCGTCATTCGATGGTGATGTAACGGAAGTGGATTCGCTTCAGCCGGGCACGCTGGTGATTTCAGCATTATCTTCCTTCTCCACGACGAGCGCAGTTGGCCTGGTGTCGACGAGCAATGTGTGGGTCGACGCCAATATGAAAGAGACCGATCTCACGCACGTTCGCGTGGATGATCCTGTTGACGTCACGATTGACACCTATCCGGGTCACACTTGGCACGGTCGCGTCGACGCCGTCAGTCGCGCAAGTGACAGCGCGTTCTCTGCATTGCCTTCGGAAAATGCAAGTGCCAATTGGGTAAAGGTTGTACAGCGAATTCCAGTGCGGGTGAGGCTTGTGTTGTCGCCGAATGATCCTCCATTACGGGCCGGCATGAGCGCGGTCGTGACGATCGATACGGGGCACCGCCGCTGGTACCGACTCCTGATGGGCGATTAGGGGTTGATCGATGACACGTGCGGAATTTCACACGCACGAGCACTACACGAACAAGTTTGAGCTTGTGATCGTGGTGATGTGCGCGATGGCCGGCGTCTTGATGCAGGCGCTGGATACCACTATCGCAAATGTGGCGCTGCCGAACATGATGGGTGACATGTCGGCATCGCGCGACCAGATCACCTGGGTCTTAACTTCGTACATTGTCGCCGCCGCCGTGATGACAGCACCGGTCGGCTGGGTCGCTGCCCGCTTCGGCAAGAAGAATATACTCTTGATTTCCATGATCGGATTTACCGTCGCGTCCATGCTTTGCGGCGCGGCGGAGAACCTCGACCAGATGGTCGTATTTAGACTTCTCCAAGGCGTGTTTGGTGCGGCCCTCGCGCCCTTGTCACAGTCCGTAATGCTTGACCTTTACCCGGTGGAGAAGCGGGGACAGGCAATGGCCATCTTCGGCATCGGCATCATGCTGGGTCCCATTCTTGGGCCGACCCTGGGTGGTTATCTGACCGATTCGTACAGCTGGCGCTGGGTCTTCTATGTCAATGCACCAGTTGGAATAGCGGCGACCGTCGGGTTGTGGCTGTGCTTCAAAGACTCGATCAGGAACACGGCGCTTCGTTTCGACTTCTTTGGTTTCGGACTGATGGCCATGGGCGTCGGGGCGTTACAGCTGATGCTCGATCGCGGAACGGACAAGGACTGGTTCTCATCAACTGAAATCGTCGTGGAATGCACCGTTGCGGCGCTCGGATTCTACCTCTTTGTCGTCCACCTCCTGACGACCAAGTCTACGTTCATTCAGCGTGACATCTTTGGCGATCGCAATTTTGTCTCATCTCAGTTTCTGATGTTTGTCGTGGGAGCCGTATTGTTGGCTTCGACGGCACTCATGCCCCCCTATCTGCAATCCCTGTCCGGGCACACAGTAACCGAAACGGGAATGCTGCTCGGCCCGCGCGGCCTCGGGACAATTGGTGCCATGCTGATTGTAGGGCGGGCAGCGAACTTCGTTGACCCTCGCGCAATGATGACAGTCGGTACGGCGTGCATGTCGTGGTCGCTCTGGGAAATGGCACACTGGACGCCCTCTATCGGCGACGCGGAGCTCCTGTTTGTCACGATTGTGCAAGGCTTCGGACTGGGCTTGGTATTTTCGCCACTTCAGCTTGTGGCTTTTGCGACGCTCCCAGGCCGGTTACGCACAGACGGCACGGCCATGATGAACCTCGTGCGGAATATAGGCAGTGCGATTGGCATCTCCGTAACCACGACACTGCTGAGCGACAGCGTTCAGGCGATTCACGCTCAGCTCATCCAATTTGCGACGCCATTCAATCGGGCGCTCGGGCTTAACTCGTCGGCAATGTACTACAATCTTGCGCTGCCCGCGACGCGGGCGATGTTCAACGGCGCCCTGCAAATTCGCGCCACGATCGAGGCGTACTCGAATGATTTTCTGTTCATGTTCTATGTAACGCTGCTAGCATATCCCCTGATCTGGATGATGCACCGACCCGCATTTTCAACGAGTGGCAGCATCAGGCCTGCAGTGGCAGAGGTTGCAGAGTAATGCATACGGCATTTATCGGCCTTGGCGTGATGGGATATCCGATGGCAGGCCATTTGGCCCGAAACGGACACGACGTCGTTGTCTTTAACCGCACAAACGATAGGGCTGTACGCTGGGTGGGGGAGTACGGCGGAGGAAGGGCCGCTTCTCCGGCCGAGGCGGCCCGCGGCGCAGAACTCGTCATGGCATGTGTCGGGCGTGACGACGATCTACGCGCTATTACTCTGAGTGAGACCGGTGCCTTTTCGACGATGCGCCCAGGGTCTGTGTTTGTTGACCATACGACGGCATCCGCATCTGTGGCCAGGGAACTGGCCCGGACGGCAAGCCAGAAGGGCATTGGGTATGTCGATGCTCCGGTCTCCGGCGGGGAACAAGGCGCCCAAAAAGGCCAGTTGACAATCATGTGCGGCGGTAGCGAACGGGATTACGCCGAAGCGGAGCCCGTAATTTCGACCTATGCCAAGCAATGTCGCCGAATGGGGCCAGTCGGAGCCGGCCAGCTTACAAAGATGGTAAATCAGATCTGCCTTGCCGGCCTCATAGAGAGCTTGGCCGAAGGATTGAACTTTGCTCGAGCCGCCGGGCTCGACCCACAGGCCGTTGTAGACGTTATCTCCAAAGGCGCTGCCCAGAGCTGGCAGATGGATAACCGCCACCGCACGATGTTGGCGGGGCATTACGAGCATGGGTTTGCGGTGGAGTGGATGCGCAAGGACTTGTCGATTTGTCTGGCAGAGGCGCAACGGAATGGGACCTCTCTGCCGGTTGTGGAACTCGTTGACAGTTTCTATGGGGAAATCGAGGCAATGGGGGGGAAACGTTGGGATACCTCCAGTCTTTTCGCGCGGCTGGAGGTGATCAGAAAAGGCTAGAACTATGGATGCAAAGCGCCCCTATCATCACGGCGATCTGCGGAACGCCCTGCTCGATGCAGCCCGCGCCATCCTCGAGGAAGAGTCGCTTTCAGCCCTGAGCCTGCGTGCTGTCGCTCGTCGCGCCGGCGTAAGCCACGCCGCCCCCTATCGTCATTTTCCAAACCACGAGGCCCTGCTGGTGGAACTCGCGGTTGAAGGATTTGCGGAACTTCGAAGCGAGATCATCTCGGCTGGAACCGCACAAGCCGAAGGAGCCGACCTCATCGCCAATCTTGGCGCCGCCTACATGCGGTTCGTGGCGCGTCGTCCAGCTCTTGCCAGACTGATGTTCGGCCCGCAGTTGCCAAATCGAGAGCGGTTCCCCGCTCTGGCTGAGGCCGCCGATGCGATTGGAGATGAAATCGGAAGGACTCTGCACGACTCGGCTCTCGGCTTGGCCGTATGGGCCGCAGTCCACGGGCTCGCAATGCTAGTGCTTGAGAACGTCATTGACTTGGGCCAGAGACGCTCCGGGCTCGATGTATTGCCGTCACGGGCCGAGATATTGCTGAGGAGCCTGTTCTCTGTTCGGCAGGATTAGCAGGCCAGAATCGAGCTTGGATCGACTAGCCGCAGCGCGCCGGCGTCCTTCTGGGGATCCGGCAAAAACCCCACGTGTGACAACCTCACAGAGGGAACCACCAGCAACACCTCGACGGACCAAGATGTCGTGTCCCGCCCGGCCAGGTTCCGCTACGTGCGATTCGATCGATTTCATCTTTTCTGCAGTAGCTTGGCTGCATCCCTTGCGAAATAGGTCAAAACACCATTGGCTCCCGCTCGCTTGAACGCAAGCAGACTCTCTAGCATCGCCCTGTCGCGATCGAGGAACCCTCTCTCAACGGCGGCCATAAGCATCGAATACTCGCCCGATACTTGGTAAGCAAACGTCGGCATCGCGAACGTGTCTTTCACACGGCGAACGATGTCGAGGTACGGCATGCCTGGCTTCACCATGACCATGTCAGCGCCCTCGGCGATATCGAGAGCGACTTCGCGGATGGCTTCGTCGCTATTTGCGGGATCCATTTGGTAGGTGCGCTTGTCACCGGTCAGTGCCGTAGCGGACCCCACTGCGTCCCGAAAGGGACCGTAAAACGCCGAGGCATATTTCGCGGCGTACGCCATGATTAGCGTGTTGGTGTGACCTTCCACCTCAAGCGCCGCCCGGATCGCACCGATACGCCCGTCCATCATGTCGGAGGGTGCGATGATATCGCAACCGGCCTCGACCTGCATCAATGCCTGCTTCACGAGCACATCGACGGTTTCATCGTTTGCCACGTAGCCATTCCTAAGAAGCCCGTCATGACCATGATCCGTATAAGGATCGAGAGCGACATCGCACAGGACGCCGATTCCCGGTACTGCCTTCTTGATCTCGCGTACGGCCCGACAAACAAGATTGTCTGGATTAAGCGCCTCTGTTGCCTCCGCATTCTTGCGAGCGGAGTCCGTGAATGGGAATAGGGCTAGGACGGGTATTCCGAGTTGTGCCGCTTCTTCTGCTGCGCCGACCACAAGATCGATGGACAACCGTTCCACATTCGGCATGGAATGAACCGGAACCCGCTGATGTTGGCCATCAACAACAAAAAGCGGCCAGATCAGGTCGGTGGCCGCAAGCGTAGATTCGGCCATGAGCGATCGAGACCAGCCGTAGCGGCGGAGTCTGCGCATACGGATGGAAGGAAATGAGGCAGGTTCGGTTGTCATCGCCATATCCCTTTTTACTCGATGCCGGACTTTAGCGCGAACCGGCGCCTAGGCAATGGCTCGCACGGTCTCTCGAGCATGCTAAATTGATGTAATGGCGACGGTGCGACAAGGGTGTGGATTTTGGTTTGAGCCGCGAGGAAATCGCGGTTCAGAACGTCATGAAAGACTTATTCGTAACAGACTCGCTCGAACCGGCGCACTGTGGCTAAGGCGGAGAGACATTCCGGCAGGATGACGTCGTCGAGAATCTCGGGGCGTCCGATTTGGGAAGGGACAAGCAAGATGATGTGCGTCATCATGACATCCGGGACGTCTCGCCCGTGAGCGGCGATCCAGAGATTGTGTTTGATCGCAGCGGGGCGGCGGGTCTTGTCACCCTTAACCGACCAATGGTGCTGAACGCACTCACGTTCGCCATGGTGACAGCCTTGAGGAGCCGGCTTCAGGAATGGGAGCGGGACGACAGTATCACTTGCGTGGTCATTCGCGGCGCAGGTTTCAAGGCTTTCTGTGCCGGAGGCGACATTCGTGCCCTCCATGATTCAGGCAAGGCCGGAACCTCGTATGCCAGCGACTTCTGGCGCGAGGAGTACATCCTCAATGCGGCGATCAAGCACTACCGCAAACCATTCGTCGCGCTGATCCATGGCATCTGCATGGGAGGCGGAATCGGGGTCTCCGTCCATGGTCGTTTCCGCATTGTCACCGAATCTGCGCTGCTGGCCATGCCGGAAACCGCCATCGGATTCTTTCCTGATGTCGGTGGAAGCTACATTCTGTCACGTTGCCCGGGCCAGCTGGGGATGTACTTGGCGCTGACCGGCGCGCGGTTGAAGTCCGTGGACGCAACTTACGCTGGTTTGGCGACGCACTATCTGCCCGCGGATCGATGGCCGGTCCTGCTTGATGCATTGTCCATAGGCGAAAGGCCTGCGAATGTACTTGCGGAAATGTCCCAGGCGCCGGCCCCAAGCGCGCCGTTATCTGACCTTCGCGCGCAGATCGATGTGGCCTTTGCGGCGTCCTCGGTAGAGGGAATTCTAGCGAATCTGGACGCTGACGGTTCCGCATGGGCCCAGGAGACCGCCGCGACGATTCGCCGGCGTTCGCCGATGTCACTCAAGATCGCGTACCGTGAGGTGCGAACCGGCAGAACGCTTGGATTCGATGATTGCATGCGGATGGAATATCGCATTGCCAACAGGATTCTTCACGGGCACGATTTTTATGAAGGGATCCGCGCAGCCATCATCGACAAGGACAATGCAGCCCGCTGGCTGCCGGGAAGACTGGAAGATGTAGCGGACGACATCGTTGCCTCACACTTTGAATCATTGGGGAACGGGGAGCTGCGGCTGTGAATCGGGTTAGTCAGCATTTTGGATGGGCCGCGATCCGATCAATGCCGGGTCAGCAATAGCGGCTAGTTGGCGCAACGCTGGGGTTGGACCTGTCTTGGTTGAACACGTGCTGCGCTCGGATAGATAATCACCCGGATTCCGGCGTTGATTCCGCCGTTTTGTGAAGTTCTAGGCTAATTTTACCGGACCTTAACAAGTGCCGCCTACAGTTTTTCCCCTATAACAGGTGGGCCCCTGCGAAAGGGGGAAGACGATGACGGCTTTGGCCAAACCGCAAGCATCGGCTGCGCTCGAAAGTGTGCGCACGCATGGCAAGTACTACCTTGAGACGCTGAATCTCGTGGAGCGGCTGCACCGCCAGCTTCTGGATGTGATCAAGGATGAACTTGATCGACGCGAGGAACGGGAAATCAACAGCGTCCAGGCGCTCTTGCTGTTCAACGTGGGCGATCAGGAGTTGAGCGCAGGCGAGTTACGTACGCGCGGCCATTATCTCGGATCAAACGTTTCGTACAACCTCAAGAAGCTCGTAGATCTCGGCTATATTCACCACGAACGTTCCGAGGTGGACAGGCGTTCTGTTCTCGTCCGTCTCACGGCAAAGGGCGAGGCGGTTCGAGACATGTTGAGGGAACTCTTTGGGCGGCATCTCGGATCGCTCGAAGCAGTCGGAAACGTGTCCGACGGCGATCTCGATAGCCTCAATGCCAGCCTGAAACGGATTGAGCGATTCTGGATAGATCAGGTTAGGTTTCGCCTGTGAAAGCAGGCTGACACTATCGTCGACTCGTGCAAGCATCGGCACCTGCCATTAGGGGTGCATGCTTTGGGTTTCTTCTCGGGGCACTTCTATCACCACGGACGGTTTTACGCCGCCATCGTAATTGGGGCGATCGTTTATGTTGTGCTCACAGCCGTGGGCGGGCCTATGCCGTTGGCAGCGGCATGTGACGCCTTCTTTGCATCATATCTGCTGCAAAGCTTCGTCATGTTGGGGAGGTTAACCAGGACTCATCTGGTGACTCGCGCCCAGACTGGAGACGAAGGTGCGTTCCTGGTCGTTGCGATTGAGCTATTGGCCGTAGTTGTCACCGCAGTCGGCGTGTTCATGGCATTGAATCACAGTCCGCGCCCGGGTCCGCTGCAACTTTTCCTCGTACTGGCTGCAGCACCTTTGGGTTGGTTTGTCTTGCACACGATTACCGCATTTCACTATGCCAACCTTCATTATTTTGATCCCGACCAAATGGGGAATGGGAACGCCCTTCAATTCCCGGGAACACCTGAACCCGAACTTTCCGATTTCATCTACTTCTCGTTTGTAATCGGCATGACCGCACAGGTCTCTGACGTCCAGGTCTGCACGCCCGAAATGCGCCGAGCGGTGGCCGGTCATTCAATCATATCGTTTTTCTTCAACACCGTGCTCATAGCCATGGCGGTAAATGCGGCCTTGGCCAATGCTAATTGAGCGGATATCGCCGCGTCCTAACCGCGCCTCCGGCTCTTTTTTTCCGGTGCGGAACGTCCGAGGCCAATCTTCTTGGCAAACTCCGAGCGTTGCGCCGCGTAGTTGGACGCAACCATCGGATAGTCGGCGGGTAGGCCCCACTTGGCGCGATACTGGTCAGGAGAAAGCCCGTATCGGGAGCGAAGATAACGCTTCAGCATCTTTAGCTTCTTGCCGTCTTCCAAACAAACCAGATATTCAGGGGTGATTGACTTCTTGATGGAAATCGCAGGTTTTTGCGAGGTAACGGCTTCCGGACCTGATGTCCCAGCCAAGCCGCCGAGCGTCGCGTGAACGCTCTTGATCATCGCGGGCAGTTCTCCGACGGGCAATGGATTGTTGCTGACATAGGCCGCGACAATGTCGGTGGCCAATTTCAAAAGATCGCTGCTCCTCGTGTCATCCTGATCGTGACTAGCCATTTCTCTGCTCTCGTTTAGGTCACCACGGGCCGCGGCGCCAACGGCGGTGACCATGACAACTCGGTCGTGAAGACCAAGTCTAATCTACAAGATCGCTTGGGCGGTGCAGTAATCACGACTCGCCAGTCGTGTAAATACAGGATACATGTCATTTATTTATTTTCACACGCGCTTGCAGAACCTCAAGGCTAACACCGCCCTGAACGCAACCTGTAGTAGAATTCATATCAGTCAAACGGTGCCAGAGGTGGTTCTTATCGCAGTGCGGGGGCTAGATTTGGTAAAGGGGTAGGGGTACGACCCCCGAGCGGTGCGATCCTTCGCTAAACCTGGATTGGGCTTTGAGGGAGCGCTTTGAGGCAAGAATGGAGGCGAAGCAAAGCATGGCCGTGGGAACGGAGTTTTTTGGTCAAGGACTGGCGGCCGCCGACCAGGAGGTTGCCCATGTCGTGAATGATGAATTGCAGCGCCAGCGGAACAAGATTGAGCTGATCGCTTCAGAGAACATCGTAAGTCGAGCGGTCCTGGAGGCGCAGGGGTCGGTTCTCACGAACAAGTACGCTGAGGGCTATCCCCGCCGCCGATACTACGGGGGCTGTGAATACGTTGACGTCGCCGAGGACCTGGCGATCCAGCGGGCCTGCAAGCTGTTTGATTGCTCCTTCGCCAATGTACAACCGCACTCAGGCGCCCAGGCGAACCAGGCAGTTTTCTTCGCTTTGATGCAGCCGGGCGACACCTTCATGGGTCTCGACTTGGCCGCCGGCGGGCATCTCACCCACGGATCACCGGTGAACTTATCGGGCAAGTGGTTCAAGCCGATCCCGTACACGGTCCGCCGGCAGGATCATCGCATCGACATGGACGAGGTCGAGGCAACTGCAAAGGCACACAAGCCGAAGATCATCATCGCGGGCGGGTCGGCCTACCCTCGCTTCATCGACTTCGCACGATTCAGGAAGATCGCGGACGACGTCGGCGCGTACTTCATGGTTGACATGGCGCATTTTGCGGGATTGGTGGCAGGGCGCGTACATCCCAATCCGTTGGAGCATGCCCATGTCGTGACCACGACGACCCACAAGACTCTGCGTGGCCCGCGGGGTGGAATGATTTTGTCGCGCGATCCGGATCTCGGAAAGAAGATCAATTCGGCGGTTTTTCCGGGCTTACAGGGCGGCCCCCTGATGCACGTGATCGCTGCGAAAGCTGTCGCATTCGGCGAGGCGCTCAAGCCTGAATTCAAGCTCTACGCCAAGAACGTGGTTGAAAATGCAAAGGTATTGGCGGAGACGCTTCACGCCAGCGGCCTCGATATCGTCTCTGGCGGCACCGACACGCATGTCATGCTGGTTGATCTACGCCCAAAGCGTACCACTGGTCGTGCAGCCGAAAAGGCACTCGATCGAGCCTTCATCACCTGCAACAAGAATGCGGTTCCATTCGACCCGGAAAAGCCGGCAATCACCTCTGGAATTCGGCTGGGATCTCCTGCGGGAACTACCCGCGGGTTTGGCGCCGCAGAATTTCGTCTGATTGGCTCTCTGATCGTCGAAGTGGTCGATGTCCTCGGCCAGAAGGGCGAAGAAGGAGACCCGCTTGTTGAAGCCAGCGTGCGCGAACGCGTGAATGCGTTGTGTGGCCGTTTTCCAATCTATCAATAGAGAAACCGATGCGCTGTCCCTTCTGTGGTCATGATGACACCCAGGTCAAAGACAGTCGGCCCTCCGAGGACAATTCTGCGATACGCCGGAGGCGCCACTGCCCCGAATGCGGGGGTCGCTTTACGACCTTTGAGCGCGTTCAGCTGCGAGAACTGATTGTCGTGAAGAAGAACGGCAGAAGAGAGCCTTTCGACCGCGACAAGCTGGAACGCTCCATCAACCATGCCCTCCGCAAGCGTCCGGTGGAGCGCGAACGCGTCGACCGAATGATCACCGGTATTGTGAGGCGGCTGGAGAGCCTGGGCGAGAATGAGGTCCCGTCCCCCATGATTGGAGAACTCGTGATGCAAGCGCTGTCCAGCCTCGACAAGGTTGCTTATGTTCGTTTTGCTTCGGTTTACAGGAATTTCCGGGAAACGAAGGACTTCGAAAACCTGATCGGTGAACTCCAGGGCGAAGACAAGGATTGACAGTTCGGACATACCAGGACCTGACGGCAGGACGCGGATTTGATTCCGCGACAAAAAGTGAATGAATTTCGAAGCGGGAGACTTGCACCACATGCGCCATGCGCTCGCGTTGGCGCAACGTGCCGTGGGCATGGCGGCTCCCAACCCGGCTGTTGGCTGTGTGATTGTCTCGTCCGACGGCGCGGTCGTGGGACGAGGCTGGACGGCGCGCGGAGGCCGGCCGCACGCCGAAGCTCTGGCCCTCAAACAGGCTGGCGATCTGGCGCGCGGGGCGACTGCTTACATAACGCTGGAACCCTGCGCCCATTACGGTGAAACGCCACCGTGCGCGGCGATCCTGGCGGAAGCCGGGATTGCCCGGGTTGTTGCCGCTATCGATGACCCCGATCCACGGGTTAATGGCGCCGGCTTGCTTCGGCTTCGGGATGGTGGGGTTGCCGTAACGACCGGCGTGGGAGCCGTGGAGGCTGCTGCGCTCAATGCGGGCTTTCTGGCGCGGGTTTGCCGGGGCCGGCCACTTGTAACGCTTAAGCTGGCGCAAAGCATTGACGGCAGAATTGCCTCGGCGTCGAACGAGAGCAAGTGGATCACCGGACCAGAGGCACGCGCGTTCGGGCACCTATTGCGTGCCCAAAGCGACGCGATCTTGGTTGGGGTGGGCACGGTGCTGACCGACGATCCGGAGCTGACATGCCGGATATCCGGCCTCGAGGACCGCAGTCCGATGAGGGTCGTGCTCGACACAGGGCTGAAACTGCACGAAGGGTCGAAATTGGCGCAAACCGCCAACCAAGTGCCCACGCTTGTTTTTACGACGTCCGATGGGGGAGATGTATTACGGGAGCGCGGCATCCAAGTCATAAAGGTGTGCCGGGATGCCCGCGGAAGACCGGCGATTGAGGCAGTGCTTGCAGAACTCGCTGAGCGAGGCACGACACGGCTGCTGGTCGAAGGGGGTGCGGCAATCCATGCGTCCTTCCTCGATCGCGGGCTGGCGGACCGAATCGAAGTCTTCAGCAATCCCGCCATTCTCGGCGCTGCGGGCAAGGCCGCTGTCGACCCGCTCGCTGCGTTCACCCTGAGGGAGGCCCCTCGCTTTCATGCAGTGACAACAAGGCGCTTTGGCAGTGACCTTCTGGTAAGCTATGTGCGCAAGGACTAGAACTAGCGATGTTTACAGGATTGGTCAGCGATGTTGGCGTTGTGCGTCGTGTCGAGCGGCGCGGCGATAGACATCTCGTTATCGAAACACATTACGACGTCGACACACTGGACATCGGCGGCTCCATTGCTTGCGCTGGCATCTGCCTCACAATAGTCGACAAGGGGAGTTTGAGGGACCGCTGGTTCGCGGTGACGGCGTCCGGAGAGACGATATCCAGAACGACACTGGGCGGTTGGAAGGAAGGCGATTCGGTCAATCTCGAACGCCCCCTGCGCGTGGGCGACGAGTTCGGAGGGCACATCGTCACCGGTCATGTCGACGGGATTGCTCACGCTGTCCGCGTCGCGCCCGAAGGCGAATCCCTGCGTATGACCTTTGAAGCACCAAAGCCGGTCTCGCGGTTCATCGCCGAAAAGGGATCCGTGGCACTCGATGGCGTCTCCCTCACCGTAAATGAGGTGGAGGGCGTGTGCTTTGGCGTGAATGTTATTCCTCACACTGCCGCGGTTACGACGTTCGGACAGGTCGCATTGGGCACCAAGGTCAATCTGGAGATAGATCCGATCGCCCGCTATGTCTCGCGCCTCGTCAAGGGTTGAACAGATGTTTCACGATTTCATCTCATCCGTTGACGAACTTATTGAGGATGCGCGCAGCGGGAAGATGATGATTTTGGTCGACGCCGAAGACCGCGAAAACGAAGGTGACCTGTATATCCCTGCTCAAAAGTGCACGCCCGAAGCCATCAATTTTATGGCCAAACATGGCCGGGGTCTCATTTGTCTCGCCCTGACGCAGGAACGTGCCAACGAGCTCCAGATCCCCATGATGACGCAAGTCAACGGGACCGTGAACCGCACGGCATTCACAGTATCGATCGAGGCACGGGACGGAATATCAACTGGCATTTCCGCGCACGACCGGGCGCGTACAATTGGTGTCGCCATCGACTCCTCAAGGGGGCCACACGACATCGTCATGCCCGGGCATGTATTCCCGCTGATAGCGCGTCATGGTGGAACCCTCGTTCGGGCAGGACATACGGAGGCGGCTGTCGACATCGCCAGGCTCGCGGGTCTGAACCCGTCGGGTGTGATCTGCGAAATCATGAACGACGACGGGACGATGGCCAGGCTTCCCGACCTTGTGAAGTTTGCACAGTTGCATGGCCTGAAGGTCGGAACCATTGCCGATCTGATCGGATACCGGCGCAAGTACGATCAGTTTGTGCACCGCGCGGTAGATACGAATTTTGAAAGTCATATCGGCGGTGCATGGCGGATGATGGTCTACATCAACACCATCGAATACGCCGAACACATCGCACTGGTGAAGGGCGATATCACGACACCGGAACCGGTCCTCGTCCGGATGCACGCAATCAACATCGTCAACGACTTGTTGGGAAATATTCACTATCCACAAGATACACTCGCCGAAGCGATGCAGATAATTTCCCGGGCAGATCGCGGAGTTGTCGTTGTGTTGCGGCAGACGCGTCCGACTTACATTTCGGAGCTTCTTACACGGTCGGGAACGGATGAAAGCGATCGCCGCCGAGTCAAGGAGTACGGGGTTGGCGCGCAGATACTGATCGACCTCGGGGTCAAGGACATGGTGCTGTTAACGGACACGCCGGCCAAGAAGGTCGTTGCGCTCGAGGGCTATGATTTGAATATTGTCGGCACGAAGCCAATCCGGAAGACAAGCCAGCAATGAAGCCGAACATATTGATCGTCGAGGCGCCGTTCTATCCGCAGATCTCGAGATTACTGCTAGACGGCGCCACGGCGGCGCTCGAGACGGGTGATGCCTTCTTTGACACCATCGCGGTACCGGGTGCGCTGGAAATCGCTCCGGCGATTCACTACGCGGTCAAAGGCGGCGAGCAGGGCGCAAAGAACTATGATGGTTTTGTCGCGCTCGGATGTGTAATTCGAGGCGAGACTTTTCATTTTGACATCGTGGCAGGCGAATCGGCGCGGGCGCTTATGGACCTTGGCATTCACTATGGGCTGTCCATAGGAAACGGCATTCTTACGGTCGAAAATGAATCCCAGGCGCTCGTACGTGCGGCGCGCGAAGGAGGTGATAAAGGCGGCGACGCTGCAAGGGCATGTTTGGCCTTGGTGAAGCTGCGTCATCGCCTGGGAACGAGCAAATGACGGATGCTAGCGGGAAACTTGTGGCGGCAAAGCGCCGGGCCGCGCGACTGGCAGCAATTCAGGCGCTCTACCAAATGGAGTTGACTGGGGAAGACGCGGAGAGCGTCTCAGGCGAGTTCGTGGCGCACAGATTCGGGTGCGAGCCGGAGGTTTCGCCCGGCGAGCCTGACGAAGACTTTTTCGTGGACATCGTCCGAGGGGTTCCCAGCCGCCAAGACGTGATTGACGCTGCAATTTCTGGGTGTCTGGCCGCCGACTGGCGACTCTCCCGAATGGATTCGATCCTGCGCGCAATCTTACGCTCGGCAGCCTATGAGTTGTTGGCCAGGCAGGACATACCGGCTCGCGTAATCATCGACGAGTACGTTGAATTGGCAAATGATTTTTTCTCTGGCCAGGAGCCGTCCTTCGTGAACGCGGCGCTCGATGCGCTGGCCCGTCGACGCCGACCGATCGAGTTCGGTGGGCAGGTCTCAGAGTTCTGATCGGAGGATTAGCGCCAGAGACCTAAGATCTGCATGAGCATCACCGCGGTCACGACACCAACAGGAATCAGGCTTACGAAGCTGATGAGCAAGGTGCGGATCGCGTTGCCAGCATTTCCCGCCGGACGGGGTATCGCTGTTGATTGACGGTTCATGGCATACTCCGTACTCGCTATCTCCAGGAAAACGATAGGATTCTGTCATTTGCGATGGGCCAGAAGATGGCGGTTCTGCCTTGAACTCGCCCTGAATCATCCGTTCATGACCCATTCAACTTGTGAGTACCTCGCGCATTCGCGATATAGTGCGGGAGCGGAGGATTTCCAGTTCCATGGTTGCGCGGCCGTCTGAATTTGTGCTGATTTCCAGGCTCTTTGCTCCATTGGCAACAGTGCCTGGTGCATTTGGCCTCACCGATGACGTAGCTTTGTTACAGCACCCGGATGCCTGTGATTTGGTCGTGACAACCGACACCCTGGTGGAAGGGGTTCATTTTCTCTCAGGCGATCCCGCTGACTTTATTGCCAGGAAGGCGCTCCGACAGAACTTGTCGGATTTGGCGGCCAAGGGCGCAGAGCCCCTGGGCTACCTGCTGGCCTTATCGTTGCCATCCGCGGTCACGATGGATTGGCTGGAGCTGTTTGCAGGCGGGCTGGCTCAGGATCAATGCGAATTCTGCGTTCCACTGCTTGGCGGAGACACGACTGGGACACCGGGCCCTTTAACCGTTTGCATCACCGCCGTCGGCAGCGTGCCACGAGGGGTGCTGATCCGGCGCGCGGGCGCCCAGGCCGGCGATTTGGTTTATGTCAGCGGAACGATCGGTGATGCGGGAGCAGGGCTGGCCATTCTCAAGCGTGAGGCCGAAAGGGTTGATGACTTTCTGGTCAACCGTTACCGACTGCCAAACCCCCGAATCAGTCTCGGTAAGGCGCTGAGAGGCATTGCGACTGCGTCGCTCGATGTATCAGATGGATTGATCGCAGATCTTGGTCATATTGCATCAAGTTCCGGCGTGCGATTGATCGTTTACGCGGACGCCATCCCACTGTCGCGGGCGCTCCAGGAACTTTGGGGAAGATCGGAAGGTGTAGTTGTACGGGCGGCGACCTCGGGCGATGACTTCGAGATAGCGTTCACAGCCCCGCCAGAGGCGGACATGGCGGCCGTTGCGTCAACAAGCGGAATTTCCATTACGCGGATTGGCCAAGTGATCTCAGGACAAGGGGTCCTGGTGCACAGACGTGACCGAACCGAAATCCCCATAACATCTCCGGGTTTCACCCATTTCTAGGGTAATTATCTGTTAGCTATAGTTTGCCAAGCTGCCAGAATGTATTGGCGTCTCCATATCGTGATCGCTTCAGCGATGCTGACTGCATCCCTCCTGGCGCCAGCGTGGGCCGAGGGCGGCACGACAAAGCTGGGGGGGCCGGGTACCAATGTGGAGATGCCGTTTCTTATTGCTCCCATGAACAAAGACGGCAAACTGCTTGGATACGCTTACATTTCGAGCAAATTGGTTGCGTCATCGCCGTCGGCCGCGATCACCGTGCGGAACAAGTTGGCATTCATCCAGGATGCCTTTGTCCGGGACGTGAACGCAGAACCAATCGCCCAAATCAGCAACCCGCAGTTGGCCGATACGGAACTTCTAGCCTCCAGGCTGGTGGCTGACGCACGGAGATTTGTGGGGGACGGCACAGTTGTGGGCATCGTGTTCACGCAAATCCAGTTTGCCCCTCTGCATTCGGGGGACTCTACGCTGAATCAGGCTCCCCCCAATCAGGTCACGTCCTCCAAGGCCCCCTTGTCTCCGCAGGCAGCCTCAACGGCTGCGCGGGCCGGAGACGGTAATCCACAGGTCGCGTCATCGAAGACCGCGGCGCCGACAACACACTGAGTTGCTTCCCACAATCGTTTTTGTCATGTTCCGCCGCCTTTGGCGCGGCGGGCTCTCCCGGTCCGCTACGGAGCCGGCGCGTAGCGCCGCTGTTGATCCTTGAATTGGGAAGGGAACACCATGATCGCGGAGATTTCACTTGTATTGGCGTGTGGCGTGCTGGCGTTGCTCTACGGCGCTTGGACCGTCCGATCGGTTCTATCCAAGAGCCCTGGCAATACCAGGATGCAGGAAATTGCCGCGGCGATCCAAGAAGGCGCGCGCGCCTACCTCAACCGCCAATACCGGACAATCGCAATCGTGGGCATCGTCATCTTTGCACTCGCAACCTGGTTGTTGGGGTGGCAAAGCGGCGTAGGCTATTTGATCGGCGCGACCCTATCGGGCCTGGCGGGATATGTTGGCATGAACGTTTCTGTTCGCGCCAACGTGCGGACAGCCGAGGCTGCCCGCCAGGGTTTGGCCTCCGGTCTCTCACTGGCATTTCGTTCTGGTGCAGTCACGGGCTTGCTCGTCGTCGGCCTCGGTCTGATTGCCGTGGCGGGCTACTACACCTTCTTGCGCTACGGGCTCAGCCTGGACATCAATGACGAAGTGCAGGGCCGCGTCGTCGAAAATGCGCTGGTCGCTCTGGGTTTCGGCGCTTCGCTCATCTCGATTTTTGCCCGGCTAGGCGGCGGTATCTTCACGAAGGGCGCCGATGTGGGTGGCGACATGGTGGGCAAGGTCGAGGCTGGGATTCCGGAGGATGATCCGCGCAACCCCGCCACGATCGCAGACAACGTCGGTGACAATGTTGGCGACTGTGCCGGCATGGCGGCCGATCTTTTTGAAACTTACGCAGTTACCACTGTCGCGACGATGGTGTTGGCCTCGATCTATTTCACCGGCGATGCCAAGTCGGCAATGATGCTACTGCCGCTGGCGATCAACGGCATGTGCATCGTCACTTCGATCATCGGCACGTTCTTCGTGCGGCTGGGCGCCAGCCAGAGAATCATGGGCGCCCTTTACAAGGGCGTTATCGCGACGGGCGTCTTATCGTTGATTGGTCTGTGGTTCCTTATGGGCTGGATCATCCCAGGCGGCATGGAAGCCGTTATGTCAATCAGTGGCGGAGCGGTTTCCTTCACCGGCAACGGACTGTTCACCTGCGGAGTAGTTGGTCTCCTGGTCACCGGGGCACTGATATGGATCACCGAGTACTACACGGGCACGCCGTTCCGTCCGGTCCGCATGATCGCGAAATCTTCAGTTACGGGCCATGGGACCAACGTCATCCAAGGTCTTGCCGTTTCCATGGAGGCAACGGCCTTGCCGGCGCTGGTAATCTGCATTGGCATTGTCGTGACCTACCTGACGGCAGGTTTGTTCGGCATTGCGATCGCGGTTTCCACCATGCTTTCTCTGGCGGGCATGGTCGTAGCACTCGACGCATTCGGTCCCGTCACTGACAACGCGGGCGGCATCGCCGAGATG
>JAGWNK010000071.1 GCA_028871345.1 Alphaproteobacteria bacterium | reverse complement strand
ATCACCGCAACGCCCAGGCCGTTCGGAATCGATCCGATGCAGGCCTTGGCGAAGGCAAATAGCTCGTCACCGACTTCGGCCTCGCGGACTAACATGGCGGCGAAGACGAACAGCGGGATCGTGACGAGCTCGAAGCTGTTCAGGCTTTGCCAAAAAAACGACGCAAAATCGAGCATCGCCTGCTGCATTCCGAATATCAGCGTCAAGCCGGTGAAGGCCGACAGGCCAATCGAAACGAAGATCGGGATGCCGAGCGCCATCAGCCCGAACATCACCAGGACGATGATGAGAAGCGTCGCGTCCCCCGCGAACGGCATCAGAGGGCGGCGGCGCGCCGCGGCGCGATGATGTGGGCAATCCCCTGCAACAGGATCGTCAAGCCTCCGACTGGGAACGCCAACTCGGGCCAGAACTGCGGCACCTGCAACAGGGTGTCGGACCGCAGATCTTGAATGTAAGCGCTATAGGCTTGCAGCGATCCGGAGGCCAGCAGCAACGCACCAAAAGCGGTTTCGAGTAGGCCCGACAAAAGATTGAGCGGCTTCGCCAAGGTAGGAAATTTCTCGGAGATCAACGAGACGCGGAAATGGTGCCCGGTACTCAGCCCGTAGCCCGACGCGGCGAACGCGATCATGATGATGGCGTAGCCGGTCGTCTCGAAAACCCAGACCGGCGGCTGCTGGAGTTGATCCATCACGATCTCGTAGAGAATCGGCAGCGGCAGCAGCAGTGCGACGGCGGCGGAAAAGCCACAAATCCACCGTGTCGCGAGCGTCAGGCGCGCCGCCAGCAGCCCAGCCCCACGGCTCGGAAGCGGTGCCGCAGCGTCGGGCGCCGCCAGTTCACCGCTGCGCATCGACGACCTGCTTGACCAGGTCCGGTGGGAACTGCGCCTCCTGGCTCTTCTTTAGCGACGCCAGGGCCTCGGTGAAGGCGCGGTATGGCGGCTTGCCGGGTTCGAGCACCGTCACCGTCATTCCGTGCTGGCGCATCGCATCGAGCTCGCGCGCATAGGCGGCGATCATGGCTTTCGTCGTCTCGACGCCGATAGTGTGACCGGCGTCGAGCACCACCTTCTGCAGGTCGGGCGGCAGGGCGTCGAGCGCGCTGCGGTTCATGACGTAGCCGGTGATGAGCAGCCCGAAGACGCCGTTGGTCGCCAGCAGGTATTTCGAGACCTCGTACTCCTTGAGGCCGATTGCCCCTTCCAGGCCGCCGATCGCGCCTTGCACGGTGCCGCGCTCCAACGCGGGATAGACGTCCGCAACCTCGATCGTCGAGGGAGCGCCACCCAGCGCCTGGACGATCTGAGCCGTCAGCCGATCGAAGACGCGGATCGTCTTGCCCCGGAAGGCAGCCGGCGAATCCATTGGCGCGCGCGAGACGACGACGACCGGGCCGTTATAGAGCACCGCCAGCAGCCGGACGCCGTGCGCGGCCATCGCCTGATCGAGGGTGTTGAACAGCGGTGTCTCCGGCCCGATCGCTTTTTCGAAATCCGCGGCGACCGGTGAAAAAAAGACGGTGTTGAGCACGCCGGCGGTCGGCACGATCGAAGCCCAGCTTCCCATCGTGGTCAGAGAAATGTCGACGACACGCGACTGGATCGCCGCAGGCACCGCTTGTTCCTTGACGAGCGAACCCGCGGGGAAGCTTTGCACCGAAATCCGGCCATGACTTTCGGCTTCGACGGCTTTCTGGAACGGCCCGACGAAGTTCACCACTTGCGGTGCGGTGGGCGCGCCCCAGCTCGCCAGTCGCAGCGTGAATTGCGCCTCGGCTCGCGCCGATCGGAGTGGGAGGAGCGACAGGGCGGACGCCGATACGGCAGCAGCGCCGATGCCGGCGAGCACGGCGCGACGTCCCGTCGCTCGCGCCAACTGCTGGTGATTTCGACGATAGTGGCGTTTCGTCATGGCTCCCTCCCTGCGTTCATCAGGTCATGTCGCCTGATTTGACTTGCTAAGACGTTATGATATGTCTTCTCCAACGTAAACACCCCGCTTCCCGACAGGTCATTTGGATCGCATTCGTTATCCAGGCGCGGCGCTTATCGGGTTAATTGAATAACGCTTGTCTCGGGAGAAATTCCAAAGGTTGGCGCAGTCTTCCGTACGGTATCGGCAAGGTAATTATCGGTGAGATGTCCGTAGTGCTTCTCGACCATTCGCGTGTCCCGACGGCCGAGATTCTGGGCGAAAACCGTTAATGGGGTGCTGGTTCAGCCGCCGTGACGGAAATCCGGATAGAGCAGCATGCCGCCATCGACAGCGACCGTAATGCCTGTAATGTAACTCGCCAAATCGCTGCACAGGAAAGCGATCGCGTGACCGATCTCGTCGGGTTCGCCGACGCGATCCATCGGAATTTTTGCATCGAGATCGGCGAGCCCCTTGGGATCTTGCCAAACATCGGCGTTGATCGGAGTTTTGATTGCGCCGGGAGCGATGGCGATCACTCGAATGCCCAGCCCTGCCACCTCTTGGGCCAAGGTCTTGCTGAACATGCTTAGTCCCGCCTTGGCGCTGGTGTAGGCGGAATATCCCGCCCACGGAATGAACTCATGAACCGAGGTCGTGTTGATGATCACGCCGCGACCCCGTTTGCGCATTCGCGCCACCGCCTCACGCGCACAATAAAAGGGCCCTATCAGATCGACATCGACCACTCGGCGCCAAGCGGCGGGGTCGCTCTCCGCACACAACGCCCGATGACCATCGATGCCAGCGTTGTTCACGAGAATGTCGACACCATCGAATTCCTGGTCCATCCACTGGAAGAGTGCGGTCACGTCGGCCTGGTTTGCGACGTCGGCGAGCCGAACGATAGCGACTTTGCCCCCGAACGCCCTTGCCGCGGCCGCTACTCCTTCTGCGCTCTGGGGCCCATCGCGATACGCAATCGCGATATCCGCGCCCGCTTGTGCAAGCGATTTTGCCGTCGCGGCACCCAGTCCAGAATCGCCGCCGGTTATGAGCGCCCTCCGGCCTTTCAATTCGATTGGAATCATGACGTTCTCCTTTTCTCAGTCTGTTGTAACGAGCACTTCGTAATCCTGGCCCTCCCACGCTTCCGCCTCGAGCCAGAGAAACGTGAATTGAATCGTTTCGCCAGCCGCCAGTCCGGTGACCGGCAGATCCACCACATGCACCCCGAGGCCGGTATCCCTCGTGTCGATGTCCTGGATCTCTTTCCAGCCGTTGATGCCCCAATGCACGCGTGCCGGCGCCTTGAGCGCGATGCAGAGAGTATTCCCCGCATGCAAGCGGCGCGGACGGGCATTGGGTCCCCAGATGGCGAAATCGATCTTGGGCCGCGTGCCGCGATAGCGGGCCCATGTGGCGGTGGGTCGATCCACGGGGCGACCCAGCGCCCGGCTGTAGCACAGCTTGACGAATTCGCTGTGCGCCCAGACCAACGGCATGGCGGAGCCACTCGGCCTGCCTGGCCTCAAATCGTATTCGGCAATCGGATCGCTGTCCCAAACCTGCTCGGGAATCAATCCCAGCGGATTGCTCATGGCCATCATGGCTTCGAGGTAAGGCAGGACATCCTCGCCAGCCGCGAGAGCGTAGTGCCCACGCTCGCCGGTCAGCAGCGGCCAGCCTCGCCCCCTTCCCGTACCATCGAACGCGCTGCCGTCATCATGTTCGCCATAGCCGTCATCGTTATAGCGGTGCCAGACGGGACCGCTGGGCGTATCCGTTTTGAGCAGGCGATCGATGACCTTCACACTGTCGCGGATGAAAGGGTCGTCCGCGCGCCGCAGCCCGTAGCGCACGAGCTGCAGGAAGTCGGTCGAGATCTGCGCGGTGGCCGGCAAATCCGGATCACGGGCGAGATTCTTGATCTGCACGACCTCGGACGGTGTGCGGTCGCGCGTCAGCGCGTCCGCGGGTCGGGTGCGAAGATAGTACCCGCTCACGCCCAACCGACGTGCGGACGGCGTGTCTCGGACAAAGGTCCAATCCTCCAACCGGGCGTTCCAATAGTCCGCCAGCCGCAGCGCGAATGTCCGCGCCTCTCCATCGAGAAAAAGACTGGCCTCAACCAGGGCGGCAATGGCGACGGCCAGCGTGAACGTGTTGACCCCGGCGTCTTCCTCCCACCGGTCCTGTGCCGTTGCGGGACCTTCGCGGGCGATGAAGCGCACCGCGCGCTCGATCATGTCCTTAACCGGAATCGCGTCGAGCGCGCTCCGTTCATACAGCGCGGCCGCCAGAAGAATGGGCAACGCGACTTCATCGAGCTGAATCCCCTGCCAGAACGCGGAGCCGCCGAGCCATTGGTTCTGGAACCAGTGACCGTCCTGCTGTTGGGTGGCGACGAGGTAGCGCAGGGCGTCGCGCGCGTCGTCATAGGCCTCCATGGCGAGTAAGGCACCCGCCGTTTCCACCAGATCCCGCGACCAGACGAGATGGTAGCCGCCGCGGCTCTGGCTGCTGTCGCCCCACGGCACCGACAGGCTTGCCACGGCTGCGCCGCAATAGGTCCGGTCCTGGTGGACCTTCAACACCATGGCGGACAGCGCGAGCATGCGATCGATGTCCGCGCGCAGCGCCGGCGGGCGCCGGCATGCCGACAGCCACGCTTCCCAAGCGCGGCATTGCGCGTCCCATGCCGCCGAGAAATCCTCCAACAGGCTCGACACCGCGAGCGTCGCCGCCGCCCCCTTGCTGGTGGCGAGGCCGACCGCCAGCGTCGCCTGCGCGGGAAGCTCGCCCATCATGGCCACCGCTCCTGGCCCGGCGTCGTCGTATTGCCATGTCATGCGGCCGTGCCGGTTGAAGTCCTGCCAGCCGTCGCTGGCTTCGAGGCAGCCGACTGAGCAACGGCGCCAAGCATCGACGCCGTTCGCGCCGACCGCCGCCAGCGCCAGTGCGAATGGTCCTTGCTCCGCCCACAGCACGGTACGGCCGTTGTGCGTCGCGACCGCCGCCGTGTTGTTCTCCGCCTCGCCGCCAAGGCGCGCCGCCAGGAGAGCGTAGGTTCGCAGGCTTTCGTCTCCGTCCAGCCGGTAGTTCAGCAAGAGGACGTCCCGCCGTTGCGATGGACAAAACTGCAGGGTGAATACGAAGCGCGGATGGCGATGCACAATCTCCACCGCCGGTACACCCGTGCCGGGCACGGAAACGCGGTAGCTTCTGAGGCGGCGCAATTCGACCCAGAAGCCGCAATCGTCGGCGATGATAAATCCCAGATCCTTGATTTGGGGGATGTCGATCCGCGGGTAATAGACTTCCGTGACAATCCCCTCGGCGACGGTGAACCACAGCCGCGACGAACCCAGGCTCGTGCCCACCATGTCCTTCCGGGCGGAAGCCCAGGTCGGGTGCGCAAACGTAGCGGCCGGTGCTTTCATGGATGTCGCCGAATTGATTGCGTTCAGATGTGAAATATGCGGTAAGGATCGTGATCGAAATGGTGGATTTTGGCGACTTCGATGCGCGCCCAACGCCGATCGGCCCAACGATGGGCGGCAACCGCTAAGAGGGTACCGACCAGCGGGCCGAGCCAATAAACCCACCAGCCATGCCACACGTTCGCGATGACCGCCGGCCCCAGACTGCGCGCCGGATTGGTGCTGGTGCCCGAGACGGCAGCTTCGAGCCAAACCATGATCGCGTAAAGCGGCGGGAAAAGGGCGGGCGTAAAGGCCTTCAGTGACCGATGTCGAAGGAAGAAGAACAACCCGAAGACGAGGACGAAGGTCGTCACCGCTTCGCCCAGCAGGGCCCACACGGTGCCATACCCGGCACCGGGCACGGTTGCTCCATACGCCACGCTTCTGCCGATCGCGCCCCATGCCAGCAGTGGCACGGCGCCGACGATCGCGCCGACGAGCTGACACGCGACATAGCCCAGGGCGTGGCCGAGTTTCATGCGCCCCATCAGCCAGAAGCCGACTGTGACAGCCGGGTTGATGTGGGCGCCGCTTTCCTTGCCGATCCGCGAAAGAGCGATCGTCGCCCCGGTCGTGCCGAATAAAAAGCCGGTAACGAGGCGCCGCCAAGCGGTGCCTGGCAGCAACCGGACCACCGGGCTGCCCTGGCCGAAATCGAGAATGACGATCGACAGTCCCACCGCAACGAGTAGAGCCGTTCCGATCAGTTCCGCGCCGAATACTC
>JAGWNK010000040.1 GCA_028871345.1 Alphaproteobacteria bacterium | reverse complement strand
GGCGAAGCGAGCCGGCGAATGCGCCGCCTGGAGCGGCCGAACGCACTGACGCAAGCTTCGCCACGCCTGAGGAAAAGGCAAAGGTGCATGCTGGTTTGCGCGGACACGCCCATTCCTAATGCCGGCCGTAGCCCTGCAGAGGCGGATCGCGGCGAAAGCCGCTGCCCGCCTTTGGCATAGATGGTCCAAAGCGCAGTGGCTTCCGGGCTACGCCTTCTCCGGCTTCACGACGCGGATGTGGAGTTCGCGCAGCTGCTTTAGTGACGCCTCGCCCGGTGCGTTCATCATCAGGTCCTGCGCCTGCTGGTTCATCGGGAACATCGTCACTTCGCGTAGATTGTCGACGCCGGCGATCAGCATGACGATGCGATCGATGCCGGGCGCGGTGCCACCGTGCGGCGGGGCGCCATAGCGGAAGGCGTTCAGCATGCCGGCAAACTTCTGTTCGGTCTCCTCGCGCGGATAGCCGGCGATCTCGAAGGCCTTGAGCATCACGTCGGGATCGTGGTTGCGGATGGCGCCCGACGAAAGCTCCACGCCGTTGCACACGATGTCGTACTGGTAGGCCTTGATGCCCAGGATGGCATCGCGGTTGGCGGGATCCAGGGCCAGGAACAGGTCGCGCTTGAACTGCGGCATCGAGAACGGATTGTGCGAGAAGTCGATCTTCTTCTCGTCCTCGTTCCACTCGTACATCGGGAAGTCGACGATCCAGCAGAAGCGGAATTCGCCTTCCTTGATCAGTCCCAACTCGCGGCCCAGCCGGATGCGGGCCTGGCCGGCCAGGGCCGCGGCGCGGTCCTTCTTGGCGTCTGCGGCGAAGAACAAGGCGTCGCCCGCCACCACGCCGGCCTTCTGCGCCATCTCGTAAAGGGCCGCAGGAGGCAGGAACTTCGCGATCGGCCCCTTGCCCGTCAGGGTGCCGCCTTCGTCCTCGAACACGATGTAGCCGAGGCCGGGCGCGCCCATTTCGTTGCGGGCCCAGTCACTCATCTTGTCGAAGAATGAGCGGGGCTGAACGGCGGCGCCGGGCGCCGGGACGGCACGAACCGTCTTCTCCTTGAAAGCCTTGAAGGCCACATCCTCGCGGGCGAAGACGCCGGAAATGTCGGTGATGACGATTGGATTGCGCAGATCGGGCTTGTCGACGCCGTATTTCAGCATCGACTCGTCATAGGGGATGCGCGGAAACGGTGCCGGCGACACCTTGCGGCCTTCGGCGAACTCTTCGAAAACACCGTGCAGGACCGGCTCGACGGCTGCGAAAACGTCGTCCTGGGTGACGAAGCTCATCTCCAGGTCGAGCTGGTAGAATTCGCCCGGCGAGCGGTCGGCGCGGGCATCCTCGTCGCGGAAGCAGGGCGCGATCTGGAAGTAGCGGTCGAAGCCCGCCACCATGATCAGCTGCTTGAATTGTTGGGGCGCCTGCGGCAGGGCATAGAACTTGCCGGGATGTATGCGCGACGGCACCAGGAAGTCGCGGGCCCCTTCCGGCGAGCTGGCGGTCAGAATCGGCGTCTGGAACTCGGTGAAGCCCTGCTCGATCATCCGCCGCCGGATGGACGAGATCACCTTGGACCGCAGAGTGATATTCCGGTGCAGACGCTCGCGGCGCAGGTCCAGGAACCGGTATTTGAGGCGCGTGTCCTCGGGATAATCGAGGTCGCCGAACACGGGCAGCGGCAGTTCCTGTGCCACGCCCTGCACTTCGACTTCCTCGATGTGGATTTCCACCTCGCCGGTCGGCATGTCCTCGTTGATCGTGTCAGCGCTGCGGGCGACGACCTTGCCCGTGAGCGTGAGGACCCACTCCGAGCGGGCCTTGTCGACCTCGGCGAAAGCCGGCGAGTCCGGCTCCACCACGCACTGGGTGATGCCGTAGTGGTCGCGCAGATCGATGAACAGGAGGCCGCCATGGTCGCGGCGGCGGTTGACCCAGCCGGACAGGCGGGCGCGGATTCCGACGTCCTTCTTGCGCAATTCGCCGCAGGTGTGGGTGCGATAGGCGTGCATGGCAAATCCTTGGGAAAGGGGGGGTATGTGGCGGTTTCGGGGGTGCCTGGTCAAGGCCCAGCTCCGGTCCGGAAATCCGCTGCCACCGCGCGCCCTTTGCCGATGGCCGCGCCGTGTATTCGACGCGGACAGGGAGCGGATCCTTGTACGAAGGCGAAGCGGCAGTCGCGATGTACCGCTCTCGGCAGCCCGACGCCGGCGCGCCGTTCGACGTGCTGAGGTCCGGGGATCGCCACGATTGCCTCCGACTCCGGTCCCTCCGCTCCCGGGGCCTCCCGCACGCGACTCAGTGGCTTCCCCAGACGCGGTTGCCCGGAATCGAGGTGTGAAATTAACCCGTTGGGCGGCCGACGGGACCCAGGCGGTCCTGGAGGAGCGGCGCGGCGCGGGTTCCACGCGCCATTTCGACGCGGCGGCCTCCCCGTCCGTGGCATTTGGCGGGAGCAAAACAATCAAGAATCCGCTATTCACGCGTGCATGCGGATTATCGAAACTACGGCAGATCTGAAGGGCCTCGTCAGCGAACTGGAAAATGCGCCTTATCTGGCGCTGGACACCGAGTTCATGCGCGACTCGACCTATTGGCCGAAGCTGTGCCTGTTGCAGATCGCGGCGCCGGATGTGGCCGCGATCGTCGACCCTCTCGCCGACGGGATCGATCTCGCGCCGTTTTTCAAGCTGATCAAAAACCCCAAGATCGTGAAAGTTCTTCATGCGGGTCGGCAAGATATCGAGATCTTCTGGCACAAGGGCCGTGTCATACCTGACCCCCTATTTGATACGCAGATCGTCGCAATGGTCTGCGGTTTCGGGGAAGCTGCCTCGTACGAGACCTTGGCCCGCAAACTGGCCCATGCCGAGATCGACAAATCGGCACGCTTTACGGATTGGGCCCGACGGCCGCTCACCAAGCGCCAATTGGAGTATGCGCTGGCAGACGTAACACACCTTCGCACGGTGTATGAGAAGCTTTCGGCCGAGCTCGCCAAGACCAGGCGGGAAGGATGGGTGGCCGAGGAGATCAGTGCGCTCAAGAGCGAAGAGCTCTATTCGCTTGAGCCGGCGAACGCGTGGAAGCGCCTCAAGCCGCGAACGTCAAACAAAAAGTTTCTCAGCGTTCTCGCCGCCGTTGCGGCGTGGCGCGAGCGCGAAGCCCAAACGCGGGACATTCCACGCAACCGGGTTCTCAAGGACGAAGTCCTCCTCGAGCTGGCCGCCAATCCTCCGGAGGGCTCGGAAGCGCTCGAGCGAATCCGCGCGGTGCCCAAGGGCTTTGCGGCCTCCCGCATGGGAAAGTGCCTTCTTGAGGCGATTGCCGAAGGCAAGAACGCGCCACCGCCTCTCGTCGAGGACCATGAGCGCAGGCGGCGCCGACGTGAGCCGTCCCCAGCCGCCATAGACTTGCTCAAGACACTCCTGCGGCTTCGTTCGGAGGAGGCTGGCGTTGCTCCCCGCCTAATCGCGAATGCCGACGACATCGAGCGCTTGGCCGTCGGCGAGGATGACGGGGTCGCCGCACTGATCGGCTGGCGCAACGAGGTGTTCGGCAAAGACGCCGTCGCACTGCGCAATGGACAACTGGCCATCGCCCTCGAAGGTGGCGAAGCCGTCATTGTCGAACTCGAGGACTGAAGGGGTCGTCAGCCTTCGTGCTTTCGCATCTTCACGGGCGTGAAGGTGCCGAGGAAGCATGGCGTACCTCGCCGCAGCACATAGAACACCTGCATGTTCGAGCAAATCGTGCCGTCATGCACGTTCCACGCGATACCGCTTTCGAATTTCAAGCCCGGACAAACGCGCGGCAAGTCGTTTCGATAAACCATCACAGGCCCGCTCTTCATGCGGAACATGATCGTCTTGTCGTCCGGGTACGACATACCGTCGATATCGTAGGCCCGGATGCAGACACTGTTGCGTGGGGCGTCAGCGTAGACCGCCTGCCCTGCAGCGGCGGTCAGTGCTGCAGCTGACAGGAGGGCTGTCAAAATCGCTTTCATCACCTGCTCCCGTTTCCAGGGTGGGCCCGGCCAGTGGTCATAACAGGGGCCTCCTAGCGGTGAATTCTGTCAGGCTCCTGATGAACCGGACGTGAACGGATCGGCACCCCCTGTGGCCAAGTCACCTGGCTCCTCGCCGTCATAGGGGTCCTCGTCGGGACTCAATTGGTCGCTCGGAGTGGGGACGTCCAGGCCGGAAGGGGGCGCTGCCTCAAGGAAACCGGCCGCTTTCAACTCGTCCATGCCCGGCAAATGACCAATATTTTCCAGGCCAAACTGAACCAGGAACGCCTCGGTGGTGCCGTATGTCACGGGCCGCCCTGGGGTCCGTTTCCGTCCCCTTATCTTGATCCAACCGATCTCCATCAAGGCATCGAGCGTGCCCTTGGACAACATTACCCCTCGAATGTCCTCGATTTCTGCACGCGTGACCGGCTGATGGTACGCAATGATTGCGAGGGTCTCGATCGCGGCCCGCGACAGCCGCTTTTGCTCGGGCTTCTCCCGGCGAAGCAGAAACGCCAAGTCTGGAGCAGTTCGAAATTGCCACTTTTCCGAGACGCACACCAAGTTTACTCCGCGCCCTTCATAGATCCGCTGAATTTCAACAATGAGCGCCCCAACGTCGGCTCCCTCCGGCAGGGATGATGCCAAGGCGTCCGCGCTCAGGGGCTCTGACGCCGCGAACAGCAACGCCTCAGCCATGCGCAAGTGATCCATGTTAACGCCGGACACCGCCTGCTCGTGCTCCTGTTCCACCAACCTCACCTCGCCGTCAACGATCGCCTCGGCGATGGCCTCCCTCATGCGCAGGACGCGATTCATGCAATGCCCTCTCTGGCCCGATCCCTGACATAGACCTCGTCAAACGGCGCAATCTGGCGAATCTCAATCCGGCCGTCCCGCGCTAGTTCTAGGCACGCCAACAGCGTGCTCGCAAGCGCCGATCGGCGTCTTTGACCTCCTGCCCACTCGAACGGAATAAGTTTGGCAAGGCCGCTCCAATCAGGAATCCGACCCAGCATGCGCTCAATCCGTTCGCGAGCTTCTTCAATTTGCAGCACGGGTGGAACAGCCGGACGATACGTTCGTCCCCGGAGCAGCTTGACTCGCTCGCTCGCATAGGCCGTCAACAGATCGTAGAGTGAATCCTTGTAGGTCCGCAGCCTCACGACGTTTACCGGTTCGGGCTGGCCCCGGGCAAAGATTTCCCGCCCCAGACGATCCCTCGCCATCAGCCGCGCGGCCGCCTCTCGCATTGCTTCAAGGCGCTGGAGACGCCATCGAAGACGCGAGGCCATAATATCTGCCGAAGGTTCTCCCTCCGCCGATGGAGGTTGCGGCAGGACCAGACGGGATTTCAGATAGGCGAGCCACGCAGCCATCACCAGATAGTCGGCTGCAAGCTCGAGATTCATGCGCTTTGCGCTCTCGATGAACTCAAGATACTGGTCGGCCAGCGTGAGAATCGAGATCTTCGCGATGTCGACCTTCTGATTCCTGGCAAGTGTGAGCAAAAGGTCGAGCGGACCCTCGAAGCCATCCACCGCCACGACAAGAGCCTTCTCGCCCGTTGCCGGGCCCTCAAACTCGTCCAAGGTCCCGAACGTCTCCGTCATGCCTGAGATCCGAGCAATTCTGTCAAGCGTCGTGACGCTCGTTCCTGGTCAAACGCCGCAGGAGCCTGAAGGCGCGCCAAAGCGCGCTCCGCGCGTTCGAACTCGATGCCTTCCATGGACTTCGCCTCTGCAGCCACCTCTTTCATCTCCTCCATATTGCCACTGCAGTGAAGCACGACATCACAGCCTGCGAACAGGGTGCCCTTGGCGCGTGCTGAAAGCGACCCCGAGAGAGCTTTCATGGAAATATCGTCAGACATCAACAGCCCTTCAAAACCAATTTCCCCGCGAATCACGCGCCGTATCACCCTCGGGCTGGTCGTTGCCGGCCGCTCAGCATCGATGGCCTCGTAGACAACGTGTGCTGTCATGGCCAGCGGGCAATGATTGAGGCAGCGAAACGGCACGAAATCTGTCGCACTCAGGATATCCGCGGCGACAGTCACCCGTGGCAGGGCGAGGTGCGAGTCCGCCGCAGCCCGCCCGTGGCCCGGAATATGCTTCATGACGGGAAGAACGCCCCCCTCAAGCATGCCATCGATAACGATGCGGCCAAGCTCAACCACGAGCGCAGAATCACCGCCGAAGGCTCTGTCGCCAATGACATCGTGCGATCCTGCCACCGGTAGGTCCAGCACGGGCGTGCAGTTCACGTTGATCCCGAGTTCGGCAAGATCAGCTGCGATCAATCGCGCGTTGAGGTACACCGCTTCGCAAGCAACGTCATGGGACACTTCGTGCAGTCGTCCAAGTGTAGCGGCGGGCGGCCTATTCGCCCAAATCGGCGGATTGAGGCGCGCCACCCGGCCGCCTTCCTGATCAATCAGCACCGGTGCGCGCGGATCAGCGATCACGTCACGCAGAGCCGACACCAACCGGACCAGCTGCGACTTATCCACAACATTGCGGCTGAAAAGAATAAATCCCCAGGGCTGAACGTCACGAAAGAAGTTCCGTTCTTCGGGCATAAGCACCGGCCCGGAGCACCCGAAAATCACGCGCGAGCGCATTCCCTACCTATTTCACCAGAAAACACGCGCCACTTTCCGCCTTCAAGCGATCACATAACGATGTTGCCGCCGCCTTGTCTGCAAACCCACCTACGCGCAAACGGTACCAGATTCCTTTTGATCCAAGGTCGGCCCTCTGCACGTCGGGGCCCAGTCCTGACAGTAGGATGCCATGCTTCGCGCGGTAGCTCTTCCATGCCGCCATGGCTTCTTCCTGCGACTTATAGGCCCCTATTTGCAGCGCATAGGTCCCCGCCAAGCCCGAAGATGATTTTGGCGCCTTGACTGCCAAGCCGAGTTGTGCCGGTGGAGCGGTTGCAACCGGCGGAGCCTCGGAGGTTGGCCTCATTGCAGATGTTGCCGCAGCAATTTGGCCATGTCCGGCCTGCTGTTCCTGCGCCGGCGCACCTTTTGACGTTGGCGGACTGGATTCCCTGGCCTGCGGCCTAAGCGCGGGCGGCGCGGGCCGTGGTGCGACTGTCGCACTCTGCTGCTGAGCGGCAGCAGGCGCCACATCATCCCCCTCTGTGGGAGATGCCGGCTGCTGATATATCTTTATCTGACGAGGTGTACCTGCGTCGGAGCTTGCCGAAACTGAATTTTGCGCCTCCTGAACGATGCCACGGCTCGGCGCATCATTGCGTCCCCGAGCTACGCCTTGGTTATAAGCGAGCCAAACGACGCCGCCGAAAGCCGCCAGAACGAGAATAGAGATAACGATCACGATCGGAAGGTGCGATCCTTCCGACTCATCGTCCTCCCCGCCATCGAAGGCAGGGACGTCGTCATCCGTGGATCCGCGTTCGAAATTGGCCATGCAAGACTCCGAATCTGATGTCCTAACGTAGCATCCGGCCGTAGGCGAATCACCGCCGTGTTAGGGGTCAGAGGTGCAATCGGGTGTGGAAGATTCGTTCATATTCGTGAAGTGCGTAGCTGTCCGTCATGCCCGCGATGTAGTCGCGCACCACGCCGGCGGTGACGGCGTCACCCGACCCGCCGCAACGGGCAGCCCAATCGGGTGGCAACAACGAGGGATCGTCCGAAAACGAGGAAAACAACTCGCTAACGAGTTGCTTGGCCTTGTTCATCGGGGTCATGACCCGGGCGTGACGATACATCCGGGCAAAAAGGAATTCTTTCAGGGCGTGCAGGCTCCGTTCCATTCCTGCAGAGAAACCTGCCGTCGGCCTGCCACGTGTACGAATGCCTGCGGCGGATTCAGGCCCCCCCTTCAGCTTCGACCGGGTTTGATCCAAAAGGTCGTCGACGAGCATTCCGATCAGAGTACGTACCAACTCGCCGATGAAGCGGCTCAGCTCGAGGCCTCGTTGTCCAGTCAGAATTTTTCGGACCATCGGGCCGACAAGAGGAGCGTCCTCGAGGTCCGCCGGAGAGAAGAGTTGCGCCCGGAGGCCGTCATCGATGTCGTGGCTGACATAGGCAATGTCGTCCGATAAGGCAGCGACCTGCGCCTCCAGTCCAGGCCATGTCGACAGCTCCAACGACCAGCGGCTGTCGAAGCTCGAAATGGGTGACGACACAGGCGGAGAGAGCGGTCCGTTGTGCTTAACCAGGCCTTCGAGCGTTTCCCACGTCAGATTCAGCCCGTCAAAAGATGAATAGCGATGCTCCAGCTTCGTGACCAATCGTAAGGCGTGAGCATTGTGGTCAAAACCCCCGATGAGAGCAGAGGCCGCAGACAGAGCCTCCTCCCCGGCGTGCCCGAAAGGCGTATGCCCCAGATCATGGGCAAGTGCCACCGCCTCAGCCAAATCCTCGTCGAGCGCCAACACGCGGGCCGCAGTTCGCGCGATTTGCGCCACCTCAAGGGAATGTGTCATACGAGTGCGGTAATAGTCCCCTTCGTGCTGAACGAAGACCTGAGTCTTATGTTTCAGGCGGCGAAAGGCCGTCGAATGCAAAATCCGATCCCGATCGCGCTGGTAGCAGGTCCGAATGAGGCTCTCTTCCTCTCGGTAGTAGCGACCTCTGCTCTCAACGCTGTGTGTCGCAAACGAAGCGCGGTCCGCCGGAGGGGCATAGAGGCAACCGAGAAGCCGGCCAGCCGGTCCGGAACCGTTGTCGACGGGCTTTGTTTCTGC
Organism: Alphaproteobacteria bacterium; assembly: GCA_028871345.1. GTDB lineage: Bacteria > Pseudomonadota > Alphaproteobacteria > Micropepsales > Micropepsaceae > Rhizomicrobium. Next base: position 24,435 of record JAGWNK010000040.1, on the reverse strand, counting down.
CATTTCCAACACTACATCAGACTCGGTAGAATTATGGCAGGATGTCTATGGCCACCCAAACCGCCCAGACCGTAAGGATTTCGCCGCGAGCTGCCAGGCGCATTGCCGAGATTGTCGCGACGGAGCCCCAACCGATGATGCTGCGCCTTTCCGTCACCGGCGGGGGGTGTTCCGGTTTTCAGTACAACTTTGTCCTTGATGACACACCTTCGGGTGACGACCACGCGATCGAGGAAGGTGGCATCACAGTTCTTATCGATTCGACGTCGCTGGAGTTCCTCAAAGGCGCGGAAATCGACTACGTCGATGACCTGATTGGCGCCTCGTTCAAGGTCAACAACCCGAACGCCACTGCTTCTTGCGGATGCGGCACCAGTTTTTCCGTTGGCTGAAGGAGCCGGCGCGAATGGGCACCGACCCGCCGGCGACCGAGCCAAGTATTCCGACATGAGCACTTCGCCAAGAGATTACGAACATCGGCAGAAGATCAATTTCATTGCCGGAATTGCCGTTCTAGTATTGGTCGTGAGTGCGGTGCTCGTGTTGCTGACATTCAGGGAAGGCATTCGCCAGGAAGATTGCTTTGCCGCAGGCCACCGCACTTGCGCCCCAGTCGGAGATTTGCAGCGTTAGCCTACCCCTCGTCGTCCCTCAGCGGTGAACCCATGAAAATCGCCACCTGGAACGTGAATTCCGTCAAGGCACGCATCGAGGCAATTCGGCTATGGATATCTGAAGCTGCGCCGGATGTGCTCTGTTTGCAGGAAATAAAGTGCGCGAACGAAGCCTTTCCCAGGTCAGTGTTCGAGGACTTGGGCTACAATTGCGCCATACATGGGCAAAAGACCTATAATGGCGTGGCCATTCTGTCCAAGCGCCCCCTCGAGGACGTTGCTGCTGGCCTGCCCGGCTGCGATGACGACGACCATGCCCGCTATTTGGAGGCCGCCGTCACATGTGGCACAGGTGTCATTAGAATGGCCTCCGTGTATGCACCCAATGGCAATCCGGTCGGGTCGAACAAATTCGACTACAAGCTGCGTTGGCTCGAACGGCTGACTGCAAGAGCCAAGCAGATTTTGAAGCAGGAAGAAGCCGCCGCTTTCATGGGAGACTTCAATGTCATCCCGTCGTCGGAGGATTGTCATGACCCCGCAGCCTGGGTCAACGACGCGCTGTTTCAGCCGGAGTCTCGTGCCGCTTTGCGCCGTATCGAGCACGAGGGCTATACCGATGCCTTCCGAACCTGCAATACCCAGACGCATCAGTTCACGTTCTGGGACTATCAAGCAGGCTCCTGGCAGAAGGACCATGGAATCCGTATTGACCACATCCTCCTCACCCCCCGCGCAACTGATTGCCTGAAGACCTGCGCTATCGATAAGCACATACGCGGTCGTGAAAAGCCTTCCGACCACGTGCCCGTCTGGTGCGAGCTGGAACTCTAGGATCAGAGAGCGTCACTTGCCCGCAGCGCGGCGATCTCGGCAGTGGTGAACCCCCATGAGGCCAAGGCAGTTTCCGCAGTCGTCGGCGGTACGGGCACGCTTGCCGGCGTCCGCGAGAAACGCGGCGTAGGTGCTGGTTGGACGATGCCGTTCAACTCGATGAAGTTGCCGCGAGCCAGGTTCTGGGGATGGTCTGGCGCCTCGGTCATTGAGAGAACAGGCGCGTAGCAAGCGTCACTGCCGGCGAACACGGCATCCCATTCGTCCCTTGTCTTGCCTTTGACCACTGCGGCAACTTTGTTCTGCAGACGCGGCCATTGCGATCGATCCATTTGGGCTGCAAAGGCCGGGTCATCAATATCAAGCAGCACCAGCATCTCCCTGTAAAACGAAGGTTCCAAGGGCCCGAGCGCAATCCACTTATTGTCCGCTGTCTCGTACGTCCCGTAGAAATGGGCTCCTCCGTCCAGAAGATTGCTGCCGCGCTCGTCGGTCCAGAACCCCGCTGCTGCTAACGAGTAGAACACCGACATCACGGATATCGCTCCTTCCAGCATGGCGGCATCCACGATTTGGCCGATTCCCGAAGTGCGCGCTTCCAGCATTGCACTAATCATTCCGAACGCCAAAAACAGTGCGCCGCCTGCAAAATCACCGACCAAGCTAAGCGGCGGAATGGGCCGGCCGCCTCTTTCGCCAATGGCGTGGAGTGCGCCAGACAATGCGATGTAGTTGATGTCGTGACCGGCGCTCTGCGCGAGCGGACCCGTTTGTCCCCAGCCCGTCATGCGGCCGTAAACGAGACACCGATTCCGATTCAGGCAATGGTCGGGCCCCAGTCCCAAACGCTCCATTACGCCCGGCCTGAAGCCTTCTATCAGGCCGTCCGCCCTTTCGACCAACTTGAGTACCGCTTCCACGGCGTTGGCGTTCTTCAGGTCAAGTGCCACCGTCTGGCGACCGCGGTTCAGAATGTCGGTACCTGTTATGTTGCCGGCGCCTTTGCGATCTATGCGCAGAACGTCGGCCCCCATGTCCGCAAAAAGCATGGCCGCAAATGGCCCGGGACCAAGTCCCGCGAACTCCACAATCCTGATGCCCTTGAGCGGTCCCATCCGCGTCCTCAATCTGCCGCAATTTTTGCGTAGCCTTACGTCAAAATTACCAGACTACGATCGGAACGAATATGCGAGCCCATGCAGCGATCGCATGTTTATTGATTTCCTTCACGGCAGCTTCGACTGCATCGCCGAAATTGATTTACCGGGTTGACGAGGCAACTGCGGAGATCGTCGGCCATCACCTCATGATCGTTGCCAAGGGGGCCGTTCGCACCGGCGGCTGGGAACGACCAAGATTGACGTTGCGGGACTCACCTGGATTGGAGGTACACGAAGTTACCGCGGACTTCATGGCAACCCCGCCCCGGAATGAAGCGGTCGTCGCACAGTCTGTCCTGCCTGTGACAGTAAGGCTGAGGGCGCGGCTGCCGCGCTACGCCGTAACCCAGGTGAAAGTGGTTTCAGAGACAAACTCGGTCACAGCGCAGATCATTGTGCGTCAACCCGCGCAGAAGACCGCATTCAAAGGCAAGTAACCCGTCAGGCGGCGTCCGCGACGACGCGGTTTCGCCCCGACTTCTTTGCGCGATAGAGAGCCTGATCGGCGCGATGCAGGAGGGCGTCTGCCGTGTCCTGCGCACCGGAACCCGCTATGCCTATAGAAATCGTGATGTTCAATTTGTCCGGCGGACGACTGATGTCGATCGGTGTCGTCTCGATGCTTCTTCTGAGTCGCTCCGCGACGGCGTACGCGTAAGCGACGTCCGTGTCCGGCATGACGACCACGAATTCCTCCCCACCGTAGCGGCAGGCCAGGTCAATTCCTCGTACGTTGGCAGCGATACGACGGGAAAACTCCCGCAAGACCTCGTCGCCGACGTCATGCCCATGCGTGTCGTTCACCAACTTGAAGAAATCAATATCCATGATGACGAAGGCAACCGGCTTGCCGGACTTGCTCGATTGAAGCAGCAGATTATCCAGGTGCCGGCTCATGTAGCGGCGATTGTGCAGGCCCGTAAGTTGATCGGTGATGGCCATTTCAAGACTGAGCTGCACATTGTGGCGGAGCATGTCGGCATAGCGTTTCTTGCGAAGCTGTGTGCGGACACGTGCCACGAGCTCATTCTTGTCCACAGGCCTTGTCAGGTAGTCGTTGACGCCCATCTCGAGCGCCTGATTGAGCTTACGGCGGTCACCGTCGCTGACGACCACCAAAATCGGTACATTCCTGCCTTCGGGCAAGGAGCGAAGCTGGGAGCACAATCTGAGGCCGTCGAAGCCGCGCATTCCGAGGCTCACAATGATCAAGTCGAAATCCCCGCCGCGCACGCGCACCAGGGCCTCTTCGAATGTATCCACGGCCGACGCGCTATTCGCCGGCTCGAGCGCGCTCCTGAACCATGCCGCCGACTCCGATCGGTCTTCGATGATGAGAATGCGCCCGGAAACGCTGGCGTCTACAAGCGTTGAAGCCGGGTCAAGCAGGCCCATGCTCTGTCCGGTTGTTTCACGCATCCGCAACTCGTCTGTCATCATCTTCAAGCGGACCAGCGAGCGCACGCGTGCGAACAGGGCGGCATCATCCACGGGCTTTGTCAGAAAGTCGTCGGCGCCAGCATCCAGGCCAGTGACGCGATCGATCGACTGATCGAGTGCTGTTACCATGATAACGGGCACGTGCGCCGTCTTGGGGTTGGCCTTGATGCGTCGGCAAACCTCAAAGCCATCCATTCCCGGCATCATGACGTCCAGCAGGACGATATCGGGATCGCACTCCTCCATCTTGGCGAGAGCCTCAATGCCGGAGTACGCCGTCACGACCTCAAAGTATTCAGTGGTCAGTTTGGCTTCGAGCAGCTTGACGTTTGACAGGATGTCATCGACGACTAATACGCGCGCCGTCATGGTCTTGCTATCCGATAAACCGGCGCACGGTGTCGAGGAAGCTGGTGACCGAAATCGGTTTTGAAATGTACGCCTCGCACCCACCCTGGCGAATGACTTCCTCGTCGCCTTTCATTGCGAAGGCGGTCACAGCAACGACGGGGATTGCTTTGAGCGTGTCGTCTTCCTTCAGCCATTTCGTGACTTCCAGCCCAGAGACTTCCGGGAGCTGGATATCCATCAAAATCAGGTCGGGACGATGCTCTCGCGCTATGTCCAGCGCCTCCATGCCGTCTTTGGTCTGGAGGATGTTGTAGCCGTGAGCGTCAAGAAGGTCATGGAAGAGCTTCATATTGAGCTCGTTGTCTTCCACGATCAGGACCGTTTTGGCCTTGGCATCCATGATGTGACTCTCCACAGTCCGCCGCCTGAGGTTCAAGGCTCCCGGACCACGCCGAGCCGATTCGACCACCCCGGCTTTGCGTAGTATTAGTTTGTATGTCTTAACGCTCCCTTGACGGTGCCGTATCGCGCCGACAAACTTCCAGCGGAATTCCGCATAAATCGGTCATCTTGGCTAGAACAGGGGGCCCCATTGAAGCGTGTGATGAGCCCCGATGCAGCCGAAACGATCGGGCTGGATGCGCTGGGTTTCATTGCCGGCAACGTCGAGCTGCTGAGCAAGTTCCTGTTCAAGTCGGGTCTTGAACCGGCCGTACTGCGAGAGCAAGCAGACAATCCGGCAACCCTTCGCGCCGCGCTGGATTTTCTGCTTGCCGACGACGCCCCCTTGATGGAGTTTTGCCGAAGCCAGCGCCTTGATCCGCGCGACATTCATGTGGCCAGCCAGATCCTGGGCGAAACCTAAGGCGCCACAGGACAGCCCCCCGCAGGGCCATAAGCCACCGCCCCGAGGCCCGAAGACGTCTCGGAGTTTCCCGCTCCTAGTGAGGCGCAATTTCAGCTATTGCTGTGTAGGCCCCGATGAGGACACGACGTCTAGGCTGATCGCCGATGCTTCCAGATGCGCTGAATAGTTGCATTTCTTGCCCCTCTGGTGCTTGTCTCGCAGGTGCAGCATGGTTGCGTCAAGCACCGAGGGGATTCGGTCCATCTTCTACGCACGACAGAATTGATAGCGCTGTCAATTCGTGCGCATTCTTGGGCGTGAGGACAGCGGGCGCCGCTGTGTCCGAGCGGGAAACTTTGCAACAACGGGTTTGTCACCTATGCGTCTTGGGATTGATCTTGGCGGAACAAAAATCGAAATCCTTGCTCTGGATACCGGGGGCAAGGTCCTTCTGCGAGAGAGGGTGGCCACGCCTCAGACGAACTATGATGACACCGTTCGCGCCATCCGCGAGTTGGTCATCTCAACAGAGAGGAAACTGAGCCGCCAAGGCAGTGTCGGGGTCGCGATACCCGGCGCAATTAGCCGCAAGACGGGATTGGTCAAGAACGCCAATTCAACACGACTGATCGGTCACCCGCTGGACAAGGACCTCGGCGCCGAGCTGCACCGCATCGTGCGCGTCGAAAATGACGCAAACTGTTTTGCATTGTCAGAGGCCGCCGACGGAGCCGGCGCAGGCATGGACGTCGTTTTCGGCGCCATCCTCGGTACTGGTGTCGGGGGCGGGATCTGCGTGGGCGGGCGCGTCCTGTCGGGAGCCCACGGCATCGCTGGCGAATGGGGGCATACGCCGCTGCCCTCGCCGAAGGGATCCGAAGAAACAGATCGTGCACCCCGCTGTTATTGTGGTCGACGTGGCTGCATCGAGAGTTGGTGCAGTGGGCCGGCATTGGTTTCACTTTACGAAGCCCGCGCGAGCAACCGCCTTTCCGTCCCAGAAATCGTCCACTTGGCTGCGGCGGGCGATCCGATCGCGTCCGAAGAGATGCAGAAATTCTACGATCGCCTGGCACGATCTATCGCCACACTTGTGAGCATTCTGGACCCCGACGCAATTGTCGTCGGTGGGGGATTGTCAAACATCGATGGCTTGTACAGTGAGCTTCCAGGCCGCGTCGAGAAATACGCTTTTACGCCGGAGGGACCGACGACAATTCTCCGCAACAAGCACGGAGACTCGAGTGGCGTGCGCGGCGCGGCATGGCTGTGGCAAGAAAGTGAAGTCGACGCCGGCCTGCCGAGATGACGGCGTCGCAACCCTGAAGTCTATGGGCGGGAAGCCCCACCTCGACCTCTTGGTTGTTGACATTTGAGCCCCAGGGAATCAATTCAGGCCTGCGCCGTGCGGGCCCGACCCTACACTATCCCGTCACATAACTAAGGGCTTCGCAAGCAGCCTCTATCCGAGGTAGGTTGGCAGAAAAGAGGTGCTCTATGGTTGGCCGGATCGAAGCTCGGTTGAAGGACTTATCTATCGAATTGCCCAAACCGCCGACACCTGTCGCAAGCTATGTTCCCACGGTCACAAGCGGCAATCTCATCTTCGTGTCGGGTCAGATCACTGCTTCACCGGAAGGTCTCAAATATGTCGGCGTTGTTGGCGCCGGCCTGTCGGTGGGCGACGGCAAAGCCGCCGCACGACTTTGCGCCATAAATATCCTTTCTCAGTTGAGGTCGGCTTGTGGAGACCTCGACAGGGTAAAACGCTGCGTGAAACTGACAGTTTTTGTCAACGCGGGGCCTGAGTTTACCGAGCATCCGGAAGTTGCCAATGGCGCTTCGGACCTTCTCGTTGAGGTTTTCGGCGACGCGGGGAAGCATGCACGTGCGGCCTTAGGGGCCGGCTCCCTGCCCCGCGGCGTTGCCTGTGAAGCGGAAGCTATATTCGAAGTCGCGTGACCAATGACGATCTGACGTGGCGAATTCGGGGAAGTGCGGCTGAGATCGGTTACACTGCGTGGAACGCGTGCGCAAATCCGACCGGTGCCCCGTATCCACACCCTTTCACGCAATACGAATTTTTCGACGCTCTGGAAGCTTCCGGTTCCGCCGTCGCCGCCGCAGGTTGGAGGCCGTTCCACCTCGTCGCCGAATATAACGGAGGCGTGGCGGGTCTGCTGCCGCTGTATCTGAAGGCACATTCGCAAGGCGAGTACGTATTCGATCATGCGTGGGCCGAGGCCCTCGAAAAAGCAGGCGGCAACTATTACCCGAAGCTGCAAGGCTGCGTGCCATTCACTCCGGTTACCGGGCGGCGCTTGTTGACGGCGTCTGTGAACGAATCAGCGACAGGCGCAGCGCTTCTGCGCGCAGCTGCGACGACCGCACGTCAGCTGGGTATCTCATCATTGCACATAACTTTTCTTACCGAACAAGAATGGGTGATGGCGGGAGAATCAGGTTATTTGCAGCGCACGGATCGGCAGTTCCACTGGGAAAACCGCGGATACCGAACCTTTGATGACTTTCTCGGTGATCTATCGTCTGCCCGCCGCAAGAACCTGCGGAAGGAACGCATCAGCATTCAGAATGCGGGCATCGAATTCGATTGGCTTTCGGGCGCTGACCTTACCGAAAAACACTGGGACCGCTTCTTCGCTTTCTACATGGACACCGGCAGCAGAAAGTGGGGTCGCCCCTACCTCACGCGCGAATTCTTCAGTCGCATCGGCCAGAACATGGGCAAGCAAATCTTGCTCATTATGGCGCGACGGGGGCGGAACTACATCGGGGCGGCGCTGAACCTGTTGGGGGACGGAATCGTTTACGGACGGCACTGGGGGTGCTCGGAGTTTGTGCCCTTCCTACACTTTGAGACCTGCTACTATCAGGCCATCGAATATGCAATCGCCCACAAATTCTCAAGAGTTGAGGCGGGCGTACAAGGTGAGCACAAACTCCTCAGGGGCTACAGGCCTGCCCCAACGTATAGCGTTCACTACATTACCCATTCAGGCCTGCGGCGAGCCGTCGCGGATTTTCTTCGAATCGAGCGGATAGCGGTACAAGAGGACGTGTCCGAGATGGTACAGGCCATGCCATTCAGGAACGAACGGTCCTAGCACGGCTTGTGGTTCCAGCGTCCAAGGTTCACTAGAATCGAATTTGACAATGCGAGCAGTACACCATGCCCTACGATCCATCGAACATCTTCGCACGCATCCTGCGCGGTGAAATTCCATGCATTAAGGTCTACGAAGATGACAAGACGTTGGCATTCATGGATGTTATGCCGCAGGCTGAAGGGCATGTCCTGGTCGTGCCCAAAGAGGATGCCGTCAATATCTTTGACCTCTCCCCTGAAGGAGCCGCAGCACTCATTTCGACCACGCAGAAAGTCGCCGCGGCGGTCAAGCGTGGACTCGCCCCAGCCGGCCTCATGCTGGTACAACTGAACGGTGCAGCTGCAGGCCAGAGCATCGACCATGTCCATGTTCACATCATTCCACGGTCAGCAGGCGTTGACCTGAAATTCCACGCTCGCGACATGGTAAGCTCCGCGGAACTCGAACCGCTGGCCGCCAAGATTAGAGCCGCTTTGTAGAGCTGCCGACATGTTGACCCGCAGGCGATTTTCTGCCCTGGCTTCCGCAAGCGCGCTGACGCCGATGCGAGCCGCGAGTTTGGACGCGGGCGCATCTTCCAAAGCGATAGTTGAAGTTTTGGATGAACACGTGGGAATAGTACGCCCGGATTTCATCGGCCTCAGCTATGAGAGCACCCAGCTTTACGATCCCAACCACTTCTCGCCCGATAATCTGCCCCTCGTCGATGCCTTTCGGCGTCTCAGTCGTCACGGGGTTTTGCGCCTTGGCGGCAATCTCAGCGACTGTTCTGTCTGGAAGAGCGACGCTGGCGATTTCATGACGCCCAAACTCAGGGCCGCCGTGGAGCATGGCAGGACGTACTGGGAATGGCGGCTGTGTAGCCCCAGTGTTGATGCGAGACGGAACGGTGCGATTACTCCTTCCGCCATCGCCAAGCTCCGCGCTTTTCTGGATGCGACGGGTTGGAGAGTAATCTACGGGCTTAACTTCGGTTCAGGCAACGCCGCGCGCGCCGGCGATGAAGGAAGGCACGCGGTCGATATTCTCGGCGACAAATTGATCGCATTACAAGTCGGAAACGAGGTGGATTTCTACGCCGGAAATCCGTTCTTTCGAAGCACGAGCTATGATTTCGCCGAGTATTATGCGGGCTATACGGAATTCGCCGGGGCCGTTCGGAAATCGAGACCACGCGCGCCGTTTGCCGGTCCCGATACCGCCGCCAACATGGAATGGGTGGATCGATTTGGCAGACTGACCAGCGACGCCGTTCTACTAACCAGTCACTATTATGCCATGGGGCCAGCCAAAGACCCGGCAATGAATGCTGCTCGACTGTTGAATTCGAATTCACAGCTCGAACGGCGCTTGGACATCGGTCAAAGGGATGCTGCTCGAGCGAACATCCCCTTCCGAATTACGGAAGCCAATTCATGTTACGGCGGCGGTAAACCAGGTGTGAGCAACGCCTACGCGTCCACGCTGTGGTCCGCAGATTTTCTGTTGCAGGCTGCGACACTGGGTTGTGCTGGAATCGACCTGCATGGCGGCGGCGATGGCCTATACACTCCGATTGAATCGCGCGGCACTGGGGAGGTTTCCGTTCGACCGGTCTATTACGGGATGCAATTTGCTCAGCTTTTTGCGGGGGCCCAGCTGCAACTCTGCAGAACAACGCCTACGAGTAAATTGCGGGCGTACGCAGGCCGACGCAATGCAGACTTCTTTCTGGCGCTCATCAACAAGAGTGCCACTGCCATTTCGCTGGAAATTTCATGGCCGGAAGCCACAGGCAGGCCGCTCTCCCGTGCGGTTCGCCTTGCCGGTACTTCCCTCGACGCGAAGACGAACATCAGTTGGACGGAAGTGCCAGCGGAATTGCCGCAGTTTGCAGAGTTGCCTGCGTACGGGGCGGCATTCCTCCAATGGACGTAGCCCCCCGCGATTTCTCAAGCAGCGTTTACATCGCTGCCGGGCCCGGCACCGACACGAGATGCACATCGCGCTGCGGATAGGGAAACCTGATCCCAGCGTTCTTGTATCGATCCCATACCGCCAACAGAACCTCGCTCTTGACGTTCTGGGTGCCGTTGCGGGGATCCTCAATCCATATGCGAATTTCAAGATCGATGGAGCTTTCTCCAAAAGCCTTCAGCAAGCATAGCGGCTCCGGCCGCTCAATCACTCGCTTCACGCTTTTCGCCGCGTCCACTGCCAGGGCTATCGCCTGCCGAACGTCAGACTCGTATGCGACGCTTACCGGAACATGCAACCGCAGCCTCACATCGGAGTATGACCAATTTTCTACGCCGTTCTCGAGAAAATAATCATTTGGAACCAGGTGCTCGACACCATCGCGCGTGCGCAGCGTCACGTAGCGCGCGCCCATTGCGGTTACCCAGCCGTAGCTATTCTTGTACTCTATGATATCTCCAGGTTTGATGGTGCGACCAATGAGCAGCGTCAACCCTGCAACCAGATTTGCCACAAGGCGCTGCAAGCCTAGACCAACACCGAGGCCAACAGCGCCGAATATCACAGTCAACGCTGTAATATCGATGCCGGCAGCAGTTAATCCAATGATGACGGCCAGCGCAGGCAGAAATATCTGCAACAACTGAATGAGCAGTACCTGCAGCGACGGCGTCAGTGCCTGCGAACGCATAATCTGGCGTTGCAGAAAGCGGAATATGATAGTTGTAAACCAAAGCAGTGCCGCCAGAACGAAGGTCGCATCGATCGCTGTCAGTGCAGAAATCCGGAACTTGCCGACGTTGAGGGCGGATGCATCCAACTCCTTCGTCAAGGGTTGCAGAAGGCCTAAGATGCTGAGTGCCGCGACAGACCACGCAACGACAGATATGACCACAGAGGCAAAAGGCGCCCTGACGCTGAATGACAACAGTCGGATAAAAATCCAGGCCAGCACCAGGTCAATTGCTGCGTCGACCAACGGCAAAGGCTCCGCTGCCAGATTGCCAACCGCGGCAACCAGCCACAGACACATCAGCCAAATCATTGGTGGCGCCGCCGAAGCGCACACCCGCAAGAATGCCGGCCCCCAGCCTCTAATTAGAGGCGACAACGCCAAACGGGCGAGCGGCTGCCGCGCGACGTTTCCCAGCCAGAAGGCCAGCAGACCCGAGGCCAGGATCGCACCAAGTTGAATAAGGACGACAGGTCTCTCAACCTGCACTATCAGGCGATGGGGCGTCTCGGACATCGCCCGACCGACATCCCATATGTGGAATATATCTATCATTTGCGGAATCGTTGCCAAGCTGACGATCATCACTGCGGATGGGCCAGCATTCAAGGCTGGCCGGATGGCATGGGCGAATCGAGTCGAAACACGTTAGTCGGTCAGGTCAGCCAGCGCCCCCCGCGTGAGCGGCGAGTACGGATGGCGGGGGGGGTCGTTTCTGGCACGGCGTTCCCGCCTACACCTTACCACTGCATTGCCAAGAGCGTATCCGTGCGCCCCCGTGCAATTGGAACGATGCTCCGGCACAGAACAATCTCAGCGTCCTGACCGCCCGACCGTCGGTTCAAGAACGGTTGCACCGCACCCGCCAAGACGGGACAGACGGGCCGGTTTTCCTGCTGCCAGTGCAATGCTGACGGTCGCTCCATGGGCACGGACCCCCACATCTTGAATGGAGAGGAACTTTGGGGAACCTGACGTCGATGCCAAGCGTTTGCATCATTGATACCAGCAGAGGAGCGCTCAATCGCCATACACTAGAATACAGCGGTTTCGCCTTCCGATCCCGCGCTAGTCCTTTCGAGAAAATGCCAAGACTGGAGCGGGATGGATGTCGCGGGTTGTCATCGTTTCAAACCGAGTGCCTGTGCCTGCGGGCCGAAAAGCCCAGGCGGGAGGGCTCGCTGTCGCGTTACGCGATGCCGTGAAACCCGGCTCCCTGTGGTTCGGCTGGAGTGGCCGCACGGCGGCGCAAACCAGCGAGAATGCATCAGTTGTTGAACAAGGCGGCGTGCAATACGCGACTATTGACCTGTCGCATGACGACTATCGCAACTTTTATGTAGGTTTCGCGAACGGTGTCCTGTGGCCTCTTCTCCATTTTCGCCTGGGCCTCATCGAGTTCCGTCGCGAACATCTCGAAGGCTATAGAGCCGTCAATGAGATGTTCGCCAAGGTGCTCGCAAAACTTCTCGAGCCTGACGACGTTGTTTGGGTCCACGATTACCACCTGATACCCCTGGCGGACGAACTGCGGAAACTGGGCGCAGAAAACCGAATGGGCTTCTTCCTCCACATTCCATTCGTGCCAGCGAGTGTCTTCGCGGCTCTTCCTCAGGGAGGAGAGTTGCTGAACGACTTTTGCGCGTATGATGTCATCGGCTTCCAGACCGTAGAACACCAGCGCGACTTTCTTGACTCGGTCCGTATCATTCTTCGACATCAGGTCGACAGCAACGGCGAAATCGCAGCTCCACGGAGCACAATACGATGCATTGTGACCCCTATCGGCATCGATAGCCGAGAGTTTCAACACGTCGCAGAGCATTCCGCCCGGAGCAAAACGGGATTGAGACTGAAGGACAGTCTGGTGGGGCGCAAGCTCATGATTGGAGCAGATCGCCTTGATTATTCAAAAGGTCTTCCAAACCGCTTCGAAGCATTCCATAGGCTTCTGACGCGATTCCCCGAACACCGAATGAATGTAAGCTTCCTGCAGATCGCTGCACCCTCCCGGGAAGAAGTGTCGGAGTACGCAGCGTTGAGACCCGTCCTCAACAGGCTCGCCGGCGACATAAATGCTCGTCACGGCGCGTTCGATTGGGTGCCGCTGCGCTACATGAGCCAAGGGTTTGCTCGATCCACCCTTGCCGGATTCTATCGCATCGCTCGCGTCGGTGTCGTTACGCCCCTACGCGACGGGATGAATCTTGTGGCTCATGAATACATCGCCGCTCAGGACCGTACAGATCCCGGGGTGTTGGTACTCTCTCGCTTCGCAGGCGCCTCAAGCTATTTCGACGATGCGCTCGTGGTGAACCCCTACGATCCCGACGAAATCGCCGAGGCCATGCACGAGGCCCTCTTGATGGGTGCGAACGAACGGAGACGCCGTCACACGCGACTGTTTGAACGTCTCCTGTCGTTGACCGTGGAAAGCTATTGCACCCACTTCCTTGAAGCCCTCTTAGATTGTACGAAGTCAAGAGCAGCAGCATGAATGCCGTCCACCCTTCATTCGTTCCACAATGGGTTCCCGGTTGGTTGGTCGCGGCGATTGCCTTGGCTGCGACCGCAGCTGTAGCTGCGGCGCTCCTCGGCGCAGTTCGTCCGATATTGCGGCGAACGCTCCGAAGCGACCAACCCCTCTCACGTTTAATGCTGGAACACGCCGGCGGCTTTGCGCAATTTGCGCTCACTTTGCTTGCCGCCGAAATCATCACGCCCTTTCTTCCTATCAGCGTGAGTTCCGCGGATACTATCAAGAGATTGCTGCTTGCTGCTTTCGTGATCCTGGCCGGCTGGGTTGCGATCATCGCCAGCGATCTCGCCATCAATCGCTATGTGGGTCGCTTCAGGACGGACACGTCAGACAACCTCCTGGCGCGCAAGGCTGTAACCCAGATGCGTATCCTCAAACGAACCGTGGACGTTGCCATCGCAATCGTGACGATTGCTTTGGCCCTAATGACCTTCGATGCCGTGCGTCAGTTTGGTGTCAGTCTGTTTGCATCTGCCGGTATCGCCGGCATCGCGGTCGGATTTGCGGCAAAACCCCTGTTGGAAAATCTGGTCGCCGGGCTTCAACTGGCCATCACTCAGCCAATTCGCATCGACGATGTAGTCATTATTGACAATGAATGGGGCTGGATCGAAGAAATAACGTCGACCTATGTCGTCCTGCGATGTTGGGATTGGAGGCGACTTGTCGTTCCGATCAGCTACCTCATGACAACGCCTTTCCAGAATTGGACCCGTACCTCCTCATCTCTGATCGGCTCTGTGTACCTTTACTGTGATTACAGTACGGACGTGGACCGCATCCGGGCAAGAGCACAGGAAATCGCCAGGGCGTCCAGGCTCTGGGACGGCCATGTGTTCAACGTGCAGGTCAGCGACATCAGCGAACGGAGTATGTCTATGCAGGTGCGAATCCTGGTGACCTCATCGGATTCGGGAAAATCCTGGGACCTGCGCTGTGAGCTGCGTGAAAGAATGCTGGCCTGGATGCGTGACGAATACCCTGATGCGCTCCCAAGATGGCATGCCAATCTCAACGATCAAATTCCGCACGTCAGACAGTCAGACGTTCTCCGAACTGCACAACCCCACTGACAAGGGCGTCCACATCGCACTTTTGTGTACGATGGTTGACGAAGGCGGCTCTGATCGCCAGTTTGCCGTCGATGATTGTGGTAGACGGAGCGACGATGCCCGCCTCATGCAGGTCGACCACGATCTGAGAATTCACGCTGTCATCGGCGGCAAAACGAAAACAGACGATATTCAGTTGTGCTGGCGCCAAGAGCTCAAGCCGACGTTCAACAAGAACTTTCCGCTCGAGATAACGGGCTAATTCGCATGTATGCGCTAGCACCGAGCCGATCCGTTCCACACCAAAGGTCTTTAGCGTGAACCAGGTCTTCAGAGCCCGAAACCCTCTGGACAGATCCGGTCCGTAATCCGAAAACCATGGCGCACCCGCCGCGATGCCTCTGGCATCGGGGCGCAGATAGGCAGCCGGAGTGGCAAAGGTCCGCCGATGCAGGTTTCCGTCTCGCACCAAGAGAAAACCTGCATCGTATGGAACCTGAGCCCATTTATGAAAATCGAATGCGATGGAGTCCGCCCGCTCCAATCCCTTTACCAGCGGTGCCAATGCGGGGGAGAGCACGGCTAGTGCTCCGAAGGCTCCGTCGATATGGAGGCGCATGCCCTGGTCACTGCACAGGTTCGCCAAGTCGTCGATCGGGTCTACTGCACCGGTGTCAACCGTGCCGGCTGTTCCTATTACGAGGAACGGGCGGAGTCCATCCCGCCGATCGTTTTCGATCGCCTCGCGAAGTGCAGTCAAATCGATACGATGTCGGTGATCCGTAGGGATGAGTCGAAGAGAATCCGTCCCAAACCCGGCGAGATCCACGGCCAACGGGATGCAACGGTGCGCGGCCCGGGACGTGTAGGCGCGCAGCAGGGTGCCATCCCCTCCAACACCCGTGCGCCGCACTTCAGGTCCGAGTGCCTGCGCACGAGCCACCAAGACAGCTATGAAATTGGCCAGTGATGTTCCGGTCACGAAAAGTCCGCTCGCCCCGGCGGGAAATTTGAACATTTCCCTCGCCCACTCGACGAGTTGCCGTTCCACTTCAACCGGAACATGATCGCGGCCTCCGAGATTGGCGTTTATGCCTGCCGAGAGCATTTCCGCGAGCATACCAACGGGCGTACCACCGCCATGTACCCAACCCATGAATGCCGGATGAACATTCCCAGCCGTGTACGGCAAAATGAATTCGGAAAACTCTTTGTAGACCGTCTCAAGGGGTTGGGAGGCTTGCGGCAGCGGGGTACGAAAATGGGCTCGGACTTCAGGCGGAATCGGCCTCCAGACCGGTCGCTCCCGGACATGTTGAATGAAGTCAAACATGTCGTCTAGCATGCGGTGTCCCGCGGCGCGCAGTTCTGCCCAGTCCTGTGGATCGAGTGACTTGCCCGCTTCCGGCTCTTCCGTCATCAGCCTTTTGGATCCCATAAACTTTCGGCGCGGTTATACAGCATCGCCGCAACCGACGCGAAGAGCCACTTAGCTGCATTTTCTGCATGTTGGCTGGTCGCCAACAACCGTACCAAGGGTGACGCAAAGTTGCCCTCGTCGACTAAGGGCCGTGGAATGCCGTATTGTGGAAAAAGCCCCACCGTTGGCACATTTGCCACCAAGGGCCCCGCACTGCCCGCGGTCGTACTTCGATGCAGGTCAGAGTGTCGTCGCATGATCATTCCTGGGGCGGCTTGCATCACTGCCGCAATGGGTCCTACAACATTGCCAGGCGCCCCTCCCACCGCTAACATCACGTTATCCATCGCAGCCAATTGGAATTCTCGAGAAATATGCTTATGCGACCCAGCAGGACTGCACGCCGCAGCGCGCGCGAGCCCGAAGAATTTCGCGATAGTGCCAAAGTCAAGTTTTCAGGGCTTAATGACCTCCTAGGACACCAACTTCGCATGGCTTATGTCGCCAGCTCGCGCCGCTTTGCGTCGGCCATGCAGCAACTGGATCTGACACAGAAGCAGGTTGGCGTTCTGTGGCTCATCGACTGCAACAACGGCGTGTCGCAGATCGCGCTGGCCACGCAGCTCGGGATGGATCGGGCGTCGATGATGGCGATCGTCGACCGATTGCAGGAGCGCCATTTAATCGTCCGCAAGAAGTCTTTGCTGGACGGCCGGCGACAGGAACTCTACGCCACTGCACGAGGCAGAAAGACGTTGGCCCGCGCGAAGGCTGCGATTAGCGCGCATGAGCGTTGGCTGACGGCACATTTCAAAGGGCCCGAGTTAACTTCCTTGATCACCGCTCTCAAACGAATTTCGGCCTGAGAAAATTCACCCTCGGTTGGTCTGGTCCTGGCCGACCGTCCCAACCTCACCAGGACACAACGGAGTCTCGGTGTTCCTCCCGAGCGGCCACTTGCCGATATTCGTTGTCGTTCTCATAGAGGCTTTCGGCGATACTACCACCCGCGTTCAAATGCTTCGACGGAGCCGATTGCTATGCAACGTTAGGGCAGATCTTTTCGTACTATTGCCTCGATTCTGGCGACCAGTTCATTGGGGTCAAAGGGCTTCTGCATCACTTTCGCGTCGGTCAGGTTGGCCGGCAGAGTCGTGCCTGGATAACCCGTAATGAAAAACATCTTCAGCAAAGGGCGAACTGCCCGCGCGGCTGTTGCAAGCGAGAATCCGTCCATTTTTGGCATTCGTACATCTGAGACGACAATATCCAGGTCAGGTGTCGACTTCACGATGGCCAACGCGACCTCACCGTCGCACGCCTCCACCACTGTGTGCCCAGCTTCAGTCAATGCCTCGACGATAAGAATCCTGACGAGTGGTTCGTCCTCCGCGGCCAGTATCTTGGCCATTATGTGGTCCTCCCACCGCCCTCGGACGACCAGTCATCGTCGCGCGCCACATTTGCGCACCTGGGAAGATAGAGTCGAACCAACTCACCCGGATCCTCGGATACAGACACATTCCCCCCCAACGCGCGAGCACAGGCAATCACCTGATTCAAGGGTGACGTTGGTTCCATGTGCTGAGGGATGTCGCGGCTTGGTAGGTCGACAACACGGACAGCAATCGAAGCATATTCACCGGGTGGTAAGTCACCTGTCGTTTGCTGAATTGTAGTGTTTGATGTGTCGAGTACAAGTCTGCCGGTTTGATTGAGTACATCGCGCGCAAATATTGCGATGTTAAGAACCGCGAGCTCCAACTCGGTAGGGTCGACCCAGACCGGCCAGAGGTTCGGATCGAGCTTCACCTCGACTGCCATTTCACTTCCAAGTGCGTGATGCAGTATGGTTGTAAGGCTTTCAACAACTTCGTTAATGGAAATTGGTTCTGGCTCGAGCTTTTCACGCCCAGCGAGCGAGAGCACCTGGGACGCAAGCTTCGCACCACGATTGGCGGCCTCCCGCACAAAGGAAAGTCTCTGGAGTGCTTGGGGATTCTCCTGGAGGTGACGTTCCAGAAAGTTAATGTTGCCAAGGACGACTGCGGCAACGTTGTTGAAGTCGTGCGCGAACCCCGCCGTCAACCGTCCGACCGCCTCATAGCGCTGCGAACGTCGCAGCAAAGCGGCAAGCTCATGATGCTTTTCATCCGCGTTCGGTGGACCGGTTTGTGTGGTCGCCAAACGGGCGTCGTCACGCATTTGCCCTCCGGCAGGCGCATCGATTGAACTGCGGTCACCCCGACTTCCCCTCCTCTTGCGACTGGTTCTATGTGACGTGACCATTGCGCCCGCCTGGCCCTGCAAGGAATGTACGGAGCATGCCCTATTCTCTCGGCGACGCTCAACCGCCAGAGACGCCCTCTCGACCAGTCCGCTAATAGCCTGATTACCATCAGGAATTGGTCGGAGCGGAGAGATTTGAACTCTCGACCCCCAGTCCCCCAGACTGGTGCGCTAACCAGGCTGCGCCACGCTCCGAATTGTCAGGCGGCATCGCCGCCGAGGGAAAGTTTCAAGGCTAACGCCAAGGGCGCCGGACTATAGTGATCCTTGCCTTCATGGGCAACCGACCTCGTCCGGTAAGGACAGCCGCGACCTCGCCTTCAGCGCCAGCGCTCCATCAACTTGGGTGCCGGTTAAAAGCGGCGCACGACGGCACGCAGTCGTCCCTTAAGCTGCACGAGTTCTGCCAACAGAATTTCCAGCTTTTCGCGCTCCTCGTCGGCCAAGTTTGAACAGCCGCGTTCGAGGGACAGAATGCGGGCAGAGCGGGGGGCCGGGCCGTGGCCTTTTCCAGAAACCAATTGAGGGGGAGCGACGACCAAATCGTTCCGGCCGATATCCACGACGTAGCGCAACCCGCGCTCCTTGAGGAGCTTTTGTACGCCCTTGATCGTGTATCCATCTGAATAGAGCAGCGCTCGGATACCGCGTAGTAAATCGACATCTTCAGGTCGATAGTAGCGCCGCCCCCCGGCCCTCTTCGTTGGCCGCACCTGCGCAAAGCGGCTTTCCCAAAAGCGCAACACGTGTTGAGGCACATCGAGGTCCGACGCCACTTCACTGATGGTGCGAAAGGCCTCAGGGGACTTTGCCAGAGCACCAACCTGCGCGGCGGACGCGTACATCGTATTAGTCCTCATCCGCGCCGTTCATGGGCGTCTGCCCGTTGATCACCGCTTTCAACACGTGGCTGGGTCGAAACACCAGTACGCGCCTCGGCGCGATGGGAACCTCGTCTCCGGTTTTGGGGTTTCGTCCCATTCGCTGTGATTTCTGTCGAACGGCAAATGTTCCGAACGACGAAAGCTTGACGGTCTCTCCCCTGGCGAGCGCAGAACAGAGTTCTTCCAGGATATCTTCGACCATTTGGGCGGATTCATTTCGCGACAGACCAACAGCCTGGAAAACGGCCTCGGTCAGGTCGGCGCGAGTGAGCGTCGTGCTGGTCATGACGGAAACGACTCCCTTGGACCCCGGGAGCCTAAGCGGAACAAGGATTTGCCGTCAATATTCAAAGGGTTGGAGGCTGATCTATCACCAGCGCAGCAAGCTGGCGCCCCAGGTCAACCCGCCCCCCATAGCCTCCAGAAGGACAAGGTTTCCGCGGCGAATCCGCCCGTCGGCAACGGCTGTTTGCAGGGCGAGCGGCACCGATGCCGCCGACGTATTGCCGTGCCGAGCCACCGTGGAAACGACCTTGTCGGGTGAAATATGGAGCTTCTTGGCCGTTCCATCCAGGATTCGTTGATTCGCCTGGTGGGGTACAAACCAGTCAATTTCACTGACATGAATGCCCGCTTCTTCGACTGAGGCCTCGATGGCTGCCGCTATGTTGTTGACGGCGTGCTTGAACACCTCTTTGCCCTGCATGCGCAGGTGGCCCGTGGTTTGTGTCGTAGATGGGCCGCCATCCACGTAGAGCAGATCGTGCAGCCGACCATCTGAAAAGAGCTTCGTGTTCAGGACACCGCGGTCGGTGCATTTGCCCTCGCCAGAGCCCGCGCTCAAAACTAAAGCACCGGCGCCATCGCCGAACAGCACGCAGGTTGTTCGGTCCGTCCAGTCCATGAGGCGAGACATGCACTCCGCCCCAATCAGCAGGACCGTCTTGGCCTGCCCTGTCTTGATGAAGTTGTCGGCGACTGCAAGAGCATAAATGAAGCCAGAGCAGACCGCCTGAACATCAAACCCCGCGCCACGGGTCATACCGATCCGGGCCTGCACGATTGTGGCAACCGACGGAAACGTCTCGTCCGGAGTCGTCGTAGCGCAGATCACAAGATCGATGTCGTTTGCATTCACCGACGCATCGCGCATCGCGGCAATCGCCGCCTGAAAGGCGAGATCCGAAGTCTTTTCTCCTGCAGCTGCAATGCGTCGCTCTTGAATGCCAGTCCTACCACGAATCCAGTCGTCACTCGTGTCAACCCGCTTTGCCAATTCATGATTGGTCAGAACGGTCGAAGGCAAATAGGCGCCGCTGCCAAGAACATACGATCGAATCACGAACTCGCCAACCCGGGCCTTACGCCAGCCCTGTCCGCAATGATATTTCTGTTTATCCCACCGACGGCCATATCTATGGCCATGTCGACGGCGCTGGCAAATCCAAGTGCGTCCGTGCCTCCGTGACTCTTCACCACAACCCCGTTGAGGCCGAGGAAGAGGCCTCCTCCTGCCGCGCGCGGATCAAGCTTGCGACGCAACGTATTGAGTGCCCCACTGGCGAACACGGCCCCCAGTCGTGAAAGGAAAGAGCGCTTCAATGCGCTGCGCAAGAACGTCACAACCAGCTTTGCCGTGCCTTCGGCCGTCTTGAGCGCAATATTGCCGGTAAAGCCGTCGGTGACGGCAACATCGACCGTCCCTTCGGCAAGGTCGTCGCCTTCGATGAAACCGCAGAATTCCATGGGCAATTTCGCGCTTCGCAGCAGCTGGGCCGCGCCTTTGACCGCATCGTGCCCTTTGACGTCCTCCGAACCGACGTTGAGAAGGCCCACTCTTGGACATTCCAGGCCGAGAACGGCGCGCGCGAATGACTCTCCCATAACGGCAAAATCGACAAGTTGGTCTGCGTCGCACTCCACATTGGCGCCGACATCCAGGACGACGCATTGACCGCGCTTTGTAGGCCAGATGGCCGCAATGGCAGGGCGCGAAATCCCGTCGATCACGCCCAATTGAAACATCGACATAGCCATCAAGGCCCCGGTATTTCCGGCGGAAACGACGACTTCGGCTTCCCCTCTCTTCACTGACTCGATTGCATGCCACATGCTCGTATCGCGACCTCGGCGAAGGGCAACGCTCGGCTTTTCCTCCATGCGCACACGGCTTGGCGCATGGCGAATAGTAACCCGTTCGGATAGCTTCCCGCGGCGCTTGTGCAACAAGCCGTTCAAAGCGGCCTCGTCGCCGTGGAGGATAAAACTGACGGCCGGGTGCCGCTGCATCGAACGAGCAAGCGCCGACACGACGACCGATGGGCCAGCATCACCGCCCATCGCATCTATCGAGACCATTAATTCGCGGGACACGATCGCACCTGCCCCTTTGATGGTCGTGCACCGACGAAGAGTATGCTCAGGCTTTCGCCTTCACGACTTCGCGGCCGTCGTAGTGGCCGCATGAGGTGCAAACGTGATGCGGCCGCTTCTGCTCGCCGCAGTTAGGGCATTCATTGTGAGATGCCGGCGCAAGCCGATGGTGCGACCGACGCATGTTGCGCCGTGACGGCGACTTTTTTCTCTTCGGGACCGCCATGGCGGAACTCATCTCCTTCGGGCCCAGCCGGAAGGGCACGAGACAATCCTGGCCGGGGGTAAAGTAGGGGGCGGAGTGAACAGGAATCCGGCCGGGGTTTCAAGCCGGAAAAATGGCTGTTTTCCGCCTTTCAGTGACCTTCCTTCAGCTTCTTGAGGACGGCAAAGGTGCTTTCCGCCCGCCCCTGCACTGAATCGGGGGGCAGCGCAAAGGCCGCGTGCTCCGCCCGCGGATAAGGGTCAATGGCGAGGATGAACTCCTCCTGCAAGGGGCCGGTTATATCGTAGTGGAGGTTTTCGATCGTTTCAGTGAGGTCATCGTCCACGGCGGAGAGATTCAGTTCACCAGCCGACTCGGCCTGTGGCGCATACTTCAATTCGCGCAGAATATGGCGGCGTATTCTGCTTTCAATTGGTTCAAGCGTGAGGACGCAGGACTGCACAATGTCGGCGGTTAATTCAGCGTCATATGCAAATCGCGTACTTGCGAGCTTGCGCAGTTTCAGTACGGCCTCAAAGCTGCGCACTGTGACCACCCCGGCCCACTGGGCGAGGCGCGCCAAATCGTCGCCTGTCGCTGTAACCCTGGCCGTGGTGCCAGCTTGCGACAGATTTGTCAGATCAAAGACTTGATGCAGCGGGGGGGCTCCCTGATTGCGCCTCATGCAAAAACCTCGGGCAGGGGGCCGAAATCGCCCTGCCCTCCCTCCAAATTGCAGCCGGCCAGATGAGCTTTGGCAGACAGGACATAGCGCGCCAATGCATCAGCCGAAGCCTCGTGCCTGCCGCGATACAGATTGCGGGTCAAGACTGCCTGCATGGCAATTTCGTCCGGTGCCCCCGCATAGGCCTCCAGGCGACCATAAAACGCTGCGGCAAGCCTCTTCGTCCGCTTACCCATTCCGATGTCGCCGGCGCCCAATTCACGCAGCCCCTCGTCGAACCCAATGAAGACGGCGTCTACGAGCTCTTGCGCCAGACTCGCGTCTTGAAGCCTATCCAGGAGAAGCCATGCGTGCAGGGCCACGAGGTCGAACCGGCCATCGAGGGTGTCCGGGACCCCAAATCTTTCAAAAAAGACAGGTTCACGTGCCCGTTCCACGAGAATAGCGTAAAGCTGCGCGGCTATTTGGCGGCGGACCTTGTTCCGGCGCAGGGTGTTCAGCATGATTTGGGCCTTGGCCAGTAAGGCCTTGCAAGCGCGACGCGCCAAGGTTAGCACAATCCAAGCATTTGGGGCGCCTATGAGAAAAATCGTAGTTTCCGTTCTGTGCCTTGCGCTATTGGGCTGCACGCCGGTTATCACCAATCGCGGGTACCTCGAAGATATTGACGCCGAAGCGGGTATCGTCGTGGGAAAAGACAGCAAGGCAACGATCACGCAGAAGTTGGGTGATCCATCGATTCAGGCTGCCTTTGGCAGTGACGCTTGGTACTATATTTCGTCCGTCGAGAAGCAAGTCGCGTTCTTCAATCCAACCGTCCAGTCTCGGCATATCCTTGCCATCTATTTCGACAAGGACGGCAAGGTTACGGACATGAGACATTACGGATTGGAGGATGGTCACGTTGTTGCCTTCGAGACCAGAACGACGCCAACACGCGGGCGCGAGATGACGTTCCTGCAGCAGTTGTTCAACGCGACTCCGGGCGTGCCCAACGCGACGTCGGACCAGAACCAAAATCCGGGCGGCGGCGGCGGCGGACCTCGCTGATTGATTCAAGACTTAGAAAAAGGCGGGCGGCACGTTCGTGCCGCCCGAATTCCTCTCCGGCTTGCCCTACCCCATGTTTGCAAGCGTCGCCAATAACAAGAGTGCGACGATGTTGGTGATCTTGATCATCGGGTTGACCGCCGGACCAGCGGTGTCCTTGTACGGATCTCCAACGGTATCTCCTGTTACGGCCGCCTTGTGTGCGTCCGATCCCTTGCCGCCATAGTTGCCATCTTCGATGAACTTCTTGGCATTGTCCCACGCTCCGCCTCCGGAAGTCATCGAGATGGCCACGAACAGTCCGGTGACAATGACGCCCAGTAGCATGGCGCCGAGCGCGTTAAAGGCGTCGACCTTTCCCGCAACTGCATCAACAAGGACAAACAACACGATCGGTGACAGCACTGGAAGCAACGACGGCACCAGCATCTCCTTGATCGCGGCCTTCGTGAGCATGTCCACCGCCCGGCCATAGTCCGGTTTCTGCGTACCTTTCATAATACCCGGCATCTCCCTGAACTGCCGGCGAACCTCTTCCACCACCGAGCTTGCAGCGCGGCCCACCGCGGTCATGGCGATACCGCCAAATAGGTAAGGCAACAGCCCGCCGATGAAGAGCCCGACGACGACCCAAGGGTTATCGAGGCCGAATTTGGGAACGTCGAGGCCCTGGAAATAGGGATACGCGCTCGAATGATCGATGAAGTACCTGAGGTCCTGAGTGTAGGCGGCGAACAACACGAGAGCGCCGAGACCCGCTGAGCCGATCGCGTAGCCCTTCGTCACGGCCTTTGTCGTGTTGCCAACGGCGTCAAGGGCGTCCGTCGTCTTGCGTACTTCGCCCTCAAGGCCGCTCATCTCGGCGATGCCGCCCG
>JAGWNK010000002.1 GCA_028871345.1 Alphaproteobacteria bacterium | reverse complement strand
TCACACCAATGCCGTGCTCAGCGCCGTCGGCCACAATCTCCGCCTCATCCTCAACTGGCTGAGGCTTCTTTTGCCCCTGATCCTCGCCGCGATCTTCTCCACCCTCGCACCAAAATCAGCCCTCAAACCGGCTTCTTAACGGACGACTCAAAGGGGAGATCGTCATGAAGCCGTTCACGGTCATTGCCGCGTTGGTGCTGCTCATCATGGCCGCCATGCACGCCTATCGCGCCTATACCGGTCTTGATCTCGTGGTCGCTGGGCACGCCATCCCGATTTTCGTCAGTTGGATCTGCACCGGCGTCGCGGGCTTCCTCGGCATTGCGCTGTTCTTCGAAGCGCGCCACAGCTGATCATTGAGTTCCTCGCAACGTGCGCGGCCGTCGCGCATTCGCTCGTCGTTGCATTTACGGATGCAGGGATTGTAGCGCGACGCCGATTTCGTATGGCCAGAGGAGAAGCGCCAACGCTCCCGGCCAGAAGGCGAGCTTGAGATAGCCGATGGTGAACAGCCATCCGATGCACCACAGGGCGAAACCGAAGCCGCTGCTGATCCTGACTCTTTCCATGTCATGAACCCTCATGGCCGCCGCAACGTCTATTCCGTTACTGGAAACCGCAGCACAGCCAGTGATTTTTTGCTCGCGGAGACGACCGCGTCCGTCGCAGCGGTGGTGCCTTCCATTGTGCCTGCGAAGTGGTAACGGCCAGGGCTCAGCTTGAACAGGATCCACGGTCCGCCGCAGTGGATCTCCGACACGGTCTTGCCGCCCGAGGTCACGGTGACGTCCGCATCGCTCACATACTGCCCGGCCTTTCCGGCGAGGATGAGCTTGAGCGGATAGCTCTTCCAGCGCGGATCGTCGGCTTTGTCGCCGATGCCGGTGCAGACGAGCTCCACGCCGCCGACGGTCGTCGGCGTGTCCATCGGCAGATCGGTAATGGCGAATGCCGGCGAACCCGCAAGGCAAACCAACGCCAGGATTTGCAGGTGCTTCATGTCCCCCTCCGGCTCGTGTCCGTAGGCAGTATGGCACATCCGCAAGCACGCGGGGAGAATGCAGCGCGCCTACCGGAACGCGGGCTCGGTGAAGCTGCGCAGCTTGCGGGAGTGCAGTGTGCCGGCCTGGGCTTCCTTGCGCAGCAGCTCCAGGGCCCGGATGCCGATCTGCAGGTGCTGGCTGACGCGCTCTTCGTAGAAGGTGTCCGCCATGCCGGGGAGCTTGATCTCGCCGTGCAGCGGCCGGTCCGACACGCACAGCAGCGTCCCATAGGGCACCCGGAAGCGGTAGCCGTTGGCGGCGATCGTCGCCGATTCCATGTCGATGGCGATGGCGCGCGATTGGTTGAAGCGGCGCGCCTGCTGGGCGAAGCGCAGCTCCCAGTTCCGGTCCGAGGTCGTGACCACCGTGCCCGTGCGCAGCCGCTCCTTCAACACTGGTCCCTTGACGGCCGTGATCTCGCTTACTGCCTGTGCCAGCGCCACCTGCACCTCGGCGATGGGCGGCACCGGGATTTCGCGCGGCAGCATGTCGTCGAGCACCTGATCGTCGCGCAGGTAGGCATGCGCCAGCACGTAATCGCCCAGCCGCTGGTTGGCCCGCAGCCCGCCGCAGTGGCCGACCATCAGCCAGACATGCGGCCTCAGCACGGCCAGGTGATCCGTCACCGTCTTGGCGTTGGACGGTCCCACGCCGATGTTCACGAGCGTAATGCCCTCCTCGTTCGCCTGTACCAGGTGATAGGCGGGCATCTGCGGCAGCTTGGCCAGAGGCGGCATCGACGGTGCCTGGCCCGGCTCGGTGATCCGGTTGCCCGGCTCGACGAAGCGCAACGCCCGGCCTTCGGCGATCTCGCCCTGGCAATAGAGGATGAACTCGTCGATGTAGCGCTGATAGTTGGTGAACAGAACGAAGCGCTGAAAGTGGAGCGGATCGGTGCCGCTGTAATGGCGCAGACGGTGCAGCGAATAGTCGATCCTCTCCGCCGAGAACAACGACAGCGGCGCGGGTCCCGGCCCGTACCAGGCCCCGCCGTCGACGATGGCGTCGTGCGCGGCATCGAGTTGGGGCAGCGGGAAGTGCTCCGCCAGCTGCATCCGCCGCTCGGCGTCCATCTGCGATGCGGCACGTTCCACGGCGAAGGTCAGCGGAATCGGCGTGTGGCTCTTGCCGACGAAGATGGTGGCCTTGTAGTTGCGCGTCAGCAGGCTGAGCTGCTCGATGAGGTAATCGCGGAACAAGCGTGGCGCCGTGATCGTCGTGCCATAGGGACCGGGGCTCGTCACCTTGCCGAAGGCGAGGCTGGACGCCAGCCGTCCGCCCTCGCCGAAACTCACATCGACGCTGAGGTAGGGATAGACCGGCGCGGCGCCCCACGGCACCGGTTCATTGTGCGAGAAGATCGTGAAGTTGCGCTCGATCTCGCCGATGGCGTCCTCGTACAACGCCACCAGCCGCTCGTAGGCGGCCTCGGGGGTGTCGCATCGCACGAGATCGGTCGCGGGAGCGGCGGTCGTGGTGGAAATCGGCTGCAGGTCCATGGGGCTCACAGGAAGGACTCTCCGACCGGAAGCGGTTCCAGTCTCAGATGATGCGCAATCGATTGGCCGATGTCGGCGAAAGTCGGGCGCACGCCGATGGGGCCGGGATTGATGCCCGGCCCGAAGGCGAGGATGGGGATGTATTCGCGCGTATGGTCGGTGCCGCGCCAGGTCGGGTCGCAGCCGTGATCGGCCGTGAGTATCACGAGATCGCCGGGACGCAGAGCCGCGCGCAACTGGGGAAGGCGCGCGTCGAACGCTTCAAGCGCGCCGGCATAGCCCGCCACGTCGCGCCGGTGGCCATAGGACTGGTCGAAGTCCACGAAATTGGCGAAGGTGATCGACTGCTCTGGTGCCGTCTTGGCGCATTCGATCGTGGCGTCGAAGATCTTGTCGTTGCCGTCCGCTTTGATGTTCGTGGTGATGCCGCAGCCGGCGAAGATGTCGGAGATCTTGCCAATGCCGATCACCGGATGCCCTTTCGCCTTGTAGAGGTCGAGCAGCGTCGGCCGGTGGGGCGGAGTCGCGTAGTCGTGGCGGTTGCCGGTGCGCTTGAATTCTCCGGGGCATTCGCCGACGAAGGGGCGCGCGATGACACGGCCGACGTTGTAGGCGTCCACGAGTTCGCGGGCGATCGCGCATACCTCATAGAGCCGCTCCAGGCCGAAATAGGCTTCGTGGGCGGCGATCTGGAAGACCGAATCGGCTGACGTGTAGCAGATCGGCCGTCCTGTCCGGATATGGTCCGTGCCGAGCCGTTCGATGATCTCCGTTCCCGAGGCGTGGCAGTTGCCGAGGATGCCGGGCAGTTTGGCGCGCGCGATCAGCGCGTCGGTGAGCACGGAAGGGAAGGTGGGTACCGTGCGCGGGAAATAGCCCCAGTCCGTATCGACCGGCAGGCCCATCATCTCCCAATGCCCGCTAGGCGTGTCCTTGCCCTTCGAACGTTCGGCGGCACTGCCGTAGCGCGCCGTGACGGGGCCGTCGCCCAACAAGGGGAGTCGCGGATCGAGTTCGCGGGCGGCCAGGCCGAGTCCGAGGGACAACAGGTTCGGTATCTCCAGCGGTCCACGCGGCAATCTCGGGCAACGGGCGACGATGTGCCCGAACGTGTTGGCGCCTGCATCCCCGAAGCGCGCGGCGTCGGGCGCGGCGCCGATGCCGAAAGAGTCGAGTACGGCGATGATGGCTCTCAAACGGCTGCCCGTATTTTGATCCGATATGCGGGAAATCCCGGTGGATTTGCATTGTTCCAAGAAAGGTCGGGCTTGTCCATGCGCGCCGGGCGCCCTACACGTGCGGGATGGACGAGATTGATGTGATCGATCGCGGCGCGGCGGCCATCCGTGCGCATTTGGGCGGGCCGTTTCCGAAGACGGCGCTGGTCCTGGGCAGCGGGTTAGGCAAGTTCGCCGAGACGCTGAGCGACATCCGCAGCGTCAGCTATGGCGACATCCCCGGTTTTTCGCGATCGACGGTGGTCGGGCACGCGGGAAAGCTGGTGGTCGGAAATGCAGGCGGCCGGCCGGTTGCCGTCCTGCAGGGTCGCATCCACGCCTATGAAGGCTACGCGGCGCAGACCATCGCAGCACCGATCCGCATCCTGAAGACGCTCGGCGTCGAGTGCCTGTTCCTGACCAATGCCTCGGGCGGCCTGAGCGAGAAGATGCAGCCCGGAACGCTGATGATCATCGAAGACCACATCAACTTCTCCAACTTCAATCCGCTGGTCGGGCCCAATGACGATCGCTTCGGCCCGCGCTTCCCGGACATGACCGATGCGTACGATCCGGGTCTGCGCGCGCTTCTGGCGTCCGCCGCGCGCGAGGCGGGTGTCGCCGTGACCTCGGGCATCTACGTGTTCGCCATCGGACCAAGTTTCGAAACGGCCGCCGAGATCCGAATGTACGGAAAGCTCGGTGCCGACGCCGTGGGCATGTCCACCGTGCCCGAGTGCATCGTCGCTAGGCACTGCGGCATGAAGGTCGTGGGCCTGTCGGTCGTGACCAATCTTGCGACGGGCATCGCCAAGCAGCCGCTGTCGCATGCGGAGACGCTTGCCGAGGCGGCGAAGGCATACGGCCGCGTCGAGCGCTTGCTGGCGAATTTTCTCGCTGTGTTGCCGTAAAAAGCTTTCGCTGCATCGCAACAAAACAGTCGCAATTCCGGCAACTTTTTAAAAGGATTCCTGTGAAGCGCGATCGATCAGTAAATGCGCGCAAGACGTATTCGCGATTCCATAACAAATACGATTGAGTGGCAAATGCGCCTTAGTCCTAAGCAATAAATCGACATCTTTTTTCTCGAAGTGTGGTTGGAAAAGCCCATCGCTGTCGCAAAACTTCCGTGCTAATGGACCTATAAGAATGCGTTAACGCACGATTGTTGCAGTGCAAAAAAAGACGCGTCAGCGCGGGCGGGGGTGATGTGGGGTCGGGAGGGTCAGAGCGGACCGCGGCGACGCGATCGCCTGGACGCAACGTGCGCCCCGAAGTCGTCCGCGCCTCGCGCCACCAATCAATCCATCACGAGGGGAAGACAATGCGGATAACGAAGGCATTATTGGCGGGCGCATGTCCGATAACCATGCTCGCGGCTTTGTCGCCGACGCTGGCGCAATCGACCGGTACCCAGCAGGTTGAGACAGTCGTGGTCACCGGCACGCGGGTCAGCAGCATCGGGCTGATGAACACGGCCCCGATCGCCAAAGAGCAATCCACCATCACCAGCGATTTCCTGGAGACCCAGACGGCGGGCCAGACGGTCTTCCAGTCCTTGAACTTCATGCCCGGCGTGAACTTCACGAACAACGATCCCTACGGCTCGAGCGGCGGCACGGTCCGCCTGCACGGCCAGGACGGCGCTCATATCTCTCTGACGCTCGACGGCATGCCGCTCAACGATACCGGCAATTACGCGATTTACACCAATCAGATGCCGGATTCCGAAGCGGTGTCGCGTGTCAGCGTCAACCAGGGGACCACCGACGTCGATAGCCCGACGGCGGCGGCCATGGGCGGCGTGATCGCCATCCAGACCGATGTGCCCCACGATGATTTCGGGGCCCTGGCTTCGGCCTCGTTCGGCAGCTTCAGCAAGCAGCGCTATCTCGCCCGCATCGACACCGGAACCTTCGGCCCCTGGGGCACGAAGGCCTTCGCGATGATGTCCTATCAGGATTACGACAAGTTCAAGGGCCCGGGACACCTGCGCAAGATCCAGGGCAATTTCAATATCTACCAGGATATGGGCGATCTCGGCTGGTTCTCGATCGCAGGCCACTGGAACTCCAACCGCAACAACTCCTATTACGGCCTGCAGTGGTCGCCGAACACGACCGGCTTCACCTCGAGCCTGACCGGCAAGACCGACATCATCGACGGACCCGGGGGCTATGTCGCCAATCCGTTGAGCACGAATTCGCTCACCGGCACGGGCTGGTCGCGCGACTACAATCCGACCTGCACCTACGTCGCCCCGACCGCGGGCTCGGCCGACAACACCATGACCTCCTGCACCAACTGGTACCGGGGCAAGATCAATCCGTCCGACACCGGCAACCTGCGGTTCCACTCGCTGTGGCACCTCCTGCCGAACCTGACGTTCACTGCCGACGCCAGCCTGCAATACGTCCTGGCCAACGGCGGCGGCATCTACACGTTCAGGGAGACCAGCGGCCAGCTCGGCGGCGGCATCGGCGGCGCCGGCACGACGACGACGCCCTATGGCTGCATCGCCAACGTGGGTTGCGATCTCAACGGCGACGGCGATGTCCTGGACACGGTGGCGCTCTATCAGCCGAGCACGACCAACACCCGCCGCTGGGGTTATTCGTCCTCGCTGATCTATGTCTTCGACGAGAACAACACGCTGCAGATCGCCTACACGCTGGATTACGGCCTGCATCGCCAGACCGGCTTGACCTCGTATCTCAACCCGGTCAGCGGTCCCACCGATCCCTTCGGCGGCCTGACCGACGCCGCCCACCGCGTCTACGACGCCAACGGCGTGCCGCTGCGCTACCGCGACCGCAAGTCCAAGGCGATCCTGAACCAGGCGTCGTTCGACTACGAAGGCAAGTATTTCGACGACATGCTCGAGGCCTCGCTCGGCTTCAGGTTGCCGTTCTTCGAGCGCGACCTCAACCAGTACTGCTACGAGCAGAAGGATTCGAGCAACGCCTACTGCACGACGCAGGCGCCGAGCGCCCCGAATGCGCAGGACCTCGTCACGTTTGCCGGTTCCTCGACGAAGTATGTCGCCCCGGGACACACCACGGTGCGGTACAACAAGTTCCTGCCGCATCTCGGCTTCACCTTCCTGCCGTTCGGCAAGCAGCATCAATTCTTCGTGTCCTATGCGCAGGAAATGGCGGCGCCGAAGACCGACAACTTGTATAAGTCCGGCATCAACGCCGGCGATACGGTCTACACGCCGTTCCTTCACACCAAGCCCGAGACCTCGACGACCTACATGCTCGGCTATCGCTACTTCGGTGATGACCTGCAGGCCTCGGCGGTGTTCTGGAACACCCAGATCCACAACCGCATCGTCAGCTCCTACGACCAGGATGCGAAGCAGTATTTCGACCACACGATCGGCGGTGCGAACACCGACGGCGTGGACGTCGAAGCCAGCTACAGCGTGACGCAGGCCCTTACGCTGTACGGCAACGCCTCCTACGACCATTCGCGCATCACGGCCGACATCCCGATCGCCGGCACCTATCCCGGCGCATCAGTTCCCGGCTTCGCGCCGACCACCGGCAAGCAGCTGTCAGACACGCCGGAATGGATGTTCTCGGGCCGGGCCCAGTACGAGCCGATCGAGAACCTCCGTCTCGGCCTCGAAGGCAAGTATGTCGGGCGCCGCTTCGCCACCGAAGACGACGCCTTCCGCGTGCCGGACTACTTCACGGTCAACGCGGACCTCACCTACAGGCTCGACAAGCTCGGGCTGACCGGGTCGTCGATCCGCTTCAACGTCGACAATATCCTCGACAAGCACTACTTCAGTTCGATCGGCACGCAGACCTGTTGGACGCCGCTGGCGTCGGGCAACAGCTCGAGCTGCATGAACTACCCCTACGCGTATGTCGGGGCGCCGCGGACCTTCCAGGTCACTCTGGTTGCGGCTTACTAGACCATTGTGCTGCGGAGCCGGCCGGGAGAAATCCCGGCCGGTTTCCTTTTCCGTGCTCTTTGCCAATCGCGCCGAAAGCCGCAAGATCGCGTTGGAGGAGTTTGATGAGAGCGTCGTTCTTATTCTCGGCCGCGTGCGGCGTCGCATTGCTCGGTCTGTCGCAGGCGGCTTGGGCCTGGGGTCCGGACGGCCATCGCATGATCGGCATGCTGGCGATCAAGGCGCTGCCCGCGGAAATTCCCGCCTTCCTGCGCACGCCGGTGGCGGCGGACGAAATCGGCTACCTTGCACCGGAAGCCGATCGGCAGCGTGGAGCGGGGCAGGCATTCGATTCCGAGCACAGCCCGGCCCATTTCGTCGATGTCTCGGATGACCTGACCATCCTGGGCGGACCACCGCTGTCGGCGCTGCCTGAGACGCGCGAGAAATACGACACCGACCTTCGGCATGTGGCGTCCGACCAGTACCGGGCCGGGTATCTGCCCTATTCGATCATCGACGGCTTCGACCTGCTCACCAAGGATTTCGCCTATTGGCGCGTCGATGTGGCGGGCGAGAAATTCGCCAGGACCAGGGAGGCGAAGGCCTGGTATCGCCGCGACCGCGGCGCTCGCGAGCGGATCCTGCTGCGCGACCTCGGCATCTGGTCGCATTTCGTGGGCGACGGCTCGATGCCGCTGCACGCCAGCGTCCACTATAACGGTTGGGGCAATTTTCCCAATCCTGAAGGCTTCACCGACGCCAAGGTGCACGTGCCGTGGGAGAACGTCTACGTGCACGACAGCATCACGGCCCAGGATGTTGCGGCAGCCCTGACGCCGCAGCGCGACTGCGCCCCGATCGAGAAATGCACGGCTGACTATCTGGCGGCCGATCAGGCCGAGGTTGTGCCGTTCTACCGCCTGGAAAAGGCCGGTGCCTTCGCCAAGGCCACGCCCGAGGGCAAGGCCTTCACCGCCAAGCGCATCGCCGCGGGCGCCTCGGAGCTGCGCGACATGATCGTGGCGGCCTGGCATGCCAGCGACGCGCAATCCGTCGGCTACCCGCCGATCAAGGTTTCCGACATCGAAGCAGGCAAAGCCGACCCGCTGGAGGAGCTGCGGTATTGATCTTGTTGACCGCGTAAAGCGGTTTGGGCTGCACACATTTCAGGTGAGGGCGCTGTTGGGATGGTTTCTTTCGTGCGGGCCCGAACGGCGGCCGCGCCGCCTCTTGATCGCCGGCAGGTTTCGCACGTCGCACAATCTCGTTGTCAAGGCGCCGCTGGCATGCGGTTGGCGTACCATTCGATGAGGTCGGTGCACACGTTGGGATCGAGATTGCATAGCCCGATGGCAACGACACCAAGTTTCGGATAGACGCGGAATTCCGCATTGCTGCCGTAGGCGCCGCCGGAGTGGCTGAAGTAGCGCGTCGCTCCGGCGCCGTGGGTCTCGAAGCCGTAGCCGTACCAGTGTCCGTTGTTCTGGGGCAGGGTCGCCTGCGCCAGCAGCCCGGAAGGGATCAGCTTGCCCGCTTGCAGCGCCAGCGCAAAGCGCAACAGGTCCGGCGCCGTCGAATAGCCGCCGCCGGCCGATGTTCCGCGCCACGGCAAGGTGTCGGCGCTGTCGCTCCACCGGCCGTTCCGCCAGGTGTAGCCGGCGGCGCGGCCGGGCACGGGCGTGGTCTCCGGCAGTGCGCCTGTGTCTTTCATTCCGGTTGGATCGAAGATGTGCCGCTGCACGTAGTCATAGTAGCTGATGCCGCTGACGCGCTCGACGATCCGTCCCAACAGGACATAGCCGTAGTTGGAATAGTCGTCCTTGCTGCCCGGCGCGAAGTCCGGCCCGCGCGTACCGAAGAGGGTCACATAATCCGCCAGCGTCCTGACCTGCGTGCGGTGCGCCATGTACTGCGCCGTGAAGGCCTCGCCGGTGCCGCCGGTGTGATTGAGGAGTTCGCGGATCGTCACCTCTGTGGCGATTTTCTTGTTGGGATAGTCCGGCAGGTAATCGCCCACCTTGCCTTGCAGCGACACTTTGCCTTGTTCGGTCAGCTGCAGGATGGCGACGGCGGTGAACATCTTGTCCAGCGAAGCGATTCGAAATTTCGTCTCGAGAGTATTGGGCGTCTTGCCGCGGCGGTCTGCCAGCCCCCAGGCCCGCTCGAAGATTATCTGCCCGTGCCGCGCAATGAGGAGGACGCCCGACATCTTGTCCTGCGCCGCCAGCCCTTGGGCCCTCTGCGCCAGCGCTGCCACCGCCTGCTGTTGTGAAAGCCGCGGAATGGCAAGATCGGCTGGACGGTCCGCAAGGTCGAAGCCGACGAAGAGATATTTGCCGCCGGTCTTCACCGTGGCTTTCATCACTTGTTCCGAGGCGCCTTGTTCGACCAGCGCGGTCAGTTCATCGGGCCTGCTGTCGAGCACGCGCAGCAACCGCATTCCACTGATGACCCGCGACCACTGGGCCGGCCCCTCTGGCGGGACGTCCCAGTGGAATGCTTTGCCGAAGGCCCTGATCTTTTCCACGTCCTGGGAATTGAAGGCGGCAAGATAGGCGCCAAAGGCGCGACCGGCAGGCGTATCGGGAAGGGCGGGCTGCTTCGCCAGCGCCGGAATCGCACACAGCAGAAAAAAAATCGCGAGCCATCGCTTCAGCATGGTCCCCTGCCAAGAAGGGAGCATCCGCCCATCGGCCCGGCTTGTCTATTGTCCCCGCTTGCCGGCCGACGCGAAGCGCACGGCTTCCTCGGCTGCGCTCATCAGGGCCTTGGCCTTGTTGACGGTCTCCTGGTATTCGGCCTCCGGCACGCTGTCTGCCACGATGCCGCCGCCGGCCTGGACGTACATCATGCCGTCCTTGACCACCGCGGTGCGCAGCACGATGCAGGTGTCCATCGAGCCGTCGGCCGCGAAATAGCCCACCGCTCCGGCGTAGACCGCGCCGCGCTTCTCCCTTTCGAACTCGTCGATGATCTGCATGGCGCGAATCTTGGGCGCGCCCGACAGAGTGCCCGCCGGCAGCCCGGCGGCCAGCGCATCGACGGCGTCGAGCCCCGGCCGGATCTTGCCTTCGACGTTCGACACCAGGTGCATCACATGGCTGTAGCGCTCGATGAAGAAACTGTCGGTGACGTGCACTTCGCCGACTTGCGCCACGCGCCCCACGTCGTTGCGGCCGAGATCGACCAGCATCAGATGCTCGGCGCGTTCCTTGGGGTCGGCCACCAGCTCGTCGGCCAGCCGCTTGTCCTCCTCCGTTGTGGCGCCGCGCGGACGCGTGCCGGCGATCGGGCGGATGGTCACCACGCCGTCGCGCAGCCGCACCAGGATTTCGGGGCTTGAGCCCACGATGGCAAAGCCCGGGAAAGCGAGGTGATAGAGGAAGGGCGAGGGATTGAGCCGGCGCAGCGCCCGGTAGAGCGACAGCGAAGGCAGGGTGAAGGGCCGGCGGAAACGCTGGCTGGGCACGACCTGGAAGATGTCGCCGGCGCGGATGTACTCCTTCGCCCGGTCGACCATGGCCAGATATTCGTCGTGGGTCATGTTGGATTCGGATGGCGCCAGCGCCGGCAGGTCGCCCACGACCGGAGCGGCAGGAAGCGGACGTTCCAGGTCGGCCACGATGTCGTTCAGCCGCTCGCCGGCCCGCGCATAGGCGGCGCGCGCGTCGATGCCGCGCTCCGGCCACACCGGGGAAACGATCAGGATCTCATCGCGCACATTATCGAAGATCGCGGTGATGGTGGGGCGGATCAGGATGGCGTCCGGCAGGCCCAGCGTGTCCGGCGGCGCATTGGGCAGCCGTTCGATCAGCCGCACCATGTCGTAGCCGAGATAGCCGAAGATGCCGACGGCCATCGGCGGCACGCCTTCCGGCAGCGCCATGCGCGTCTCGTTCAGCAGCGCCCGCAGCGAAGCGAGGGGCGCGCGATCGTCTGGCGCAAAGGCATCCGGAGCGCTGCGGGCCTGGCGGTTGATCCCGGACTTGCCGTCGCGGCAGCGCCAGATGACGTCCGGCTTCATGGCGATGATGGAATAGCGTCCGCGCGTCTCGCCGCCCTGGACGCTCTCCAGCAACAGCGCGTTCTGGCGGCCTTCGGCCAGCTTCAGATAAGCCGAGACCGGCGTCTCGAGGTCGGCGACGAGGCGCATGTAGACGGCTTGCGGTTCGCCGTTGTCATACTTGCGTGCGAACGCTGCGAACTCGGGAAGGATCACCATCTGCGGTTACGATCCTTCACTGCCGGCGACGGTGTTGACGAGCTTGGAGTTGATCTTCACGCCTTGTTTGGCTTTCAGCGCGTCGGAGAACGACTCCGTGATGCCGCTGGCCACGCCGCTCGAAATCAGGCGCACGCCCTGGATGAAATTAGGATCGTTCACCGGGGGCACCGGGTGGGCGATCCCCGTCACCTGGGCCACGATGTAATTGCCGTTGGCGCCCGACGGTCCGAAGACCGTCTGACCGGGCATGGCGTCGAAGATCTGAGCCACCAGATCCTGCGAGAACGTCACGTCCTTGGTCGCGTGGGTGAGGGCGGGGCTCGACTGCACCGTGGCGCCGAGGGATTTTGCGGCGTCGGCGAGGGAGTGGCTGCTGTTCGCCTGGGCCGCCACGCTCTCGGCCTTCTGCCGCAGCAGGATCTTGCGCTGATCGTTGGTCCAGTCGGCCAGCGCCTGGGCGCGGACCGCGTCCAGAGGCTTTAGCTTCGGCGGCGTGATGCCGTTGACCGACACCACATAATAGCTGCCTGACTTGGAAGGCTGCGGATCGCCTTCCTCGCCGGCCTCGGCGCGGAATATCTGCGCGCGGAAATCGGCATCGTCGGGCGCATTCGCCTTCGTCCCGTCGGGCGCCAGGCCGTTGCGGTCCATGACGGTGTGGCCGCTGTGCATGCCGGCCTTCTTCGCCGCATCTGTCAGGCTCATACCGCCGCTTGAGGCGTCGGTATAGGCGTTGGCGATGTCGACGATTTTCGACTGCGCCACCTGCTGCACGAGGTCCTTGCGGATTGCATCTTTCGCCTGGTCGAAGGTCGTCGTCTTTCCCGGCGTGACCTTCACGACGTGGAACAGGGCCCACTTGTCTCCGCTCTTCAACGGCTGGCTCACGCCTCCTGCGGCAAGCGAGAAGACTGGTCCCGACAGGCTCGGGTCGAGGTCGGCCGCGACAAGCTCGCCGAGATTGGCGCTGTCCTTCTGGCCGACGGACTCCGCCAGCTGTTCGAAGGTCATCGACTTGCCCAGTTTGGCGCGCGCCGCCTGCGCGTCCGACTCGCTGGCGAAGTCGAGGCGCTCGATTTCGCGCTTTTCGGGGGTGACGTAGCGGTCCTGGTTGTTGTCGTAGGCTGCCTTGACCTGCGAATCCGGGATGTTGACTGACGCCGCGACATCGTCGGGACTGATCCAGGCGAAGGTCACGTCGCGGTACTCGGGCGTCGAATAGCGCTCGGGGTGTGCCTTGATGTAGGCCTGCAGTGCGCTGTCGGACGGCGGCGCGATCGGCGGCAGGATCTTGGGATCGACGGTGATGTAGTCGACGGCGCGTTCCTCCGTCGAATAGGCGAACAGCGCGCGGGCATAGCCGAACGGAATGACAAAGCCGCCTTCGGCTGCATGAACCAGCTGCGAGCGGGCAATATCCTGGCGGACGAGTTGCTCGAAGCCCTGCTCGGTGTAGCCGTATCGCTGGATGCGCTGCTGGAAGGTCTGCTGGTCGAACGTTCCGGTGATGCCCGCGAAGGCGGGGACCGACTTGATCTCTTCGGCCACCATCGTATCGCTGGCCGTGAGCCCCAGCTGGTGGACCAGGTTGTCGATGGCCGCCCTCGAGATCTCCTGCTGCAGGACGATGTCCGACATATGACCGCGGCGGGCTTCGTCGGCGGATACTACCTTGCCGCGTTGTTCGCCGGCGCTGCGGACGTAATTGGTGTAGTCGCGCTGGAACTCGCTCTGGTCGATCTTGGCGCCGCCGACGTCGGCCACGGACGTGCTGACGCCGCCCTGGAAGATGTCACCGATGCCCCACGAGACGAAGGCCAGGGCGAGGACGCCCAACAGGATGTTGGCGGCCCACGACTTGGAGTATTTGCGCATTTCCTGGAGCATGGCGGGGTCCCGGCGGCGCCGATTGGCGCATGGAAGTGAAAGGCGGCGGATGATAGGGAGGGGGCTTCCCAACGGCAAGGAGATGCGCTTGTTGATCGCAGGAAATTGGAAGATGAACGGCCTTTCGGGCGCGCTGGACGAGGTGCGGGCCGTGGTGGCGGCGCTCAAGGCGTGCCCGGCGTCCGTCGATGTTCTCATCTGCCCCCCGGCCACGCTGATCGGCCCGGTCGGGGCCGAGGCGGGCGCCACCGTTGCGGTCGGCGGGCAGGATTGCCATCCGAAGCCGTCGGGGGCGTTCACGGG
Organism: Alphaproteobacteria bacterium; assembly: GCA_028871345.1. Classification (GTDB taxonomy): domain Bacteria; phylum Pseudomonadota; class Alphaproteobacteria; order Micropepsales; family Micropepsaceae; genus Rhizomicrobium. The sequence continues at coordinate 254,029 of JAGWNK010000002.1, read as the reverse complement.
GGACATCGCCGCCGAGATGCTGCGCGACGCCGGCGCCAGCTGGACCATCGTGGGCCATTCCGAACGGCGCCAATATCATGGCGAAACCGACGAGCTGGTCGCCGCCAAGACCCTGGCCGGATGGCGGGCTGGGCTGAAAGTCATCATCTGCATCGGCGAGACCGAGGCCGAGCGCGTCGCCGGGCGCGAAGAGGCGGTAGTCGACCGCCAGCTCGCAACCAGTGTTCCAGACGGTTCGACGGCCTCCAACATGGCCATCGCTTACGAGCCGGTGTGGGCGATCGGCACGGGGCGCACGCCCACCAATGACGACATCGGCCGCATGCATGCGCATATCCGTGCCGTGCTGGTGAAGCGCTTCGGCGCGGCCGGGCAGGCGATCGACATTCTCTACGGCGGTTCGGTCAACCCCAGGAACGCCTGCGAGATCCTGGCGGTGAAGGACGTCGGTGGCGCGCTGGTCGGCGGTGCGAGCCTGAAAGCGGCCGATTTCCTCGCCATCATCGGGGCCGCCCCGGCCGCTTAACCAATTCGCCCCACCTTTCCTTAACCTGCGGGCGCGATCCTCGGCTCTGCATCTGAGGATTGTGGCGATGCCGGGTCTCTTCTACGAGACCGCCGACGTGCTGGTCTTTGATCCCGTCGCCGGGAACCGTACGGCCACGCGCGCGGCGCTGTATACGCTCGGTTTCCGCTGCATCGAGACGGTGGCGACCCTGGAGGATCTGGCAGCGGTTCTCGCCAGGACGCCGCCCGATCTCGCCGTGTGCGAAGCCCAGGGTTCGGAGGCCCGGTTGTGCGAGGTTATCCAATCCATGCGGCAGGGGTTGATGGGATACAACCCCTTCGTCGTCATCATGGTGACGGCGTGGGACAAGACCACCACGCTCGTGAAGCGCATCCTCGATTCGGGCGCCGATGATCTTCTGCTGCGTCCGTTCTCAACGACGCTGCTCGGCATCCGCATCGAGACGCATATAGAGAGGCGCAAGGGCTTCGTCGTCACCCACAACTACGTCGGGCCCGACCGGCGCAGCGATCCTCGCCGCGCCTCGAATGTGAAATTGTTCGAACCGCCCAACTCCCTGCGCATGCGCACCAAGGAGCGGATGAACACCGAGGAGTCCGCCAGTCGGCTCGAAATCCAGCTGAAGGCCGCGCGCGAAACGCTGGCGCGCGAGAAAGTGCGGCGTGACGCCTTCCAGATCGGCGTGCTGTGGCGGCTGCTGGAGGACGGCATTCCTGATGATGACGGCCGTGCCGTCGATCCGGCGAAGCTGGGGCACATCGCCAAGCAGATCGTGGCCCGCGATTACGAGGGCAAGCCGGCGGAAGCCACCCGCTGGTGCGAGTCCGTCCTTGCCGGAGTCGAAGGCCTCGACAAGGGCGTCGATCGCGACGCCTCGCTGCACCTCTTGGGGCATGCCGCGGTCAGTCTCTCCCAGGCTCTCCAGCCGGAGATGTCGTCCGAGGAGTATGTCCGCCAGCTCAACGAGGTGGTTGCCATGATCCGGGCTCGCGGCGCCGCTGAAGCCGCTAGCAAGGCGGCTCGCAAGGCGTCCCGCCCTGCCGGATAACCGCTTGGCTTTTCAGGTAATTCGCCCGGACCAACGCGCCGCTCGCCAAGACCTTCGCGATCGTCTATGAAGCCGCCCCGCGTCAAAGGCATCCGTCCATGCAGACCGTCCTACTGGTATTCGAGCTTCTCGTCGCCGTCGCCCTGATCATCGCCGTTCTCTTGCAGCGGTCCGAAGGCGGCGCCCTCGGCATGGGTGGCGGCGGATCGGGGCTGGGGGGGCTGTTTTCGCCGCGCGGCGCCTCCGACACGTTGACACGGACCACGGCCATCCTCGCGGTGCTGTTCTTCGGCATCTGTCTGGGGCTGAACCTGTTGGTGGCGCGGACCCATCAGCCGCGCTCGATCCTCGATTCGCCCGGGCCGGCGACTCACACGCTGCAGCCAGTGCAGAAGCCCTTGGCGCCGCCGCCCTCGCAGCCCAAGCCGAGCGTTCCGACGCCGCACTAAACGCAGGTGATTCAGGTGGTTGCCGGGATACCCTGAGACAAAATCTCGGGTCGCGAAATTTCTGAATCTTTGCGCTTGAGTGTGCCGTGCTCTTTCGACATGGTGGCCTTCCATGGCGCGGTTGATCTTCATCACCGGCGGCGTGGTCTCTTCCTTGGGAAAAGGTCTTGCCTCCGCGGCTCTCGGAGCCCTTTTGCAAGCGCGTGGCTACAAGGTCCGGCTGCGCAAACTCGACCCTTATCTCAACGTGGACCCGGGGACCATGTCGCCGTTTCAGCACGGCGAGGTCTATGTCACCGATGACGGGGCCGAGACCGATCTGGATCTCGGTCATTACGAGCGCTTCACGGCGGTGTCCTCGGCCCGCGCCGACAACGTGACCAGCGGAAAGATCTACCAGCAGGTGATCGAGAAGGAGCGCCGCGGCGAGTACCTGGGCCGCACGGTGCAGGTGATCCCGCACGTCACCGACATGATCAAGGAGTTCATCCTCGCCGGTTCCGACGGCGTGGATTTCCTGCTGTGCGAAATCGGCGGCACGGTCGGCGATATCGAAGGCCTGCCGTTCTTCGAGGCCATCCGCCAGCTCGGCAACGACCTGGGCCGGGATAATCACGCCTTCGTCCATCTGACGCTGGTGCCTTATCTGGGCGCCGCGGGCGAGCTCAAGACCAAGCCGACCCAGCACTCGGTTAAGGAGCTGCGCGCCATCGGCATCCAGCCCGATATCCTGTTGTGCCGCGCCGAGAAGCCGATCCCCGACGACGAGCGCCGCAAGATCGGCCTGTTCTGCAACGTTCCGGCCCAGCGCGTCATTCCTGCGCTCGACCTGCCGACCATCTATCAGGCGCCGCAGGCCTATCACCAGGTGGGCTTCGACACCGAGCTGCTGAAGGTCTTCGGCATTCACGACGCGCCGCAGCCCGATCTGTCCAAATGGCAGTGGGTGGTTGACCGGGTGAAGAATCCCGAAGGCGAGGTGCGCATTGCCGTCGTCGGCAAGTACATGCAGGTGAAGGATTCCTACAAGTCGCTGTCCGAGGCGCTGGCGCATGGCGGCCTGGCGAACAACGTCAAGGTCACGCTCGAGATGATCGACAGCGAGATCTTCGAGCGCGACGACGCGGCGGCGTTCCTGGAGAACGTCAACGGCATCCTGGTGCCGGGCGGCTTCGGCGAGCGCGGCGTGGAAGGCAAGATCCAAGCGGTGAAGTTCGCACGCGAGCGCCAGGTGCCGTTCTTCGGCATCTGCTACGGCCTGCACATGGCGGTGATCGAGACGGCGCGGGACTTGGCGGGCCTCGAAGGCGCCGGCACCACCGAGAACGGTCGTCCGCGCCATCCGGTGATCTCATTGATGACGGAATGGGTGAAGGGCAACCAGCTCGAGACGCGCACTGAGAGCACGGACCTCGGCGGCACCATGCGGCTGGGCGCCTATCCCGCCGTGCTGACGCCGGGTTCGCGCGTGGCCGAGGTCTACGGCAGGAACGAGATCTCGGAGCGCCACCGCCACCGCTACGAAGTGAACGTCAACTACGTGAAGCACCTGGCCGAGCACGGCTTGGTGGTGTCTGGCTGGTCGCCCGACGGCCGGCTGCCCGAGATCATGGAAATCCCCAACCATCCCTGGTTCATCGGCGTGCAGTTCCATCCCGAACTGAAATCGCGGCCCTTCGACCCCCACCCGCTGTTCCGCTCGTTCATCGCCGCGGCGGTGAAGCAAGGCAGACTGGTGTAAATGGCGAATGCCTACCGATACGCAGTATTTCTGCGCATCACGCACCCGTCGATCGACCCTGCGGAAATCACGGCAACTCTCGGGTTTGGAGCCGCGCCGAAGTTGGCGAATGGGTGAACCGCGTACCACTCCGATCGGCACGCCGCTTTCGGGTGTCTGGCGTGAAAGTTACTGGACGAGTGGAGACATCGCAAAAGGAGCACGGCCCGGAGACGGTTTGGCAGATGCGCTGGATGGGCGGCTCGATCAACTGTCAAAATACCGCAACTACTTTCAACATATTCGTTCCGAGGGCGGTCGGACCGAGTTCTTCATTGTGTAAGTCGCGGCGCGAACGCCGACGCAAACACCCATTGCATCGGGCCGTCCGTCGAGCGTCGGCGCCCGCAAGAACTCAGGGCGTCGGATCCAGAAACAGCAGCCGCACAGAACCGGGCTTCGTCGTGTAACGGTGGCGATAGTCCGTCGGAGCCGCCGACTCGTTGACGGCGATGTCGGCCGTCACGAGATAGAGCCGGCCGGTCCTGGGATCGACGGCCATGGTGCGCGCCCCGTACTGCGTCTTGACCGGCGGCAGGGCCACGAATTCCGACGGCGATTTCTCCTGGATGATGGACAGCGTCCCGTCCCGGTTAGAACTGAAGGCGAGGCCGCGCACGGAATCGAACTCGGCGAAATCCGTGCCTTCACCGATCGGAAGGTTGGCGATCACATGGCCGTTCTCGGCGTTCATCACCGTCATCACCTTGTTGGAGCAGGTGGCGAACAGCCGCATATGGGCGCGGTCGATGGCCAAGCCGTGAGGGCGCATGCAGGCGGGCATTGGCCAATGGGCATCGGCCTTGTTGGTCGTCAGGTCCATGCGCACGATCTCGTTCCTCTCGGCGCCGTTGACATAGAACTTGCCGTTGCCGCCGGAGACGCCGTATTCGAGCCCGCCGCCGCCGTCGATGGTGGCGACAACGGTCTCCGTCTTGGGATCGATGACGGTGACCTTGCCGGAGTCACCGTCGATGACGAGCACGTGGCCGGTGCCGGCGTCGTAGGCCATGCCGTCCGCATCCGGTTCGGCTTTGATCTGCTTGAGGATCTTCAGACTCTTCAGGTCGAAGACGACGGCCACGCCGGCATTGCTGTCATCCGTGTAGCCCTTGCCCAGCGCCTGCAGCGGAACGATCCCGTGGGTAGAACCCGCGATGCCTTCCACCGTGCCGACGATTTCCCCAGATTGCCCGTTGACCACGGTGACCGTGCCCGCATGGGAGACGTAGACGCGGTCCATCACCGGATCGAACACGAGGTAATCCCAATGGTCGGGCGGGCCGAGCGGAACGGTCTTGGTGATCTGGTAGCCGGAGGCGAGGGCGGGCGCGGCGAGGGCCATGACGGCCAGAGCGAAGACGGCGGATCGGTTCATCGCGGGGGGGACCTTCGTCAATCGGATGCGGTTTGGGCGCAATCTATCGACGAAGTTTGCCAAAAGCGTCCCGGCCGCCCCGTTTTCCCGTATCTGCGCCTATGGCCGGCGTCGCCATGTAATCGCCAAGTAAAAGAATATTCCTGTCATACCAATAGGTTAGGATATTGCGGCCGAATGCCGCTGGGCAATCGACAGTCGGCTGATCGCCGCGGTCCTTGTCCTTGCCGCTCTCCGACCCAGCCGGTACAAGGCCCGCTCATTCGGCAAGGCATCCCATGAGTCAGAAGCCATCCAGACCGAAGGCGCGGCTTCCGCGCGGATTTCGCGACCGAGAGGCCGGCGAGATCGCGGCGGAGCGCACCCTGATCGAAACGATCCGCAGGGTTTATGAAAGTTATGGCTTCTCACCGCTCGAGACCCCGGCCTTCGAGTACACCGATGCCTTGGGAAAGTTCCTGCCCGACGTGGACCGTCCGAACGAGGGCGTGTTCTCGCTCAAGGACGACGACGAGCAGTGGCTGTCCTTGCGCTACGACCTGACCGCGCCCCTCGCGCGTTACGTCGCCGAGAATTTCCAGACCCTGCCCAAGCCGTTCCGCCGCTATCAGGTGGGGCCGGTGTGGCGCAACGAGAAGCCGGGGCCAGGGCGCTTCCGCGAATTCACCCAGTTCGATGCCGACACGGTGGGCTCGAATTCCCCGGCGGCCGACGCCGAGCTTCTGATGATGGTGTGCGACGCGTTGGAGGCGCTGGGGCTGAAGCGCGGCGAATATGTGGTCAAGGTGAACAGCCGGAAGCTCTTGGATGGCGTTCTGCAAGCCGCGAACGTCGAGCCCGCTCGCCGTGGCGCGGTACTTCGCGCGATCGACAAGTTCGACCGGCTTGGCGAAGGCGGCGTCCGCGCGCTCCTGGGCGAGGGCCGCAAGGACGAGTCCGGTGATTTCACCAAGGGTGCGGGGCTCAACAACGAACAGATCACTTCGATCATGACGCTGTTCGCCGGCGCTGGCGCAATTGCGGAATTGGATCAGAATCTTGCCGAAGACATTGCAGCGATCCAGGCGTTGGCCTCACGCAGTGGTTACGCCGAGGACCGGATCACGTTTGACGCGGGCATCATCCGCGGCCTGGAGTACTACACTGGCCCCGTGTTCGAGGCGCAGCTGAGGTTCCCCGTCACCAACGAGGCTGGCGAGACCGTGGTGTTCGGTTCGGTGGCGGGCGGCGGGCGTTACGACGATCTGGTGGCGCGTTTCACCGGCCAGCAGGTGCCGGCCACCGGCATCTCCATCGGCGTGAGCCGTCTGCTTGCCGCCTTGCGTTCGCGCGGGCTGACCGGCAAGGACCAGCCGCTGATCGTGGTGCTGGCGATGGGCGATACGGCGCGCAGCTTCGCGGCCGCGCGAGAGCTGAGGGCCGCCGGCTTCCGCGCCGAAGCCTATGTCGGCACCAAGAAGGTGCCGGACCAGCTCAAATATGCCGACAAGCACGGCGCGGCGCTGGTGGTGATGGAAGGTGACGACGAGCGCGCCGGCGGCAAGATCGCGATCAAGGACCTCAAGCGCGGCGCCGAAGTCGCCAAGACCGTCGAGACCCGCGCCGAATGGGTCGGCGCACGGGCGGCGCAGGAGACGGTCGAGCGTGACCGCCTGGTGGAGAAGGTGCGCGACATCCTCGCGCCGAAGGCCTGAGCCGTGCCCGCATTCCCGACTTACGACGCAGCCGACATCGCCGCCCTGGACCGGCAGGCGGACGCGATCCTCGGCGTGTTCGCCAAACACGGCTATCAGCGGCGCGAACCGTCGATCCTGCAACCGGCGGCGATCTTCGTGGACCGCTCCGGCGAGGAAATCCGGCGGCGCACGTTCGAACTCAGCGATCCGTCCGGACAGGAGCTGTGCCTGCGCCCGGACCTGACGATCCCGACCTGCAAGTGGCAGGTGGAAAGCGGCGGCTATCCCGCGCGACTGTGCTATCACGGGCTGGCCTTCCGCTACCGCCCAGGCGACGCCGCGCAATTCCACCAGGCGGGTGCCGAACTGCTCGGCCTGGCGGGTCGCGCCAAGGGCGATATCGAGATGGTGTCGCTGGCGGTGGAAGCCTTGCGCGCGGCTGGTCTCAAGGAATTCGACGTCAAGGTCGGGGATCTCGGCCTGTTCGCCACGCTGGTCGATGCGTTGGAGGTGCCGGCGCGCTGGCGCGGCCGCCTGAAGCGCCACTTCTGGCGCAGCGGATATTTCGATGCTTTGCTGGCCCGCATGGTGGCCGGCGAACACAGCGACGCCCAGCGCGCGTTGGACGCGCTCCATGGTCTCAAGCTGATGGAGCTCAAGCCGGCGATCGAAGCGCTGATCGACCGGGAAGGCGAGGCGCCGTTGGGCGGGCGCACGCGTGCGGAAATCGTCGAGCGGTTGACGCTGCAGGTGTCGGACGGCGCGGCGCCGCGCCTCGATGCCGACGTGGCGCGGATGATTACGGGATTCCTCAAGATCAGCGGGCCGGCGGAAGCGTCGCTGGAAGAGATCCGTGAACTCACCAGGCCGGTGGCGACGAGGATGGTTAAGCCCTTGGCCGCCATGGCCGAGCGCCTGCATGCCCTGAAGGCCCTGGGCATCGCGGACGACGGCGTACGCTTCGTGGCGCATTTCGGACGGAACCTCGAATACTACACGGGCTTCGTGTTCGAGTTCTGGTCGCGCGACGGCACGGAAGTGGCGGGCGGCGGGCGCTATGACTCGCTGATGGAATCCTTGGGCGCCCCAAAGGGCACGACGGCGGTCGGCTGCGCCATTCGCACCGAAGCCTTGCTGGCCATCGTCAGGGGAGGGCGCTGATGTCGGAGCCGGTGACCCTGGCCGTACCCTCCAAGGGGCGCCTGAAAGAGCAGGTGGACGGCTTCTTTGCCAAGGCCGGCGTGGCCTTGCAGCAGACGGCCGGCGCGCGCGGCTACCGCGCCACGGTCGCGGGCCATCCCGGCATCGACGTGATGCTGTTGTCATCGTCGGAGATCGCCGCCTCGCTGGCGGCCGGTGACGTTCATCTCGGCATCACGGGCGAAGATCTCATTCGCGAGGCGGTGCCGCAGATCGAAGGCCGCGTGACGCTGTTGAAGCCGCTCGGCTTCGGCTTTGCCGACGTCGTCGTCGCCGTGCCCCGTTCCTGGATCGACGTGTCGAGCATGGCGGACCTCGACGACGTCTGTGCCGCATACGCCCATCGGCACAGGCGGCGACTTCGCGTGGCGACCAAGTACACGCAGCTGACGCGGTCGTTCTTCGCGCGTGCCGGCATCTCGGACTATCGCATCGTGCCGAGCGCCGGAGCGACGGAAGGCGCCCCCACGGCCGGCACCGCAGAGGCGATCGTGGACATCACCACCACCGGCTCGACGCTCAAGGCCAACGGCCTCAAGATCCTCGATGACGGGGTGATCTTGAAGAGCCAGGCACAGTTTGCCATGAGCCAGGCTGCCGACTGGCCCGACGACGCGCGCGAGGCCGCCGCGGCCTTCCTGCGTCAGCTAAACGCGTCGACCCAATAGGCTGGTCAAGATCGGCTGCAGCGCGGGATCGAACCGGATCATCACGGCGAGAAACGTGACGATCAGCAGCGGCACCATGCGGCCCGCCGGAATCAGGATGGGCGGGCTCATCAGCGGAACGAGCCAAAGGGCCAGCACCAGAATCCAGGGCCACATCGAGGCACTGACGATCGGTCCGCGGAAGGCCCACACCATCGCCGCAAGCGACAACAACACGGCGTCGTAAGGGCTCCAGTGCGGCGCGGCGAGCAGGGTTGCTGTCAGAAGCACGGCAAGGCGGCAGCCGGCCTGGCGCCGGAAGGCAATGGCCGTGAAGGCCGCGGCCACCGCCAGCGCCGCCAATTGCAGGCCATCGGCCAGTTTCAGCGAAGCGCCGACCGCCACGGCGCACGTCCAAACCGAATTGCCCCACAGGCGTCCATATTCCACCCACTTGGGGTTGGGCGAAACCAGTGCCGTCGTCGACGCATGAAACCACATCGTCCAGGCGTCGATGCCGATGACGAGGGCCGACGCCGCTGCAAGCGCCACGGCCGACAGCACGAAGGCGACCAGGGCCCGCCATTGACCGGCGGCCAGCAACGCCACGGGAACGAGGACGGCGAACTGAGGCTTGAACGTCGCCAGCCCGAGGACGGCTCCCGCCAGGAGCGGTCGCTCCTCCAGCAGCCGGATGCCGCCGACGAGGAGCGCGGCCGACAGGAAGGCATTCTGGCCATCCACCGCATTGATCGACGCGGCAGGGCAAAGGAGGACGAGGAGCGCGATGGTCCTGGCGTGCGGCTCGTTGTTGTCCGCACGCCACGCGATCGCGGCAAACAGCGCGGCCGCCGTGAGCAATTGGAAGGCCCCATAGGCCGTCAGGAAGGGAAGCAACCCGAACGGCAGCAGCAGGAAGAGGTAGCTCGGCGGATAGACCCAGGGCCGGTAGGGCAGGGGCGCCGACAGCCATGGGGCGAATTGCTGGTTGAGGAATCTCGTGAAGGCGTCGCCGTTCGCGGCGATGGAGAAATGCCCGCTGCGAAAGCTCTCGACCGCCCCGTAGAACACCATCCAGTCGGTGCCGACGCCGCGATAATTCGGTCCCATCAACCCGGGATGCACGAACGTGGTCAGGTACACCAGCCAGCCGTAAACGGCGGCGAGGGCTGCCGAAATCACGAAGACGACGGAATAGGGCTGGCCGCGGATCGTGAGGGCTCGAAGAATCTGCTGCACAAGCTCTCCCGGATTTCCGGCCGACAAATCCTGCTCAGAATCACGTCACTGGGGCGACACAGGACCGTCGAGAATGTCGGGATCGTGCAGGTGCGCCGCCTTCCAGCGCATCGCCTCCCAGATCCGCGTGCGCCCCGACGGATGGTCGTAAAGGACGAATTCCTCCCATGGCGACGGCTCGAGCTTGCGGTATTCGCCCAGTTTGAGAACGACGGTCGCGAAGGCGTCGGGCTGGCGCACCGCGTTGAGACCGAAGATGTCGGCTTGCACCTCCTGGGTCCGGATGATGGTGTTGGTCACCGGCGTGCCGAGCAGCGCGAAGATCGAGAACAGCGCGACGACGAGCGGCAGGCCCGCGGGGTCATCGATGGTTCGTACGTCCCAGTTGCCGCCGAATATCCCGGTCAGCGCGCGGAACGACTTGGCGACAAGGAAGAATAGCACCAGGAACAGCAGGCCGAACCAGGTGATCAGGGTGCCGACGTGGTTCATCACGTAATGCCCCATCTCGTGGCCGACGACCGCCAGGACTTCGGAGGGCGTGCAGCGATTGAGCAGGTTGTCGGTCAGCGAAACGCGCGTGGTGCCGAGGAATCCGGAAACGTTCGCCGAAATCTCCTTCGTTTGGCGGGACGCGTCGAAGACATAGACATCCTTGGCCGGAATACCGTTGGCCTGCGCCAGGGACAGGATCGTCGATTTCATGGCGCTGTCCGGCAGCGGCGCGTAGTGGTTGATCAAGGGCGCGACATAGACGGGGCCGATCGCGACGATCACGGCGAGGAACAGCACGGTGACGATGGTCCCGTAAACCCACCAACGCTCCTTCACGGCTCTGGCCACGGCGTAGAGGATGGTGAGCAGGATCGTCATGGCGATGAAGCTCACGACGAATTTGATTCCGAAGTCCCCGGCCCATTGCAGCAGGGTCTGGTTCGACAGCCCGTAGGCGCGTTCGCGGAAATATCCCTCATAAACCGTGAGGGGCAGTCCCACGACGGTCGTCAGGATCAGGTACTGCATGGCGTAGAGCGGCGCCTGCAGGAAGCGGTGACGGGTGATGCCGGCCGCGATATTGCGCATGCCCGCCGATATCTTCAGCCATAGAAGCAGGGCGGCCAGGACCAAGGTGTAGGCGACATCCACCAGCGACAGGACGTAGCCGCCGTTGACATAGGCGGCGGTGCGCGCCTTGTCCTGCGGGCTGACGCGGCTCAGATAAGCGTCGACGGCCTTGTGGGGATCGAAGGTTTCGGTGCCCGGCGGCAGAAGCTGGTTCACCTCGACGTGGGCTGTCGGGGCGGCGAGCGGCCCCTGCTGCACCTGGGCGCGAGCGTTCCCGGCGCTCGCCAGCACGCAGATCGCCAACACCGCCAACAGCCGCCACGCCCAATTCTTCATGCCGTCCTCCCACTGCTTCGCCGATCCTAGCAGACGGCGCGCGATTGCGGGACATTGCCCGCCCGCGGCCCAGTATGCGATGACTGGTCTTCGGCTTCACGGATATGTGCAATGATGCTGGAGCGCATTGACGGCGAACGAATCGCGTATCGCAAGCTGGCGGGGCGCGCTCCGGGCGTCGTGTGGCTGGGCGGTTTTCGATCGGACATGGAGGGGACCAAGGCCCGTACGGTCGATGGCTGGGCGGCGCGAAAAGGACATGCCTGTTTGCGTTTCGACTATTACGGGCATGGGTCGTCGACCGGCGATTTCATGAAAGGCACGATCTCGCGCTGGCGCGACGATGCCCTGGCGGCGTTCGATGCCCTGACAGAAGGGCCGCAGGTGCTCGTCGGCTCGAGCATGGGCGGCTGGATCGCGGCAATGGTGGCCCGCGCCCGTCCCGAGCGCCTGGCAGGGATGATCCTGATCGCGCCGGCCGCGGACTTCACCGAAGGGCTGATGTGGGACAAGATGTCCGACGACGTCAAGGAGACGATCCGCCGCGACGGCGTGTGGTGGCACGAATCCGACAACCCCGAGGAGCGCTTTCCGATCACCCGCGCCTTGATCGAGGACGGCCGTCGCAATGCGGTGCTTGATGAACCCTGGGCGCTGCGGGCTCCGGTGCGGATTCTCCAGGGCATGGCCGACCCCGACGTCCCATGGGAACATGCTGTTCGCCTCATGGAAGCGATAGAAGGCGACATCGCGATGACTCTGGTGAAGGGCGGCGACCACCGGCTGTCGACGCCGCACGATCTTGCGCTTCTGGAGCGGACGCTCGACGCCATGATGGAGGATCTGTAGTGATGCGCACCGCTCTTCTCGCGGCCCTGTTTCTCGCGGGCGCCGCGCAGGCGGCACCGGAAGAGATGGACTATTCGAAATGCGTCTCGCTGGTGGACCGCAATCCCGCCCTGGCCGAGGAACGCGCCCATCAATGGCAGCAGGCGGGCGGCGGGCGTGCGGCTATCCATTGCGACGCGCTGGCGCTGACGGCGCTCAAACATTACGCCGAAGCGGCGCACGAACTCGATGCCCTGGCCCGTGAGCGTGGAATTTCGCTGCCTGAACAGGCAGCCCTCTATGACCAGGCGGGCAATGCGTGGCTCCTTGCCGGCAAAGGCGCCGAGGCGCTCGCCGATTTCTCGGCCTCCCTCGCCGCGAAGCCGGATCCCGCCGTCATCGTGGACCGGGCACGGGCGCGCGCCATGCTGAAGGACTGGAAAGGCGCCGAAGCGGATCTCTCCACGGTCCTGCATGACGATCAGAACCGCGCCGACCTCCTGGTCCTGCGTGCCAGCGCGCGCTGGGCCCTCGGACGCAGAGACGACGCCGCTACCGATATCCTGCGCGCCCTGCAAATCTATCCGGACTATCCGCCGGCGCTCGTCGAACGGGGCATGATGAAGCTTTCCATCGGCGACAAGAACGGCGCGCGCTCCGACTGGAAGAAGGCCGCGGCCTCCGGGGACAGCGGCGCGGCGGAGGACGCCAGACAGAACCTCACCGCACTGGATGCACAGGGCCGCACGGGCCGCTAGCCAAGGCTCTGCGCCTCTGTGCCGCCCGGTGCCGAACGGGAGAAGCGATGCCTTCACGTCTTTTCTGCGCCCTGATGTGCGTCCTTCATGTTGCAGGCGCGGCCCTGGCCGAGCCCGACTACAACGCATGGCTGCGCGCGGCGCCGCAAAGGGCGGCGGAGGTCGGCCGGTTCGAGGCATTCCTGCGGCAGGCCAAGGTCGCCGACGTACTGCCCGCCGATCAGCTGCTGCACAACGCGACGTCGTGGAAGCAATGTCATCTGGCATGGCCCTACAGCCTGCCGCCCCGGCCGCTCTGGCCGCATATCGTGGCGACCTTGGCGTTCGTGCGCGACGAGGTCGTGCCGGCGATCGGCCCCGTGATCGCCGAATCCGCCTATCGCGACCCGGGCCTGAACGGCTGCGCCGGCGGTGCGCCGCACAGCGCCCATGCATTGTTCTACGCCGTGGACCTGGTGCCCGCAGGGGCCATCGCCCGCGCCACACTGATTTCCACGTTGTGCAGGGTGCACCGCGAACGCGGCCAGGCCCACGCCATCGGTCTGGGTTTCTACGGCGGGGTGCGCTTCCACATCGATTCCATGCGGTATCGGCTGTGGGGAGCCGACGACCACCGCGACACGTCGCCGTGCCTCAAGGCACCCGGCTGAGGGCAGCGTGCCACTCGGCGATCACGGCGTCGTCCTCGCCAGCGGCGAGGTGCTTCGTCGTAAGCCTCTGCGGTTCCAGGCGCCCGAGGGCCCATACGGCCATGGCGCGCACCAGCACGGAAGAATCGTTCAGCAGCCGCTCCGCTTCCGGCGCCAAGGCGGCGTCGCCGGAATTGCCGATGGCGATGAGCACGTTGCGCACGAAGCGGTCGCGTCCCGTGCGCTTCACCGGCGAGGCCCGAAACAGGGCGCGAAAGGCGGCGTCGTCCAGCCGGACCAGCTCGGCGAGCGGCGGTCGCTTCAATGCCGCGCGCGCCTGGAATTGCGCCTCGCGGGATGCTTGCGCGAACTTGTTCCAGGGACAAACGGCCAGGCAGTCGTCGCAGCCGTAGATCCGATTGCCAATGGCCTCTCGGAATTCGCGCGGGATATGACCTTTGTGCTCGATCGTGAGATAAGAGATGCAGCGTCTCGCATCGAGCTGGTAGGGCGCGACAAACGCCTTGGTCGGACAAACGTCGAGGCAGGCGCGGCAATTGCCGCAGTGATCCGTCTCGGGCGTGTCGGGGTCGATCGCGAGCGTCGTGAAGACCGAGCCGAGGAACAGCCACGACCCGAATTCGCGGCTGACCAGATTGGTGTGTTTGCCCTGCCAGCCGATGCCCGCCTGATGGGCCAGAGGCTTCTCCATCACGGGCGCCGTATCGACGAAGACCTTCGCATCGCCGCCGAACGCATCGATGATGAAAGAGGCCAGACGCTTGAGGTGCTTCTTCATGACGTCGTGATAGTCGTCGCCCCGAGCGTAGACCGAGATCGCACCCGCCGTGCGGTGGGCAAGATCCTCCAGCGGATTGTGACCGGGTGCATAATTGACGCCGAGCACAACGATGCTTCTGGCCTCGGGCCAAAGCACGGCCGGATCGGTGCGCCGATCGGCGTTGCGCTCCATCCAGTCCATCGATCCGCGGCGGCCGTCGCGCAGATACGCATCGAGGTGATCCCGCGCGCCGGGTGCCGCCGCGGCGCGAGCGAAGCGCACCACATCGAAGCCTTCGGAGAGAGCGCGGGCGCGGACGGCGTCCCGTATGTCAGAAATCGAGTTCGGCATAGTGCGCCACCGGCGGCTGGCCGGGCACGCGATCGGCGAGGAGCGAGCGGAAGGAGGGGCGGGACTTGATGCGCATGTACCACTCGCGCACCGCGGCATTGGCGTCCCAAGGCAGTTCGCCGAAGTAATCGAGCGCCGACAGGTGGGCCGCCAGCGCCAGGTCGGCGATGGTGCAGATGCGCCCGGCGATGTTGCCGCGCTCCTCCACGGTCTTGCCGATGGTCGGCAGCATCTCGTGCAGCGTCTCGCGACCGCTGCGTACGACGTTCATGTCGGGCGTCGACCGTGTCGGCCCACCCGTGAATCTGGGGTTGGCCTTCTCAAAGACGATCTTCTTGGTCACATGATCGCCGAATGTGGACATCGCCCAATCGAGCCAGCACAAGGCTTCGGCCCGCTCGCCGGCGTTCTCGGGGACCAGCGGCGTTTCCGGGTAGTTGCCTTCGAGGTGATCCACGATCGCCCACAGTCCCTCGCAGCGGGTTCCGTCAAGGTCGATGAAGACCGGCATATGCGCCTTGGTGTCGTCCGGCTGCTGGGGATCGACAACCAGGCGCTTCTCGCCCAGCATGAGACGGGTGAGGCGCGAGGCGGGGGAGAACACGAGATGAACCAGTCGTCGCATGCCTTCAATGTAATGAAACTGGCCGCGCGGTCCTAGTCCTTGATGCACCAATCGAGCTCGTCGCGCGTCACTTCCCAGGACCGGACCATCACCGTCTCGGTCCGGCTGCTGACGTAGGGACCCGGGCGCACCGCGTGCCATTTGTCCGGGTTGGGCAGCACCGTCGCCAGCCGCGCCGCCTGGGCTTTCGACAGCATAGAGGGCCGAATGTGGAAATAGGCCTCGGACGCGGCGGCGGCGCCGAAATTGCCGTTGCCCCAATCCACCAGGTTGAGGTAGGCGGTCAGGATGCGCTTCTTGGGCCAAAACGCCTCGACCAGAACCGTCAGGTAGGCCTCGGCGCCCTTGCGCACCCAGCTGCGCACCGGCAGAAGGAACAAGGTGCGGGCCACCTGCTGGCTGATGGTGCTAGCACCGCGGATGCGCCGGTACGGGTGGCGCTCGTGCTGCTTGATCGCCTGCTGGATGTCATCCCAGTCGAAGCCGTGGTGGTTGCAGAAGTTCTGGTCTTCCGACCCGATCACGGCGCGCGCCAGGTTGGGCGAAATGTCGTCGAACGAGCGCCAGGAGTAGTGAACCGGTTCAAGCGTGGCGAGGCGCAGCGCCATCTGCGGCGTCCCTGGTACCGGCACGAATCGGAAGATCAGCAAATAGAGAACCGGCGCCGGGCCGAACAGGAAGATGACGACCGCCAGCAGGCGGCGCAGCCACGGCGTTCGCCCTCCGTCGCCGTGCCACGTCCAGCGCAGGAAGGCGAAAAGCTTGGCGGACAGCCGCCACAGCCGCGACGGCCGGTTGCTCATGCTTTGATGTCCAGGATCGTGACCTCCGGCGGAACGCCGAGGCGGATCGGCACGCCGGTCGTGCCGATGCCGGTGCTGACGAACAGAGTCTTGCCTTTTTCACGGATCAGACCGGCGGCGTAGCGCCGGCCGTAGCGCGACGGCATGATCGGCCGGCCGAGCAGCGGCAGCCAGACCTGGCCGCCATGCGTGTGGGCGGCAATGGTCAAGATGCAGGCCACCGGCAATGCCGGGAACACGTCGGGGGAATGGGTCAGGCAGAGGACGGGCTGGCCCTCGGGAATGCCCGAGAGCGCCAGCTTCGGTTTGGCACCGTGCGTCGCGGCATCGCCGATGCCCGCAAGATAGATGTTGCGGCCTCTGTCGGGAACGATCACCCAGCGGTTTTCGAGCACGGTCACGCCGGAACGTTCGAGCACGTTGGCGATGTGCAGGGCGTTTGACCAGCGATCATGATTGCCGAGCACGGCGTAGACGCCGAGGCGCGCGCGCAACGGCTTGAGCAGCTGCGCGACGCGTTCGATAGACAATTGGTGGCGCCCAAAGGCGTCGCTCGACACGAAATCGCCCGCCAGCAGGACGAGGTCGGGTTTCTCGCGGTTGCTGAGGCGGACGATCGTCTCGATCTTGCACCGGTCGATATAGGGCGATCCGGCGTGAAGGTCGGCGATAACCGCTATGCGCAGCTGGTTGAGCGCCGCCCCGCTGCGCGGCAGCGCGATGCGCCGGCGCACCACGCGCAGGCTCGACGGCTCGTACCAGAACGCATAACCGGCCAGAAAGCCGAGCAGCACCAGCAGGACCGCCAGCGTGCCATACCATGTCAGTCTTGAATCAGAACGCATACGCCCCCGCTTGGGCGCCCATCATAGCCGGGCGGAGCGAAGGCGCAACGCGTTGGAGATGACAGAGGCCGAACTGACGCTCATTGCCGCCGCCGCGATCATCGGTGACAAGAGCCAGCCCGTCAACGGATACAGCACGCCCGCCGCCACGGGAACACCCAGCGCATTGTAGACAAATGCGAAGAAGAGGTTCTGCTTCATGTTGCGAACGGCGACGCGCGACAGCTTTCGGGCGCGGAGCAGGGCGGCCAGATTGCCCTTCAACAGGGTCAGCCCTGCAGCCTCGATGGCGACGTCGGAACCCCCGCCCATCGCGATCGAGACGTCCGCCGCGGCGAGCGCCGGAGCGTCGTTGACGCCGTCGCCCGCAAACGCCACGACGTGGCCTTCGCTCTTGAGCCGCGTCACGAGTTCGGTCTTGCCTTCCGGAGTCAGGCCCGCCCTGAAGCTGGCGAGCCCGGCTTCGTGCGCAATCGCGGCGGCGGTGCCCTGCGCATCGCCCGTCGCCATGACGATCGCCAGCCCGTCGCGTGCCAGGCCCGCCAGCAGCGCCTTGGCGTCCGGCTTCAAGGGGTCTTTGGCGGCGACGAGTCCGATGGCTTTCCCGTCTCTGGCCACGAAGATGACCGTCGCGCCGGCCTGGCGCAAAGGTTCCGCATCCCGGCTCGCTGTTGACACCTCGATATTGCGGCCCTGCAGGAATTCCGCGCGGCCGACCAGCACCGCGACGCCGCCGATCTTGCCTTCCAGGCCTTGGCCGGTGACGCTGACGAATTCTTCCACCGCCGGCAACGTCAGCGATTTCGCCTTGGCGCCCTCCGTGATGGCATGGGCGAGGGGGTGCGCGCTCCTGCTCTCCAGGGCGGCGGCCAGGGTGAGGACCTCGTCTTCGGTCTCTGCAGACACGGCACGCACGGCCATGAGCACCGGCTTGCCTTCGGTGATCGTGCCGGTCTTGTCGATCACCAGCGTATCGGCTTTCGCGAATCGCTCCAGCGAAGCGGCGTCACGCACCAGCACGCCGGATTGCGCGCCTTTGCCGACGGCGACCATCACCGACATCGGCGTGGCGAGACCCAGGGCGCAAGGGCAGGCAACGATCAGGACGGAAACCGCCGCGATCAAGGCGTAATCGAAGGAAAACCCGGCGGCGTACCAGGCGATGAAGGCGAGCGCCGCCACGGCGACGACCACAGGCACGAACCAGGCGGCGACAGCGTCGGCCAGTCGCTGGGTCGGAGCGCGGCTGCGCTGGGCTTCCGCCACCAGGCCGACAATGCGGGCCAGGACGGTCTCGGACCCCACACGCGTAGCGCGGATGACGAGCGCGCCTTGGCCGTTGAGGGTGCCCCCCGTCACCGCGTCGCCGGCGGACTTCTCCAGCGGCATCGATTCCCCCGTGAGCATGGACTCATCCACGGCGCTCACACCTTCGATCACGATCCCGTCGGTCGGCACGGCTTCGCCGGGCCGCACCAGAAGCTCGTCGCCGATCTGGACGTCGGAAAGTGCGACTTCTTCAATGCCTGATGGCGTCCTGCGGCGAGCGGTTTTCGGGGCGAGATCGAGCAGCGCCCGCACGGCCGATCCCGTGCTCGCCCGGGCCCGCAGCTCCAGCACCTGTCCTAGAAGGACGAGTGTCACGATGACGACGGCCGCTTCGAAATAGACCGGGGGAGCGCCATTGGCCCCCAGATAAGCCGACGGCACCAGCTGCGGGAATGCCAGGGCCACGACGCTGTAGCCGAACGCCACCAGGACGCCCAGGCCGATCAGCGTGAACATGTTGGCGTGGCCCGAGAGCGCGCCTTTGACGCCCCGCACGAAGAACGGCCAGGCGGCCCAGCCGACGACGGGAAGCGCCAGCACGGCTTCGATCCATTCGCGCGGCAGCGGCGAGAGCACTGCATCCAAAGCTCCCGACTCGCCAAGCATCGCCAGCGCGACCACGGGAATGCTGAGCGCCAGGGAGATGCGGAAGCGGTTGGTCATGTCGCGCCGCTCGCTGTCATCCTGGGCGGCGGCCGGATCGGCAGGCTCGAGCGCCATGCCGCAGATCGGGCAAGCCCCCGGCCCCATTTGCCTGATCTCTGGATGCATGGGGCAGGTGTAAAGGACGTTGTTGCCGCGATTGTCATCACCGGCGAGCGCGGGAGCGCGAGGCCCGGGACCCACCGGGACGCTTTCGCTGTGGGTCCCGGCTGGGCGCGATGCCGGCGCATCGCTTGGCCGGGATGACACCGCGTATTTCTCCGGCTCGTTCTGGAACTTTGCTTTGCAGCCGGCGGAGCAGAAGTAATAGTCCTCATCGTGATAGCGGGCGTGATTGCCCTTTGCCTTGGCAATCTCCTTGTAGGGCGTCATGCCACAGACCGGGTCGCGAGCCTTCTCCGTTCCGCCGCCGGATTGGCAGCCGCAGGACGATGCCTGGGCCGAAGTCAGGTATTTTCCCGGATCGGCCGCGAATTTCGCCTTGCAGCCGGCGCAGCAGAAGAAATAATCCTTCCCCTCGTGGCGCAGCCAGTTGCTCTTGGCGCGCGCCACATCCGGATCTGGTGTCATCCCGCAGACGGGATCGCGGTATTCATTTTCCATAGCGGCCGAACAACTCCACGAGTTCCTCGAATTTCCTGGTCTGGTCCTTGGCGTCGCCGCTCTTGATGGCGTGCGCGACGCAGTGCGCGGCGTGGCCCTTGAGGACATCCTCCTCCACGCGGCGCAGCGCCGCCTTGATCGCCTGGATCTGGTTGAGGATGTCGATGCAGTAGCGTTCTTCCTCGACCATGCGCGCGACGCCGCGCACCTGGCCTTCGATGCGGGCCAGCCGTGAGATGAGCTTCGGTAGCGCCTTTGCCATGCTCTCGAACCTTTGAGGGTTGTGCCAGCATACCCACGGGGGGTATATATGGTTCATTGCCGCAGGCGACAAGGGGTGGTCGCTTTGATGGAGACGCCGTGCGCGCTCTCTTGGCGTCCGTGATCGCGATCGCCCCGGTCGAAAATTTTACACTCGGGCGATCCATGAATGGAACCTCGCAATGCACGCCAAGATCTTGCTGGGCGCTCAATGCGCGTTCGATTTCGCGCCGTCCTGGCCCGCGCCGCGCTACCGTTCCGACCCGCACCGCGCGGTAGGGTTCCTCAGATTGAACGTGGAATAGGCTGGGATGCGGGGTGTGCCAAAATCGACTATGCTTTCCCTATCGATAAAGGCGGCCGGGGGCAGTCGTGTGCCGTTGGTTTGCGATCGTGGGCGCCATGCTGGTTCTGCCGGCATCCGCCGACGACAAGCCGATTCGTGAATTCGATCTCGCCACGATCGAAGCGCTGGGCCAGCACATGTACCGACAGGATCAGGAAGCTTGGAAGGCGACGGACATCCTGCTAGCGAAGCACAGTCTCGCAGACCTTCAATCCGGGAGAATCCGAGCATGGATTGTGGATGACGACGGTTCCGACCTGAATGTTGTCAGGTTCATCAGGAGTGGCGCGAATGGACCGGAGGCAGTGTACGACGTTGCGTTTGTGCCAGGTGAAGAGCCGAAACTTACGGAGCCGTTAGTCGGCACCCTCCAGTCCGTGGAAATCGCGCAATATAATGCCCGTGAACTTGCGGCCGAGAATTTCGATTTTCGATGTTCGAATGAACCAGCAAATACAATTGCGTTTTGGGACCCGCACGGAAAGTCATGGCTCGTCTGGGTCATGTCTGTCACGAAGGATCCTCAGCAGATGATGATCGGCGGACACGAGCGTTTTACGATCTCCGCCGACGGCAAATCTATCATCCAGAAGGATGCGTTATCGAAGAGCTGTCTGATGCTGTCAAAGACAGGACAGTCAGGCGAAAAGCCGGTGGCTTATTACTTCACGCACATTGTTTCCAATACGCCTGTCGAGACCCACGTATTCGCCAGCCTGTCCTATCGCGCCACATTCTTTGTCGGCACGTCGGCCACGGATGTGTGGTCGATTGAGGGCGGCAGGATCACCAAGGTGAAGTAGCACCTACTGCGCCTGCGCGCCGAATTCGCGCATGCGGTTGAGCCAATTGCGGCGCTTGCGCTGCGAAAGCTCCTCGGCGCCGCCGATCAAGGTCCGGCGCACCGGAGAGATGCCGACGAAACGCAGCAGGCTCCGCTCCAGGGCCCGCATGGCATGGGCGCCGTAATACCAGCGATAGGAAAATGCCGACATGCCCATGGTCATCACGATGTGCGCCGACTTGCCCTTCAGGAGCTGCGTCGAGCGCTTGTCTTCCGGGTTGGACAGCACGAACCCGTAGCGGAAGACCTGTTCGAACAATCCTTTCAGCAGCGCCGGCTGACTGCCCATCCAGAGGGGATGGAAGACGACGATGTGATCCGCCCAGCGCAGCGCGTCCTGCACGTGGGCGACGTCTTTGCAGACCGCTCCGTGTTCGAAGTCGTCCCGCGTGCGGAGCAGGGGGAATTCCATGGCGCCAAGGTCGAAGCGGCGCACTTCGTGCCCCGATCGGCGGGCGCCTCCGGCGTAGGCATCGGCGAGCGCCGCGCACAGCCGTTCCGGCGATGGATCGGGGTGTCCGTCCAAGAGGAATATGCGGCTCATTTGCGCTCCGGCGGGACCCGATCATGGCCTCGTTCGCCGTCGACTTTGCGCGCATTGGCGTTGGCGACCTATCGTCACCATTGCCGCGCGTCACTCCGCCGAACGCTGCTCGCCGGAATGAAGTGAATTCGCGCAAACGTTTTCACGGCGGATAGTCGCGTCACCGTAAGCCCCGCGCGCGGGCGCCGAGCCATCGACCCTCTCGTGCGGTACGACTTGCCGCGCCCTGCTTGGTCATGCACCGCGGAGCTTATGCCGCGAGAACCATCCCACCAGGAACAGGAAGGCCACGAGCAGCGCCGGTCCGGCGATCAGCAGGCTGATGCCCACGTGCTGCTCAAATGTCTGCTGCGGAGCGATCGAGTGCTTGATCCACACGGAATAAAGATAAAATGCGCCGGCGCCGGCAAAGACCAGCGCGCCGATCCATTCCCAGCGCCAAGCCGCAATGAGGACGATCAGCAGAACCAGGCTTGGGATCAGGTGCATGAACAGGTCCGTGGCGATCTGGGCAGGACTGGCGTGTTCTTCGAGGACATCGAGGGCGAACACGCTGATGAACAGGATGAGGAGGATCGCCAGAATGCGCGGCAGCCAATAGAAGAAGAACTTCGACATGATGGCCCCTTCCACAGAGATGCGAAGGGACTATAGCGGCGGATGGCAGGTGATTGGTGGAGTGCCTCGCAGGTGCAACCACAGCGCGGATTTGAGGCGATTGCACTTCACTCCGCCGGGATCGCCACCTGTTCGTCTTTCAGCGGCCATTCCAGACGATGCACCATCTCCTGGGGCAGGACCTGCCAGAAGCGCGGCAGCTCGACGTCCCACTGCGCCAGCAACGCCGCGGCAAAGACGGAGCCGGTCTCCGCTTGATGCTCCTCGACGAGCGCGCGCAGCACACTGTTCCAATGCTCGGTCCCGACGCGCTGGCAGACGACGCTGTCAGGATTGAGATGCTCTGTGAACAGACCGTCGGCGTCATAGACGAAGGCCATGCCGCCGGTCATGCCGGCCGCGAAGTTGTCGCCCACGGCCCCGAGGATGGCGACGTTGCCGCCTGTCATGTACTCGCAGCCGTTGGAGCCGCAGCCTTCCACGACCGCCGTCGCTCCCGAGTTGCGCACGGCGAAGCGCTCGCCCGCCTGGCCGGCCGCGAACAGCTTGCCGGCCGTGGCGCCGTAAAGGACCGTATTGCCGATAATGGTATTGTCGCGCGCCACGAAACGGACCGAGGTCATCGGCCGCAGAACGATGGTAGCGCCCGACAGGCCCTTGCCGACATAGTCGTTGGCGTCGCCGAACACCTCGATCTTCAGGCCCTGCACCGAGAAGGCGCCGAGCGACTGGCCGCAGGAGCCGCGCAGCCGCAGGGTCAGATGCCCCGGCGGCAGGCCCGTCATGCCCCATTTGCGCGCGATGCGCGACGAGGTGCGCGCCCCGATGGTCCGCATGGTGTTGCGGACATTGTAGGCGAGCTGCATCTTCTCGCCGTGGTCGAGCAGCGGGAAGGCGTCCTTCTCGATCTGGGCGTCGAGCGTCTCGGGCACCTCGTTGCGCCCCTTCTGCGTCGAATGGCGCGCGTAGTTGCCGGGATCGGCCTGCACCAGCAGCGGGTTGAGGTCGAGATCGTCGAGTTCTTCGGCGCCGCGGCTGATCTGGGCGAGCAGATCGGTGCGCCCGATGACGTCCTCGAGCCTGCGCATGCCGAGCGAAGCAAGGATCTCGCGCACTTCCTCGGCGATGAAGCTGAAAAGGTTGACGACCTTCTCCGGCGTGCCGGTGAATTTCTGGCGCAGCTTCTCGTCCTGGGTGCAGACGCCGACGGGGCAGGTGTTGGAATGGCATTGGCGCACCATGATGCAACCCATGGCGACGAGCGCCGCGGTACCGATGCCGAACTCCTCGGCGCCCATCATGGCCGCCATGACGATATCGCGGCCGGTGCGGATGCCGCCGTCGGTGCGCAGCGTCACCCGGTGACGCAGGTTGTTGAGTGTCAGGATTTGGTTCGCCTCCGTCAGTCCCATTTCCCAGGGGACGCCGGCGTATTTGATCGACGACTGCGGCGAGGCGCCGGTGCCGCCGTTGTGGCCCGAGATCAGGATGACGTCGGCCTTGGCCTTCGCCACGCCCGCCGCGATGGTGCCGATGCCGGTAGCAGACACCAGCTTCACGCAGACGCGCACGTCGGGATTGATCTGCTTGAGGTCGTAGATGAGCTGCGCCAGATCCTCGATGGAATAGATGTCGTGATGCGGCGGCGGAGAGATCAGCATCACGCCCGGCGTGGCGTGGCGCAGCTTGGCGATCATCTCGGTCACCTTGTGGCCGGGAAGCTGTCCGCCTTCGCCCGGCTTGGCCCCCTGGGCGATCTTGATCTCGAGTTCGCGGCACTGGTTCAGGTATTCGGCCGTGACGCCGAAGCGTCCCGACGCCACCTGCTTGATGGCCGAGTTGGCATTGTCGCCGTTGGGCTTGCGCTTGAAGCGGACGGGATCCTCGCCGCCTTCGCCCGAATCGGACTTGGCGCCGATGCGGTTCATGGCGATGTTGAGCGCCTCGTGGGCTTCGGGCGACAGCGCACCCAGGCTCATGCCCGGCGTGACGAAGCGCTTGCGGATTTCGGTGATGGACTCCACTTCTTCGAGCGCCACGGCGGCCCCGGCCGGGCGGAAATCCATGAGATGGCGCAGCGAGATCGGAGGCAGTCCGCGCACCCCGTCCGAATAGCGCTTGTAGATGGAATAGGACTCGTTGGTGACGGCCGTCTGCAGCAGGTGGATCAGGTCGGCGCGGTGACCGTGTGTTTCGCCCGATTGACGCGCCTTGTAGAACCCGCCGATCGGCAGGATGGCGACCTCGTCGTCGAATGCTTTGGCGTGCCGGCGCGCCACCTTCTTGGCGATGCCCGACAGGCCGATGCCCGAGATGCGGCTCGGCATGCCCGGGAAGATGTCCGCCACCATCGACCGCGACAGGCCGACGGCCTCGAAATTGTAGGCGCCGCGATACGATGAGATCACCGAGATGCCCATCTTGGACATGATTTTCAGCAACCCCGCGCTGATGGAGTCGAGATAGCGCTTGACGCAGGCGCCCAGGGTCAGCGTGCCGAACAGCCCGCGGGCGTGGCGCTCGGTGATGCAGTCCTGCGCCAGGTAGGCGTTGATCGTGGTGGCGCCCACGCCGATCAGAACCGCGAAGTAGTGGGTGTCGAGGCATTCGGCGGAACGGACGTTGATCGATGTGTAGGTGCGCAAGCCCCGGCGCACCAGGTGGGAATGCACCGCGCCGGTGGCGAGGATCATCGGGATCGCAGCACGTTCCTCCGAGAGGCGCTCGTCGGTGAGAATGAGATGGTTGTAGCCCTGCAGCACCGCCTCTTCGGCTTCGGCGCGGATGCGATCGATGGCCTGGGCCAGCGCCCCGTCGCGCAATGGTTCCTCGGCGAGCGGGAAGACGCAGTCGATCTCGTAGAAGCGGCCTTCCAGGTGCTCCTTCATGCGCGCGAACATGCCGGTGGAGAGCACCGGGCTCTCCAGCACATAGACCTCGGTCTGCTTCTCGTCCTGGACCAGCACGTTGCCGAGGTTGCGGAAGCGGGTCTTGAGGCTCATGACGCGCGCTTCGCGCAGCGGATCGATCGGCGGATTGGTCACTTGGCTGAAATTCTGCCGGAAGTAATGCGACAGCGGCCGGTACTTCTCCGACAGCACGGCAAGCGGCGTGTCGTCGCCCATCGAACCGACCGGTTCCTTGCCATCCTCGATCATGGGATGGAGGATCAATTCGAGGTCTTCCGTGGTGAAGCCGGCGGCGATCTGCCGGCGGCGCAGCGCCTCCTTGGAGAACATCACGGGTTCCTCGCCCGGTCCGATGATGGGCTCGAGGTCGACGACGTTCTTGATCCACTCTTCGTAGGGGTACTCGCGGGCCAGCCGGTTCTTGATCTCGCGATCCTCGTAGAACTTGCCGACCGCCAGGTCGACGGCGATCATCTGGCCGGGGCCAAGGCGGCCCTTGCGTGTGACATGAGTGTCGCTGAGCACGACCATGCCGGTCTCGGAGCCGACGAACAGCAGCCCCTCGTCGGTGACCGAGTAGCGCATCGGGCGCAGGCCGTTGCGGTCCATGCCGGCAATCACCCAGCGGCCGTCCGAGGCGGCGAGCGCCGCCGGGCCGTCCCAGGGCTCCATCACCGCGTTGGCATAGGCGTACATGGCGCGGTGGCTTTCCGGCATGGTGGAAGCCTTCTTCGACCACGCTTCCGGCACCAGCAGGGTCTTGGCGAGGGGGGCGGCCCGACCGGCGCGCACCAGCACTTCAAATACGGAATCGAGCGCGGCCGAATCCGAGCCGCCGGGCTGGATGATCGGCTTGATGTCCTCGGCCTCGGCCCCGAACAGCTCCGAGGCCATCTTGACCTCGTGGTTCTTCATCCAGTTGACGTTGCCCTTCAGCGTGTTGATCTCGCCGTTGTGAGCCAGCATGCGGAAGGGCTGGGCCAGCCGCCAGGTTGGAAAGGTGTTGGTCGAGTAGCGTTGGTGGAAGATGGCAAAGGCCGAGACGAAGCGCTCGTCGGTCAAGTCGGGGTAAAAGTTCGACAGCTGCTCAGCCAGGAACATGCCCTTGTAGATCAGCGAGCGTGTCGACAGCGAGCAGACGTAGAAATCCTGGATCGCCGCGGCGCGCACGGCCTTCTCGATCCGCCGCCGGCAGAGATAGAGCCGGCGATCGAGCGTCTCGAGGTCGTCAACACCGGCATCGAACATCACCTGCTCGATCTCGGGACGCGTGGCGTTGGCCTTCTCGCCGATGATGGAGATGTTCACCGGCACCTGGCGCCAGCCGTAGAGATAGAAGCCGGAGTGCAGAATTTCGGATTCCACGATGGTGCGGCAGGTCTCCTGCGCGTTGTAGTCGGTGCGCGGCAGGAAGATCATGCCGACCGCGATGCGGCCCGATCTGAGCTTGTGCCCGGTCTGCTCGACCTGGGCACGGAAGAAGTCCTGCGGCACCTGGATGTGGATGCCGGCGCCGTCTCCGGTCTTGCCGTCGGCGTCGACCGCGCCGCGGTGCCACACCGCCTTGAGGGCCTCGATGGCCCGCACCACGACCTCGCGCCGCGGCTTGCCGTCGAGCGCAGCAATCAAGCCGACGCCGCAGGCATCGTGCTCCTGGTCCGGCGAATAGGCGTGGGCGTCTTCCAACTTGCGGGCGTTGGCCAGATAGCGGGTGACATCTCCCTCGCCATTTCCTCCCCCGTAAACGGGGGGAGAAACATGACCGGCAGCGCGAAGATGGTCCGGAGTTTTTTCTTCCATGTCCTTCACTCCGCCGCCTCAGCCAGGGGCGCCTTGGTCTTCTGTTCGAGATATTTGTGGATCGCGGCCGCCGCATCGCGTCCGTCGCGGATTGCCCAAACAACCAGCGATGCACCGCGCGTGATGTCGCCCCCGGCGAACACCCCGTCGATCGAGGTCATCATGGTGAAGGGCTTCACGCGCAACGTACCCCACTTGCTGACGGCAAGCTCCGGGACGCCGAATTTGGCGGGCAGATCTTCCGGGTCGAAGCCAAGCGCCTTGATCACCAGATCGGCTTTCATGGTGAAATCCGCGCCGCGGATCTCTTCCGGCGCCTTGCGGCCCGACGGATCGGGCAGGCCCAGCCGCATGCGGGCAATGCGCACGCCTTCGACGTTGTCGATGCCGAGGAACGCCTTGGGCAGCGTCAGCCATTGGAAATCGACGCCTTCCTCTTCGGCGTTCGCCACTTCGCGCAGGCTGCCGGGCATGTTGTCGCGATCGCGGCGATAGATGCAGGAGACGGACTTCGCGCCTTGGCGCATGGCCGTGCGCACGCAGTCCATGGCGGTGTCGCCGCCGCCGATGACGGCCACGTCCTTGCCTCTTGCGTCGAGCTTGCCGGAGTCGAATTCCGGAACGGCGTCGCCGAAACCCTTGCGGTTGGCGGTGATGAGGAAGTCGAGCGCCGGCACGATGCGGTCGAGGCCGACGCCGGGGGCTTCGATCTCGCGGGCCTTGTAGACGCCCGTGCCGATGAACACCGCGCTGTGACGCGTGCGCAGCTGTGCCAGCGACGCATCGCGTCCGACTTCGAAGCCGAGCCTGAAGGTGATGCCGCCATCCTCCAGGCGCTTCACGCGGCGGGCGACGACGTCCTTCTCCAGCTTGAAACTGGGGATGCCGTAGACGAGCAGGCCGCCGGCGCGGTCGTGACGGTCGTAGACCGTGATCCTGTAGCCCTTGCGGCGCAGTTCCTCCGCCGCCGCCAGGCCCGCGGGACCCGCACCGAT
This sequence comes from Alphaproteobacteria bacterium, assembly GCA_028871345.1. Taxonomy (GTDB): domain Bacteria; phylum Pseudomonadota; class Alphaproteobacteria; order Micropepsales; family Micropepsaceae; genus Rhizomicrobium. The sequence continues at coordinate 226,150 of JAGWNK010000002.1, read as the reverse complement.
GATGCCGACAGACTGTTCGCGTTCGCGCCGGGCCACGAGCGGCTTGACCCAGCCGCGTTCCCAGGCGGTGTCGTTGATGTACTTCTCGACGGCGCCGATGGTCACTGTGCCGTGGCCGGATTGCTCGATGACGCAATTGCCTTCGCAGAGACGATCTTGCGGGCAGATGCGGCCGCAGATTTCCGGCAGGTTGTTGGTGGCCTGCGACAATTCGTGGGCCTCCTCCAGCCGGCCCTCCGACGTCAGCTTCAGCCAGTCGGGAATGTTGTTGTGCAGCGGGCAGTGCACCTGACAGAAGGGCACGCCGCATTGCGAGCAGCGGGATGCTTGTTCCGCCGCCTTCTCGGCCAGGAACTCGGCATAGATTTCATGGAAGTCGCGCGCGCGTTCCGCCGCGTCCCTCTTGCCCGGCATCGACCGTCCCAGGCTGACGAATTTCTGCATTTTCTCGGCCATGATTGTTTCGATAGGGCAAGTTTTTAGTGGAATCCAGCAAGAAATGTCTTTTATGACAGATATTCTGTCTTAAGAATCACAGATATTTGGGGCGCTGTGAAACCATGTCGCATAGGTTCGCCAAGTAGGTCAGTAGGCGTTACCAAATGATTTTCAGGAAGCAATTTCGGCTCGTTATGGTAGGAGTCGCGGCCCTACCCAATACGGATCCCCCATGAATCACTATGTCGTCTCGGTCTTGCTCGGCATTGTCGAGGGACTGACGGAATTCCTACCCGTTTCCTCGACGGGGCATTTGATCGTGTCGGAACGGCTGTTGGGCATCACGGGCGATGATTGGGAGGCCTTTACGATCGTGATTCAGTTCGGCGCCATCCTGTCGGTGGTTGCCGTCTACTGGCGGAAATTTTGGAACGTGCTGATAGACCTGCCGCGGTCGCCCAAGGCGCGGCAGTTCACAATCAATATCATCGCAGCGTTCATCCCGGCGGCGGTATTTGGCGCCGCGCTGATCAAATACATCAATGGTTACCTGCTGCGGCCGGATTTCGCGCTGCCGGTGATCGCCGCGTCCTGGATATTGGGCGGCGTCCTGATCCTGATCTTCGAGCGCCTCGCCCCCAAGTCCCGTTTTCTCGACGGTGACCACCTTCCGTTCTGGAAGGCAGTGCAGATCGGCTTCTGCCAGTGCTTGGCGATCCTGCCGGGCATTTCGCGCTCCGGCGCCACCATCCTGGGCGGCGAGCTTCTGGGCGTCGAGCGCAAGGCCGCCGCTGCCTTCACCTTCTATCTGGCGGTGCCGACGATGTTCGGCGCTACGGTGTTCGAGCTTTACAAGAAGTGGGACGCGATGACATCGGCCAACGGCGCCGACATCGCCGTCGGCTTCGTCGTTTCCTTCGTCGTGGCCTACGGCGTGGTCAAGACGTTTATCGCTTTTGTCGGCAGGTTCGGCCTCAAGCCGTTCGGCTGGTATCGCCTGGCGAGCGGCGCCGCACTGATCGCTTATCTGGCGATGCGCTAGGCGGTGCCGCCGCACGCCATGCACTGATTGGCGGGCTCGGGGGAGCATGCTGTGCGTGCTGTCGTCCACATCATCACGAAGTTCGAAGGTGTCACGGGCGGCGGTGTGCAAAGGGCGATTCTGCTCGGCAAGATGCTCGCCCGGCATGCGCGCGTGAAGCTGTGGTCAACCCACGTGCCCCATCCCGACGTCCTCAAGCAGGCGAACGTGACGACCATCGAACCCTTGCGCCTGCAGTTCCCGAGGTCAGGTACTTTCGTTGTCGTGGGGTCCTATGTACATGTCGGTCGCTGGATCCGTTGGGCGAGACCGCAACGGAAAATCGTGATCCTCAACACCGAGGCTCCCGACGAGGCTCGCCGCTTGTGCGGCGCCTTGGCCGCCACTGGCGGACCGCATTGCGACATCGTCTATGCCGACGAGGAGCTGCGCGATGGCATCGGTATTCCCGGCACGGTTCAATTGTCGCCGATCGATATCGAGCGCTTCAGACCCGCCGGCCGGCCGGCGGGCGCCGGATTCACGGTCGGGCGGATGAGCCGCGACTATCGCTACAAATTCCACGAGACGGGGCCGGACCTGTTCCGGCGGATGGCGGGATGCGGCATGACCGTGCGTATCATGGGCGGGACCTGCCTTGCCGGCGAGCTGCAAGGCGTCGAGTCCGTGGCGCTCAAGCCGACGGGAGCGGAAAGCGCCGTCGACTTCCTGCACTCTCTCGATTGTCTGCTCTATCGCACACGATCTGATTGGTACGAGACATTCGGGCGCGTCGTGTTTGAGGCGATGGCATGCGGCCTGCCGGTGATCTGCGGCGCGCGGGGAGGTTACGCGAAATACATCAAGCATGGCGTGAACGGCTACCTCTTCGACGATGACGATGAGGCCGCGAAGATCCTGCTGCGGTTGCGCGACGATGCGCGCCTTCGTGCGGATATCGGTCGCAACGCGCGCGGCACCGTCGAAAGGATGTACGGTCCGCAGTTCGAAGAGGAGATCGCGCGCTACTACGTGCCGCGCTGATCGGCTGCCCGCTCGGTCATGCTGCGGAACTGTCCCTTGGGGTGGAAGCGCCACAGATAGCCCGGCACCACCGCCTCAACGGTGTGCGGCGTGATGCCGACGTCGTTGAAGGTGAGCGCGCCCTTGGAGACGACATTGTCGCGCCGCAGGAGCCGCACCTGGTCCATGGTGAGAAGCGGCGTGACGGGCAGGATCATCGCCGGCATCTGCAGGAAGAACGCCTTGACGGAGGCCGCGAAGAACGGCACCGGGACCAGCAGCTTGTGGCGCCCTGTCTCATGCAGGATGAATTCCATCAGCTCCTTGAACGTGTAGATCGACGGCCCGCCCAGCTCGTAGGTCTTGCCGGCCGCAGCGCTGTCGGCGAGGGCAAGCTGGACCGCCCCGGCGACGTCGGCGACGTATGCGGGCTGCAACCTGGTATGGCCCGCACCGATCAGCGGCAGGAACGGCAGGTAGCGAGCCATGGCGGCGAACTTGTTGAAGAACTTGTCTTCCGGACCGAACATCACCGAGGGCCGCACGATGACGGCGTCGGGATGCTCCTCGCGCACGGCCCGCTCGCCGCGCGCCTTCGACGCCGCATAGGAAGAATCGGACTCGATGTCCGCGCCGATGGCGGACACGTGGAGGAGGGCGGCGCCGGCCGACTTGGCCGCCTTGGCGATGCGGCGCGCCGCCTCGACATGGACGTGCTCGAAGCTCTGCTCGCCGTGTCCGAACAGCACCCCCGTCAGGTTGAGGACCGCGTCGGCCCCTTCCACAGCCTTGGCCACGGCTTCGTCGTCGTGGATGTTGCCGCGCACCAGCTCGATCTGTCCCACGCTGCCGGCGGGCGTAAGGTAGTTCGCCAGGTTGGGCCGGCGGCAGACGGCCTTGATGCGCCAGCCGGTCTTGGCCAGGGCGCGGACCGTGTGCCGGCCCAGAAAGCCGGAGGCACCAAAGACGGTTGCGAGCATGTTGGTCTGCATGGGGCTGATCCTGTCTGTTGCCGCTTCATATCCCAAGCGCGCGGCGGCGCAAACGGTCACGACCGGGGCATCTGCCCCTCGGGCTCCGCGACATAGGCGCGCTCGCCGGTAAGCGGCTTGATGTATACGGTCACGGTCTTGCCCGTTTTCTCGTCGATGAAGCGCTCGGTGGTACGCGACCAGTCCTTGCCGGCTGGCACCCTGTCCACGATGGTCTTGTAGGCATAGCGCTCGTAGACGATGCCGAACACCAGGATGGCGCCCCACACCAGGCACACCATGGCCGGCGGCGTGTTGCCGGCGATCAGGACCACGATCCCGGCGGCGATCAGCGATCCCCCCAGGCCCAGCAATGCGTTGCGCAGCATCCGCTTACTCCGCTTCCAGCGTGACCGCCGTGCCGTAGGCCACGATCTCGCTCATGAACTGGCCGATCTCCGAGGAGTCGAAGCGCATCATGACGACGGCATTGGCCCCCATGGTGGTGGCGTTCTGCACCATCCGGTCGACGGCCTGGCGGCGCGCCTCCTCAAGGAGCTGGGTGTATTCATGGATTTCGCCGCCCACGACGGAGCGCAGCCCCGCCAGGATGTTGCCGCCGATCCCGCGCGAGCGCACGACGACGCCAAAGCACTGGCCCAGGGTCTTGGCCCGGCGATAACCGGGGACGTTTTCTGTGGTGGCAACCAGCACGATCGAGCCCTCCTGTCGGACCGCCAGACGCGGCCGGGGCGAATTATAGAAACCCCGGGGATGGGAGGCGAGGGGCGCCGCTGATTCGCCGGTTGGCTTCTCGCCGGGTTAGGGCCGATGACCGAGAGGCCGGCCGCCATCGCGACCGGCACCCCCGGGGGCAAAGGGAACGCGTTGACTTGCGGCCGCGGCCTTCCTACACATCCCGGCCCAATGCCGTGCCCAGATGGCGGAATTGGTAGACGCACTAGTTTCAGGTACTAGCGCTGCAAGGCGTGGAGGTTCGAGTCCTCTTCTGGGCACCACGCTTCGCCTTCGGCTTCGCGTGGCGCAGCCACGGGAAACCGAAGGCGAAGCGTGCCCCGCGTAGCCGATTTGGCGGAGCGGGGCTGGAAAACCTAAGCAAATCCGCTAGCTTGCCCGAGCCCAACCAGAACGGGTGCGGCATGTGGTATGTCTATATCCTGCGCAGCCAGAGCCATCCCGCCGAGGAATACACCGGCACCAGCGAGGACCTGCGCCAGCGCCTTGCCGATCACAATGCCGGAAGGTCCCCCCACACGGCGAAGTACCAGCCATGGCAACTTCTTTGGTACTGCGCCTTTCCTGCGAAAATGCCCGCCTTGGCGTTTGAGAGATATTTGAAATCCCATTCGGGACGGGCATTTGCCAAGAAACGGCTGATGCCGGAGAGCCGAGTCCGAAATTCGGACTCCGCGACAATCGGTTAGCGGCAGGTGCCCAGCGAACAATCCACGCTGCGTGCCGATCCGGCAGGCTCTGGCCCACATCGATGTCGAGGGCGAGCGCTATCCCGCCCACTTGATGGCCACGACCGGCCGGTAATGTCGCGCGCAGCCCGGCACTGACGGCGCCGCCGGGCGTGACCGTCTACGGCGGAGCGCTTGCTGCCGGGCATTGCGCAACGGACGTGTAGCGCGCGTCCGCCGGATAGCGCCCCAGCAACGCGCGCGTCACGCCGTTCGTCCAGCCGAAGCCGTCCTGCAGCTTGTATTCCCCGCCGCCGCCCGGGCGGTTCAGGTGCACGACGTCGTATTTCTCGACCAGCCGGCCCGTCCGCCGATAGACGGCACGCACGTTGACGAGCCAGCGGCAGGCAATGGCCTCGCTGAGCCGTGGTTCATGGTAGCGGGTGAGCCCCGACACGGCGATCCATTGCAGCGGCGCCCAACCGTTCGGCGCGTCCCATTGCTGCCCCGTGTCGGCGAGCGTCGTCACCAGGCCGCCGGGTTTGACAAGACGGCGGGCGCTTTGCGCGACGGCGCGCGCCTGATCCTCGCGCGCGGCACCCACGAACAGCGGATACAGCGTGGCGGCGCTGAGCCGCGGCGTCTGGCTCTGCCTGCGCCAGTTGTAGTCGAAATAGGCGCCTTCCTTCGCATTCCACAGATACTTGTTCATGGCGGCCTGGCGGGCGGCAGCCTTGTTCGCGAAGTCCGAAGCGCAGGCGTCGTGGCTGCGCTTGCAGCCCAGGCTGATGGCGCTCTCCAGGCCGTAGAGCAGGCTGTTGAGATCGACCGGGATGATCTCGGTCGTATCGATGGCGGCGAGGGTCCTGCCGTCGGCGAACCATCGCGAGCTGAAATCCCAGCCGGATTCGGCTGCCGCCCGAACGTCGCGATACAGCCGGGACGGCGGACGACCGGCGGTTTGCGCCAGCGCCACATCCTTCTCGTAGGATTCGTCGCGGGGCCGGTCGCTGCCGTCCCAATACCGGTTGAGCAAGGCGCCGTCCGGCAGCCGCACGACGCGCGCGGCACCGGGCGCGCCCGCCATCCAGAACGCGTATTCCTTCTTCAGCTCGGGCAGGTATTTCGCGAACGCGCCCGCCGGATCGCGCGAGGAGGTCAACGCCACCATGGCGAAGAAGAACGGCGGCTGCGACCGGGTGAGATAATAAGTCCGGTTGCCGTTGGGTACGTGGCCGTAGCGGTCGATAAGGGACGCAAAATCGCCGACCATGTCGCGAACGAGATCGTTGCGGCCGCTTTCGATCAACCCCAGCATGGTGAAATAGGAATCCCAGTAGTACATCTCGCGGAAGCGGCCGCCCGGCACGACATACGGATGGGGCAGCGGCAGCAGCGACGCGTAGGGCGGCGGCTGAGCCGGCTGGCGCGTCAGCACGCTCCACAGCGCATCGATATGGCGGGCGAGTGGAAGTCCCGCCGGCACGGATTCGACGGGGGTCTGTTCCGGCAAGGTGAAATGCGCCAGGACGAAACGGTTGAGCGCCGCCCTGCCAGCCGGGCGAGCGGCGTCATAGTCCTGCATGATCTTGTCCGGAGCCTCGTCCGGCACGGCGTCGGCAAATTCCTTGCTGTCGTCGAAGACGCGGGCGCTCTCGACCGCTTTGTAGAGCGCGCCGAAAAGTTCGAGCGGCGTTTTCGGATAGGACGCCGACGCCGGTGCATCCTGGCCGGCGGCAAGCGTTGCGACGATGGCTGCAATTCCCAATCCCCGGATCACGTGCATGCCGTCACCCTGGCTGTCTCGCAGCCCGATTGAACCACGGATGCACCGGAAGAGTCCGCCTGCTGACAGGCGGCGGCATCGGGGAACCGTCCGGTGCCGCTTTCAGGGCAGGTCCTGGCCGGGATCCGGTGCATCGATCTCAAGGTCGTTCGACGCCGGAATCGTTATCGGTTTCTGCCCGGACCCGGTCAAAGCTGCGTTCAACTGCGCCAGCAATCCGGCCTTCTGGGCGGACCAGGCCCGCTGGGCGTCGGCCAGCGCTGCGAAGGCGCGCTCCGTCGTCTGCCGCTGCGCCTCGCTGGGCGCGGCATCGGCCGCTTCCAGAGCATTCTCGATGCCGGCCAGTTGATCGCTGGCCGACGCGAATGTCGGCGTGGTCGACGCCGGCTTTTCGCGCAGCTTATCCGCGAGGTCCTGAAGCGTGGAATGCGATCTTCCTGCCGGGAACCGCGCGTCGAGCTGCTTGCGCATTGCCTGCTGTTCGCCATAGCCGAGCCGGGCTTCTGCCAGCGCCGCAGCGATCCGCTGCGACAACGCCAGGGAGGCCCGAAGATCGGCCGGTGTTGCTTGCACGCGCGGGTCTTCCGTCACCCGCAGCGGCGCCGTGTAGGTCCGGCCGTCGGTCGTGAGCGTCGCGGTATAGTCGCCGGGAAGGATGAAGGGACCTTGCGGCGTGATCGGCGTCGCCCGCCCCCACACCGCGGCAATGCTGTAGCTGTAGGAAACGGCCCGGGGCCGTGCATAGCGCAGGTCCCAGACGAAGCGGTGCATGCCGGGTGCCGCCGAAAGGACTTGCAGTGGGCGGACCCAGCCTTTTTCGAAATAGCGTTCCGCGTCGGGATTTTCGGCGGGTTCGGCGCTCGAGAAATGGCGGATGAGGGCGCCGGAGGCATCGCGGACGTCGAGCGTCACCGGTCCTTTGGCCTGCGCGCCGATCCAATAGTCGAGGGCCGCGCCGACCGGCGGGTTCTGTCCCACCGGCGTTTCCGGCGGCAGGGGCGTGTCCTTGTTGTTGTCCGCGTGGACGCGGACGGCCGGCGCAGGCGTAAAGAGGTGGGCCGGTTCCGCCGCCAGTCCGGCCGTGACTTGGCGCAGCGGCGTGATGTCGTCCATCACCCAGATGGCGCGTCCTTCGGTCGCCGCGATCAGGTCGTTGCCGTGCACCAGAAGATCGGTGATCCAGGCATTCGGCAGGTTCTGCTGCAGCGTTTGCCAATGATCGCCGTCGTCGAACGAGACATAGACGCCCTCATCGGTGCCGGCATAGAGCAAGCCGGCCCTGACCGGATCGGCGCGCACCACGCTGGCAAAGTGATCCGCCGGCAGCCCGGTGTCGATTTCCTGCCATGTCTTGCCGTAGTCGCGGGTGCGCAGGACGAGCGGCTGAAACCGGTCGATGCGATGGGTGTCGATCGCCGCATAGGCCGCGCCGTCCTCCACGGCCGAAACGCTGACCGCGCGGACCTTGGCCCACAGCGGAACGACGGGTGGCGTGACGTCCAACCAATGCGCGCCGCCGTCGCGTGTGAGTTGGATGAGACCGTCGTCGGTGCCGACCCAGATCTCGTCGGCATGGCGGGGCGACGGCTCGATGGCCGAGATCACGCCGAAGCCGCAAGATTTCGCTTCTTCCGGCGTGACGTCGCCCGCGCAATTGCTCGCGCCATCCACCTTGCCGGTGAGGTCGGGACTGATGACCTGCCACGTCGCGCCGCGATCGGTCGAGCGGAACAGAACCTGTGCGCCGAGATACAGCGCCGCCGGGCCGGTGCGCGAAGCTTCGAGCGGCGTCATCCACATGTAGCGGTATTTGACGAGCGTCGGACGCTTGCCGTAGTCGTTATCGGGATAAGGCGTGACGGTCTCGACCTGGCCCGTGCCCCCGTTCCACTTGCTGACGTGTCCGCCCAGTCCCGAGCCGTAGACGATCGTCGGATCGGCGGGATCGGGAATATCGTAATCGCGTTCGTCGCCGCCCACCGAATGCCAGTCGCGGAACGAGATCGAGCCGTAATCGCTGCGGCTGGCGATACCGACCGTGCCGCTGTCCTGCTGGCCGGAATAGATCCAGTAGGGAAAGCGATTGTCCGCAGCCAGATGATAGAATTGTCCAGTGGGCTGATTGTACCAGCTGCTCCAGGTTCCGCCGCCATTGACGCTGACGACGGCGCCCTGGTCGGAGCCCGTGATCAGGTGATCGGGGTGCAGCGGGTTGATCCACAAGGCGTGATAGTCGTCGCCTCCCGGCGATCCCTTGAGGATCGTGCACGTCCTGCCGCCGGCGGCGCAGCGGTGGATCGACTGGCCGACCGTATAGACCACGTCTGGATCGTTGGGCGCCACAGCGATGCGGCTGAAATACCAGTTGGTGACCGCCTTCGCCTTGTTGACGAAGATCCAGTGCGCCCCGCCGTCGTCCGAGCGGTAGAGACCGCCGCCTTGCGTCGCCACCACGTCGGCGTAGAGGCGCGTGCCCTTCTTGATGTGGGTGACGGCAAGGCCGATGCGCCCGAGATCGCCTTTGGGCCAGTCGACGCCGCCGAGCTTGTGCCAGGTCGCCCCCCCGTCGGAGGATTTGTAGAGCGCGCTCCCGGGCCCGGTGACGGGCGTGAAATAGCTCAGCCACGGATACTGACGGGCTTCCCACGCGGCGGCAAAGACGATGTTGGGCCGCTTCGGGTCTCGCGCGAGATCGGCCACGCCAGTCCAGGCACCCAGTTTCAGAACATGTGCCCAGCTCTTGCCGCCGTCGATGGTGCGGTAGATGCCGCGATCAGCGCTGGGGCCGAAGAAATGACCCTGGGCGCCGACCAGAACGGACTTGGGATTCTTCGGATCGATCAGGATGGCGCCGATGTACCGCGTATTCTGCAGACCGACGGACTGCCAGTGCGCCCCGTCGTCCGTCGATTTGTAGACGCCCAGGCCCGCGGCGACGTCGTAGCGCGGCGCGACCTGACCCGTGCCAACGTACAGGACGTGCGGATCCGAGGGCGCGACGGCGATCGCGCCGATTGGCGCTGGTCCATGGTCGAAGACGGATCGCCAGGTCCGGCCGGCGTCGTCGGTGCGCCAGACCCCACCCCCTGCTGCGCCAAAGTAATAGGTGTCCGGCTTTCCCGGAATACCTGCCACGGTCGTGGCCCAGCCCGCGCGGAACGGTCCGACAAGCCGCCACGTCAGGCCCGCATACAAGGCCGGATCCGTCGAGCCGGCCAGTTGCGCCCCGGCCTGAGGAGCCGCCATCAGCAAAGTCGTCGAAAAGCCGAGGATTATGCGCTTAAAGGTGTTCACGTGGAGCCTTTCCTGCCGGCGGTGTGACGCGAGTTCCTCGAACCTGGCATGCCGACCTCAAGGGCCGATCGACGCGGCCTTCGATATCAAGCGCGTTCCTCGCAGACAATAATCACACGAATTCGTGAGCCGCCCATGCGGGGATCAACGACCAGTTTGCGCCGATTCCGGGACCCGCGGCCTTGTCAACGTGTCTGGATTCGTCCGCCGTGGCCGCTTAGCGTTCAGCTGGCGCAAGATCGGAAGGTCGTCGTGAAATTGCATCGCTTCCTCTCCTCCCTGACCTTGGCGGCTTCGCTGGCATGCGCTTGCGTTGGCGCGCATGCCGTTGATCCGTCGTGGTACCAGGACTTGCACTGGCGGCTGGTCGGTCCGTTCCGCGGCGGGCGCGTCCTCGCAGTCACCGGCGTGCCCGGAAACGACCGCCGGTTCTATTTCGGGGCCGTCGACGGCGGCGTCTGGGCGACCGGGGACACCGGGCGGACATGGAATCCGATTTTCGATGGCGAACCGGAAGGCTCGATCGGAGCGTTGGCCGTCGCGCCGTCCGCGCCCGATACCATCTATGTGGGCACGGGCGAAGCAGACATGCGCTCGGACATCGCCCACGGCAACGGCGTCTACAAGTCCACAGACGCGGGCAAGACGTGGCGCTTTGTCGGCCTTGCCGACAGCCGCCAGATCGGCCGCATTCTGGTGGACCCGGCCAACCCCGACATCGTGTTGGTGGCCGCGCTTGGCCACGCTTATGGCCCGAACGCCGAGCGCGGCGTGTTTCGCTCCGCCGATGGCGGAACGCATTGGCAGAAAGTGCTGTTCAAGGACGACAACACCGGGGCGATCGACCTGGCGTACAAGCCGGACGACGCGAACACGGTTTATGCGGCGCTGTGGCAGACGCGCCGTCCGCCCTGGAGCGTCTATCCGCCGTCCAACGGGCCGGGCAGCGGCCTTTACGTCTCCCACGACGGCGGTGAGAACTGGAGCCAGGTGATCGGCGGCGGATTTCCGGCGCATCCGGGCCGCATGGGCATTGCGCTGACGCCGGCGAAGCCTTCGCGGGTCTACGTATTGGCCGACGGACCTCCCGATGAGGCTGGCCTCTACGTATCCGATGATGGCGGCGCGCATTGGACGCACGCGTCGGGCGATTCGCGCATTTGGAAACGCGGCTGGTACTTCTCGGGCATCACGGCGGACCCGAAGAATGCGGACCGGGTCTACGTGATGAATACGATCGTCCTGCGCTCCGACGACGGAGGCCGGCATTTCATCGCGCTGAAGGGCGATCCTACCGGCGATGATTTCCACCAGATGTGGATCGACCTCGCAAACCCCGACCGGATGATCCTGGGATCGGACCAAGGCACCCAAATTACGCTGAACGGCGGCAAGACCTGGAGCAGCTGGTACAACCAGCCGACAGCCCAGATCTATCACGTGAGCACCGACAATCGCTTTCCCTATTGGATCTATGGCGCCCAGCAGGATTCCGGTGCCGTGTCCCTGCCGAGCCGCACCACGACGCTCGACGGCGTCACCATGGAGCAATTCCGCGAGACCACGGCGGGCGGCGAGAGCGGCATGATCGCGCCCGATCCGGACAATCCGGACATTGTCTATGGCAACAAGGTCGACAAGCTCGACCTGCGCACCGGCCAGACGCGCAGCGTCGATCCCACGCTGGCCTATCCAGCGAGCGAATATCGTGGCGCCTGGACATTGCCGCTCGTGTTTTCGAAACGGGACACGAAGACTCTGTACTTTGCCAACCAGAGGCTGTTTCGCACCAGCGACGGCGGCAACCACTGGGCTGCCATCAGCCCGGACCTGACGCGGACCGACACGGCGATTCCCGCCAATCTCGATGCCCCCACGGCCGCGGACGACGATCACTTAACCGGTCGGCGCGGCGTGATCTATGCGATTGCGCCGTCGCCGTTGAATTCAGCGTCCTTGTGGGTCGGCACCGATGACGGGCTCGTCTGGCGCACCATCGATGCCGGCGCGCACTGGATCAACGCGTCGCCGGCGCTCACGCCCTGGGCGAAGGTCGCCGGCATCGAACCTTCGCATTTCGCAGCCGACACGGCCTACCTCGCCGTGGACCGGCACCGGCTCGACGACGACAAACCATACATCTACCGGACCGCGGACGGCGGGCGGCATTGGGCGGCCATCGTTCAGGGAATTCCGGAAAACGGCTTTGTCAATGTCGTGCGCGAGGACCCTGCGCACCGCGGCCTGCTGTACGCCGGCACGGAACGCGGCATCTTCGTGTCTTTCGATGACGGCGGGCACTGGCAATCGCTGCAGCAGAACCTGCCGATGACGTCGGTGCGCGATATCGACGTGCACGGCGACGATCTCGTGATCGCCACACACGGGCGCGGTTTCTGGATCATGGACGACGTGACGGCGCTGCGCCAAACCGCCGTGGCGCAGGCAGGGCCGTTCCTCTTCAAGCCGGCGCAGGCTATCCGTCTACGACCGGCCGGCTTCACCGGCACGCCCATGCCGAAGGACGAACCGACGGCGGCCAATCCGGCAAACGGCGCCTATATCGATTATCTGCTGCCGGTCGGCACCAAGGGCCCGGTAACGCTGACCATCATCGATGCGCGCAACCGCAAGGCGGGCAGCTTCTCGAGCGCCGACAAGATTTCCGCGCCGGACCCGGCAACGCTGGGATTTGCCCCCGAATGGGCGAAGAAGCACGCCGTGCTGTCGACGGCACCTGGCATGCATCGCTTCGTCTGGAATCTCCATTATCCGGGACCGTCCGATCCGGCCAATCCGCTGAGTGTCGGTGGCGTCTGGGCGATGCCCGGCAGCTACACGGTCGAACTGGGCGTGGACGGGCGCAGCATGCGCCAACCCCTGACGGTCAAGCCCGATCCGCGCGTGAAACTGCCGCCCGACGCGTACAAGCGTGAGTTCATGCTGGCCATGGAGGTCCAGGATGCGACGGCGAAATGCACGCAGGCGCTCGCAGAAGCCTCGGACTTGCTCGGGACGCTGGCCAAGCGCCGAGTGCAGGAGGTGAAATCCCGGCCCCAGATCGACAAGCTTGTGGCGGCGATCTCCCGCTTGACGGGCCTGCCGGCCGGCCCGGACGTCCGCATCGATCCTCCGTTCGGGACGTTGCCGCCCGGGTCGTTAAAGGGGCTCGAGGCGGACCTGCACAAGTTGGGGCAGGCAGTTGACGGCGCCGATGCTGATCCCAGTGCAGACATGCGGTCCGGCTACGCGCAGCTGTCTAGGCTCCTCGCGGCGAAGCTGAAGATGTGGCATCAGCTAAGGCGGCAGGAACTCGGCACCCTGCACGCCGGGCTTCAAAAGGCCGGCGATCATCCGGCAGGGGGCTGATGCCGATAGCGCGATTGTCGGAAGCCCGGCGGCTGGCCTCCAACGGCACTTATCATTTTCGTTGCGCACTGTGGCCTTCAATGCCCCAGATCGCCGCGCAGCGTATCGTTGGTAATGCCGGAAAAATAGCTGACCAAGAGCAACCGGTCGGGAATGATTCCGTCATCGGCGAGGGGGCCGGCAAAGATTTCCGCCAGGAGGTGCTCCCTCTGCCAGAATTGCGTAACGACGCGTATAGGCGCGCGGGCTTCGACGGAAGCGGCCAGGAATTCCGTCGTGCGTGAGGCAATCTCCGGAGACAGAAAGTCCTCGAACGCACGTCCGGTCAGCTCTCCAAACCGTTCGGTGATCGCCGTGCCCACATTGCGGTGGATAAACCGCCGCGCCGCCTGTGGTGTAATTTCCAGCACGGCGAGATTGCGCAGATAGGGCTTGAGCAGCCGTGCCGTGAACCGGCCGCGCGCGGGCAGGCGGTCCGCGCCTGCCACGCTTCGCCAATGTGCGCAAAAGCGGACAAGCTGCGGCTCCCTGAAGGAGAGGGCGGAGTCGGCGCGCGTCACCCATTTCAGCGCTCGCGCGCGTGCGTTGACGCGGGCAACGGGATCATCGCCTGTCATGGAAGCGACATTCCTTAGATGCTGCGCGGGAGCATTTCAGTTCGCGCGTCGGCGCTGACAGATGCCGAGCCGGCGGTCGTCTGGACATGCGCAAGTCGGCCATGTGTTTCCGGCCCGTCTTCTGGGTGCCAGTGCGCGGATACAGACTCGACGCTTCACAAAAGGTATTTGCCAACGAGGTTCGGTTCACGAGAGCCTCCGCGGAAGTGACCACGTGGCCGCACACGCTTCCTGCGACAAAGAAGGTCACTCTCGATTTTTTGCTTTACAACGTACATTTATCGTTTTAATTTACACAGTACGACAAAGACAGGCAGTGAGTGAGCCGGTGATTGACACAGGAGGTGTAGAATACTCTACTACGTAGAGTAATCTATTTAAGGGCTATGCGCCCGGTTTTGGGAGCTGGACGTCACGAAGAAACCACAACGGTTTTGCGAGTATTCGAGCGTGGAAGTGGAGGGCAATGCCATGGAAGCCGCCGGGTCCGAAGGGCCGGTCGTCCGACTGCGGAATGTCGTCAAGACCTATAACGGCGACGGCCTGAAGGTCACCGCCATCAGCGGCATCAGCCTGGAAATCCCGCGCCGGCGCTTTGCCATGATCGTGGGACCGTCGGGCTCGGGAAAGACGACGCTGCTCAATCTCATCGGCTGCATCGACACGGCTTCGCAGGGCCATGTTGAGGTGGCGGGGCAGGATGTCGCCAGGCTGTCGGACAATCAGGTCACCGACTTCCGCGCCAGGAACATCGCCTTCATCTTCCAGAGCTTCAGCCTCTATCCGGTGCTTTCCGCGTACGAGAATGTCGAGTATCCGCTGCTCCTCCTCGGCATGTCGGCCGCCGAACGGCGGGAGCGGACGATGGCGCTGCTGGAGGCGGTGGGTCTCGCCGAGCAGCGGCGGCAGCGCCCCAACCAGCTGTCGGGCGGCCAGAAGCAGCGCGTGGCCATCGCGCGCGCTCTCGTCAAGCATCCAGAGATCGTCCTGGCCGACGAGCCGACCGCGAATCTCGACACGCAGACCGGCGCGCAGATCATCGATTTGATGCGCAAGATGCAGCACGAGCAGAAGGTCAGCTTCATCTTCGCCTCGCACGACCCCCAGCTCATCTCCCACGCCGAGGAAACCTTCGTCATCCGAGACGGCGCGCTGGTCGACCATCGCCGGGAGAACGGACAATGATGCTGGTCAAGATCGCCTTCCGGAACATCCTGCGCAATGGCCGTCGCTCCCTGATGACCGCCTGCGCCATCGCAGTCGGCGCCATCGCCATGATCCTGTTCGGCGAGTATGTGGCGTTCATCATGCTCGGGCTGGAGTCCGGCGCCATCCGCAGCAACGGCCACATGACCGTCTACCACAAGGGTTATTTCGATTTCGGTTCGGGCAATCCGTCGGCCTACAGCATCGACGACTACGAGTCCGTCATGCGCCTGATCCGGAATGACCCCGTGCTCAAGCCCATGGTGAACGTGGTGACGCCCACGGTGTCGCTGTTCGGCATCGCCGGCAATTTCTCCATCGACACCTCGAAGACCTTCCTGGGTGTCGGCTTCGTGCCGTCCGACCGTTGGAAGATGATCCATTGGGACGAATACGGCATCCTCGACGTGTATCACAGGTTGACCGGATACCGCCTTCAGACCCTGGGCGTCAGCGACGGCGACGAGAACCATGGCATCGTCGGCATCGGCCTGGCGCGCGTGCTAGGGCTTTGCGGGCCGCTGAAGATCCCCAACTGTCCGTCGCCGCCCAAGGCCAAGGCCGAGGTCATCGCAGGCGCGCCGCCGGCGCCGTCGGGGGTCGCCGAGCTGGCGGCGGGCGATCTCGGTCCGCGGGCCGCTCCGAAGGACGACGGCCCTCCGCGCATCGATCTTCTGGGGGCGACGGCGGAAGGTGCCCCCAACGTCGTCACCTTCTACGTCAACAAGGCGTTCAACCAGGGCTACAAGGAGCTCGACGACGCTTATGTCGGCATGAACATCAAGCTGGCGCAGCAATTGTTGTACGGCCGCGGCAAGCCCAAGGCGATCGGCATCCAGGTTCAGCTTCACCGCACCGAAGACCTCGCGAAGGCGCAGGCGCGCCTGAACGTCCTGTTCGCCCGGCACGGCCTGCCGCTCGAGATCCACGACTTCAAGGAGTTGACGCCCCAATACGTGCAGATCGTCGGCTTCATGGGCGCGATCTTCACCTTCATCTCGGTGATCATCGGCGTGATCGTGCTGTTCACCGTGATCAACACCATGAGCATGAGCGTGATGGAACGGACAAACGAGATCGGCACGGCGCGCGCGATGGGCGTGCGGCGCAGCGGCATCCGCCGGCAATTCCTGGTCGAAGGCTGGATGCTGGGCGCCATCGGCGCCACTGCGGGGCTCATCCTGGCGTGGTTCATCGCCACCTGGTTCAACAGCCTCGGCATCACCTATACCCCGCCAGGACAGGCCAACCCGGTGCCGCTGGTCGTTCTCACGGAAGGTGTGGGCAAGCTCCTGGCGGGGGTTTGGCTCGGCCTGCTCTTCATGGCGACGATCGCCGCATTGGTTCCGGCCAACCGGGCGGCCAAGATGCCTGTCGTGGACGCCCTGCGTCATGTCTGAGAGGTGTGTGATGAAGAATCTGTTGGCCGGCCTTGCCGTCGCGCTGTTGCTCTTCACCGGCGCGCGCGCCGGGGCGCAGCCCAATGCCCAGGACGTCATCGCCGCCGTCGACAAGATCCGCAATCCCGGCCAGCCCTTCCGCGTCACCACAACGCTCATCGAGTACATCAACGGCCAGGCGCGCAACCGCTCCGTCCTGGTGGTCTATGCGCGCGAGAACCGGCAGACACAGCAGTTCGACAACGTCGTTCGCTATGCCGAGCCCGCGCGCGATGTCGGCAAGATGGTACTGATGAACGGCAGCAATATGTGGTTCTACGATCCTTCATCCAAGGCGAGCGTCCGCATCTCGCCGCAGCAACGGCTGATGGGGCAGGCTTCCGACGGCGACGTCGTGACCGTCAATCTGGCGCGGGACTACAAGGCCTCGCTCGTCGGCGAGGAGAAGCTGAAGGATGCCGACCACAGGGAGCGCGATTGCTGGCATCTCGACCTCGAAGCGGCCGGCGACGAGGCGGTCTACAGCCGTGTGGAATATTGGGTGGAAAAGGGCACCAACCGTGCCGTCAAGGGCAAGTTCTATTCCGACAGCGGCAGGCTTCTGAAGATCGCCTACTTCCACAAGCCGGCGATGATGTTGGGGGGCCTGCGCGACACCGAGACGATCATCATCGATGCCGTCGATCAGAATCTCGTCACCACCATGACGACTTCCGACATGCGCGCCCAGGACATCCCAGACGCCTGGTTCCAGAGGGACTATCTGCCCTATATCAAGGCCGACTGATGCGTTCCGCGATCCTCCTCGCCTTGATGTGCGCCGCCGCGCCGGCCATCGCGCAGGAGGACAGCGATCTCAATCGCATACCGTCGAGCGTCGAGAATCCGGCGTCTCCTTCGCAGTCGGCGCCTTCGCACGGCAAGTATTTCCTGGAAGACGCCTTCTCGCTGTCATCCTGGCGCGGCACCTTCGCGGTGCCTTATCCCGTGCCGCGTGCCTCTACCTGGGCGAACCGCACCAGCCTCGATGCGCTCGATCAATGGGCGTTGTCCGACGATCTGACCGTAAGCTTCAGCGACCGGTTCGATGTCGGCTTCGCCGAAGGTACACGCTTTCCGGTCGATGCGGTGCGCAACGATTTTCGCGAGGGCTATGTCACGTGGGAGCCAGCGCCCGACACCTATCTCGAAGCTGGGCGCATCAACGTGCGCAACGGGATCGCCTTCGGCTTCAACCCGACAGACTTCTTCAAGACGCGCACCCGCGTGGCACAGTCCTCCGCCGATCCCTCGGCGTTGCGGGCCAACCGTCTCGGTACCGTGATGTTTCGCGGCCAGACGATCTGGGGCAGCGGCGCGCTGTCGCTGGATTACGCTCCAAAGCTGCGCACGCCGACGCCGCTCACCGCCACCGGCGACTGGATCGATCCGGGGTTCGGCCAGACCAACGGTTCGGATCGCTTCCTCGCCACCTTGAGTCTCGATGTGGGCGACTGGGATCCGCAGGCGTTGATCTATCATGAGGGCGGTCGCACCAAATTCGGACTCAACGCCTCCCATCTCGTCGGCCAGAGCATCGTCGCCTATGGCGAGTGGGCCGGCGGAACAGCTCCTGATCTGATCGCCCGGGCGATCGCTTTCGGCAAGGCGACGGGGTCGTTGCCGGCGGCGATGGCCGCGCTGCCGCCGACGAGGACCACGTCGACGTTCCAGAATGACCTGGCCGTCGGCGCCTATTGGACCGGCGAGAACAAGGTCACGGTCAGCTTGGAGTACGAGTTCCATCAGGCCGGCTTCTCCGGTCGGGACTGGCACGACTGGTTTGCCATCGGTGCGGCCGATCCCGCAGCGGCGCCCGGGCTCTGGTACATCCGCGCTTATGCGTCGGATCAGCAGGAGCCGATGAGCCGCCACCAGGCCTTCGCGCGGGTGTCGTGGGATGACGCATTCATTCTGCATCTCGGTCTCAGCGCCTTTGTGCTCGCCGATCTGCGCGACGGCTCGACCACGGCCCAGATCTCTGCCGGCTACGACGCCTCCGACAGCTGGAGCATCGCCGCATATGCCGGGGGCACATTCGGCGGCGCCCGTAGCGAGTGGGGCAGTTTGCCAGGCGCGGCAAACGTGATTTTCCAGGTCACGCGCTATCTCTGAGGCATATACTCGGCGCTGCTTCGTGAAGGGCGAGCGCGATGGAAACCAACCACGTCCCGGCCACGGATTGGACGAAGGTGGAGCCGGGCTGCTGCTGTCCGCGATTTGAACCGAACGGGTGGGACGATCAGGAGTTTCATTTCCGCGACAAGGCATTCGTGCACACGAGGACACATAGCGCCTTCCATATCCCCCTCGACGTGGGTTCGATGTTCAAGCGCACCTGGCGGGCGATCAGGGACGCTCACGCCGACGGCAACGAATTCATCGTCATGTCCGACGAGTCAGCAATGTGGCATGGGGAGCATTACTTCTCCGTCGAGCACGACGTCCCCGGTGCCGAGAACATTAAGCTCACCGGCGATTTCCTGACTCATGTCTTCGAGGGACCTTACAGCAAGGCGCCCGAGTGGGCGCGCGAAATGAAGCAGATCGTCGCCTATCGCGGTCGGCAGATGGGCAGGCTCTATTTCTATTACACGACCTGCCCGAAATGCGCGAAGAAATACGGCAAGAACTACGTCGTCGGCATCGCGCAGCTGGGATCGGTCACGAATTGAACCGCTTTTCCCAGGCATAGGCCGAGCTGACGATGATGTTGATGTCGTCGTATTTCGGCGTCCAGCAAAGCGTGCGTTTCAGCTTGGCGGAATCGGCGACCAGCATCGGCGGATCGCCCGCGCGGCGCGCGCCTTCCCGGACCGGCAGGGGATGGCCCGTCACCTTCTCGACGGCTTTGATGATCTCGCGCACCGAAAGGCCGCGCCCATAGCCGCAATTGAAGATCTCGGCCTTGGTGCCGGCCCGCAGCGCGTCGAGCGCCAGCAGATGCGCCGCGATCAGGTCGGAGACGTGGATATAATCGCGTACGCCGGTGCCGTCGGGCGTCGGATAGTCCGTTCCGAAGATGTCGAGCGCGGGAACGCGGCCCAGCGCGGCCTGGCAGGCCCGTTTGATCAGATGCGTGGCGCGCGGTGTGGACTGTCCGGTGCGTCCTTTGGGATCGGCGCCCGCCACGTTGAAATAGCGCAGCGCCACATAATGGAAGTCGTGAGCCTTCGCCGCGTCCTGCAGCATCCATTCGGTCATCAGCTTGGACCGGCCGTAAGGATTGATCGGTTCCTTCGGCGTTTGCTCGGTGACCATGGACGCATCGGGAATGCCGTATACCGCGGCCGTCGAGGAGAACACGAAGTTCCGGACGCCTTCCTCGACGCAGGATTCGATCAGTGCGCGCGAGGCCACGGTGTTGTTGGCGTAGTAGCGCAGCGGCTGTTCCACGGATTCGGGAACCACGATCGAACCGGCGAAGTGGATGACGGCGTCGATGTCATGTTCCCGCATCAGGCGGCGGACCAGCGACTGGTCGGAGACGTCGCCGGCCACGAAGGTCGCCTGCTCGCTGATGAGCGAGCGCACTCCGGTCGAAAGGTTGTCGAGCACGACGACCTTCTCGCCGCGATCGACCAGGCCGTAAGTCATGTGGCTGCCGATATATCCGGCTCCGCCGGTCACCAGGACTGTCATCGTTCCCGCACCGCCAATTTGCGCGCATGCCTATACCGCCATCGGCGCGCCGACGTCACGCAGATAACGATAGCGCGCCGGCGTTACGCAGGCGCGCGACTCGAAGCGATGGTGCCCGGAGAGGGGCGGTCAGGGTAAGACGCTCAGGCGTTCAGGCCCGGGGCTCCATGCCGCGGCGGGCCTCGAGCATCTCCACGGCGCCGTAATGTGCGATGGCGCCGCTGTCTTCCGCACGTTGCGCGGCTTCACTGAGGAAATAGCCGATCAGCGGTGTGAATGCCGCGGAAACCAGAACCCAGATGCCGAGTGCGATGAGAAGCGTCATGACTGCACATCCTTGGTGCCCAGGCTGTCACGCTAACAACCGGCAATTTAACGAACTGTAAAACCGGCACTGCCACTTTTACGGATCACAAGTCGGATCATCCCGCATAACAGTGATTGCGGCTAGTCATTATTTGCTTTTTCATAACGATTTGCCGCGATAGGGTTAACCCTACCCTTCCGGAAGCCCGAATAGAATTCGTTTTAACCCCTACACGGCGGCGGCGCGTTGCGGCGATTGACTTTCCGCAAGGCCATCTCACAGAAAAATCACACGTCCCCGCCGTTGTGCATGCCACATTGCGCACGCAACGCACTGACGCACGTTTACCAAGCGGCAAATAAAGCAGAGCTGGCACGCACGTTTGTGTTGCAACTTATTCTTATAATGGGTTTATATAGGATAAAGCTGCAGCCGATGAGTTAATGGCTGCCGAATGGGTGTGGGGCGGGGCCCATGATTCACGAAGGCGCAGATGTATTTCCGCGGGCCGCAACGACGTCCAACGCGGCGGGCAGCGCTGATGCCTTCATCAGCGCCGAGCAGGCCGCTTGGCGACGTTCGGAGCGGCGGCAATGGGTGATTCCGCGCCGTCTGCCGGTGCGCAAGAAAGACAAGGCGGCGGGCTCCAGGTTGCGACCGAGGCCGACTCAGGTTCTCGCGGCGTTCGACTTGTCCACGCTGGCGATCTTCAACATTGGGATTCTGTTGAGTACGGCCGGCAGGCTCGGCGCCCACTGGCCGTCCGAGACGGCATTCGCCACGGCCTTTGCGCTCTTTGCGGACATGATCTTCCTTTACGCGATGGGATGCTTCCGCAAGGACGCCATCGTATCGAAGCAGAACGCGATCGCCCGACTGCCGATTGTCGTTGCCATGGGGGCGGCGGCTTTCTTCGTGATTCTTCACTTCGCGCTGCCGTTTGCCTATCCGACCGAACGCATCTACCTGAGCATCAGCCGCTGCGTCACGATTTCGCTGGTGAGTGCGGGGGCGTCGCTCACCGGTCTCATCCTCAGCCGCTACGTGTTCTTTGCGATGCTGCACCGGCAGTGGTTCCGGCGACGCATCATGATCCTGGGCCGCGGAGAACGTGCGCTGCACCTCTTGTCGCTGATGACGCGTGAGCCTTATTCGTCGCAGGTCCAGCTTGTGGTGATCGACGAAGGAATCGTCAAACGTTGCGCTCAGCCGGAGGAAGCCGACGCACTCGACAAGAAGGCCGACCCCGCCCAGCAGAGCCTTGAGCTTCTCTCGACACGGCTTTCGATCGACGAGATCGTCATCGCCTCGGACGACGCCCACAATCTTCCGTTCGAGAGCCTGCTCGCCTGCAAGGTGAAGGGCGTGCCCATCACAAGCTATCACGCCTTCATCGAGCGCGAGACCGGCCGCGTCGACCTGCGCTTCATCGATCCGTCCTATCTGGTCTATTCCAACGGCTTCCAGATGCGCGCAATGGATCGCATCGCCAAGCGGACCATGGACATCATCCTCAGTCTGGTCCTGCTGTCCGTATGCCTGCCGGTCTTTGCGCTGGCCATGCTGGCAATCTGGATCGAGGGCGGCGGTGCCATCTTCTACAAGCAGGAGCGCGTCACCCGCGGCAACCGCGTCTTCTGGCTGTACAAGCTGAGGACCATGCGGCCAGACGCCGAAAAAGACGGTGCGCGCTGGGCCGCCAAGGCGGACAGCCGGATCACCAAGGTCGGCGCCTTCCTGCGACGCACGCGCATCGACGAGATCCCGCAGCTTCTCAACATCATCCGGGGCGATATGTCCCTCGTGGGCCCGCGCCCGGAGCGGCCGATGTTTGTCGACGAGATCGGGCGGGAAGTGCAGATGTTCACGCTGCGCCACGGGGTCAAGACGGGACTGACGGGCTGGGCCCAGATCAACTATCCCTACGGCGCTTCCATCGAGGATGCGGAGCGCAAGCTCGAATACGACCTTTACTACATGAAGAACTACAGCTGGTTCCGGGACATCTCCATCATTCTGCAGACGATCCGAATCATCGTCCTGCAGGAAGGGGCGCGGTAGGCGGTTCTTGATTGGGGAGGGCGGGCCGTTCATGGTCCCGCGCGGATCCGGCCGGTTGCATCATTGATTCCCCGCATAAGACAAACGCTGCTGCACGTCTTTCCCACGTTCGCCGTGGGCGGCGCGCAGATGCGCCTGGCGGCGCTCGCCAACCATTTCGGGGACGAGTTCGCCCATGTCGTCCTGGCGATGGACGGGCGCACGGACTGCCGCGAGCGGTTCGATCCTCGCGTCCACCTGACCTTTCCCCGGATCGGGCTGAAGCCGCGCGACACCATCGGCACGATCTTTCGCTTCCGGCGGCTGCTGTCGGCCACCAGACCGGACCGCCTCATCACCTACAATTGGGGCAGTATCGAATGCGCCATGGCCAACGAGCTGCGCCGCACGCCTCATATCCACATCGAAGACGGCTTCGGGCCGGAAGAGGCGGACAAGCAGATGCGCCGGCGCGTGCTGACGCGCCGCTTCGTGCTTCGGCGAAGCACCGTGGTCCTGCCCTCCAAGACGCTCTATCGGCTGGCCTGCGACGTCTGGAAGCTCAATCCCGTGCGCCTGCGCCACATCCCCAATGGAATCGACTGCGCCCGCTTCGGTGCGGCGGACATCGCTGCGTACGATTGGAGCGGGGGAGGGCCGATCATCGGCACGGTGGCGGCGCTGCGCCCCGAGAAGAACCTCATGCGCCTTCTGGACGCCTTCCGCTGGGTACGCGAGCGGATGGAATGCCGCCTGCTGATCGCCGGGGACGGCCCCGAACGCTCCCGTCTCGAGGCACGCGCCGTCGAACTCGGCATCGGCGGGGATGTCCGCTTTGCCGGGGCCGTCGGCGATACCGAGCGAATCTATGCGGCGCTCACCGTGTTCGTGCTGTCCTCGGATACCGAACAACTGCCGACCACGGTGATCGAGGCGATGGCGGCGGGTCTGCCGGTTGCGGGGACGAATGTCGGGGATGTCGCCGAAATGGTGGCGCCGCCCAATCAACCTTACGTTACGCCCTTGAACGCGGTTCCCTTGGGGCAGGCGATCCTCGACCTCCTCAAGAACCCGGCGGCGGCTAGGTCCGTCGGCGCGGCCAACAAAGATGCGGCCCGGGCGGCGTTCGGGCAGGACCGCATGTTTGCGGCGTATCGGACGCTTTTCCGGGAGGAGTTGAAGTTCGCGGCCGATCCGCCATGATCGGCGCCTTGGCGAAGGATACGCGATGAGCGGCCTCTACTACCTGGGATCCATCGTGGCCATCTTCATTGTGTTGCAGTGGTTCATCCGCAACGACAAGGCAGACGGCACGCACGGCATTCTTGCGGTTCGCTCGGAAGGCGCGCCGCGGAAGCCGCCGCCGCGCAAATGGACGCGCGAAGGCGCTTCCCCTTAGTCGATCCGGCCGGGGCCGGACAGGGCCGCAGTCGCATGGCCTTTCAGGCTGTTGCCGCGCAATTGAGCGGCCACGGGCGTGGCGTTGCGCACGAACACCGCGTTTTGCGCTCCGTCGTTGGCGAACACGTTGTCTTCGATGGAGAGGACTTCGATGGGCTGGGTGACGCCTTCCTCGCCGATGGCGACGGCGACGGGGTTGCTGCTGAGCGAGCCCTTCTCGAGCGTGTTGCCCGAAAGGACCAGGGATCCCCCGTTGGGAAGGTCGACGAGATAGCTGGATGTCCCCTCTGGGCCGTCCTCGATCGTGGTATCGACGATTTCGGTCCGCGCAGCCCTGGATTTGATGTCGTGCCCGATTTTGGTGTCGGCGAAGCGCGAATGCTCGATCCGCAGCAATCCTATCTGCCCCACATAGACGGCATGGGCGCAGCCCGCATTGGGCTCGCAGGCGCCGTTGCCCTCGAATGTGCTGTGCCGGATCAGGATGGTACTTTGGGGATTGCGCCCGGCAAGGATGCCATCCTGGTCGTGGTCGAAAACCGAGTCCTCCACCGTAAGATTGCGGCCCTCCGCCCGGATGCCGGCCCCGTTCGATGCGCGGCCCGCCGCCGCCGCGAAGGTGATGTTGCGCACGACGGTGTTGTTCCCGCGGATGATGAACAGCGCTTTGTCGCCGCAGATCGGGCCGGTGACGATCGTCCCGGCGCCATCGCCTTCGATGAGGAGATCGTCGGCGGTCCACACGGCGCAATCGAGGTAGGTTCCCGTCGCGATCCGGATGGTGTCGCCGGCCTTGGCCATGCGCGCCGCCTCGCTCGGCAGCTTGTAGGTTTGATCGGCACCGACCGTCAGGGTTGCCGCCTGGGCCGTCAGCGTTGCCAACGGCACGAGCGCCGTCAGGACGGCGCGGACGCCGGTGGAAATTGCGGTATTCACGGCCAGGCACCTCGGATCGGGGAAATATGCTAGGCAGAACATGTTACCAAACTGCGCCTGGCGCGTGGCATTCGAAACATCGGGGAGGGGCGTCTGTTCCTGTTGTCGAAAATCATTGGGAGCCTGACCTCGCCCAGCACGGTCATCGTGCTGCTGGTTGTGATCGGCGCCGTTCTCGAGCTCCGGGGGCCTTCCCGGGTTGGTCGCCGCCTGTTGGCGGCGGGAGCCGGTATCCTGGCTGCCTTCTGGATCCTTCCGCTGGGGACGTGGCTGATGCGCCCGCTGGAAGACCGCTTTCCCCCGTCGGCGCTGCCGCAGCATGTCGACGGCATCATCGTTCTCGGCGGCGCGATTGACGTGAGCGTCAGCGTCAGCCGCGGTGCGCCCGCGTTCGATGCGATCGGCGGCGGCCGGTTGACATCTTTCGTGGCGCTGGCCCGGCGCTATCCGCAGGCGCGGCTCGTCTTCAGCGGCGGCAACGGCAACGCTCTCGGAGGTCCCCCCGAAGCGGACATTGTCGCAAACCTTTTCAGGGGGCTGGGGCTGGACCCCCGGCGTGTCCTGTTTGAGCGCGGCAGCCGCAACACACATGAGAATGCGCTGTATTCGATGCGGCTCGTGAAGCCGCGGCCGGCGCAGGAATGGCTCCTGGTCACCTCGGCCGCCGACATCCCCCGGGCCGTGGGTTGTTTCCGCGCGGTGGGATGGAACGTTGTTGCCGTGCCCGTCGACTATCATACCGGCCGAGGCTTCGAACTTCTCACCGGATTCGTGTCGGGTCTGAAGGATGCGGATTGGGCGGTCCACGAGTGGCTGGGCCTCCTCTACTATCGCCTGCGGGGCTGGACGCCGTCCCTCTATCCCGCTCCCGAGACGGCGGAGCACCGATGAAGCAGAACGCGAATGTGGCGCTGGCGGACCGCCTGAAGCGGCTTGCGAAAGGCGCGCTCTATCAGGCGGGCATTTTGCGGGCCTGGCACAGGCGCCGGAATCGCGGCTTCCTGACGGTGGTCGGGTTCCATCGGGTTCTGTCCCCGGTGGATCCGCGATATCCGGGATCCAATCCGGCCTACACGGTGACGCCGGCGGAGCTGGATCGCTGTCTTGCTCTTCTGCGGTCGTTCTATTCGTTTGTTACGATCAAGGATGTCATCGACGCCCGCGCCGCCAGACGGGCGCTTCCGCCGTACCCGCTGCTTGTGACTTTCGACGACGGCTGGAGGGACAATCTCGAATACGCGCTGCCGGTGCTGAAGCGCCATCGCGTGCGTGCCGTGGTGTTCGTGGCGACAGGCTTCATCGGCAGCGACAAGGGTTTCTGGCAGGAAGAGGTCTACGACGGCGTTCGGCGCGGCCGCTTTGCCGCTGCGGACGCCGATGCCTTGGTGGCCGAGCTCAACGCCATGCCGCGCGAGGCGCGGACCTCGCGGCTTTCGCAGTATCCCCCGGCCCAGGATCTGCCGGCGCGCATGGCCGGCGTGCAGGATCTTCTCGCCCTGCGCTCTGCCGGCGTAGCCATCGGCGGCCATGGCCACAGCCATGAGCCGATCACCTCGCTCGCCAACCCTGCGGATGAATTTGCCCGTTGTCGCGCGGCGCTTCGCGCCATCGAGCCTGCGGACGAACCCCTGCCGTTTTCGTTCCCGCACGGCCGCCTGGATGACAGCCTCGTTGCCATCGCGCACCAGCGCGGCTTCGATCCGCTGTTCACCAGCGCGCACGAACTGGTGGCCACGACGGCGCTTGCGCAATGCGGCACCATCGGGCGCATCGAAATGGATCTGCAGTCCATGCGCCGCGGCAGGGCCGGGTTCGATGCCGCGAGCTTTCTCCATTTTGTGCTCAGCCAGCCGCGCCGGTCGTCACCCTGAGCGCGGCGCGGAACATCGGGCGCATGACGGTCCCGTGACGGTTGCCGCGCCGGGCGGAAATTTCCGGCCGCCGTCTGCAACACTTGTTAGAGCGTCGCGCGTTCATGGTTGAAAGGCCCGTCGCCGCGGCGACAATATCGCGCGAGGCTTTCACAGGTGGAGCAACTCCGTGTCTTCGCACGCGGCCTTGTCGCTGCCGGGCAAGGTCGTCCATCCGGAATTTGCTCGCACCGGGGAATACGAATTCGAATTGGCCCAGTTCGGTCAGGGCCAATGGGGTGCCTTCCGCGCTCTGGGAATCGATCTTGCGGAGCTGTTCGACGTTGCCCGGGGCTGGTGGATCCATTTCGACGGCATCACGCGGCCTTGGCTGTGCTGGAACGTCAACAGTGACTGGTGCTTTGTGCAGCAGAAGCTGGTCGTGGAGGCGGGTTGGACGCCTGTCGTCGGCTACGATCCGCGAGTCGGCCCGCCCGCGAAGCTCGTGCCAGAAGCGGTTGTCGTGGATTTCAACGAGCGGCTGCGCCTGCCTTTGCTGTATCCGCATTTCCCGCTGGAATTCGCGTTCCTGTTCTGCCGCAGGATCGCCTTCTGGCATTCCGATCTGTTCGTGCGGCGCGAGAAGATGCGCCGGCTCGCCACGATGTTCGAAGAGCTCGAGGACGGCCAGACAGCCGCGGTATGGGTTCGCCCGGGCCTGAGGCATATGCTGACCAACCACAGGAAACGGTACTGGGAGCTTGTCGGCTGCACGACACGTGCGGCCAGCCGCGACCAGTTCGTCAACGGGTGCGGGTGGTGGATGGCGTACTGGGCCCATCCCAATCAGGAGAACGGCGAGCGGATCAAGCGGAACTATTACTGGGATCACGGCGCCGGCATCTATTACTGGCATCGACGGCTGGGCGGAGAATGCATCATCATCGACGGGCAGGAGTTCGAGGAGGGGCACTTCACCAAGATCGGCAACCGGAATTACGTACGCACGACCGAAGCGGGTGGATCGGACGCGCGCCGGAACATGTCCGAAGAACTCGTCCGGAATTTTGATCTTGTGCAGGCCTGCAGCAAGCTGGATATCTCGGACCTGGTGGGGCAGACTGCCATTTGATGGCTCGGGAACCGCCGCGCTCCGCGGGCGGCCCGCTTGCATTCTTGCCGCCCCTTCAGGGGAGGAGGATCACATTCACGAAGTTCTCGCGACGGCACGGCCGGCACGCGATCTGCGCTGCACGATCGTCTTGCCGTCCCGGCTGGCGGCCGCCGAGATCGATGCCTGGCGCACGATGCAGGGAGAATCCGTCGGGCTGCAGCGCGGCTTCTTCTCGCCGGGTTTTGCAGAGGCCTGCGAAGCGGCGGGCATGCGCGCCAGAGTGGGCGTCATCCGGGGCGGCGAGGGCATAGAGGCGTTTTTTCCGTTCCAGTACCGCGATGCGTTGCACGAGAGCATCGGGCTCGCCGACCGCATCGGCGGCCATCTCTCCGACGCCTCCGGCATCGTGGCGCGGCCGGGCTTCCGGATCGGGCCGGCGACGCTGCTGCGCCTGTGCGGCATCGCGGCTATGCATGTCGACTGCCTGATGGATAACCAGCCCGCCTTCGGGCTGGACGGTTACCGCTGGGAATCCTGCTGTGTGACGGACATCGGCGCGGGCTCGCAGGCCTATTTCGACGGATTGCGCCAGCGCAACCTCGACTTTGTCCGCGATACGGAACGAAGCCTGAGGCGCGTCAACAGGGATTTCGGCGAAGCGAAGGTTCATATCAGCCGCAATCCGCCGAAGGATGTGATCGATCGCATGGTGGCGCGGAAACGCGAACAGTACCGGCGCACCGGCGTCGGAGACGCGTTGGCCTCCGGTGCCCGCCTTCTGGAGGCCATCGGGCCGGCCGAGGATTGCTGCCTGCATCATGCGGCGCTGGAAGCGGGGGGGCGCATCCTGGCGGAGCATCTCGGCCTGCTTTACCGCGATGTCCTGAGCTATTGGTTTCCGGTCTACGATCCCGCAATCAGGGCAGTATCGCCGGGGCGCCTGCTGTTGTGGGAGCTGATCCGCGCCTCCGAGCAGGCGGGGCTGCGGTTGATCGACTTCGGCGAAGGAGAGGCGCAGTACAAGCAGCGCTTTTCGACTGGCTCGATCCGCGTCGGCAAGGCGGCCTGGTCGGCGGGCAACGCGCGCGCCTTCGCCGCCCGCGCCTTGCAGTCCGCGCAATGGCGCCTGCAGAAGCGCAGTGCCTCCGCTCAGTCGAGCGGGCAGGAATAGCCGAACTGACTGCAGTACCAGCGCACTTCGCCTTGCAGCGGCGTGCTCAGCTTCGCCCAGTCGTTCTTCTGCAGCTTCGGCTTTTCGTAGCGGACGCCGTAGTCCTTGGCGGCATTGGCCTTGGCATCCGCAAAGGACCGCTCGCCGCCGGCGCTGCGGCCGCTCGTCCTGGCGAGAAACGCGCGGAATTCCTGCTGCTGGTCTTCGATGCGGAACCAGAACTGCGGCGATTGGCGCAGGATGATCCGCATCCATTGCGTGATCGAGAGAACCGCTGTGGAGAGCTCGTCGCCGGCCGCCGCGAGGTCGTGTCCCGTCTGTGCCAGGATGTGCTTGTGGCGGAAATCGTAGGAGGCCTTGGCGTAACGGTTCTCGATGATGACGCTCGGCGCCGCGTCGCCGATGTTGCGCACCACAAGCACCATGAAGTCCCACTTCAGCTTGCGCCGCGACCGGCTGAGTTCGCCGTTTCCGAAGGGATTGCTGCGGTCGTCGACCGCCATCATCCACGAACTGATGCCGTCTGCGCCGACTTCTTCGTCCTTCACGTCGAGGCCGACCTGCTTGCAGATCTCCGACGCCGAGGTCGTGGCGCAGCGCGGATGACCGGTGACGAGATAGGGAACGTGGTGTCGCTTCCAGAACTTGAGCTTCGAAGGTTCGGAGTGGGGTCGATCGAGCATGTCTATTTCACGTCTTTCAGGGGAAGAATGTCCCAGGTGGGGGCTATGGGATGGATGGGCCGGGCGCGGAATTTCTCCCAGGCTTCCTCGGCGCCGGGAGTGCCCGCATCGACGGCGGCGGCGAGCGCAGGCTGCATGTTGGCGGGATAGCCCGTGCCGTACCAGGCGCCGCCGTCCATCTCCCCGGCCTTAAGCCTGAAGGCCTTCTGCATTTCTCCGCTGCCGCATTGCATCGCGTCGGGATCGGCGGATTTGTCCTTGGCGTACCGCCGTTCGGTGGCGTGCAGGGCGTCGCTCCAGGTGGGGTAGGCCCTGCGATTCTCGTCCGCCAAGGCCATGTTGTAGGTGGTCGCCAGGATCCAGCAGAACTGAGGATTGATCATGCGCTGGACCGGATAGACACCCTTCCACTTCGCGAACGGCTTGATGTCGTCAAACCCCAGCTGGGCGACGTAACCCGCCGACCAGGTCAGGAAGTCGTCCATCCATGGCGCGTAATTGTCCACCGCCCACACCGTATGGAATATGTTGGCGCCGGGATTATTGGTCAGGTTCTGATTGTACCAATCGATGTTGGCCTTGAGCTCGCGCAGCAGCGTCGCCTTCATGGGATCGCTGTCCGGAACGATGTAGGCCGCCTGCGCCAGCGTGCGCAGAGACCAGGCCTGACCGCGCACTTCGTCCCATTTGACAAGGCTTTGCCGGAAGCCGTGGTTGCCCGGAGCCGTGCCCCAGGAATTGAACTGCGACCAGAATTCGAGCTCCTCGACATAATAGCGTTCGCCCGAGACGACATAGGGGATGAAGTCGAGCGACGGCTCATGCGCCGACTGCGGGACGATCTGCGGCGGTTCGCCGAGCCAGTCCGGTTTCGGCAGGTTGCCCGGCTTGCCCACCAGGTTTCCGTGCGAGCTGATGTTGGGATATTCCTCGGTGGTCGTCGGCCGGCCGGTCTTTTCGTTGCGGTAGTGCGAACGGAAGCTGCCGCCGAGGTCCGCGGCCGAGAACATCACCTGCGCCGCCCGCCGGTCCATTGTCAGAAGGTAGTCCACCGTCCAGGTGGGAAGGGGGCCGATGTCCATTCGCCCGCCGGTCATCGGCATGTAGCCCGTGACAATTCCGGTGGCGAGCGGATCGCGGTCACGTTTGGAGAACGCCGCGTAGAGCTGGGCGATGTCGGATTCCGTGACCTTTGCGTCGGGATCGTAGTTCGGGATGATGCCTGTCTTGCGCAGATAGGCCAGATCCTGCTTGACGTAGACGGTCGGGGCTTCGCTCAGCCAATAGACCTTGCGCCAGCGGGTTTGCGGCAACTGGCTCATCGCCGCCTTCGTGAAGACCGGTTTGCCGTCTATCAGGATCGTCGCGTCGTATTTCCGAGTGCGCGGATCCGCTATCCAGGTCCAGGTGTTCTCCACGTCGACTTCGACGCGAACCGCCCTGTCTTTGCCGTAGCTGCGGATGCCGAACCGAACGCTGAGATGCGGGTCTGGTCTGCCCGCCGCGTCGCGCAGCGGACCGGCGAACCACCATTCGCCGACCAGCGGTCCCGACAGCCACGTTTCCGGCTTCGCGTGGGCGATGAGGTCCCGCGCCGAGGCCTTCAGATGGTTGCCGCCCTCGGTCAGGTCCACGACCATGTCGAAATTCGCCGGCACGGTGTCGAGCGGGACGGGCGCGCCCGCGGCCGGCTCTCCGTGCACTATCTCGACCGCGAAATCATGATCCGTCAGGCGGGGCACATCGAGGGTCAGGACCGCGTGGCGCAGCGAGCCGTCGCCGTGGTGCGCTTTGACGTCGACCTGCATCGGGATCGCGTGCCCGGCGCGGTCGATCGCGGCGATCGATGTGCCCGCCGGTACGTCGCCCCGCGCGAAGATGGCACCGAACGTCACCGGCACGTCGCGCTCGACGCTGCTGTTCTGGTTCTCGAGGACGTAGGTGACGATTCCGTCCCTCGGCGGAGCGGCGGCGGCCGGCCCCAGGATGGCGGACAGGCCAGCCGCCAGTCCCATCGCAAGCACGCGCTTCAGCCCCATACGATCGGTCCTTCCCAACTTCATGCCGTGTCAGACGCCCGCGGCGGGTCGTGCCCGCTCGGCCGTCTCGTGGATTTCCGCCGTCGTCGCCGGTCTGCCGCCGATCTCCTCGCGGAAGAACTCATAGAATTCATCGAGCCAGCGCAGCAAGCGGTTCCGGTCGTCCACCGATTGCACATAGGGGGTGTTGCCGGCGACCAGCGACGGCGTGTGATAGGAAACCACGAAGATGCGGATGCCGCGCCGCAGAAGGACGCGCACCAGCTTCTTGGCGTCCTCGACGCGTGTGCCTTCCGGCGTCAGGCGGATGCGCTCGAGCATGTTGGCGCGTACCAGCACGCTGCGTGCAAAGCCGTAATGGAGGTCGTTGAGGTAGAGCGCCCGCGCCAGCCGGTGACTCGATCGCCCGATCAGGCCGACGAACGCCGAGGTCAACGGCAGTTCGAGCAGCGTCTGTTCCTCGTCGGCCCAGTAGGGCCAGACGGGCCTGCCGAAGAAGGAGGGGCCGTGGTCCTTGGAGTAGTCCTGTTCGGGAACCACGCTGGTGTCGATCTTGTAACCGAGCCTACGAAGCGCGCGCAGCGTGGCGGGGCCCAGACCATAACGCCCCGCGCGATAGACGATGGGCCTCCGGCCGAAACGCTCGCCTATGGCATCGGTCAGAACGCGCAGCTTCTCGCATTCAAGTTCCGCGGGAAGGTTGCCGGGGAAGCTGTTGTGCAAATTGACTTGTTCGGTGAAGGGCGGCGTTACCCAGGGGTGGAGCTGCGTGCCGATCTCGCAGCGACCCTCCGCGAAATATTCCAGGAGGGGACGATAGCCATGTTCATGGACGACGACGGGATAGGTCACCAGGTAGATGGGCACGACATTGTGCTTCTCGAACACATGGTGGGCAAAGTGCTGCTGTCCGAGGGCCGCTAGATTGTGATTGTCGCGTGTGAATGGCCGGCTCCAATCGAACGATTCCTCGGCGTCGATGGTCGTCAAGACGAGCGGACGCTCTATGCTGGGGATGGCCGGCCCATGCCGCACAGCCGTGTTGCGTCCGTCGATCCCCGGCACCGTCCGCTTCCCGCGTTCGCCGGCCGTTGCGGTCGTCAGCTTCGACCGGTCAGCTGTCGCGGTGGAGGTGGCCATTGCTCGTATTGCCATTTCGCATTCGGCGTCGATCCGGCCACGGGTTGTGTCGCTGTCGGGGCGTGCAACGGCCCCGGATGGAACGGCCAGAGACGGATGATTATCGTCACTTTGTTGAATGTCTATTGCACGGCGTCGCATCTGGTAAGGATAGTGGCGAAAAAGTCCGTGTCCCTGTCGCAGCGTCAAGAAAAATCACGGCACGTCGGCGGCCGCGCCACGGTATATTTCTGTTTGCCGCTGGGACTGCGCGGCCACGATCGACTTGGATTATGACGAATGCGTCACGATTACTTCCGTCGCGTGAAGGTGAACCCGCGATGATGCTTCCAGGATCCAGCGACGCCGGCGTCATCACGGCAGCGGCATGCGCGCAGTGACGGCAACGCTCATCGAACCCTCGCGCGATCTCGTGTTCACACTGGGACCGCTGCCGGATCTCGAAGAACTCGACGGGATGTGGCGCTCGCTCGACCGCGTCGGAACCCACTCGTTCTTCGTGACCTGGACCTGGATCGGCGCGCTGCTGCGGACCGTACCCGATCATGGGCACGTGATGCTCCTCGCCGTCTCGCGCGGTTCGCAAGCAGTCGGCCTGGCGCTGGTCGGACTTCGGAATGTCGTATTGGGGGGTGTCCTGCCGGTTCGCCGAGCCTGCCTGAACAGCCTTGGCGACGCGGAGCTGGATTGCGTCGAAATCGAGCATAACGGATTTGCGGCGACAGTCTCCGACGATGCGCTGTGGCCGTCGCTCATGGACTGGTTTGCCGCCTCGCCGCTGGACGAGATGGTCGTTCCCGGCCTGGCGACCGGCCGGGCCGGGCGGACCGACGGCAACATCGTCCGGCTGGCGCGGCGGAGCCAGGGCCATCGCGCGCCCCTCGAACAGGTCCGTGCCGGAGGTGTCGCTTCGCTGCTGAGCCGCAACGCGCGCCAGCAGCTGGGGCGCAGCATGCGCGCGTATGAAGTCGCCGCGCCTGTGGTGCTTGAGGTCGCCGCCGACGTCCCGACGGCGCTCGACTATTTCGCGGGCTTGAAGGAGCTGCATATCCGCTCCTGGCACCGCCGCGGGCGGCGTCATGCCTTCGACGCACCGTATTTCGAGGTATTCCACCGTGCGTTGATTGAAGCTGGCGTCGCGGAGGGGAGTGTCGATCTCCTGCGCGTTTCGGCCGGTTCCCGCGTTTTCGGGTATCTCTACAATTTCCGCCGAAACGGCGTCGTTTCCAGCTATCAAAGCGGCTTCGATGATGATGATCCCGATCTACGCCCGGGCTATGTCTGTCATGCCAAGGCAATTTCGCACTACGCGGCCCAGGGCATGTCCCGTTATGATTTCCTGGCCGGCACAAACCGGCTGAAGGAAACCTTCGGGAAGGAAACATACGAGTTGTGCTGGTGCCACTTCCGCAAACCGAATGCGGCTTTCCGGGCGGAAGCCTTGGCGCGCAGGGCGGTCGGCTTTCTGAGGCGCGCGAGGAAGGGATGAACGCTCCAACGTCGCCGCGGGTGAGCGTCGTCATCCCCACCTACAACGCCTCGCGCTCCATTGCGCAGACCATCGCCTCGGTCGCGGCGCAGACCTTCCGGAGTCTCGAGGTGGTGATCGTGGACGACACCAGCAGCGACAACACCGAAGAGATCGCGCGCCTGGCACTGGAAGCCTCGGGCCTGCCGCACACCATAGTTCGGCTTCCCGAGAACAGCGGCCCGGCCCATGCCCGCAATGTCGGCGTCCGCCGGTCGCGCGGCGAGTTCGTCGCCTTCCTCGACGCCGACGACCTGTGGTTGCCGAAGAAGATCGAGCGGCAGTTGGGGCTGCTCGACGCCAACCCGTCGGCAAGGCTGTGCGGCTGCCAGGCGGCGTGGATCGACGGCGAAGGCAATACTGTAAGCTTGCTGTTCAACGGCCTTCCCGAAGTGATGGCCGACGGCTGGAAGCAGCTTCTTTGGGACTGCTATATCGCCACGCCCTGCGCCCTGGTGCGCCGGGCCGATCTCGGGACGGCTCCGTTCAACCCTGTGCTGCGTGTGGGCGAGGACCGCGATCTGTGGATCCGCGTCGCGCGCCGGGGAAGCGTCGTGCTGGCGCAGGAGCGGCTCGTCGACATCCGTCTGTCGCCATCCAGCTACATGGCCTCCAGCGGCCATCTTACCTGGCAGTATGTCGAGCCGATGATCGAAGGACACATCCGCTCCCTCTCGAACCGGCTGTCGCTGCGCGACAAGTTTCGAGCCCGCGCCAAGGTTTACAGCGACATCGGCCGCGGGCTGTGCGCCTCTCCGGGCGGCTTCTGGCACGGCTCGTGGTACCTCATCCGCGCCATCGTCCTGGGACACCGCCCCCTCGATTGCGCGCGCTTCCTGGTGTTCACGGCGCCGGGCGTGAAGAACTTGAAGAGGTACCTCAAGGACTTCCTGGAAATGGCCTGAGCCGCGACCATGGAAGGCAGCAACACGCCCACGAGGGCCGACGCAATCGCCCCGGATGGATGCCCCGACCGGTCGCGGCTGCATCCCTCGGTCAGCGTCGTCATTCCGGCGCACAATGCCGCCGACACGCTTGGGCGGGCCCTCGAATCCGTCTTCGCCCAGACGCGGCCGCCGCAGGAGGTCATCGTCGTCGACGAC
The DNA here is from genome assembly GCA_028871345.1 of Alphaproteobacteria bacterium. GTDB lineage: Bacteria > Pseudomonadota > Alphaproteobacteria > Micropepsales > Micropepsaceae > Rhizomicrobium. The sequence goes on along the minus strand of JAGWNK010000002.1, from coordinate 190,608 downwards.
GGCAGCACCGATGCTACCGGGGACGTGGCGCGGTCTTATGCTGCGCGCGGCGTCAACATCCTGGCGCGGCCGGTCCGCGAAGGCGCAGCGGCCGCTCGCAATGCCGGCGTCAGGGCGGCGACCGGTGATTGGGTGGCGTTCCTCGACGCCGACGACGAATGGCTGCCGTCAAAGCTGGAGCGTCAGATGGCCGCCATCGACCGGCAGCCCGAGGCGATATTCGCCTTCTGCGCCTCCCATGAGATCGCGCCCGACGGGCGTCTCCTCGGTGACACCTATGGGGGCCGCCCGGTGACCGCGGGGCGGGATATGTGGAAGGCGCTGCTCGCCAGCAATTTCGTCGCGACTCCGACGGTGCTGGCGCGCCGGTCGGTCCTGGCGGCGCTCGGCGGCTTCGACGAGAGCCTGAAGGTGGCCGAGGACCAGGACATGTGGATCAGGCTGGCGCTGGCCGGCGCGTCCGTTTACGTGCCGGAAAGCCTGGTGGCCGTTCATGTTCGACCCCGCAGCCTTTCGTCCTGGACGCTGGCCGACCAACGCATGTTCACGCTGCCGATGATCGAGCGCCATCTCGCTGGGCTGGGCGATCGCCTGACGAAGCGCGAGCGTCGCGCTATCGTCGGCGAGCGCGCTTTTCGCACCGGCCTTTCGGCCTGTGACAACGCCAACCTCGCCCAGGGGCTCGCGATGGTCCTGGGTGCGGCGTGCAGGGGCCATCGCCCGTTGCGCGGACTGCTGCTCGCCGCCAAACTCCCGCTGGCGACACTTTACCGACGTCTGCGCCCGGGGCGCAGGACGGCGGCGTAGGAGGGCACGTGCGCAGTTACGTTCTGCTTCTGGCACTCGTCGTGGCGCTCGGGATGGCGTTGCGCTTTCCCTATGCCGGGGTGATCGTGTGGACCTGGTTCTCGCTGCAGAACCCGCAGATGGAATCCTGGGGCATCATCAACAGCATCCCGACCAACCTCATCATCGTGTTGGTGACGGTCATAGCGCTGGCCGTCTCCAAGGAGCGCAAGCTGCCGCCGTCGGGCCCCATCGTCTGGGCGCTCATCGCATTCATGGTATGGATGACGTTCAACTCCTTCTTTGCCTTCGACCCCAAATGGTCGTGGCCATACTGGGACCGCACCTGGAAGATCTTCGCCCTGGGCTTCGTCGTGGCGGCGACGGCCACCAACCGCACGCGGATCCACGCCCTGTTGTGGACGTGCGTCATCTCGCTGTTCTTCTACGGGGTGAAGGGGGGCATTTTTACGATCATGACCGGCGGCCACAGCCACGTCTTCGGTCCCCCCAACACCATCATCGGGGACAACAACCAGCTCGCGGTGGCGCTGCTGATGACGCTGCCCCTGGCCAATTATCTTCGCCTGCAGACGGCCGACCGGCGGATCGGCATGCTGCTGCTGGCGTGCATCGTGCTTACGGTCATCGCGGTTCTGGGGACCTACTCGCGCGGCGCGCTGATCGGATTGGCGGCGCTGGCCGCCTTGTTCCTGATCAGGTCCAAGAACAAGTTCCTCTACCTGGCCATGGCCGCCGTAGTGCTGGCCTTCGCGCTGAATTTCATGCCCGACGAATTCTTCAACCGCATGGACACCATCAGCCAGGCGCAGAACGACGCCTCGTTCCACGGCCGGCTGATCGCCTGGCAGGTGGCATACCGATACGCCGTCGATCACTTCCCGTTGGGCGCCGGCTTCTACGGCCCGCAGTTGCCGGGGATCTTCAATCATTATTATCCGGGCGAGATAAACCATGCGGCGCACAGCATCTACTTCCAGGTGCTCGGCGAGAACGGGTTTCCCGGTCTGGCCATCTACCTGTTCATGATTGCTGCCGCATTTATAACCGGCTCGCGGGTCATCGCGGCCGCCCGTCAGAATCCGCAGCTGCAATGGGTGGCCGACCTCGGCGTCGCACTGCAGGCCTCGTTGTTCGTGTTCTGCGTCGCCGGTGCGGGTCTCAGCATGGCGTATTACGACCTGTTCGTGATCGTCGTGCTCCTCCTGCTGCCGCTTCAGAAGGTCGTCCTGGAGAAGAAAGAGGAAGCGAGCGCCGCCGTGGCGGCCCTGGCGCCGGGCTGATGGTCGACATCGCTGTCAGGCGGTTTTGCGAAGAGCCGGCATGGCACGACGCGTTCGCCAGGAGCGGAACCGCCGAAGGCTCGTTGGCCTGGTTCCGCACGTTGGCGTCCACCACGTTGGCGCCCGGTGAAGAGGCCGTCGTCCTCGAGGCCAAGGATGGCGCGGGCGCGCCGCTCGCCATTTTGCCGCTGGTACGCAAGGGCCGGGCGCTGCGCGCCTTGACCGCGCCTTACACGACGCGGTTTGCACCCGCCTTGCCCGAGGTCGATCTGGCGCATCTGGTCGGCCGCCGGGCGGCGGAATTCGTCGACGGCGTGCTGCAACTCGATGCGCTGGATTGTCGCGAGCCTTCCATGGCGGCTTTCGCGGAGGGCCTCGAGCATTCCGGACTGGCCGTCGCACGCTATCGCCATTTCGGCAACTGGTACGAGCCGGTCTGCGATTTCGACGACTACTGGAGGAACCGCCCGTCGCGCCTGCGCACCACCGTGCGCCGCAAGCTGAATCAGGCGCCAGCCGTCGAGTTCCGCTGCGCGCGCTCGCCCGCCGAACTGGCCGCCGCGTTTACCGGCTATGAGGAGGTCTACCGTTCGTCCTGGAAGGTTCCCGAACCGCATGCGGGGTTCATGCCGGCGATGGTGAAGGCGCTGGGGGACGAGGGCCTGGTCCGCCTGGGAACGATGAGCTTGGCCGGCGACGTCGTGGCGGCCCAGATCTGGCTGCTGTCCGGCGCGAAAGCCACGATTTTCAAGCTCGCGCACCGGGAAAGTGCGGCGGCCCATTCGCCCGGCACGCTTCTGACGCACTGGACGGCACGTGAGCTGATTGCCAATGACGGTATTCGCGAGATCGACTTCGGTCGCGGCGATGACGCCTATAAGCGGGATTGGCTGCGCTTGTCGCGGCCGCGCTTTGGCCTCGTTGCAACGAACATGCGATCGTTCGCCGGGATGGCCGCGCTGCTGCGGCAGGTCTTGCCCACGAAGCTCGCCCGGTTGATCCGCGGGCAATCCGCGGCTACGCAAGCATACGAGTAGGCTTTCCTGGCGTTGCTCGTTTTTGGTCCGTGTGCCACTCTGAATGGCATTGCGCGGCCGGGGGCTCGACCGATGTCATCAGTGCAACAGATGCTGACCGCAACCATGTCGTGGGTCGGATTCGTGCTGTTTTCGGTGTTTCCGATCGCGTTCCGCGAGCTGGTCCATTGGGTCTACGAGTGGCAGGTGCTGGTGGCCGGCATTCTCGCCGTCATTGCCGCGGGTGTGTGGGGCAAAGCGGTGGTGCGCGGCGCCAGGATTGCGGCGGCACAAGCCCCAGTGCCGGTTCCTGGAAAAATCGTGACGCCACAGTCACCGGCACCGGCGGCGAGGGCCGCGGCGCCGCGCCTGGTCGAGGCCACACCGGCTCCGGCCGTCGAGCCGCTGCAGGCACTCCGTGAGACGATCCGCACCACGCTGACGGGCATCCCTTATACCGACGAGCCCCTGACGCCGGAGCGCATGGCGCTTTGCAGCAAGGTTCTGCAGTTTCCCGTCGCGGACCTGGCCGCCAAGGCCGCAAGACAGCACGCGCCCCGCTACGAGCTGTTGCAGAAGGAGCTCTCATCGCTGGGCGACATGAGCGAAAGGAATACCTGCCGCAACGCCTGGCAGGTTCTCGTGCGCATCAACGACGCCGCGCGCGACCTCCTGGAAGTTGGCGCCGGCAAGGCCTCCTCGCGGCCTTGAAATCGGAGGTTCCGAGCCGGGCGGGGTTCCTGTCAAAAGACTTTACAAATCCATAGGCCGGCTTACCGGCCTCCGCTTCTAACTAACTGAAAATCATAGAATTTTTATACTGGTACGGGCCTTGCTTCGCTATGCCTGCGGGGTCGGGTTTGCCCCATGGGAACGAGGAGAAGATGATGTCGCTGTCTAGAGGAATTGCTGGCGCTGTTGCCGCACTGGTTGTCACCACGGGCGCGGCCCTGGCGACGCCTTTGCCGATGTATTCGTCCGGCTCTTTCGCCGTGACGGCGTTTACGTCCACCAAAACGGACGTGACCACAACGACGTCGTTCGTCCTGACGAGCCCGACTCCGAATGATGTTTTCATCGGGTCGCCGTCCGGCAGCTTTGCGATGATCTCCCTGCCGTCGACCCTTGGCGCCACGACGCCGTTGACCTTCACCACCGCGGGTGCCAGCTCCTTCGATTTCACGGATGCAGGCCTTGGTACCTTCACGGCGACCAGCGTCACGTTCGGCGGCAAGACCCCGAGCGGCAAGGGTGAGAGCGTCACCTATTCGGTCGTGGGCACCTTCACGCTGGGCAGCGATTGGAAGAACGCCGGGGCAGTGTTGAGCGCCAATGAGACCTGGAGCCTGACGCAGACCGGCGGGCCCGGCACGTCGATCTCGATGAGCGCCACCTTCGCGTCGCCGGCGTCGACCGTTCCGGAGCCGGCCACGTTGACGCTTCTCGGCGCGGGTCTCGCGGGCATCGGCGGTTTCCGCCTGCGCCGCAAGAAGAAGTCGGCCTGATAGCCTCTTCCCAAGCGTTCTGGAAATGGCGGCCGAAAGGCCGCCATTTTCGTTTGGGCGGGGGCGCGGTACAGCCCCTGAGGCGGCAGAGCTGTGATCAGCTGATCCAGTGCATGGCCGCGCCGGCCACGAGAACCAGTCCGAAGACCGCGCGGTAGACGATCAGGGGCCAGGTCGAGAAGCGCTGCAGGAACCGCATCAGGCCCCAAACCGCGGCATAAGCGGAGACGCTCGATACGGCCAGACCGATCGCCAGGATGCGCCAGCCTTCGGCCGGCAGGCCCGCGTGGTGGAGCAACAGAAGTTCCCGCGTTCCCGCCAGGGCGATGGCGGGAATGCCCAGAAGGAAGGAAACACGTGCTGCTTCCTCCCGCTTGAAGCCGAGGGCAAGGGCGCCCGTGAAGGTCGACCCGGAGCGCGAGAATCCCGGCACCAGCGCCCCGACTTGCGCCACGCCGATGATCAGGGCGTCCCACAAGGTCAGCTGCTCCGCGGTGCGCTTGTGGCGCGCCAGGAGTTCGGCCAGCCCCATGAGCAGCGCCATACCGAAGCAGGCCAGTCCGACCACCATCGGCGCGCGCAGTGGCGAAGCGCATTGATTGAGGATTTTCGAAAGCAGCAGGCCCGCGATGCCGATGGGAATCGTCGCCAGGGCGATTGCCGCGGCAAGCCGCAGCTCGCGGTCTTTCCAGCGGCCCTTCGCCACGGCGTTGAGAGATCCCGCGGCGAGCGCCCGCAGATCGCCCCAGAAATAGGCGAGAACCGCGCCCAACGCGGCAAGCTGCATCGCGGCGGAAAACGCCGAGCCGGGGTCGGGCCAGCCCAGCAGCGCCGGTATTGCCCGCATGTGCGCGGTCGAAGAGATGGGAAGGAGCTCGCTGATGCCCTGGACCACGCCTAGCATGGCCACCTTGCCGAAGCCCAGAGCCACAAAGGTCGTATCGAGGTGGCCGGAGCAGTGGTCGAGAGAAGCTGGCATCGCATGCTCATGAAAAAGGGCGGCGGTGCGCGAGGCTCCGCCGCCCCCCGTTTGACATTCTATCCCTATCGCCAGGAGGCTGTGAGCGCTACGGCTTTCTGGCGGTCCTCGAACGGCGCGTTCGTCGCCAGCAGAGCTGCCAAGGTTTTCTTGGCCTCGTCGCGGTGACCCGTCCCGGCCAGCACGACCGCCAGGTGGTAGGTGATCTCGCCATTGCCGGCGTCGGCGGCATGCGCCTTCTGCAGCAGCGGCAGGGCGCCTGCTCCGTCCTTGTTCTGCCACTTCACCCAGCCGAGGGTGTCCAGGACGGGCGGCGAAGTCGGTGCCTGCTTGGCGGCCTGTTCCGCATAGGCGAGGGCCTGATGCGGATCCTTGTTCTGCAGCATCCAGCTGAGGTTGTTCAGCGCCACGGTGTTGTATGGCTGCGCTTTGAGCACCGTGTGGAACTGCTGTTCCGCAACGACCGGATTCGCCGTCATCATGTTCTGGGCATAGATGAGTCGGGCATTGATGGAATCCGGATGGCCCGCCATCCACGACGTCAGCACCGCGTCGGCGTCCTTGCCGTGGCCGGCACGGCGCTCGATTTCGCTCAAGGCGACTGCCGCCGCTTCGGAGGGATGTTCAGACAGGCTGCGCTTCAGCGTCGCCTCGGCCGCATCCAGCCGGCCGATGGTGGCCTGCGTGGCGGCCAAAGTGAGGTCGGAGTCGGGGCCGGGATCGCGCTGCACGCCGTCTTGCGCCGTGGCGATCGCGACTTCCTGGTTGTGGTTGGCGAGCGCAAAGCGGATCAGCGAGGTTCGCGCCGACTTCAATTTTGGCGCCAGCTGCACGGCGCGCTGATAGGCCGCCATGGCCCCCAGCGTGTCCTTCTTCGCCGCCAGCGCGTTGCCCAGCAACACCTGCAGCTGGGCCACGTCGGGATGGGTCTTCGCCAGCATGCGGAAGGTATCGACCGCCTTGTCGGCATGCCCGGTGGCGATCTGGATCTGGCCTTCGAAGGCAAGGGCGGTGGGATCGGTAGGGACGCGTTGCAGGAACGACGCAACGGTCGCGGCGGCGTCCTTCACCCGATTGTGCGTGAAGTAGAACGTGGCCAGCGCCATGTTCGACATGGTGTTCTTCGGATCGACGGCGATGGCGCGTTTGAGCAGTTCGGGCACCTTGTCGAGCTGCCCCATGTTCAAGGCGATCTGCGCGCCGCGGATGAGGGCCATCACGTTGCGCGGGTCGCTGGCGACGATCGCATTCAGATCGGCATTGGCGCTCTTGTAGTCTGCCTTCGCGATGTAGCACACCGCACGGTCGTAGATCGCCGGAATGAAGTTCTTGTCGGACGCGATCGAGCGGGAGAGGAATGTGATCGCGCTGTCCACGTCGCCGCGGTTCATGGCGAGCTGGCCCTGGAACAACGTGCCGTACGGGCTGTTGGGCGAAGCTTCGGCGAGCTTGTTGGCGACGGCGCTCGCCCCCTGCACGTCGTGCTTTTGCAGCAGGGCCGCGATCAGCGGCCCGGCGATTTGCGGATCGCCCGGGTTCTTGGCGAACAGGTCCTTGTATTCCTGTATCGCGTTGTCGAGGTTTCCGTAGCGCAGGTTCGAGTTCGCCACTTCCTGCTTCAGGAGGTCGCCGCCGTAGCCGTTGGAGATGGCCTTCTCGAAATATTCGGTGGAGGCGCCGTACTGCTTCTGCATCTCATAGGATTCGCCGAGCAGGATCATCACCCTGGGGTCGCCTCCGTCTTTCAGCGGCAGCAGGGTTTCGAGGGCGCGCTGGCTGTCGTGCAGGCGAAGATACTGGCCGCCAAGTTTCACTCTGGCATCGGCGTTGTCCGGATAGCGCGCCACAAGGGCCGACAGGATGCTGGTTCCGAGTTCAGGGTGGCCCGCGTCGATCGCCATCTGGCTGACGATGATGCCGATGTCGGGACGCATGCGGAGGAATTCCGGCGGCAGGACTTGGGCGATGGCCCAGGCGCCTTTGGGATCCTTGGCGCGCGCGCGTATCATGGCCTTGAAATAGACGGCTTGCGGCAGGTTCGCAGTGATGGATAGGGCCGTGTTCGCGTCCGTCAGGGCTTTGGCGTCCTGGTTCAGCTGCATGTATACGCCGGCGCGGGCAACGTAGCCGAGCGCGTAGTTGCCATGGGCCTTCACCAGGGTATTGGCGTAGTTCAAGGCTTCGTTGGCCTTGTCCTCGAGCTGGAGGATGGTGATCTTTAGCTGCAACGTCGTCGGATCGGTCGGCGTCTTCGCCAGTGCTTCGTCGATCAGCTTGGAGGCGGAAGCCCTGTCGCCGGCGTCGTTATAGAGTCGGGCGCGCGTGACGAGGTTAATCGGCGAGCGGTCGATCGTCAGGGCCTTGTCCATCGCGTTCGCGGCTTGCCCCTTGTCGTTGGTCTGCGCAAAGGCGACGGCGCGGGCGCGCAGCGTCGCCGAGGCAAGGGGACTGTGATCGCTGTCCGGCGGCGCGGGGAACTGCAAGAGCAGGAGCTGGGCTTCGCCCTTCAACAGCATGGCATCGTAGAGATAGGGGTTCACCTGGGCCTGGGGCGCGCCGTTCGCCAGGGCGGTGCGGAACTCGCGCTCGGCGCTGCCCGGATCGCCCGACTGCAGCTCGGCCAGGCCCAGCTGCGTATGCACGGCGGCGTTCCTGGGCGCCAGCGCGGTGGCGTTCTTCAGGTAGAGCACGGCGACATTCGCGTGGCCTTGGGCCATCGCCTGGTTCGCCTTGCGCAAGAGATCGTTGAGGCCCGACGGAGTCTTGGACACGTAGCCCGAATTGGCGCCTTTTGGGGTGTCGGCGCTGGCGGTGCCGGTCGACAGCGAGGCGGCGACGAGGACGCCGGCCAGGACGGCGGCAGTGGCGAGCAGTCGATGCCGGACACGGTGGACGCCGGACGTCTTCGACGACATGGTCATGCTGCGAACTCCTTGGTTTCAGGCGCGCTGCTTGTGCGTGCTCAAGAGATTGTAGACTTGCGGCCGGCTGATCCCCATCAGCTTGGCCGCTTTGGATACGTTGCCGTCGGCGACCACGAGCGCTTCGCGCAACAAGGCGCTTTCGACCTCGCGCATGTGGTCGCGCAGGTTGAGATTGCGCGGCTTGGCGCTGGCGCTTAGTTCCAGGTCCATCTCGGTCAGGAGCGGGCCGTCGGACATGATGACGGCGCGCTTCACGCGGTTTTCCAGTTCTCGCACGTTGCCGGGCCAGCCGTGGGACTGCAGTGCCGAGATCGCCTCCTTGGTGAAGCCGCGCAGATTGCGCGAATGCTCGCGGTTGCAGAGATTGCGGAAGTGCTGGGCTAGAATCACCGCGTCGCCCTGCCGTTCCCGCAGGGGCGGCAAGTCGATGCGGATTTCGTTGAGCCGGTAGTAGAGGTCTTCGCGGAAGCGCCCGTCGGCGACCAGCTGCTTGAGCGGCTGGTTGGTGGCCGAGATGACGCGGACGTTGACCGTCAATGTCGTGCGGCCGCCGATCCGTTCGAACTGCTTGCTTTGCAGGAAGCGCAGGAGCTTGGCCTGCAGCGCCACCGGCATGTCGCCGATTTCGTCGAGGAACAGCGTCCCCTTGTCGGCGATCTCGAACTTGCCGAGCGTCTGCTTGATGGCGCCCGTGAAGGCGCCGCGTTCGTGGCCGAAGAGCTCGCTCTCGAGGAGGTTCTCGGGGATCGAGGCGCAGTTGATGGCGACCAGCTTGGCGCCGCTGCGCGACGAGGACTCGTGCAGTGCCCGGGCGACGAGCTCCTTGCCGGTGCCGCTTTCGCCCAGGATGAGCACGCTGGCGTCGGTGCGGGCGACCCGCTCGATGGTCTGCGCCACGTGCTGCATCTGGGGCGAACTGAAGACGAAACCGGGCAGCCTGCGGTCGGCATTGGCGCGCAACAGGCGGTTCTCCTCCTCGAGCATGTACATCCGTGCTGCGCGGTCCACGATCAGCTTGAGGACATCGACTTCGATCGGCTTGGAGACGAAATCGAACGCGCCGCGCGCCACGGCATTGACGGCCACCGCCCGGTCGGCATTGCCGCTGAGGATGATGACCTTGGCGTCCGGGGTCGAGGAAAGGATCTCGTCGAGGATCTTGAGGCCTTCGGAGGCGCCGTCGGGGTCCGGCGGCAGCCCGAGGTCGAGGATGATGATCCGCAGATCCTCTTCTTCTTCGAACAGCTTCAGGGCCTCGCCGCGAGAGCCGGCGCTGACCACCTTGTAGGGATCGAGCGCCCATTGCATCTGCTTGCGCAGGCCGGCGTCGTCCTCCACCAGCAGGATGCGCCTGGCAGCCGGACTCGTCTCATGACTGTTTGTTTCCTTGGTCATGTCGTCGTTCTCGACTCTTCCCTGCAGGCCGGAAGCAGCAGCGACACCGTCGTTCCTTGCCCGATCCTGCTTTGCACCTCGATATCGCCGCCCAGCTTGCGCATGATTTCGCGCGCCTGGTAGGCGCCGATGCCGAGCCCTTTCTTCTTCGTCGTGTGCAGCGGCCGGAACAGTTCGTGGGCGACGAATTCCGGCGCCATGCCGTGTCCGTTGTCCCGCACGCTGACGCGGACGCGATCGCTGTCGCGTTCGACGCTGATGCGCACGCTGTTGGGGGCCGGGCTCGCCTCCACGGCGTTCGACACCACGTGTTCCAGGGCGTTTTCGAAGGCGGCCGGCTGGGTCACTTCCGCATAGACAGGTTCGCCGCCGGCTTCGCCGACGACGATGCCAGACTTCGCCTTGCGCCGCGTGTATTGGCTCACCACTTCGCGCACATCCAGGCGCACGAGCGCGGCGCCGTCGCCTTTCTGGGTGCCGTCGCGCAGCTTGGTGATCAGCCCTTGCAGGTTGTCGACTGCGTGGCGGATCGTCTGCAGCATGTCGGCGCGGAATTCTGCGTCGTCGCCGAAGCGCTCGGCGTTGTGCAGCAGGAGGCCGAGCTGGCCCGCGGTGTTCTTCAGGTCGTGCAGGGCGAAGGTCACGCGGTTGTTGAATTCGGCGAGCTGCTGGGAATCCGCCAGGGCCTGCGCGGTGTGTTCGTGCACCAGATGCGCGGCGAGTTGCATGGCGATGAGTGCGACGAGGCTGCGATCCTCCCAGTCGAGTCGCTTGGGCGCGCGCGGCTTGTGCAGCAGGGCGAAGCCGACCAGCTCCTCGCGGAAACGCAGAGGCACCGCCAGCCAGGCTTTCGGGAAGCGTGCGCGCCAGAGTGCGGTCTCTTGCTCCCGCGAGGTCAGTTCGAGGAAGGCCACATGTTCGTCCTCGAACGACGCCAGCAGCGGATCGTCCTGCTGGATCGGCCCGAAATTGTCGCCGAAGGTCGAGTGGGCGAGGCGTACGAACTGTTTCCAGCCGCTGCGCCGGACGAACAGGACGCCGCCCGGACTGTCGAGCAGGTCGGCAAGCGTCAGCAGCACGCGCTCGGGTCCGCCGCGTTCTTCGTGACGGGCCAGGGCCTGGATGAACTTCGTCCATTCCAGGCGGTAATCGTACTTGTAGCTGAAGAAATTCTCGTTGATGAACGTCTTGATCTGCGAGCGGATGGAGCGCGCGCTCACCGCCACCGTCATCCCCACCAGGCCCGCGAAGCCCAGCACGATCGACAAGACGGCCGCCGGCGTTCCCCCGAAGCGCCGGACATAGGCGGCGGCCGCCGCCGTTCCCAAGAGCAGGATGCCCGCGAAGATCAGGGTGGCGGTATGGAAAACGACGTTGCGCGAGGAGTGCACATGCAGACGCAGCGAATCGTTGCGCACGGCGGTCACGACGAAGAGCGGCAGCGCCACTAGGTAGACCAGGGGCTGCGCCTGGTCGAAAATCTGGATGGCGTGCCCGCCGAGGAACTCGGGGATCCGCAAGACGATGTTGTAGGCGAACAGCGCCGTAAGGCCGATGGCCAGCTGTTTCACCGACCACATGCGCGCCGGGCCGACGTTGCGAACCAGGTTCTCGGTGAGGATCAGACCCATCACGGATACCGCGAATTGGATGGTGGGCTGGTTCAGCGTCACGCCCAGTCCGCTGTCGACGTTGAGATTGAGCGCCGCGAAGATCACCTCCGCGACGATCAGGACGCCCGCCGAGAGGGCGAGGCGCCGCCACAGGGGCTGGGCGTGGGTGTCCTGGCGCAAGAGGCTGACGATGATGGCGAACCAGCAGGCGTCTCGCAGCGCGCCGGCGGCGCGGGGGACCCACGCATCAAGCCATTCGTAGTCCGCCAGGGCCACGCTGAGCGCCCACAGAGCGGTGGCCGCTGCCGCCAAGGCAAAGAGGTAGTTCGGCCACGAGCGCTTGCCGCGCAACGGCAAGACGAGCGCGAACGCCGCGTAACCGACTGCCGTCAGCAGGCCCGCGATAACGGAAAACCCCAGTCCCATCCGGCCAATATACTGCAAACTTTAGTTGAAAGAATTATAGAAAGCTTATCAACGCCCGGTGGCAAGCTCAAACAATCTCGGTGCGCAAAGTAAAAATTGTTTACAGCTGCCCCAGGGGGGGCGGGTCTGCGTCCGCCGAAGACGCCCGGCTGCGCCGGCGTGACACGACGCTGCGGAAAAGGTCGAGCTGGCCCTTTGTCGTGGCGTCCCAACTGAAGCGTTCCGCATAGCGGCGCGTGGCGGCGCGATCGTGGCCGGCCTCGAGCAGCTTGCGCACCGCGGCCGCAATGGCCTCGGCATCGATCCTGGGTATCAACATCCCGGCGGCCGGCTCGGCCACGACTTCGGGAGTTCCCCAAACCGCGGAGGCGACGACGGGCGTGCCGCACGCCATCGATTCCAAGAGCACATTGGCCCAGCCTTCGCGGCTCGAGGCCAGGACGAGAGCGTCGGCAGCTCCGTAAACTTTCGCCAGTTCGGTAGCGGACAGCGTCCCCAGGAAGCGCACGCGGTCGGCCACGCCGCTGTGCTTCGCCAGCATTTCGAGATAGGCGTGTTCCGGGCCGGTGCCGGCGATCAGCAGGTCGGTGTCGGGCAGGAGTCGGAGCGCCCGGATGACGTGGTCGTGTCCTTTGCGCGGGATCAGCCAGCCGACGCTCAGCAAGGTGGTCCGCGTCAGTCCAAGGCCTTTGCGGGCCTGCTCGCGATCTATCGGCTTGAAAAGATCGAGATCGACGCCGTTGCGCAACACGGTGACGCGCTCGGCGGCGACGCCCAGTTCGACCAGCCGGTCTTTCAGGGCCTGACAAACCGTGACGAGTCCGTCGGCCTTTGCGGCGGCATCCAGGATCATGCGCCGCGGCCCCGCAAAGTCCGGGATCAGGCTGACATCGGTCCCGCGAGCGGTCACCACGACCGGAATGGCGAATTCGCGCGCCAGGCGGACGGCGGCCACGCCGTCAGGATAGAAGTAGTGGGCATCGATCAGGTCGTAGCGCCGGCCCGCGGCCAACAGCCGTTCCAGCGTGCGCCGGAAGGCGCCGTACAGCGTGCGTGGCGTCAGCGTCATTCCGATCTTGGGGACGACCAGATAGCGCGGGTGCCAGATCTTGGTGCCGTTCCGTGCGGTGAGGCGCGGCACCAGATCCAGGCGCCCGGCCGGCGCGTAGCGCACAAGCGGTGGAATCCAGGGTACGGGCGCGATGACCTCGGCCTGCACGCTCCGGCTGTCGAGGAGTTTGTCCAACCGCGCCGCGACGAAGGCGCCGTGCTGCGGCATGGCGGCGTTGGGAAACAACGTCGTGACGGTCAGCACCGACAGCACGCGATCGGCGCCGCCGGACGCCTCTTGGCGGGCAAGCGCGCTCATGCCGGCGCTACGGCGACGCCGCGCGGTTTGCCGGCAGCCGCCACGCGGCGGGCATTGCCGCGCCATGTCATGTCGCGTGCCACGATCTTGGCCGCTGCCGCCGCGCCGAGCCTTTCGCGCAGCGCCTGGTCGGCGGCAAGCCGTTCGATCGCGGCGGCAAGCGCCGCGCTGTCGCCTTGCGGGAACAACAGCGCATCGCTGCCGTCCTCGAGCACTTCGAGGATGTTTGGGGTGGCGGGGGCCACGATCGTTCGGCCGAGGGCCATGTATTCGAACAGCTTGAGCGGACTGGCATACGCGGTGACTTCCGGCTGCAGGGCAATATCCATTGCCGAGATCAGCTCGGGAAGCGCGGTGCGCGGCGCGGTACCCGTGAAACGGATTCGGTCGCTGATGCCGAGGGATGCCGCCTGTTGTTCCAGGGCCGGGCGCGCCGGTCCGTCGCCCACCACCAGCAATCTGGCGTCGGCGAGCGGCGGGCGCCGGGCGAGGAGCTCGACGATGCGGTCGAGCCCATGCCATTCGCGGACGTAGCCCACGAATCCGAGCACCAGGGCTCCTTGGAGTCCCAGCCTGGCTTTGGCCTCAGCCATGTCGTGCGGCCGGAATTCGGAGAGATCGACGCCGTTGGGGGTGACCGCGATGCGCTCGGGCGCCACGCCTGCGCTTCGCAGGAACTCGGCCAGCGCGGCCGTGACGGGCAGCGCGACCGAGGCTCCGCGCCAGCAGCTGCGCTCGGTCCAGGCGGCGAATTGCGGCCACGACAGGCCGCCGAATTTGCCGCGCTCTTGGGCCAGCGGCGCGTTGACTTCCAGCAGATAGGGCAGGCGGAAGAGCTTCGCCGTCCACAGTCCCGACAGCATGTAGAGGTTGGCGCGCTCGTAGAGGACATCGGGGCGGTGACGAAGGGCGGCGGCCGCCAGCTTGGCGAACTCGAGAAAGCTGTAGGCGAACTCCGCCAGTTCGTAGACGAAGCGGGGCAGGAGCTGGCGTTCGATGGTCTGGGCCGTGGCTTCGACGCGTCGCGGTTCGACGACGACCACGCGGTGACCTTCCGCCTGCAAAGCGCGGATCAACTCGTCGATGTGCACCGACTGGCCGTCGCGGGCCCGCGTCCGATGATGATAAAGGATGGTCAATCCGGTCAATGCAGGGGGCCCGCTCGAGAGCCGTCAGCGTCCGCCCTGCGCGAAGACCAGGACCCGGAACGTCTGCAGCATGATTGCCAAGTCCCGTAGCACACTGAAGTGCTTGAGGTAAAACAGATCGAATTCCAACTTGCGTTCGGCGTCTTCCACTGACGCTCCGTAGGGATAATTGATCTGCGCCCAGCCGGTGATCCCGGCCTTCACGCTGTGGCGCAGATGGTAGAGCCTGATCTTCGCCGACAGCTCTTTGACGAATACGGGGCGTTCGGGTCGCGGTCCCACCATCGACATGTCGCCGCGCAGCACGTTGAACAACTGGGGAACCTCGTCGATGCGCGTGCGGCGCAGGACCTTGCCGATGCCGGTAATCCGAGGATCGTCCTGCGTCGCCCATTGTGCGCCGAATTTCTCGGCGTCCGTTCGCATCGTCCGGAACTTCACGATACGGAAGATGCGCCCGCCCTGGCTGACGCGCTCCTGGCGGTAGAATACTGGTCCGCGGTCTTCGAGAACGATCAGGGCAGCGACCAGCAACAGGCATGGCATGGCGAGGACAAGGAACGTCGCGCTGACCCCGATGTCGACGAGGCGCTTCAAGGCGCGGTCGAGCGTTCCGAAGCGGAATCCGTCCGAATAGAGCAGCCAGTCCGTTTCGGTCCATTTGAGGTCGACGCGGCCGGTTTCCTGCTCGACGAAGCTGTTGAAATCGAACACCGGGATTCCGTTGGCCTTCCAGGGCAGAAGATGATCGAAGAAGAGACGGCGGCGCTCGTCGACGGCCACGACGACCTGGTCGATCGCGAGCCTGGATTCCAGTTCCTCGACCGTCGGCACGCCGGGGATCGCTTCGATCGGTTCGCCGGCCGCGTTGCTCGGCGGCCAACCGCCGAGATACTCCTCGGTCACGAAGTGCAGCTCGGCCGTGTGATGGCGGTCCGTGGCGCGGAAAAGGTCGCGCAGATAGCGGGCCCGCACGCCCGTGCCGATGACGAGGATCGAGCGCCGGAACCAGTGGCGGCGCGCCATGGCGAGGAATGCGATGCGGGCAACGATGCCGCCCGACAGGCCCGCGCCCAGGCCCAGTAGGACAATGGTGAGGCAGCGGCTGAAGCTGCGGAAGGCGGGAGCGGGCGACAGAAGCCCGAGCCCCAGATGCATCAATGGCACGAGCAACAAGGCACTGACCCCGAGCCCCACCACCAGGCGGGTGACCGACACCGAAAAACTGACGAGGGCGTCGTATCGATAGCAGCCCGACGCATAGGCGAATGCCAGAAGGGCCCAGGACAGGCAGAGGGTGGCCGCTGCCGCATCCTCCGGCGTGTCGAAGCCCAGTCGCTGCCAGACGCTCATGATGAGCGCGGCCACGGCGCCGGCCATGAGCGTCACGTCGAGGGCCGTCAGCACGACGCGCGATGGTGGCATGAAGCGCCGCCGCTTCTGGGATATCGCTCCCGACGCAACCGGTAGGAGCGAGTGGATGGCCTTGGGCGCGGGCGCGACGGCGCTGTTGGGCGCATGGTTCATCAGCGCGTCACTCATTACCCCATCCTCGCGATGCGTCGGCGAATCATGCGTCTTTGTAGCTGCAGATGCGTCTTAGTCTGAGAAGTAGTCGCATAAGATGATGGCGGCTCTGTTAACGCGGACGGAAGAACCGCCCCGGAATGGATAAGTGAGCTTCAGCGGCCGGACATGCGCACCACATCAAGGGGTTAACCTCAAAAAGCGGACTGTTGCGCGGTCGCGCCTTCGAGAGTCATCTCCGCGTCATCTCCCCACGGCAGGTCTGTGGCGCGCCTGCCACGCGACATTCGATATGTGCACAAAGGACTTGCCACGTCCGAATTAATCTTTGTATTGCGAACCGTTCTTGGAAAAATTAAGCGGCAGCGGTTACAGTGCTGGCTGCCAGCGACTTGGGAGAGGGGCATCCGATGAGGCGTCATGATTCCGCGGGCATGGGTCTGAAGGGCCGGCCAGTGGCTTATATCCTCGCCTTGATCAGCGCATTGGTGATCGCGGGGTGCAGCAGTTCGCTGCCGCCGCCGCCGACCGCGAATAGCGGCGCGTCGGAATATCGGATCGGTGCGGGCGATACGCTGCAGGTCTTCGTCTGGCAGAACGCCCAGCTGTCCACGACGGTGCCGGTTCGTCCGGATGGCAAGATTTCCCTGCCGCTGATCAGCGACCTGCAGGCGGCCGGCAAGACGCCGACAGAACTGTCGGCCGATATTTCCACGAACCTGAAGAAATACGTGAACGATCCGCTGGTGACCGTGATCGTCAGCTCGTTCGTCGGCACTTATGCACAGCAGGTGCGCGTGGTCGGCGAAGCGGCCAAGCCGCAGTCGCTGCCGTTCCGCGAGAATATGTCGGTGCTCGATGCCATGATCGCAGTGGGCGGACTTACGCCTTATGCGGCCGGGGATCGCGCAACGCTTGTGCGCAGCGTGGCGGGCAAGCAGTCGAGCTACCGTCTACGGCTGGACGATCTCATCAAGGATGGCGACATGTCGGCCAACGTGCCGCTGGAGCCGGGCGACGTGATCATCATTCCGCAAACCTACTTCTGAGTGCGGACCTTCTCTGAGGGGGCAAGGTGCGGTGGCATCGAGGCGGGGTACCGGCGTGCCGCATGACGCGTTGAGGGCGGCGCGTCACATGACGGCAGGCGGCTGCTGCGTTGCAGCGGCCTTTGCCGTTCTTGCCCTGTCACCCGGATGGGGCCAGACCGATGTCACGCCGAGCGTGATCCGCACAATGCCTACGGCGCCGGCGCAGAGCCCATTCGATCTGTCGGGGCCCTCCAGGGCGCAGCGCGGCGCAGCGACGGAAGGCATCGCTCCCGAAGGCCAATTCGACGCCGGGCTCGACCTCGCGGCGGTCTATGCTTCAAATGCTCAAGGCGGCCCCGTCAGCCAGGCGGATGAATATCTTCGCGGCCAGTTGAATCTCGCCTACCAGTACATGGGGCCTCGGTTGACGGCGAGCGCCGCCTACGCATTGACCGGTCTTTATCACGCCCGCTTCAACCACCTGAACCGCATCGAGAATAGACTGAACCTGACGGCGGACGGCGAGGCATATCCCGAGACGCTGTTCGTCCACGCCCGGGCCTTCGCGGAGCCGCTGCAGCTCACCCGCGTCGGTTCGATCTCGCCTGGCGGCGGCTCCATCTCGGACCTGAACTCACGCGATACATACGGTTACAGCGTCGGCCCAGAGTTGCGCTTTGACCTGTCCGATTTCGCGTCATCCACGACGTCCGCGACCCAGGGCGGTGTCTTCTTCGTTCGGCCGACGACCGGAAACCCCGGCGTTGCGCCGCCCGTTGCGCTGCCGCAGAACACGCAGTCGATCGACGTTTCCGAGAAAATCGCTAGCGGCCCCGCCTTCACGCAGATGCAATGGACGATCGTTGGCAGCTACGACGAGCAGTCCCAGAAGGCGCAGACCGACCGTCAATACGGCGGCGCTTTGAGCATCAATTACGCCTTGACGCGGTGGCTGGCCGTCGTGGGCACCGGCGGATACAGCAACTTCAAGGCCACGGTTCCCCTGACTCGCGATCTCAACGGACCGATCGGGCTGGGCGGCGTGCGCTTGACCTACGGCACCACCTTCTCCCTCACCGTCGAGGGCGGGATCCAGCACAACTTCACGAGCTATCTTGGTTCGCTGCAGTGGGCGTGGTCGCCGCTGACCCAGCTGATGGGGTTCGCGACCGATTCGGTGACGACGCCGCAATCCTCGCTTCTCTCCAACCTGACGACGCTGGCGGCCATTCCGGGCGGCGGATTTTCGAGCGGCTGGTCGCAATACGGCGCGACTTCCAGCGGCTGGTCGGATTTTGGTGCGACTTCGGGCGAGCCGCTCACCTCCGGGTCCGACATCGTGTCTCTGGTTCCGACCAACGGCTTGCCGCTCGACAATGCCATCTATCGTGACCGTTCGGGCGGCTTGACGCTGTCGCATACCCTGGAGCGCACCACGCTGTCGCTCTCGGGCTTCGCCACGGTGCGGGACCAGTTGAGCAAGCTGCCGATTGAACCGACCACCCGCACCTCGATGTTCGGCGGCAGGCTCGCCGCCATCCGCCAGATGTGGCCGGACCTGCAGGGAACCGCGGAAGTCAGCTACACCTTTGCCAATGAGTTCGGAGGCCACGACCGCATCCTGTCGGCACAGCTCGGCGCCCTCTATCACATGTCGGACTACATCGACCTTTTCGGCACGGCCAATTACATCCGCCGCGACGGCCGGAACCTCATCGGCGTGCCGAATGCCGCGCTGTCGGATATCGTCTTGATGATCGGCGTGAAGGCCAGAATCTGAGACCCTATCGATGACAATTTCGGTGAATGTCCGTCCCGGCAAGGAGCGAGGGCGGCAGACGATCGTTCGCCCTGCCACCGACGCAGATGCCGCGCCCTGGGATGCCTTGGTGCATGGGGCGCCCGGCGGCACCTTCTTCCATCGCTTCGCCTGGCGCACCGTCTTTCGCGACATATTCGGGTTCGATACGCGCTATCTTGTGGCCGAGCGCGACGGTGCCATGGTCGGCCTGCTGCCGCTCGTGCACCAGAAGAGCCTGTTGTTCGGCAAGGCGCTGATCGCCGCGCCGTTCTGCGTCGAGGGCGGGCCGGTCGGCGTGGACGGCGAGGCGGTCGCGGCGCTGGACGGCGCGGCGACGTCCCTGATGGACACGCTCAAGGTCCCTGTTCTCGAGTATCGCAGCCGCCAGGCGTCGCGGCCCGGCTGGACCGTCAAGCGCGACCTCTACGCCACTTTCGGGCGCGCCTTGTCCGAAAAGGACGAGGACAATCTTCTGGCCATCCCCCGCAAGCAGCGCGCCGTGGTGCGCAAGACGCTGGCGGGCGGGCTCGTCAGCGAAGTGGACGAGGGCGTCGATGCCCTGTTCCGCGTCTACTCGGAGAGCGTGCGCAACCTTGGCACGCCGGTTTTCCCGAAGCGCTACTTCGCCGCCCTCAAGAGGAGCTTCGGTCTCGATTGCGATATCGTCGTCATCCGCGACGGTGGCACGGCGGTGAGCGCCGTCATGAACTTCTATTTCCGCGATGCGGTACTGCCTTATTACGGCGGCGGCACCTCCGCGGCGCGCCGGAACGGCGCCAACGACTTCCTCTACTGGGAGGTGATGCGCCGTGCCGCGCTCAAGGGCTGCCGCCGCTTCGACTTCGGGCGCAGCAAGGCCGGCACGGGCGCCTTCGCTTTCAAGAAGAACTGGGGCTTCGAGCCGTGCTGGCTCGAATACGAATACCGGCTGGCGCCGGGAACGGCACTGCCCGAGAAGAACCCTAGCAACCCCAAATATGCGCGGATGATCGCGCTGTGGAAGAGACTGCCGCTGCCGCTGGCGAACGTCCTGGGTCCGTTCCTGGTTCGAGGCCTAGGCTGACGCGAGCCTGCGGAAACGCGCGCGGCCCTGGTCGAGGAGCTTGACCAGGTCCTGTTCGGCGGACATCGGTCGGCCGCTCAGATCCCAGAACAGCAGCAGGCTGGCGCCGTAGGTCGCGACGCCCACCACGACGTCCGCGCCGAGGCGCAGCAGTCCGGTCGTCGGAAACACGAGATTGAGTCCGCCCACCGCCAGCGCCATCACGCCCGTGGCCAGGAAGGGGCGCCACAGGGCCGAAATGTATTGCGATGCGCTGACCCCGATGCGCCCGCCGACCGCGGTGTAGAGAGTGGGGATGAACAGCGCCGCCATGACGAAGCGGGCGACGGCGATCGAGATGAGGTCGCGGGTGATGTAGGCGACGGGAATGATGGCGACGGCGAGAAGGATCAGCCTGACCCACTGCATCCGGGCGCCGATCCCCGGCAGCCCGAGAACGTCCAGCGTGGCGTAGGCGCCGCTGCGCAGGGTTTCCGCGGCGGTGCCGAGGGCGAGCCAGCCGATGAACGGCACGATCGTCATCCATTGCGGCCCCAGCAGCGCGCTCACCAGGTCGCGCGCCACCAGCAGGATGCCGACGCCCGTCGAAGCGCAGATCATGGCCGACCAGCCCAGGGTCCGCAGGTAAAGCCGGCGCAGCTCCGCCGGGTCGCTCTGGTACTTCGCCATCACGGGATAGAGCGCCGCGATGATCGGCTCGGTGATCTCGGCGGTGGGACTGGAGCCGACATCCTTGGCCACCGTGTAGCGGCCCATCGTTGGGGCCCCGGCGATGCCGCCGATCGCGATGTTGTCGACCTGATCCTGGAAATAGGTGGCGATCGAACGCACGAAGGTCCAGATCGAGAAGGACCAGATTTCCCGGGCCGCCTTCAGGCAGAACCGCGGCCGGTAGGAGGAAAGCACGTAGCTCAGCGCCGTGCGCGCGATCTGTCCTCCCACGATGCCGCCGACCAGCGCCCAATAGTTCCGCAGCAGCAGGGCGAGCGTGATCGTCAGGACGAACTGGAAGATTTTGGTCGAAACCTGGAAGTGGAAGAACATCTTGAACCGCAGGTCGCGGCGGAAGTCGACGGTGCCGATGTTCTGCGCGCCGTCGAGCAGGGCGCGCAGCGCCAAGCATTGCATGACGACCACGGAGCGCGCTTCGTGGAAGTAGATCTTTGTCAGGGGGGCTGCCGCCACGACGCCGACGGCGATTGCGCTGCCGATCAGCACCGAGATGGTCCACGCCGTGTCGTAGTGCTCCCTGGTGGGGTTCGTCAGGCGGATCAGGGCATTGCCCTGGCCTGTCCGGTTCAGCATCTCGAAGAAGCCGACCACGATCATGGCGATGGCGACCACGCCGAAATCCGACGGCGTCAGGAGCCGGGCAAGCACGATGGTGGAGACGACCCCGATGCCGCGCAGCGACCAGCGCAGCGCAATCATCCATACCGACCCGCGAAGCATGTGCGAACCGGAACCAGGATCTTTGCCGTTTACTTCCCCGCTCATACAGGCGATTTCCGGTAAATACCGTTAACTATTGTGACGATTTTTCTTTCCTGCGGCGGCCCGGATGCGCCCGCACGTGCCCAGGCATCGATCATTTTCGCTCGCCTGCCAAGCCACATATCCAACCATGACGTTGCGGGTCGTTGATGTTTGACAGCGAGTTCGGACTTGAAGGCCTTGGCGTTATCACCGAGCGTAGAAGTGAGACATTAACTGCACTCGTGCTCTTACTTGAGGAGAGCATAGAATTAGTATAAGATTTATTCGCCTCCATTCACAAGTAACGGTCGCATAAGGGGTGCCCGAGAGCGCAGGGGGCCGTCAGCATACGGAGCGGGATAAGGGAACAGGCATGCAGGGCTGGAGGCTTCAGCTGCTCAGCGTTCTGAGCGGCGTTTGGCAATACCGTTGGTGGGGTTTGGCGACCGCTTGGGTCGTCTGCGTTGTGGGCTGGCTCGGCGTCGCGGCCATACCCAACACCTACCAGTCGGAAGCGAAGGTCTACATCGACACGGATTCGCTGCTGCGGCCGTTGCTCAACGGTCTCACAGTGGAGACCGACACGGCCCAGCAGATCAGCGTGATGCTGCATACGCTGCTGACCGATCCCAACGTCGAACGCGTGGTCCGGGTGACCAATCCGAACGCGGCGCATATGTCGCGCGGCGAGATGCACGACGCGATCGGGGCCATCGTCAAGAACGTGCAGCTGCGCGATCTCGGCACCAAGAATCTCTACGCCATCAGCTATTCCGACAGTGATCCGGCGACGGCCCAGGCGGTCGACCAGGCGCTGCTGTCGGTGCTCGTGGATTCGAATATCGGCCTGGATCGTCGCGACACCGACGACGCCAGCGGCTTCCTCGACAACCAGATCGCCGAATACGAGCGCAAGCTGCAGGAGGCCGACCAGCGGCGGGCCGACTTCAAGACCAGTCATCTCGCCTTCTTCGCCTCCAGCAACGACATCGTGACGGCCAAGACGGCGGTGGTGCAGGCGCAGTCTGAGCTCGACGACGCCGTTTCCCGGCGCAACAGCCTGCAGGGGCAGATTGCAACCACGCCGGCGCTGATCGACATCGATTCTCCGGCGCCGGTGGTCATCGGCGGGACCGGTGCGCCGCCCAACAAGCGCGCCCAGCTCGCTGAGGCGCGCGCCAAGCTCGACGAGCTGCGCGCTCATTACACCGACAGCTACCCCGATGTCGTGGCCGAGAAGCAGCTCATCGCCAAGCTCGAGTCCGATATCGCGAAGCCTTCCGCTGCCGCCATCGGCGACTCGCAGGTGTCCAATCCGGCCTACATCATGCTGCGCACCAAGCTGGCGGACGAGGAGATCGCCGTTGCGGTTGCGCGCGAGCATCTCTCCACCGCCCAGAAGCATCTCGACGACGCGGAGAAGACCGCCGCGACGGCGATCGGTGTGCAACGCCAGTATGAAGGCCTGGATCGCGACTACACGGTTCTGCACGACAACTACGAGAAGCTGCTGCAGCGTCGGGAAGCCGCCAGCATGACCCGCGCGGTCGGCGACCAGCAGTCTTCCATCACGTTCCGCGTGGTCGATCCGCCCCTGAAGCCGAGCCGCCCGGTCGCGCCCAACCGCATTCTGCTCAATCTGCTGATCCTGTTGACCGGCATCGGCGCCGGCGGCGGTGCGGCGTTCCTCTTCAGCAGGTCGTCGGGCAAGTTCATCTCGGTGGGCCAGCTGACAGAGGCGATCGCCCTGCCGGTCATAGGTGTCATCACGGTGGCTCGGACGGCGGCCGATATCGCCAGGGCGCGCCGCGCCGCATCGTTCTTCGCGATGAGCGCCGGCATGTTGGTCGTGGGATATCTGGTTGTCTTGTTCTTCTTCCATACCTATGTGGATTCCATCCGGGGGAGCCTTGTATGAGTGACGCGCCGACGCGCCTCAACCTGATCCAGAGGGCGATGCAGCAGGCGTCCTCGAAGCGCATCGAGCCGGCCCGTGTGGAGGCCCCGATCGAAGCCAAGCCCGCCGACCTGCGCAGCGAACGCTCGGAGCGCGTCGAACGGGTCGAGCGGCAGGAATACGTGGCGCCGCGGCCCCCATCGACGGAATCGTCGCCGGTTCGCCTCAAGCTCGCCAAGCTGCGCGGCTCGCGGATGGTGACGCCCGAAAACAAGATGTCGGTGACCTACAACGAATTCCGCTCGATCAAGCGCAAGCTGCTGCCGATGACGCGAGATCCGGACACCCATGCCACCACCCGCAACATCGTGATGATCACGAGCGCGCTGTCTGGCGAAGGCAAGACGTTCACGGCCCTGAATCTGGCGATCGGTTTGGCGGCGGAACGCAACCTCGACGTGGTGCTGGTCGACGGCGACGTCGTGCGCGCTTCGATCGGCGAGTATTTCGAAGGCGCCAGCGGCCAGCAGGGCCTGATCGAGCTGCTCACCGGTGCGCGGCAGAGCCTCGACGAGGTAGTCCACCCCTGCACCGAGATCCCCAATCTGCATGTGCTGTTCTCGGGCAAACGCGACGAGGCGTCGCCGGAGCTGCTGGCCAGCGCCAGGATGGGGGAAATCTGCGGCGCGCTGTCGAGGAGGTACCGCGAGAGCGTGGTGGTGATCGATGCGCCGCCGGTATTGGCCACCGCCGAGCCGACCGCGCTTGCCTCCCACGTCAATCACATCCTGATGGTGGTGGCGGCGGGACAGGCGGGACGCGAGCATCTCGAACAGGCGTTAAACGGCATCGCCACATGCCCGAGCATCAGCCTGATCTTCAACAAGTCGCCCGAATGGCTGCGCCCGACGCCGTATTCCTACTACTACAACTACGGCAAGGGCTGAGGCGCGAAGGCCGACTGGGGTTCTGAGAAGATATGTACAGCGAATTCTACAAGCTGAAGGGTGAGCCGTTCCTGCTCACGCCGGACCATCGCTTTTATTTCGAGAGCAAGGTCCATGCGCAGGCGATGGCGCATCTCATGTATGGCCTCAGTCGCGGCGAGGGCTTCATCGTCATCACGGGCGAGGTGGGGGCGGGCAAGACGACGATCGTCCAGCGCCTGTGCGCCACGGTTGACGCCCATCAGGTCGTCGCCGCCCATGTGGTGACCACTCTGCTGCAGGGCGCCGAGCTTCTGCGCATGGTCTGCCACGCGTTCAAGATCCGCAGCGTGCCCGAGAAGAAAGACGGCGTCCTGCTCTGCCTGCAGGATTTCTTCGAGGGCCTGGCACGCGAAGGCCGCCGGGCGCTTCTCATCGTCGACGAGGCCCAGAACCTGTCGGCCGCGGCTCTGGAAGAGCTGCGCATGCTGTCGAACTTCCAGATCGGCTCCCAGGCGCCCTGCCAGATCTTCCTGATCGGCCAGCCGCAGTTTCGCGAAACACTGGCCCATCCCAACCTCGAGCAGTTGCGCCAGCGGGTGATCGCCTCCTACCATCTGGGGCCGATGAGCCGCGAAGAGTGTTCGCAGTATCTGTCGCATCGCCTCAGGCATGTCGGGTGGAACAGCGATCCCAAGTTCACCGACGATGCCATCCAGGCGATCTACGATTTCACCTACGGCATGCCCCGGCAGATCAACACGCTGTGCAGCCGCATGCTGCTCTATGGTTTCCTCGACAACCTGCACAAGTTTACGGCCGACGACGTGGCGCGCGTGGCGGCGGATCTGCGCGAGGAGTATGGCGGCCGGGCCTTGGCGCCGGTCGGCGGCATGGACGAGAACTATCTCGACCGCGTGGACCGCGCCAATCCCAACCTGCACGCCCGCGTGGAGACGATCGAGACCCGGCTTGATCAGCAGGAGCGCTCGCTCAGGCGGATCGCCTCGGGCATCACGGAGATCATCGACCCCGGTCGTTCCAGCGTTGGCTGAGGTGCGATGGACACGACGCCGGTCATCGACGGAAGCGAACCCGCGGCGGTGATCGCGGGATGGCAGGCCCGGCCTGCGCATGT
Source organism: Alphaproteobacteria bacterium (assembly GCA_028871345.1). Taxonomy (GTDB): domain Bacteria; phylum Pseudomonadota; class Alphaproteobacteria; order Micropepsales; family Micropepsaceae; genus Rhizomicrobium. The sequence goes on along the minus strand of JAGWNK010000002.1, from coordinate 165,284 downwards.
CGCGCGCGCGGACATGCACGCCATGACGGTGGACGTTGAGGAACATTTCCAGGTCGAGGCCTTCTTCGGCGTGATCGACCGCGGCTCGTGGGAATCGCGCGCCAGCCGCGTGGCGCGCAATATCGACCGCATTCTGGCGCTGTTGGACGGGGCGGGCGCCTGCGCGACGTTCTTCACGCTCGCCTGGGTCGCCGAACGCCATCCCGACGTCGTGCGCAAGATCGTGGCCGGCGGCCACGAACTCGCCTCGCACGGCAGCGACCATCGCCGGGCCGACACGCAGACCCGCGCGGAATTCCTCGCCGACGTGTCGCGTGCCAAGGCCGTGCTGGAGGATGTCGGCGGCTGCGAGGTGAGGGGCTATCGCGCCCCCAGCTTCTCGGTCATGCCGGGTAATCTCTGGGTTTTCGACGCGCTCGCCGAGGCAGGCTATCGCTACAGTTCGAGCACGCACCCGATTGCGCATGACAATTACGGCATCCCCCACGCGCCGCGCTTCGCCTTCCATCCTCTGCCTTATGACGGATTTCTCGAGATCCCGGTGACCTCCTGGCGCTGGCTGGGGCGCAACTGGCCGTGCGGCGGGGGCGGCTATTTCCGCCTCCTGCCTTACGCCTACAGCAAGCTGGCCCTGAGCCGCGTCGCCGACGGCGAGGGCAGGCCGTGCGTATTCTACTTTCACCCCTGGGAGGTGGATCCGCAGCAGCCGCGCGTCGCCGGCGCGCCGCTGAAATCGCGCCTGCGCCACTACACCAATCTCGACCGGATGGAGCCGCGGCTCGCCAGGCTGTTGCGGGTGCTGCGCTGGGGACGCATGGACGAGATCTTCCTGCCGGGGGCGGCGGCATGAACATCCTCTTCCTCTGCCACCGCATCCCTTATCCGCCGAACAAGGGCGACAAGATCCGCGCCTTCAACATTCTCGCGCATCTGGCGAAATCCCACGTCGTGCATTGTGGGGCTTTCGTCGACGATCCTGACGACATGCCCTACGGCGAGGAGCTGCGCCGGATCGCGCGCGGCGAATGTTTGTTCCTGCCGCGTTCCAAGGCCTCTGCGCTGCCGCGGGCGGGTTTCGCCTTGGCCTCCGGCGAGCCTCTGACCACCGCCTATTTCGAGAGCGCCCAGATGCGCCGTTGGGTGGTCGAGCTGATGCGCAAAGGGAGCGTGGATCGCGTCGTCATCTTCAGCACGGCGATGGCGCCGCTGCTGCTGGACCTGCCCGAATTCGATCCGGCGCGGGTCATCTTCGACATGGTCGACGTCGACTCCGACAAATGGCGGCAATACGCCCGTTCCACCGGCGGCATGCGTTCCTGGGTCTTCCGCCGCGAAGCCGAGCGCCTGTTCGCGCTGGAGCGGCGGGCGGCCAATGCCTTCGGGGCGACGCTGCTGGTCTCGCCGTTCGAGGCGCGCACCTTCACCGATCTTGCGCCGGAGACCTCGGCGCGCGTCCACGCCATGCCGAACGGCGTCGACCTCGATTACTTCTCGCCCGACGTTCCCTGCGCCAACCCCTTCGGCGCCGGGGAATTGCCGGTCGTCATGACGGGCATGATGGATTACCGCCCGAACGTGGAGGGCGCCACTTGGTTCGCCCAGTGCGTGATGCCTGCCATTCGTGAAGCGTTGCCGCGCATCCACTTCCATATCGTCGGCGCCAAGCCGGACGACAGCCTTCGCACGCTCGGTCCCGATGTCATCGTCACCGGACGGGTTGCGGACGTCCGGCCATACCTCGCCCATGCCGCGGCCGTGGTGGCGCCGCTGCGCCTGGCGCGCGGCATCCAGAACAAGGTGCTGGAAGGCATGGCCATGGCGCGCCCCGTGGTCGCCACCGGGCAGGCCAGCCGCGCCTTGGAGATCAAGGCCGGGTCCGATCTGTGGGTGGCCGACGACACTGAACCGTTCGCCCGCGCGGTCGTCGCGGCCGCCAGCGGGCCGGACCGCGAGATCGTCGCCCGCAACGGACGGCGCCTGGTGGAGCGGCGCTACAACTGGACGCGCAATCTCGCCACTCTCGACCGGCTTCTCGACGGCGAAGCGATGGGCGAGACGGTTCGCGATCGCATCATGCCGCTGGAGAAGACCCGATGACCGCCGAGCATCGCACGATCGCCGACGACCCGCCCCTGCGTTCGATGACGTCCGCCTGGTCCGTCCATCTGGCGGTCCTCGGCGCGCTGGTGGCGATGCTGGGCGCCGTGTTCTGGCGTTCCATCACGGCCGCCGTGCAGGTCTGGTGGGTGTCGCCGACCTTCTCGCATTGCTTCCTCATCATTCCGGTGTCGGCCTACATCGTCTGGACGAGGCGCGAGGTTCTGGCGCGGCAGACACCCAGTGCCTATCCGCGCGCCTTATGGCTCACCGTGCCGGTGATCGCGGCCGCGCTGGTCGGCATGCTGACCGCCGTCAACGAGATCAAGCAGCTCGCCTTCATGGCGCTCGTGCAGATCATGATCCTTTCGCTGCTGGGTCCCCGGGTCTACCGCACGATCCTGTTCCCCAGCCTCTTCCTGTTCTTCCTGGTGCCGATGGGCGAGTACCTGATCGGCCCGCTGCAGCGCTTCACGACTTGGTTCATCTCGGCGGGGCTCGATGCCTTGGGCATCCTGCATTACACCGAAGGCAACACGATCCAACTCGCCAACGGAGTCTACGAAGTCGCCGAGGCCTGCGCCGGCCTGCGCTTTCTGATCGCCACCATCGCGGTGGGCGCCGTGTTCTCGTATTTCACCTATCGCAAGTGGCACAAGATCGCGCTCTTCATCCTGGCCTGCATGATCGTGCCGGTGATCGCCAACGGCTTCCGCGCCCTCGGCATCGTGCTCCTGGCGCACTACAGCGACAACAAGATCGCCACGGGCACCGATCATCTTGTCTACGGCTGGGGCTTTTCGGTCGCCATCCTGGCGCTCTTGATGTTCATCGGCATGCGCTTCGCCGATCCGGAAGCGGGGGAGCAGGCGGCCGAAACGCCTGCACCGCAGCCGCGCTCGCTGGCGTCAACCGCGATGTTCGCCGTTCTGGCCATTGCGGTGGTGCCGGCTTTCCTGCTGTGGCGCGCCCAGGCCGAGCCCGCGATCAACCGGGCCGCCTTCTCCCTGCCGCCGGCGCCCGCCGGCTGGTCGCTGGTCAAGCCTTCGCAACAGTGGCAGCCGCTCTACGCCGAGCCCGATGCCAGGCTCGCCTTCGCCATGCAGCAGGCCGATTCCGTCGACCCGCCCGTTGATGTGCTGGTCGACTATTATGCCGAGAACGATGACGGACGCAGCCTCATTACTTCGACCAACAAGTTGTGGGACGAGGAGGTCTGGCATCCCGTGGTGCAGAACGGCGTGCGCGCCAGGCTGGGGGATGCAGACATCCCGCTCGGCGAAGTGGAGATCTCCAACGGAACGGTGTCGCGCCTGATCTGGTGGACCTATGCCAGCGGCGGCGGCTTCACCACCAGCGGCATGATCGTGAAGCTGAACCGCCTGCGGTCTTTGGGCGGCATGGGCGCCAGCCTGGTGGCGGTATCGACACCGATGGATTCCGATCTCGACGCGGCGCGCAACCGGCTGGCGCGTGCGCTGCGGGCGCTGGGCGGACTGCGTCGGCGGCTCGGCGCGGCGAAGTAAGGGCGGGCTCATGTGCGGCATCAGCGGATGGTTCGACATGGCCGGGACGAGACCGGCCAACAGGGCGCTGCTGAAGGCGATGACCGACGCCATCGCCCATCGCGGACCGGACGGGGAAGGCTTCCACTTCGAGCCCGGCCTGGCCTTGGGCCACCGCCGCCTCGCCATCATCGACCTGGCGACCGGCGAGCAGCCGATGTTCACCGAAGGCGACCGCATCGCCGTCGTCTTCAACGGCGAGATTTTCAATTACCGCGAGCTGCGCCGCCGGCTCGAGGACCGGGGCCACGGCTTCCGCACGCAATCCGACACCGAGGTCATCCTGCGTTCCTGGGTCGAATGGGGTCCCGAATGCGTCGACCGCCTGCACGGCCAGTTCGCCATCGCCTTGTGGGACAGAAGGGACCAGACCCTGTTCCTCGCCCGCGACCGGCTGGGCGAGAAGCCGCTCTACTACGCCATGCTTGCCGACCAGACCTTGCTGTTCGGCTCCGAGCTGAAGGCCCTGATGGTCAGCCCCGCCGTCAACCGTGCCGTCGATCCGTGCGCCGTCGAGGATTTCTTTGCCCTCGGCTACATCACCGATCCGCGCACCATCTTTTCGTCGGTGAAGAAACTCGACGCCGCCACCACGCTGCTCCTGCGCCGCGGTTCGCCGCCGCGCTTCCGCCAGTACTGGGACCCGAAGCCGACCGGAGAATCCGAGCGCAGTCTCGACGACGCCGCGGCCGCCCTGCGCGAGCGCCTCGGTGCGGCTGTCCGCTCCCAGCTCGTCGCCGACGTGCCGGTTGGGTCCTTCCTGTCCGGCGGCGTGGATTCGAGCGCCGTCACCAGCCTGATGGCGCTGACGGTGCCGGAGGCGGTCAATTGCTTCACCATCGGCTTCGACGACCGCCAATATGACGAGCGCGCCTATGCCGAAGCGGTCGCCTCGCGCTACGGCACCAGGCACCAGGTCGAGGTCGTCTCCCCCGACGATTTCGACACCGTTGCCGCGCTGCCCGGCATCTTCGACGAACCGTTCGGCGACAGCTCGTCTTTGCCGACCTTCCGCCTCGCCAGGCTGGCGCGGCGCAGCGTGAAGGTGGCGTTGTCGGGCGACGGAGGCGACGAATTGTTTGCCGGCTATCGCCGCTATCTATTCCACGGCCGCGAGGAGGCGTTTCGCGCCGTGCTGCCGCAGGCCTTGCGCAAGCCCCTGTTCGGCACGCTGGGGCGTCTTTATCCGCAGCTCGACTGGGCGCCGCGGCCGCTGCGCGCCCGCCAGACCTTCCGCGAGCTCGGCTGCAGTGCCGCCGAGGGATACTTCCACAATCTCGCTGTCGTGGACGACGACACGCGCTACAGCCTCTATTCGCCCGAACTGCGCCGCCGCATCGGCGGCTATCGCGCCAGCGACGTGATCGCTGCGCATATGGCGAAGGCGCCGAGCGATGATCCGGTCGCCGTCGCGCAGTATGTCGACCTGAAGACCTGGCTAGTGGGGGACATCCTCACCAAGGTCGATCGCACCGCCATGGCCAACAGCCTCGAGGTGCGCGTGCCGATGCTCGATCCCGGCTTCGTCGAATGGAGCATGGGCCTGCCGCGGTCGCTGAAGCTGGCGGGCGGCGAAGGTAAGGTGGTGCTGAAGCGGGCGCTGGAGCCGCTGGTGCCGCACGATGTCCTCTATCGCCGCAAGCAGGGATTTTCCGTGCCGTTGGCGTCGTGGTTCCGCGGGTCGCTGGGCGAGGCGTTCGCCCGTCAACTTGCCTCGGGCGCCGAAGGACTGGGCGAGCATTTCGACCTCAAGCTGGTCAAGCGCCTGTGCGACAGCCACCGCCAGGGCTGGGCGGATCACTCGCGAACCCTTTGGCTGCTTTGGATGTTTCAGGGGTTCCTCAGGACCTGCGAGGCCCGCCCGCCGCGCCGGTCGCCGGCGCTGGAACTGGCCTGATCCCAGCGGCCGAACGTTGCGCTGGCCCGGCACGCCGCCGGGCGCTATGTGTTGCACAATAAATGATTGTGCGCAGCGCAGGTGACACTTGAAGATCAAGCTCCACAAGAATGATTTGCCGGACGGACTCGCTCTGGGTCCGATCATTGCCATCGACAGCGAGACGCTCGGCCTCAATCCCTTCCGGGACCGCCTCTGCCTGGTTCAGCTCTCCGCCGGCGACGGCGTCTGCCACGCCGTCCAGTTCGACGCCGGCGCCTATGCGGCGCCCAATCTGAAGCGTCTGCTCGAGGACCCCCGGAGCCTCAAGCTGTTCCACTTCGCCCGCTTCGACGTGGCCATGTTTCGCCGCTGGCTGGGGGTCACCACCACGCCCGTCTACTGCACCAAGATCGCTTCCAAGCTGGTGCGCACCTACACCGACAAGCACGGCCTGAAGGATTTGGTGAAAGAGCTTCTCTCTGTCGATTTGTCCAAGGAGCAGCAGTGCACGGATTGGGGGGCTGCGGAACTGTCCGAGCGCCAGCTCGCCTACGCCGCCAACGACGTCGCCTACCTTCACCGCCTCAAGGAGGCGCTGGACGCCATGCTGGCGCGGGAGCACCGCGCGGCCTTGGCCAAGGCCTGTTTCGATTTTCTGCCCGCCAGGGTTGAGCTCGATCTGGCGGGTTGGGCGGACATCGATATTTTCGCGCATTGACAGGCATTTACCGCGGTATAGAAGCTGCCTTGAACCGGGGCGCCGCTTCGGCCACATTTGGCATGAATTTCGCTTAGGGGGCTGGTTCCGGCGGGTCAATAGCGGCGCCAGGCCGACGTCTGCCCGAGGGCAGACAGAACGGGTAATTGCATGCGTCCTACTGACGTCAAGGTCATTTCCAGTCCGTCCAGGGTCACCGGCGATCTCGCGGCTGCCAATCGCGTGTTCGAGTCGGCGCGCGACGCCATCAAGTCATTGTCTTCGGCGCTCGGAGCGGAGTTCACCCGGGCGGTGGAAGTGCTTCTGGCCGCGAAGGGGCGAGTGATAGTCAGCGGCATTGGCAAGAGCGGCCACATCGCCCGCAAGGTGGCCGCGACGCTGGCCTCGACCGGCACGCCCGCCCATTTCGTCCATCCCGCCGAGGCGAGCCACGGCGATCTCGGCGAGGTGACGCGCCAGGATGCGATCCTGATGCTGTCCTGGCGGGGCGAGACCTCGGAGCTGTCCGATCTCATCACCTATGCCAAACGCTTCCGCATTCCGCTGATCGGCATGGCGAGCAACCCGGATTCGACGCTGCTGCAGGCCGCCGACGTGGCGCTGGTGCTGCCGCGGGTGAAAGAGGCTTGCCCCAACGGGCTGGCGCCGACGACCTCCACGACGTTGATGCTGGTGCTTGGCGACGCGCTGGCCGTGGCCTTGATGGAGCGCCGGGGCTTTTCCGTGGACCAGTACCGCAACCTCCATCCCGGCGGCGCCCTGGGGCGCATGTTGATCCGCGTCTCCGATCTCATGCACAAGGGAAAGGAAGTCCCCGTGGTCGGCGAAAACGCGTCGATGCGTGATGCGCTGCTCACCATGGCTTCCGGCAGCCTCGGCTGCGTGGGCATTCTCGACCGGAAGGGCGCGCTCGCCGGCATCATCACCGACGGCGATCTGCGCCGCCACATGGATCGCGATCTTCTCGACCGCACGGCCGGCGAGGTGATGACCAGGGATCCGAAGGTCGGCCGCCCCGACCAGCTGGCAGCCGAGGCGCTCGCCTTCATGAATGAGAAGAAGATCACTCAGCTTTTCGTGCTGGACGCCAAGGACAAGACTCGCAAACCGGTCGGCGTGCTCCATATCCATGATTGCCTGCGTGCAGGATTGACCTGATGTTCCGCGACGGACGCAAAGCGGTTGCCCAGCCTCTGGAGAGGCCTCCGGAGCAGCACCGCCGGTCCTTGAAGGACTGGACGGTGCACAGCCGCTCGACCGCGCTTCAGGCCCTGCGCTATTCGCGTTTCGTGGCGGTGATGAAGCGGGCGCTGCCGCTGGCTGCAGCCGTCATCGTCGCTTCCGTCGTGGCCTATTCCGTGATGCCGCGGCGCGCCGACAAGATGCAGCTCGCGTGGCAGCAGACCGGGCTGCTGCGCCACGATCTGACCATGACCAAGCCGCGCCTGTCGGGCACCGACGAGAAGGGCAATCCCTTCGTCGTCACCGCCGCCAGCGCTGTCCAGGACCCCGTCAACCGCCATCGCGCCACGCTCAGGGACGTCGATGCCGACATGCAGTTCGAAGGTTCGAAGTGGCTGAACGCCACGGCGACCTTGGGCCTGTTCGACATGGATGCCGGCACGCTCAAGCTGACCGGCGGCATCGCCCTTTACACCGACACCGGCTACGAGCTGCACACCAACAGCGCCGACGTGAACATCCGCAAGAACACGTTCGAGGGCAATGAAAAGGTCACGGGGCAGGGGCCGCTCGGTTCTCTGGCGGCCGACCGCTTCCACTTCGACCGCCTGAAGAAGCAGGTCAAGCTCGACGGCCATGTCCGCATGGTGATGTATCCGAAGAAGGCACACAGACGATGAGAGCATTCGTGGCCGCACTGGCGGTGGGGGCGTGCGCCATGGCGGCGGCCGCGCAGCAGACCACCATCCTGGGCAAGGGCATGAGCAATCCCAATGCGCCGATCTCCTATTCCGCGGATCATTTTGCCGCCGACGCCAATTCGAAGACCGGCGTGTTCTACGGCAACGTCATCATCCGCCAGGGCGATGTCAGCATGCATGCCGACGCGGTGCGCTTTCACGTGGTCGACAACAAGCCCGACAAGATCTTCGCGCAAGGCGGCGTGGTGGTGACCTCGCCCTCGGGAGTCGCCACGGGCGACAACGGCGTCTACGACGTGAACCCGCGCGTCGTGACGCTCAACGGTCATGTCGTGCTGGTCAACAATCCGAGCAGTTCCGGCAGTTCCGGCAATTCCGGCGTCATGAGGGGGCAGGCGCTCACCGTCAATCTGCTGACGGGCAAAGCGACCCTCAACGGCGGAGAGGGCACGAAGGGTCGCATCCAAGGGTTGTTTTCGACGACGAACCAGAACCAAAATCCCTAGATTTCACAGTTCTTTAAGCACAAACAGGCACAGTTTTCGCATGGTCCAGTCCGTTCCGCTGCCAGAAGAGCCCAAGGCCGGTCTCCGTCCCCGCGTGGTGGAAGGCGGTAAGGGGCTTGTCGCGACCCGCATCACCAAGAGTTTCAAGAAGCGCCCGGTCGTCCGCTCGGTCAGCCTGTCGGTGCGCCGGGGTGAAGTGGTCGGGCTTTTGGGACCCAACGGCGCGGGCAAGACCACCTGCTTTTACATGATCACGGGCTTGGTCCCGGTGGATGCGGGAGCCATCGAGGTCGATGGCATCGACGTGACGCGCATGCCGATGTATCGCCGCGCGCGCCTCGGCATCGGCTACCTGCCCCAGGAAGCCTCCATCTTCCGCGGCCTGACGGCCGAGGAGAACATCCGCGCCACGGCTGAGCTGGTCGAGCCCGAGCCGGGGCTGCTCGAGGCGGCGGTCGAGGAGCTGTTGGCCGAATTCGGCATCACGCATGTGCGCAACACGCCCGCCATCGCGCTGTCGGGCGGCGAACGCCGCCGGGTCGAGATCGCCCGCGCCTTGGCGACCCATCCTTCCTACATCCTGCTCGACGAACCGTTGGCCGGCATCGATCCCATCGCGGTGGGCGAAATCCGCGACCTCGTCAGGCACCTCAAGGACCGCGGCGTTGGCGTTCTCATCACCGACCATAATGTGCGCGACGCGCTCGACATCATCGACCGCGCCTACATCCTGCACGATGGCCGGGTGCTGAAGGAAGGCACGCCCGAGGACATCGTCAGCGACCGCGACGTTCGCCGCGTCTATCTGGGGGAGCGATTTTCGTTATGAAAATCGCAGAAATCAGAAATCGGGAGTCAGAAGCCGGATGGATGTCTTCTGGCTTGTTTCTGATTTCTGATTTCGTGCTTCTGGTTTCTGGCGTCGACCACCGTCCAGCTACGGCATCGACGTGGGCGGAGTCCCGACAATGGCGGTGAGTCAGCGCCTCGAGATGCGCCAGGGACAGTCCCTGGTGATGACGCCGCAGCTGCAGCAGGCGATCAAGCTGCTGCAGTTGTCGAACATCGAGCTCGCCGCCTATTGCGAACAGGAGCTGGAGAAGAATCCGCTGCTCGAGCGCGAGGAAGGGACGCCCGTCGAGGCGGAGCGCGAGACGCCGCCCGAACCGGAAGGGCCGGCGCAGCCGCTCGAGGCCGAACTGGCGCGCGAAGATTTCAGCAAGTGCGCCGACATGGACGCTTCGGGCGACGATCTTTACGATGGCGGCGAGGCCGCGAGCCCGCCGTTGCCCTCCGGTCCGCTCGCGGACTGGACCACGGTGAGATCGTCGCAGCCCTTCGACGGCGACGAAGACCTCCTGGAATCGACGGTGGCCGACGGCGGCACGCTGAAAGACCACCTTCTCGATCAGCTGACGATCGCGGCGTTGGACGCCGAGCGCCGGCTCATCTGCGTGGCGCTGATCGATGCCATCGACGAGGCCGGCTATCTGCGCACCGACATCAACGAGCTGTCCCAGCGCCTCGGCGCGGATCGCACCGTCGTGCGCGAGGTGCTCGGCGTGCTGCAGGGCTTCGATCCCGTGGGCGTCGGCGCCCATGATCTCGCCGAGTGCCTGGCGCTGCAGCTCAAGGACAAGGACCGTCTCGATCCCGCCATGCAGGCGATGCTGGCGCATCTCGACCTGGTTGCCAGACGCGACGTGGCGCAGCTCTGCCATCTCTGCGGCGTCGACGCCAACGACATCGCCGACATGATCCTCGAGATCCGCGCCCTGTCGCCCAAGCCGGGCCTGTCGTTCAGCTCGGAGCCTGTGCAGCCGGTGGTGCCCGACGTCATCGTCCGCGAGGGTCCCGATGGCGGCTGGTTCGTGGAGTTGAATTCCGACACCTTGCCGCGGCTTCTGGTGAACGCACGCTACTACGCCAAGGTGTCGTCCCACGCCCGCGACAAGGATTCGAAGAACTACCTGGCCGACTGCCTCAACAGCGCCAACTGGCTGGTGAAGAGCCTGGATCAGCGCGCCCGCACCATTCTCAAGGTCGCCACCGAGATCGTGCGCCAGCAGGACGGCTTCCTGACCTACGGCGTGCGCCATCTGCGGCCGCTCAACCTGCGCACCATCGCGGACGCCATCGGCATGCACGAATCGACGGTCAGTCGCGTCACCTCGAACAAGTACGTCTCGACGCCGCGCGGCCTGTTCGAGCTCAAGTACTTCTTCACGGCGGCGATCAATTCCGTCAACGGCGCCGAGGCGCATTCCGCCGAAGCGGTGCGCGACCGCATCCGCGAGATGATCGAACGCGAGGACGCACGCGAGATTCTGTCCGACGACCGCATCGTGAATCTGCTCACGGCCGACGGCGTGAACATCGCTCGCAGGACGGTCGCGAAGTACCGGGAGGCCATGCGAATCCCATCTTCCGTCGAGCGCCGCCGCTTGCGTTCGTCGGAATCGCCGAATGCTGGCATTCGCTAATTTCAAGCGTTGACTTTGTCGGGACCTCGGACTAATGGTCCCCGCCCTTCGAACGAGGCCCTGCTGATGCGGTGCTTTTGTGACGCAAAAAGGCCAAGGTGCCGGGCAACAATAAATCTCCAGCGAAGTTGCGGTTAATCACTCGGATAGATGTTTACCCTGATCCCTTTGCGGGGGCATCTAATTCAAAGGCCGGTCATGCAGATTGCAGATTTGCTAAGTCCAGAAGGCGTTCTCACCGGCCTCAAGCCCAAAGACAAGAAGCAGCTCATTCACGATCTCTCGGCGCGCGCGGCACAGTTAACGCATCTGCCGGAGCGGCGGGTTTTCGAGGTGCTGACGGAGCGCGAGCGGCTGGGCACCACGGGCGTGGGGCAGGGCATCGCCATTCCGCACGGCCGGGTCGCCGATCTAGACAAGATCATGGGCGTGTTCGCGCGGCTCGAGACGCCGATCGCCTACGACGCGGTGGACAACCAGCCGGTCGATCTCGTGTTCATGCTGCTGGCGCCGGAAGGCGCGGGCGCCGATCACCTGAAGGCCCTGGCGCGGGTCTCCCGGCTGCTGCGCAATCAGGCGGCCTGCGAGAAGCTTCGTTCGGCCAGCAACGCCGAAGTCCTTTATGCGATCCTGACGGAACCGTCGGGCACCAGTTCCGTCGCGGCCTGACCACGCCGTGGAAGGATTGAAGCCGCAGTACGCCGTGCCGGCGGTGCATCATTTGTTGCTTTGGAGATCCGGCGGCTGGCGATCCGGCACACAAGAAAAAGGGCGGAAGCTCGGCTTCCGCCCTCAGTCTTCGCGGGAGGGAGGATCAGTGCACGCTGACCGGGGTCAATTCGTTCTGCACCGCTGCGCCATAGGCAGATTCCCAGGCGTCGGTGAATCCGAGCACGGCTCCGTCGGCGCCGTGGACGACATAAATCTTCGTGCCGGGCGGCAGTTCGATGCCGGGCGGGATGATGCCAAGGCGGTGGGCTTCCGCGCTGCCGGTCGGTTTGATGTAGGCGAGACGGCCCTCGTCCATCGCCGTCGGAATCGTGAATGTCTTGTCGGTCATGACACGGACCTCTTCGGCGTTTGCCCCGCCTTGATCTCAATATTGCGTACGATTGTGTTGGTTTTGGGTCTGGCGAGTTCCACCGACAGCAGCCCGTGTTCTAAACTTGCGCCAGCCACTTCGATGCCTTCCGCTAGGACAAAGGCGCGCTGAAACTGCCGCGCGGCGATGCCGCGATGCAGGAAATTCTTGTCGTTGTTCTCCGACTGTTTGCCCCGGATCACGAGCTGACGGCCTTCCACGGTCACGTTCAACTCTTCTTGACTGAACCCCGCGACGGCCAGCGTGATGCGCAGGCTGTTCTCGTCGGACTGCTCGATGTTGTAGGGCGGGTAGCTGTCGCCCGCCGTCTTGGCGGTGCGCTCGAGCAACCGTTCCAGATGCTCGAATCCCAAGAGAAACGGACTGTTGAAATATGGCGTTCGGTTCATTCTCAAAGCCCTCCTTAAGCGGCTTTGCCCGGTTCCCCGGGGGGTCCGGCAGCCCATCGAGGCACTGCCACCGGACAGAATGTGGGGTGCCGGGCAGCGAAATCAAGGTCTTGGGGCTAACATCCTGAACGACCAATGACTTCGCCTGTGCAAGAGTGTTGCCCCTCGGACCCTGGCGCGGCACAAGGGCGGCCGATGTCGACACCCTGCCTGATCCTCGACGATGCCGCGGAACGGCGGCTCAAGGCCTTCTCTCGGCCTCATAAGGTCATCCGCGCCGACAGGCCGGAGGAAGTGCGCCGGGCGCTCGATGCCGTTGAGGAAGCGCGCGCGGCCGGACAGTTCGTTGCCGGCTACGTGTCCTACGAACTGGGTTACTTCCTGGAGGCGAAGCTGACGCAGCGGGCGCCGCACAACCGTGTCCTGCCGCTGCTGTGGTTCGGTGTCTTCGATGCGCCCGCGGTGATCGAGGCCGAAGGGATCGAGGTCGCTCTCGAGCGCTGGTCGGCCGGCCGGGCCTATGCGGGACCCCTGCGGCACGATTGGGACGAGGCCGCGTATGGGGTTCGCTTCGCGCGGGTGAAGGCGCTGATCGCGGCCGGCGACATCTACCAGGCGAACCTGACCTTCCGCTCACGCTTTGCCTTTGCCGGCGATCCGTTGGCGCTTTATCGCCGGCTTCGCGCGCGCTCGGCCGCACCGCATGCGGCCTATGTCGACGACGGCGAGCGCCGCATTCTCAGTCTGTCGCCGGAGCTATTCTTCTCCGTGACGCGCGACGGCACGATCACCGCGCGACCGATGAAGGGCACCGCCCCGCGCGGCGCCGACGACGTCTCCGATCTCCTGGCGCGGCGCGGCCTGGCGGAGAGCCCCAAGGACCGCGCCGAGAACCTGATGATCGTCGATCTGTTGCGCAACGACCTGGGACGGCTGGCCTGCACGGGCTCGGTCTCGGTGCCGCAGCTGTTCTCGGTGGAGACCTATCCGACGCTGCATCAGATGATTTCGGTGGTGACGGCGCAACTCAAGCCCGGCCTGTCGGCGGCCGATCTGCTGCGGGCGCTGTTTCCCTGCGGCTCGGTGACGGGTGCCCCCAAGATCCGCGCCATGGAAGTGATCGCCGACCTCGAGGCCGACCGGCGCGGCATCTATTGCGGCGCCATCGGCTGTTTTGCGCCCGACGGTTCTGCCGCGTTCAACGTCGCCATTCGCACCCTGACGATCGCCGGCGGCGAGGGCGAACTCGGCATCGGCGGTGCGGTCGTGCAGGATTCCGACGTCGCGGCCGAATATGCGGAGTGCCTTCTCAAGGCGCGCTATTACGACGCTGGCCGCCGGCCGCTGGGACTGATCGAGACACTGCGCTGGTCGCCCGACGAGGGCTTCGTGCGCCTCGATCTTCATCTTTCACGCATGGCCCGCTCGGCCAGGATCTTCAACATCGCCTTCGACGAAGGACAAGCCCGGCAGACCCTGCAAGCCGCGCTGCCTTCTTCCTCCGTAAACGGCGGGAGAGCCGGCGAGGGGGGCACCCAAAACGTTGCGCTCCGCCTGCGCTTGTCGCTCGGCGAACAGGGCCGGTTCAACTGCACGGCCGCGCCGCTGCCGCCGGGCAAGCCGTCCTGGAGCTTCGCGATCTCGCCCCTTCGCGTCCGCAGTGCCGATGTGCTCGCCCGCCACAAGACGGATTGGCGCGATCTATACGAGGCGGAGTTCGTTCGCCTCGCCAGGGACGGCGCCTGCGACGAAGTCGTCTTCGTCAACGAACGCGGCGAAGTGGCGGAAGGCAGCCGCACCAGCGTGTTCGTGAGGCGCGGCGGCCGGCTTGTCACGCCGCCGCTGTCGGCGGGCATTCTCGAGGGCGTGCTGCGGCAATCGCTGATCGCGCAAGGACGATGCGAGGAAGGCGTATTGCGGCCCGAAGATCTGACGGGCGACGTCTATCTAGGCAATTCCCTGCGCGGCCTCACTCCGGCCCGCCGCGCGCCTTCTTAGCTGGCCGCCTTCGCCGCCAAAGCGCAGAGCAGCGCCAGGGTCTCGGGCAGAATCCAGCCGCCGGCCTCCATCACGCGTCCTTCGCCGGCATCGACGGCCGTGGCCTGCACCAGCGTCTTGTTCTGCAGGCGCGCGCGCACGTCGTCGGCCACCGCCTTGGCGTCGAAATCGTCGCTGTCGGCGAGGACCGATTCGCCGAGCTGCGCCGCCGCGTCGCGGTCGTTCAGCTTGGCCAGCAGGTCGTCGTATGGGCTCGGCGCGTATCGCTTCCTGAAGACGTAGCGGCCACCCACTACGGCGCCCGCAACGGCGGCGACGCCGCCGGCGCCGATCAGGATGTTGCGCCGCGTGAAGACGTCCTTCATCGCAACCCGCCCTTGAGATGATCGGCGAGCCGCAGCACCAGGGCGATCAGGTTGATCGTCGGGTTCGCCGCCCCGTAGGTCGGATAGACGCCGGTTCCCGCCACATAAAGGTTCGCCACCGAATGGACCAGCAGATTGGCGTTCACGACGCCTTTGCGCGGATCGGCATGCATCCGCGTCGTACCCATGTGATGGTTGCCCCAGTCCAGTCCGTCGAGCCAGTCTTCGCGCGTTTTCAGGTTCAGTCGCAGCATGCCGGCCCGCGATTCCAGGAGCTGGCGACCGAGTTCCTTCAGTGTCTGGCGGAAGTGGGCGAAGTCGCTGTCGGCGATGCGCATGTGAAGCTTCAGCTTCGGCATGCCCAGCGCGTCCTTGTCGGTGTCGAGCGTGAATCGGCGCTCGGGATCTGGCGTCACTTCCATGCCGCAGCCGAGCGAGAAGGCGATGGCGTCCCCGGCGTCCACCCCGATCGCGGCGGCGGTCGTGGCGACGGCGGCTGAGGCGAGATCGTCGAGGTCGACCCTGTTTTCGATGGTGATCGACGATCCCATCACGGCGTTCGCGCGGCGGAAGGCCTCGCTGGGAAACAACCCGGCGCGCAGGATGGCGCCGCGGAAGGTCTGCTGCTCGGTGTAGTAGGGGGAAAGCTTGCCGTCGAAAATCACCAGCGTGGCGGTGTCGCGCGGGATGGGGTGATCGGCGAAGAAGCGGCCCACCAGATCGTGTTCGTTGCCCACGCCCGCCGTCACCACGTCGTTCGACGCCAGCATCAGGCGTGCGGCCTCCACGGCGCCGGTGGCCAGCACCACGGCTTTTGGCTTCACCTTGAACTTGCGGCCCGTCAGCGTGGCGACATCGATCTCGTCGATATTCTTGCCGCCCGCGTTCAGCCCGAGCCTGGTCGCGTTGGCATGGAGGTAAACCTGCAGCCGCGGGATCCGCTTCAGGTCGTCCGCATAGCGGTCGCCGAAATGCGTCGGCAGCATGCTGCCGCGCATCTTCGAGAACTGGAACCATCGCGTGGTGACGCCTCCGTCGCCGAGCGCGATGGCGGGTCCCATTTCGGAGGCGTACTTGCCGGCCCGGTCGTAGAGCAGGGTGCCGCCTTCGCACAGCGCATGGGCGCGCGCGAAATACTTGTCGATGTCCTTCTTGGTGATCGGCCAGCCGGAATAGGGCAGCCAGCTGCGTTCTTCGAAGTCGATCGCATCCATCGGGCGGCACCAGCCGCCCCAATGGTTGGAGCTGCCGCCCAGATAGCGCAGGCGCGAGGCTTCGAGCGTCAGGTAGGGAGCGCCGACGCGTGCCCCCTCATAGAGGGCCTGCGTCTTGGAATCGAACGTCATGCCGCCGCTTTCCAGCAGCGCGACGTGCAGCGGCGTATTCGCCAGGCTAAGCGCGAGCGATATCCCGACGGGGCCGCCGCCGATGATTGCCAAGTCCGGTTCCAGGACGGTGCCCGAAGGAACGTTCCGGGCGTCGATAAAAGCACTCAAAATCGCTTGCCTTTCAATCTGGCCCCGCGTTTAGCAAGCCTGCGCCACACTAACCTGCCGCCCTCGCCCCTGTCTTGTCGCAACTGTGTCGGCAGGGCCTCAGTCGGCGCGCTTCATGACGCGGCACCGCGCCGATGGCAAGGTGGCAAATTCGGACAGCCGCACGCCCGGCGTGCCGGCCGGGGTATCATCGACATGCGAGATCGAATCGGAAACCAGGCGTACACTTTCCGGTCTTCTCGTGTGAGGGCTCGGGAAATCCTGAAGGTTTTTCGGGCAGGGCATATGCAGCGTCATTCACCGCTACGCCGCCGTCACGGCTTGATGCACGGCCGGCCGGCGCGTGAGTCCGACGCCGAGCGGACGTTGTGGTCGGTCCTGCGAAAAACGCAGATGGCGGGCCAGCGCTTCCGGCGCGGCTGCCGCGTGGGGCCTTACGTCGTCGCCTTTTTCTGTCCCGGTGCGATGCTGGTCATCGAACTTGACGGACCGAACGGGCCGGAGGCCGCCTGCGATGAGCAGAGGAGCGCATGGTTGAGCGGCCACGGCTACCGCGTCCTGCGCTTTCGCGATGTGGACGTTCTGAAGAACCTGAGGGGCGTCCTGGATGTCATCGCCGCCGCCTTCGAGATCCGATCCGTGTCGCTGCCCCATCGCGCACCGAAGTGATCCTTCCACGGGGAGAGGGTGATCGACGGAGCCCGGTCGCGGGCGAAGGGCGCGGCCGAGCCGGCCGTCGCATGGCTTTCGGTCGAGATTGTGGAAGCAAAGCCGGATCGGTGGCGACCGCCAATTCGAGGACTGCGCCGTTGCGGCGGAGGATGGTGGAGCCAAGCGGGATCGAACCGCTGACCTCCTGCATGCCATGCAGGCGCTCTCCCAGCTGAGCTATGGCCCCAATGCATTCCCGGCGTGGGGACCGGGAGGAAACTAACGTTCGTCCTTTTCGATGTCCGCGTCGATGATGCCGCTGACGTCGTCTTCGTCTTCTTCGACTTCCTCGAGCAGACCTTCGTCTTCTTCGTCTTCCTCGACGTCCTCGCCTTCGATCTCCTCGATCGCGGCGTCTTCGTCGCCTTCGATCACCGTCATGCCGGCGCCGGCCGCCTCCGCTTCTTCGGGCGCCGCTTCTTCCTCGTCGTCGGATTCCGTTGCCGTCTCGACCTCGGGTTCACCCTCGACCGGCTCGACAATGGCTTCCTCGGCCTCCTCGACCTCCTCCTCGTCTTCGGCGTCGGCGGGTGCGGGCTCGGCCGCCACCGGTTCGGGCTGGCGCGGGCGGCGCTGCTTGTAGAGCGACTCCGGCTCGAACGCGAAAGAACATTTCGGACATTCGATGGGTCGTTTCGAGAGATCGTAGAAGCGCGCCCCGCAACTCGGGCAAACACGTTTCGTTCCGAGATCAGCTTTGACCAATTCTGTCGTTCCCGCGAGGTTGACGCTTCCGGAGGCCGCGTCGTTTGCCACGGTTGAGGGGGCCTGTCAAAGCCGAATTCCGCCCGGCGGTAACCTGCGATAGGGAAGTGGGCTTGACGCGGCATACGGTTCAGATAGCCAATCCGGATGTTTCCCAAAGGACTGAAGATGCCGGCCTCCGCCCGTCCGCTCAAAGCCCGACGTTCGCCGCCCCTGGCGGGGACGGCGCTGGTCCCGGGCGACAAGTCCATTTCCCACCGGGCCCTCATCCTGGGCGGCATGGCGATCGGAGAATCGCGGATTTCCGGCCTTCTCGAGGCCGAAGACGTGCTGAACACCGCCAATGCCGTGCGGGCCTTCGGCGCCCTGGTGGTGCGCGATGGGCAGGGGGAGTGGCGGGTCCACGGCACCGGTGTCGGCGGCTGGCGCAAACCCGATGACGTCCTGGATTTCGGCAATTCCGGCACCGGCTCACGCCTGATGATGGGCGCCATGGCCACCACCCCCGTGATGGCCGTGTTTACGGGGGATGCGTCCCTGCGCAAGCGGCCGATGGGGCGGGTGCTTGAGCCGCTGACGTTGTTCGGCGCCGAATATGAGGCCCGCGACGGCGGCTTGATGCCGGTGATGCTGAAGGGCGCGGCCCAGCCGATCTGCATCGACTATCGCATCACGGTGGCTTCGGCGCAGGTGAAGTCGGCATTGTTGCTGGCGGCGCTTAATGCGCCCGGCCGCACGCGTTTGACGCAGCCGCAACTCACTCGCGATCACACCGAGCGCATGCTGAAGGCGTTCGGGGCCGCGGTCGCCATCGAGGCGCTGCCGGAGGGCGGCGAGGCGATCTCGGTCATGGGCGAGGCCGAGCTCACCGCGGTCCCGGTCGACGTGCCGCGCGACCCGTCGTCCGCGGCCTTCCCGGCGGTGGCGGCCCTGATCGTGCCGGGTTCGAATCTTTCGATCCCCGGCGTGCTGCTCAACGCCCGCCGCACCGGTCTGTTCGACACGTTGCGCGAGATGGGCGCCGACATCGTCGTGTCAAATCCGCGCGAGAGCGGTGGCGAGATGGTCGGCGACCTGATGGTGCGTGCTTCGTCCTTGCAAGGCGTGGAGGTCCCGCCCGAACGGGCGCCCTCGATGATCGACGAATATCCCATCCTGGCGGTGGCGGCCGCCTTCGCCGACGGCCCGACCGTGATGCGCGGGCTCGACGAATTGCGGGTGAAGGAAAGCGATCGCCTCGCCGCCATCATCGCCGGCCTTCGCGCCGCCGGGGTCACGGTGCAGGAGCTCGACGACGGCATGGTGGTGGAGGGGGCCGGCGCCGTGCGCGGCGGCGGCACCGTGACGACCCACATGGATCACCGCATCGCCATGGCGTTCCTGGTGATGGGCCTGGCCTCGCAGAATCCGATGATGGTGGACGACACGCGCATGATCGCCACCTCCTTCCCGGATTTCGAGACCCTGATGCGCGGGCTGGGAGCGGCGATCGAAGCCGCATGAGACCCTCGCCGATTTCCTGATAGATCTGAGACCGCGAGCGATGCCGATCGATGTGGCGATATCGAATTCCTGGGCGCATGCGGCCATCGATCTCGGTATCCGAGTTGTGGCGCCCGTGGAGCTGCGAATCGACGGCGGCCGAACCATCCAATTGGAAGCCCGGGTATTGGATTTCGGAAGCCCATCGGGCACGCTCGCCGCAACCGAACTTTCACTGGGCATGGATAGCGACAAACTGCGACGCAAGCTGCGTGACCTTGGCTATTGGTACTCGGTCCTGTTTCCATGCTACCGGGTTTACAAGAGACAGTTGTCTATCGAAACGCTGGACGACTGGCAGTGGTGCGGTTTGGCCGGGGCCGCACCTGCTTGGTACACGGGCAGGTCGTGGAGCTGATTGACCGTTCATGAGCATCATCATCGCCGTTGACGGCACCGCCGCGTCGGGGAAAGGCACGCTGGCCAAGCGGCTGGCGCAGCATTTTGGCTTCGCCCATCTCGATTCCGGCTCGCTTTACCGCCTGGTGGCGCTCGGCGTGACCGAGGCCCATGGCGATCCCGCCAGCGAGGCCGACGCGCTGGCTGCGGCCCGCGCGCTCGATCCCGCCCGCCGCTACGATCCCGCCATCCGCAGCCGCGCCATGGGCAACGTGGCTTCGGTGGTCTCCGCCTTTCCCGCGGTTCGCGCCACGCTGCTGGCCTTCCAGCGCGACTTCGCCGCCCGGCCGCCCGGCGGGTTGAAGGGTTCCGTGATCGACGGCCGCGACATCGGCACCATCGTCTGCCCCGATGCCACCGCCAAGCTGTTCGTCGATGCGGCGCCCGGGGTTCGCGCCCGCCGGCGCTGGCTGGAACTGTCGGCGGCCGGGGCCGCTCCGCCGGAATCCGCCATTCTGGCCGATATCGAGGCCCGTGACGCCCGCGACCGCAACCGGCCCGTGGCGCCGCTGAAGCCCGCGCCCGACGCGCGCTTGCTGGATACCTCGGATTTGGATATAGACGCGGCGTTCGCGGCAGCCCTCGCCCTGGTCGAACCCAGCGTCGAGAACGCGCTCAAGGCGCTCGCCAAGGGGTAAAGGAGACCCGGCGTCGCCCTCGAGCCTCCCGAACTTTTCCGATCTTGAACCGCCATGCGGGCGCGCGCCCGTCTGGAAGTCCGCCGGAGCGATCCGGTCGGCAGACACGTTTTGAAACCGAAGGAAATACATGGCCCGCCATCAGCACGCCGTCACCAAGGTCCGCGATGAATCCATCGCCAGCCCCAGCCGCGACGATTTCGCGGCGATGCTCGAAGAGAGCTTCGTCACCCAGTCGCCCGCCGAGGGCTCCGTCATCAAGGGCCGGGTGGTCTCCATCGAGAACGATTTCGCCGTCGTCGATGTCGGCCTGAAGACCGAAGGGCGCGTCAGCCTCAAGGAATTTTCCATGCCGGGCCTCCCGGCCAAGGTCGTGGTCGGCGACGAGGTGGAAGTCTATCTGGAGCGCGTCGAGAACGCGCTGGGCGAGGCCGTGCTGTCGCGCGACAAGGCCCGTCGCGAGGAGAGCTGGATCCGTCTGGAGAGGGCGTTCAACGAACAGACCCGCGTCCAGGGCGTGATCTTCGGCCGCGTCAAGGGCGGCTTCACCGTCGATCTCGACGGCGCCGTGGCCTTCCTGCCGGGTTCGCAGGTGGACGTCCGCCCGATGCGCGACGTGGGGCCCCTGATGAACCAGCCGCAGATGTTCCAGATCCTGAAGATGGACCGGCGCCGCGGCAACATCGTGGTGTCGCGCCGCGCCGTGCTCGAAGAGCGCCGCGCCGAGGAGCGTTCCTCGCTGGTCGCCAGCCTGCAGGAGAAGCAGGTGGTGGAAGGCGTGGTCAAGAACATCACCGATTACGGCGCCTTCGTCGATCTGGGCGGCGTCGACGGCCTGCTGCACGTCACGGACATCGCCTGGCGGCGCGTCAGCCATCCGACGGAAGTCTTGTCGGTCGGCCAGACGGTCACCGTGCAGATCATCAAGATCAACCACGAGACCCAGCGCATCTCGCTGGGCATGAAGCAGCTGCAGACCGATCCCTGGGAAGGCGTCGGCGCCAAGTATCCGGTGGGCTCCCGCTTCAAGGGCAAGGTCACCAACGTCACCGATTACGGCGCCTTCGTGGAGCTGGAGCCGGGCGTCGAAGGCCTGGTGCATGTCAGCGAGATGTCGTGGGTCAAGAAGAACGTCGCGCCGTCGAAGATCGTCGCCCCCGGCGCCGACGTCGACGTCCAGGTGCTCGAAGTGGACTCCAACAAGCGGCGCATCTCCCTCGGCCTCAAGCAGACCCAGGAAAATCCCTGGGTGGCCTTCGCCGCCAGCCACCCGCCGGGAACGGTCGTGGAAGGCGAGATCAAGTCGATCACCGAGTTCGGCTTGTTCGTCGGCGTCGCCGACGACATCGACGGCATGGTGCACCTTTCCGACATCGCCTGGGACAAGGCGGGCGACCAGGCCGTCGCCGATTTCCAGAAGGGCCAGGTCATCAAGGCCAAGGTGCTCGACGTCGACGTCGAGAAGGAGCGCATCTCGCTGGGCATCAAGCAGCTCGGCTCCGATCCGATCGAGAAGGCCGGCCCGTTGAAAAAGGGTTCGGTCGTCACCGTCACGGTCACCGAAGTGAACGACGGCGGCATCGAGGTCGAGCTCGACGGCGGGGCGCGGTCCTTCATCCGCCGCTCCGATCTGGCGCGCGACCGCAACGACCAGCGCCCGGAGCGCTTCGGCAAGGGCGACAAGGTCGATGCCATGGTCACCTCGGTCGACAAGGCGAGCCGCAAGATCGCGCTGTCGATCAAGGCCCGCGAAGTGGCGGAAGAGAAGGAAGCCGTCGCCCAATACGGTTCGTCGGACTCCGGCGCTTCGCTGGGCGACATCCTGGGCGCCGCCCTCAAGCGCCGCGGCAAGAAGGAAGACGGCGAAGAAGAAGAGTGATGCAGTCCTCCAACCTCCCCCTTGTGGGGAGGTCGGTCCGGCGCAAGCCGGACCAGGTGGAGGGCGGTCTTCGACCAAACCCATCCGCCAAAAGGCGCGGGTCTCCCCGCGCCTTTTTCGTCAGCGGGGCATGACGCAAGGAATCGTCTGACGACCGTGCCGGCGGTAGATTCTGAGATCGGCGTCGGTCGTGGGCACGATCGGATTCGTTGCCGTTTCGGTCATGCGCACGATGCAGGCGTCGGCGAGGCTCATGGGAACGTCGGCATATTTCCGCATCAGCGACAACACGGCGTTTCGTTCCTCTGCCGCGACGGAGGCTCCGGATGCGGAAAAGGCGCGGCACCGAGGCCGCGCCCTTCGTGAGTGCTCGGCTTTCGGATGCCTAAAGCTTGGTGATGATCCCGATCGCCAGCAGAAGCGAGCCCGTGAATGCCGCTCCGAAGAAGAAGAACACGAAATCGCGATACTGCCGCCGCAGTGCAGTCCACACGACACAATCCCACAAGTCTTCGTGCCGACTATATCGTCAGTTCCGCCGATTTCGATCAGGAAAGTTCCCCATTCATCGGAATTTCCTGTTGGGGTTAAGGCCACCGCTCATCCTGGGTTGCGTTGGCGCCGGTGACGTAGGGCGGTGTTTTACACGGCGCGGCACCGTCGGCCCATTCGCGCGTTGACCTCGGGGTAGCCGGAGGAACGCGCATGCCCGGCGTCGCGCTTCACATCGAGCTCAAGGCTCGAACGGGACAGGAAGCGGCGGTCGCCCGCATGGTGGAGGACATGCGCAGCGTTGTGGCGCTCGAACCGGGCAATGTCGCGTGGCTGGCGGTGCGGACCGACCCGCAGACCTTCGTGATCGTCGATGCGTTTCAGGACGAGACGGCGCGCGAAGCCAATCGCGCCGGCACGGTGTTGCAGGGCGTGCGCGACTGCGCCAGCGACCGGCTGGCAGCGCCGCCGGACATCCGGGAGGCGGACGTCGTCGGAGATTGGACCCGGTCCTGACGTTCCCTAGAGGAGCCCGCAGGCCGCCAGGAACGACACGGCGAGAGCTGCGCCGATCAGGTAAGGGGCCCATTCAGAGGCCTGCTGCTGGACAAGCTGGAACACGGAGTCACCGGCATCAAACGCGTCGGGACAAATAATCCCGGCCGCTGGAATCGATTATCCGCAATTATCCTTACGCCGCGTTGATTGGGAGCCGCGAATTGTCGCGAACCGAAAAAACGGCGGCCGCAGCCGCCGTCGTGGATGTCCTTGTTGGACGCTGCCTCAGGCGGCCGCTTTGGCTTTCTTGCGGCGGCGCATGGCGCCCATCCCGGCCAGGCCCGCGCCAAGCAGCGCCAGCGTAGCCGGCTCCGGAACGACATGGTGATGCAAGGTCGCGCCGATGCGGCCCGTGTAGGTCTTGCTCCCGACCCTGTTGCTGATGTCGGCCACGAAATAGGCGTTGTTGGTCGAACCGGTGCCGATCAGGAAAGACGAGGTGTGGACCGATGCGGTCGTGATCGAGAAGGTCAGCGGGAACGTCTTGTAGACGCCGGCGCTCTTGCCGCAGGTCGAGCCGCACGACAGCGCCACGTCGAAGGTTCCGAAGCCGCCCTTGGGGGTGAAAGATCCGGTTGAAGAGCTCCAGCCCGTCGGCAGGCCCGTGATCGTCAATCCCGAGACGCTGGCCAGGTTGAAGATCAGCTGCTGATTGTCCAGCGCGCCCGTGGACCACAGCCCGGCCGAGCTGATCAGCGTCAGGCTGACGTCGACGCCCGCGTTCCCCGCGCGGTCGGTGACCGTGATCGTGCCGTAGTCGGTCGCGCCGCAGCCCGACGAACATCCGTCGATCGTGAAATCGTACGTCAAAACCGAGGCTTGAGCGGGCGCAACGGTCGCGAACTGAACCGCCAGCCCAGCTGCCAGGGCTGCCGCGGCAGCAATCCATTTCGAACGCGTCCCCATCATGCTCTCCCAACACCCCCCTCAGGGGCACGCCAATCCGCTGCAAACCGAGCAAGGAGCGGGCCAGGCCCCAACCCCTTGATTTCAAAGGGTTGAACATGACCCCAGGGTTACCATTGTCAGCCCGGTTTACACTCCCAGCCACTACAGGCGCAGGCGCTGTAATCCACCTTTACATCGAGCCTGTCGTGATGCCGCCTAAAAACGCGAGCCGGCGGCGCTTTGGAGCCGCCGTTCGCAGATCAAAGTCGCATGCCTCAGGCCGTCTTCGCCTTGCGGCGGCGGCGCATCGCGCCCATGCCCGCCAGGCCGGCCCCGAGGAGTGCCAGCGTCGCCGGTTCCGGAACGTCTGTGCTGTCGCCGAGCGTGGCGCCGATGCGGCCCGTATAGGTGTTCTTGCCGGCCGTGTTGCTGATGTCGGCCACGAAATAGGCGTCGTTGGTCGAGCCGGTGCCGATCAAGAACGACGAGGTCGTGACCGACTTGTTGGTGATGTGGAAGTCCAGCGGGAAGGTGTCGTACACGCCCTTGTTCTTTCCGCAGGTCGTGCCGCAGGACAGTGCCACGTTGAACGTGCCGAACCCGCCATGCACGAGGTATGTCCCCGTGGAGTAGCTCCAGCCGCTGGGAAGGCCCGTAATGGTCAGGCCCGATACGCTTTTCAGGTTGAAGTCCAGCTGCTGGTTATCCAGTGCGCCGGTGGACCAAAGACCGGCCGAACTGATCAGCGACAGGCTGACATCGACGCCGCCCCCGGTCAGGTCGGTGACCGTGACGGTGCCGTAGTTCGTGGCGCCGCAGCCTGACGTGCAGCCGTCGATCGTGAAATCATAGGTGATGGACGTCGCCTGTGCCGGTGCCACAGTGGCGAACCCAGCCACCAGGATGGCCGCCGCCGCGACCCATGTCGAACGGATACCCATGGTCATAGTTCTCCCAAGACCCCGGACGTGCCGGGGCGCACCAGCCTCACGGGTAAAGAGAGCAAGGAGCGGGCCAGACGAAATCCCCCTGATTCGCCAGGGGCCGAAGATGGACAGAGGGTTACCAGTGTCACGGAACTTTACATTTGGCATTGAACGTGACGCCGGCGGTGTAATCCGTCTTTACACTTCGTTTACGGTCGGGCTGCGGCGGCGTTTGCCTCCCGGCGCCTGACCCCGGTAACCAGCCGCTGCTACATTTTCACGCCGCCTGAGTGATTTCCGACACATTTCTGGAAAATCCTGCTAATTCAGTGGCTTCCCGTTGACGGCCGGGCGCGGCTCTGACAGGGTTAACATCTGTGAGGCGGTTTTTTGCGAACCGTCTTCCTAGGGGCGAAGGGGATGATCAAGTCCGAACTGGTGGCACAACTGACCGCACGCTATCCGCATCTTTATCATCGTGACGTGGAGCGGATCGTGTCGACGGTGCTCGACCGCATCACGAAGGCGCTCTCCGAAGGACATCGTGTGGAACTTCGCGGGTTTGGCGCCTTCTCTGTAAAGGTTCGACCGGCGCGCATGGGTCGCAACCCTCGCACGGGCGAACCGGTTTCCGTCGATGAGAAGCGCGCGCCGTTCTTTCGCACCGGCAAGGAATTGCGCGAACGGCTGAACGGTCACGAGGGCGGCGCCTGAGGCGCGCCAGTGCGCGCCGATAGTGTTGATGTGAAAGGCTTTATTTGACTTCGGCGCTCTTCCCCAATCCTGTCTTCGTGGCGCTCGACACGCCCGACCTCGCGCGTGCTTTGGCCATCGCCGAGGCGGTGAAGCCTTACGTCGGCGGATTGAAGGTTGGACTCGAATTCATTACGGCGCTCGGACCTGATGCTGTCCGTCGTGTAACCCAAACCGGTCTTCCGGTTTTCGCCGACGTCAAATTTCACGACATTCCCAACACAGTAGCGGGAGCTTCGCGCGCCATCGCGATGCTCGGCGTGAGGATCTTCAATGTGCATGCATCGGGCGGCGGCGGAATGATCCGCGCCGCGGCCGATGCGATCGCCGACATCTATCCTCGTCCGCTGCTCCTCGCCGTTACGGTTCTGACGAGTCTCGATGATTCGGCTTTGACGGCCGTCGGACAGGCGACGCCGGCGGGCGAGCAGGCCACCCGCCTGGCCGGCCTGGCCAAGGAGTCGGGCGCCGACGGGGTGGTGTGCAGCGCCCACGAAATCGGCATGGTTCGAAAAGCGGCAGGGGCGGACTTCCTGACCGCCGTGCCCGGCATCCGTCCTGCCGGGGCCGATTTGGCCGACCAGCGCCGCGTCATGACCCCGGCCGCGGCCCGCGCGGCGGGCGCCGACATCCTGGTCGTCGGCCGCCCGATCACCGCCGCGGCCGACCCAGCCTCGGCGGCGCGACTCATCGCAGAAGAGCTAGGCGCGGCAAGACCTTAAGCAATCACAGCAGCTTTGCTTGATTTCCCCACCGGTGGCGGCCATAAGGCCCGCCTCATGGCCATCCTGGTTAAGATTTGCGGGATCAACACCGTCGAGGCGGCCGACGCGGCGGTGCGGGCCGGAGCCGATTTCGGCGGCCTGGTCTTCCATCCCCGCTCCCCCCGGCACCTGACGTTCGAGGCGGCGCGCGCTTTGTCCGGGCGGCTGCGCGGACGGCTTCGACTGGTGGCGCTGGTGGCCGACGCCGACGACGCGTTGATCGGGGCCGCCATCGAGGCCGTGCGGCCCGATTTTCTCCAGCTCCACGGCGGCGAGAGCCCCGCGCGCGCCGCCGCGCTGAAGAGCCGTTTCCAGGTCGCCGTGATCAAGGCCGTGCCCGTGGCGGACGGCGGCGACCTGGCGGCCGCACGCGCCTTCGAGCCGGTGGCCGACATGCTGCTGTTCGACGCCAGGGCGCCGGACGGCGCGGCGCGTCCGGGCGGCCATGGGGCGCCGTTCGACTGGCAGTTGCTCCGCGGACGGACTTTCACGCGGCCTTGGTTCCTGGCCGGCGGCCTGACGCCCGTCAACGTGGCGCGCGCCGTCGCCGGGGCAGACGCGTCGGCCGTCGACGTATCGTCGGGCGTGGAGAGCGCGCCCGGCGTCAAGAATCCCGATCTCATCGCGGCGTTCGTTTCGGCGGCCCGCGGCTCTGTGGAGGCCCCTACGTGAACACGCCCAACACGTTCCGCAGCGGCCCCGATCCGCAAGGCCATTTCGGCGCCTATGGCGGACGCTTCGTGGCCGAGACGCTGATGCCTCTGGTGCTCGACCTCGAGCGCGCCTACGAGGCGGCGCGCCGCGACCCCTCGTTCCAGCAGGAGCTCGACGGCATGCTGGCGGATTACGTCGGCCGCGAGAGCCCGCTCTATTTCGCTGAGCGGCTGACGGCCCATGTCGGCGGCGCGAAGATCTATCTCAAGCGCGAGGACCTCAACCACACCGGCGCCCACAAGATCAACAACTGCCTGGGGCAGATCCTGCTGGCGAGGCGCATGGGCAAGACGCGCATCATCGCCGAGACGGGCGCCGGCCAGCACGGCGTGGCGACCGCCACGGTGGCGGCACGCTTCGGGCTGCCTTGCGTCGTCTATATGGGCGCGGTGGACATCGAGCGGCAGAAGCCCAACGTCTTCCGCATGCGCCTGCTCGGCACCGAGGTGCGCGCCGTGAAATCCGGCTCGCGCACGCTGAAGGACGCCATGAATGAGGCGCTGCGCGACTGGGTCGCCAACGTGGCCGACACCTTCTACATCATCGGTTCGGCGGCCGGGCCGCATCCCTATCCCGCGATGGTGCGCGATTTCCAGACCGTGATCGGCAACGAGACGCGCCGCCAGGTGCTTCACAAGGAAGGCCGCCTACCGGATCTCGTGGCGGCCTGTGTCGGGGGCGGTTCGAACGCCATCGGCATGTTCCATCCCTTCCTCGACGATGCCGATGTCGAGATCCACGGCGTCGAGGCGGCGGGCAAGGGCGTCGAGACGCACAAGAACGCCGCCACGCTCGGCAAGGGCACGCCGGGGGTGCTGCACGGCGCGCGCTCCTATCTGCTGCAGGATGGGGAAGGCCAGGTGCTGGAGGCCCATTCCATCTCCGCCGGTCTCGACTATCCGGGCGTCGGGCCCGAGCATTCCTGGCTCAAGGACCAGGGCCGCGTGAAGTACTTCTCCATCACCGACAACGAGGCGCTCGACGCCTTCGTCAGCCTGTCGAAGCTCGAAGGCATCATTCCGGCGCTGGAATCCGCGCACGCCGTCGCCCATGTGATGCGCGTCGCCCGCGAGATGGAGAAGGACAAGATCGTGGCGGTGTGCCTGTCCGGCCGCGGCGACAAGGATGCCGCCACCGTCGCCGCCGCCCTGGGGGAGAAGATATGAGCCGCATTTCCTCCCGCTTTGCCGAGCTCAAATCCGCCAACCGCGCGGCGTTCGTGCCGTTCATCACCGCTGGCGATCCCAACAGCGACGCCACGCTGGCGCTGCTCGAACGTCTGCCTGCGGCGGGCGCCGACTTGATCGAGCTCGGCGTGCCGTTCTCAGACCCCATGGCCGACGGCCCGGTGATCCAGGCCTCTTCGCAGCGCGCGCTGAAGTCCGGCATGACGCTCGTCAAGGTGCTCGACCTGGTGCGCCGCTTCCGCAAGAAGGACGAGCGCACGCCCGTCGTGCTGATGGGTTACTACAATCCCATCCACAAATACGGCACGGCGCGCTTCGCCAAGGATGCCGGCGAGGCGGGCGTCGACGGCCTCATCACGGTCGATCTGCCGCCCGAAGAGGACGAGGTGCTGCGCGTGCCGGCCGCCGCGCACGGCATCGACATCGTGCGCCTGGCCACGCCGACGACCGACGCCGACCGCCTGCGCACCGTGCTCAACGGCGCGGGCGGCTTTCTCTATTATGTCTCGATCGCCGGCGTCACCGGCAGCAAGACCTTCGACGGTTCCGACGTGAAGGCGGCGCTGGCGCGCCTCAAGGCGCAGAGCGCGCTGCCCTGCGCCGTCGGCTTCGGCATCAAGACGTCCGAACAGGCCGCCGAGATCGCCCGCCTTGCCGACGCGGCGGTGGTCGGATCGGCGATCGTCGAGCATATCGCGGCCGGTGCTTCGCCCGATCAGATTGCCGCCTATTGCGCCGCGCTGGCCAAGGCGGTGCACGAGGCGCGACAGTGATTGCCATTCTTGAACATTCTTGTTTGTCATCACCGGCCGAGCCTTGCGTCAGCAAGACGAGGGGAAGGGAATCGATGTGTTGTGATGGTTTCTGGATTTCCCTTCCCTCGCATGAAGCGCTTCATGCTGGCCGGGAATGGCAGGCGGCACTAGGCGGGCCGTGGCAGTGGAGCTAAGATGACATCATGAACTGGCTCACGAACTTCGTCCGCCCGCGGATCAAAGGCCTGATGTCGGCGGTCCAGACCAACCAGACGCCCGACAATCTGTGGCGCAAGTGCTCCGCCTGCGGCGAGATGATCTTCCACCGCGATCTGGCGGCGGCGCTCAACGTCTGTCCGCAATGCGGCCATCACCTGCGCATCGGCCCCAAGGAGCGCTTCGAAGCGACCTTCGACGCCGGCTCGTTCGAGGAGCTGGTGACGCCCGAGGTTCCCGCCGATCCGCTGCGCTTCCGCGACGAGAAGCGCTATTCCGACCGCCTGAAGGACGCCCGCGCCAAGACGGGGCGCATCGAGGCCATCGCCGCCGCCCGCGGCACCATCGACGCCCTGCCGGTGATGGTCGCGGTGCAGCCCTTCGACTTCATGGGCGGTTCGCTCGGCATGGGTGTCGGCGAGGCGCTGATCGAGGCCATGCGCGCCGCGGCGGAGGAGGGGCGCCCCTTCATCCTGTTCGTCGCTTCCGGCGGCGCGCGCATGCAGGAAGGCGTGCTGTCGCTGATGCAGCTGCCGCGCGTCACCATTGCCGTCGACATGCTGCGCGAGGCGGGCGTGCCCTACATCGTCGTGCTCACCGATCCGACCACCGGCGGCGTCAGCGCATCCTACGGCATGCTGGGCGACGTCCACATCGCCGAGCCCAATGCTCTGATCGGCTTCGCCGGCCAACGCGTCACCGCCAACGCCGTGCGCGAGCAGCTGCCGGAAGGCTATCAGCGCGCCGAGTTCCTGCTCGAGCACGGCATGATCGACATGGTCGTGCACCGCCACAAGATGCGCGAGACGCTGTCGAGGCTCTGCCATCTGCTGATGAAACGGCCGCAGCCGCGCACCCGTCTGCCGTCGCCGGCGATGATCGCGCGCAAACAGGCGGCTTCATGACGCTCGTCTCGAGCGATGCGATCCTGGCCCGTCTTCTGAAGCTGCATCCCAAGAAGATCGACCTGGTGCTGGACCGCATCCGCCGCCTGTTGGCTGATCTCGGCCATCCCGAGCGCAAGCTGCCCCCGGTCATCCATGTCGCGGGAACCAACGGCAAGGGCTCGGTCTGCGCCTTCTCGCGGGCCATGCTGGAAGCCGCCGGCAAGAAGGTGCACGTCTATACCTCGCCGCATCTGGTGCGCTTTCACGAACGCATCCGCCTGGGCGGCCGGCTGATCGACGAGGCGCACCTGGCGGCGCTGCTCGAGGAATGCGAGGAGGTCAATCGCGGCCAGCCCATCACCTTCTTCGAGATCACCACGGCGGCGGCCCTGCTGGCCTTCGCCCGCCACAAGGCCGATGCGCTGGTGCTGGAGGTCGGCCTCGGCGGCAAGTACGACGCCACCAACGTCATCGACAAGCCGAAGCTGACGGTCGTCACCCCGGTCGGCCTCGACCATGCGGAATTCCTCGGCACCTCGATCGAAGGCATCGCCGCCGAGAAGGCCGGGATCGTCAAGGCGGGCGTGCCGCTGATCGTCGGCCCGCAGGAAGATTTGCCGCGCGACGTGATCCTGCGCCGGGCCGATGCCGTCGGCGCGCCTGTCGCCGCCTTCGGTCAGGATTTCTTCGCCCACCAGGAGCACGGGCGCATGGTCTACCAGGACATGGCGGGCCTGCTCGATTTGCCGCTGCCGCGCCTGGCCGGGCGCCACCAGATCGAGAACGCGGCCACCGCCATCGCCGGCCTGCGCTACGCCGACTGGGCGAGCGACGCGGCGATCGAGGCCGGCCTGCGCACGGTGGAGTGGCCGGCGCGCCTGCAGCGGCTGACCCGCGGCCCCCTCGTTGAATCCGCGCCCGAAGGCGCCGAGGTATGGCTTGACGGCGGGCACAATCCGCACGGGGCCACCGCCGTGGCGCGCGCCATGGCCGACTTCGAGGAGCGCTCGCCCAAGCCGCTCTACCTCATATGCGGCATGCTGACGACCAAGGACGCCGTCGGATTTCTCTCGGCGTTTCGCGGGCTCGCCCGTCACGTTCTGACCGTCGATATTCCGGGCGAGGGCGCCAGCCTCGGCGCCGGCGCCTTGTACGATCGCGCCCGTGCGGCCGGCCTCGATGCCGGCCCGGCGGAAGGCCTCGATGACGCCATGATGCAGATCGCCGCGCTGACGCGCCTCGACGAGGGGGATCCGCCCCCGCGCATCCTCATCTGCGGCTCACTTTACCTGGCGGGCGTGGTCCTGGCGCAGAACGGATAGGCGTCTTAGCTCATCTGCCGCATCATCGGCAGGATGATCGCGACGTCGGCGCCGGCGCCCGCGGTCGATGCCGCGGCGAGCCACAGCACACCCGAGGCCAGCAGCAGTCCGCCGCGCGCCGCCATGCGGCCCCACGCCGGCATGATCGGAACGAGCGTCATCGTCAGGGCAAAGACGAGGGTCCCCAGGATCGTCAGAACTGCCAAACCGGCCGAACTTCATCGCCGTCCCCCCTCTATTGCAGGGGAGCATAGGCCGTCGCCGTGCTGTCCGGCTGCACCATATTTGCGGAAATCGGCCCGCCGTATGCGCCATGGACAAGCGCTTGGCGCCTACTTCTTCGTGACGTCGCCGCCGCCCATCACCGCCGACGTCACGTTGGGATTGCCGGTATAGGTGATCTCGCCGCCGCCGTTGACGGCCGCCTGCAGGGTCCGGCGCGGGCTGGTGCGGATTTCGCCGCCGCCGTTGATCGCGGCGTTCACGGCGTCTGCCGGAATGCTGCGCACGTCGATTTCTCCGCCGCCGCTGACGGCGACGTTGAGGTGTCCCTGGTTCGGGAACGTGCCTTGCGCTTCGATCTCGCCGCCGCCGTTGATGGCGGCGCCCTCGATGTTTGGTGCGGTGATGTCGACCTCAAGCTGGTAGTTGTGCGGGCAGTCGGCCGTGCAGACGTCGATCACCAGCGTGTCGCCGTCGCGGATTTCGAAACGCGTGAACTGCGTCGAGCCCTTCAGCAGTGTCACCTGCTGTTTGGCGCCGTGGTGCAGGACGACGTGGCCGCCGCCGTTCAGGTGGACCGACTTGAACGCTCCGACGGAGACCGGCGTAGCCGCAACCGCTGCGGCTATGATCAGGGGCAGGACACACACTGTGGCACCAAGCGAGCGCAGCGACATCTGTTGGTTCTCCCAAGGACCGGGAAAGCTTAGCGTTTCCCGGCTAGTTTCAGCGCATGCCAATTTGTGCCGCAGGCCATGCATGGTCTGGCCGCATGGGAACCGTGGGCTCTCTGTGGCAAAGTGGGGCGAATTCGGGGGGATTTCCATGAGCTATCTGTTCGGTTTTTCCGGGCGCATCAACCGGGCCAGGATGTGGCTGTTCTTCCTCGTCACGCTCGTGTGGGAAATGGTGATCGGCGCCGTCGCCGCGGCGGGCCTGCAATGGACGGCCTTCTTGCAGGGTCGCGCGTCGGTCAACACGGTGCATCTGCCGGCGGCACTCGGCCATTTCGAGGTGCCGTTGCCCGATCCCATCAAGGGCGCCGGTTGGATTGCGCTCGGCGTCATCGCGGTGCTCTTCGCGCTCTACGTCGTCGCGCTCCTGGCCGTCTATACGAAGCGGTTGCATGACCGCAACAGGAGCGCCTGGTGGCTGATCCCGTTCCTGGCCATTCCCTGGGGACTTGCCGTCCTCGATTGCACCGGGGCCTCGCGCATCTTCGCGATGGAGCCCTACTTCGGACCCATGGGGATCGGCGAAGACACGGCCGGCCTGATCGGCGCGGTTTTCGGGCTATGGGCCTTCATCGAGCTTCTCTTTTTGCGGGGCACGGTCGGCGGAAATCCGTACGGGCCTGATCCGCTGGCCTGAAATAATCGTACACGTAGCGCGTGCTTTCCGACAGAATGGTCACGCGCCATAATGGGCTGTCATTTCCGGGGGGAAATCCGATGTCCTATCTGTTTGGTTTTTCGGGGCGCATCAACCGCGCCAAGATGTGGCTGTTCCTGCTCATCGCATTCATTTGGGTTTGCGTGATGCTCGCGGTGGCCGCCATGGGCTTCGACTGGAAGGACTTCCTGTCGAGCCTCCATGCAGTCACTGCCAGGAGCGTGCCGGGCCAGGCGGTGGACTGGTCGACCGTGGCGCGGCCTCGCCTGTCCGGGACGGTGGGCATCGCGGCGCTCGCCGCCGTGTTCATTCTGGATCTGTTGCTCATCGTGGCGTCCCTGGCGGTTTATGCCAAGCGCCTGCACGATCGGAACAAGAGCGCTTGGTGGCTGCTGCCGTTCGTGATCGTGCCGGGCGTCTTGTACGGCTACGTCAGCACCGCCACGCACGGGATGGCCGCCACCGGCTATGCGCAGATGGGCCTGCTTCCGAGTCTCGCCTATCTGGTCGCCGCCATTCTCGGCTTGTGGGCGTTCATCGAGCTGTTCTTCTTCCGCGGCACGCGCGGCGAGAACCGCTACGGTCCCGACCCGATCGGATAAATTGCGCTACACGCTCTTGCGGTACACCACGAAGCCCGAGCGCTGCGCCACCTTGTCGTAAAGGCGCATGGCGGTGGTGTTGGTCTCGTGCGTCTGCCAGTAGACGCGCGCGATGCCGTTGGTCCGCGCCTGCTCGTAGACGGCTTCGATCAGGCGGCGCCCGATGCCTTTGCCGCGTGCGCCTTCCTTGGCGAACAGGTCCTGCAGATAGCAGTTCGGGGTGAGCGATATCGTGCTGCGGTGGAAGAGGTAGTGGGCCAGCCCCACCAGCGCATCGTCGTGCTCGGCGACCAGGGCGTGCATCGGCTCATACGCATCGAAGAAGCGCGACCAGGTCGTGCGGGTGATCTCGTCGGACAGGGCGGTTTCCCCGCTGCGGCCGTAGAATCTGTTGTAGCCCTCCCATAGCCCACGCCATTGGGGAAAATCGGCCGGGCGCACGAAACGGATGATCGGGGGCATCGCGATACCGCACTTGAGATGCAGATGGTTTTAGCGAGCCGCAGGGCGGGGCAGTACCGACGGCTTTGCTTTGGCGGTATGCGCGCTGCGGGAGCCGGGTGCGGATAATTGTCACATGGTAGGATAGTAAGCCTTGACAGATACCCCGGCCATTCCCACATGCCCGGCGATGATCAGGAGTGATCCGGAGATGGTTGAACCTGAAACGGCGGAGCTCGACCTGGCGGCGGCAAGGCTCGCGGAGCAGCTCGACGCTTGTCACGAAATTGCGATGAGAGCCTACGAGTGGGTGAAAAGGCCTCCCAATTGGGACACGAGACTTCGCTGCATAACCGTCGCGACGCGCATGATGACGGCCAGCGCCGCGGCGACCATGACGCTCAAGCGTCTCAAGAGCGATGGCACGCGCCACACGGTGACGGTCCTCCGGGGGGAACCCCCTCGCAAAAAATCGAAAACGAATGGGGCGGAGCCTGATGCTCTCTCGCAGTCGGAAGCTGCCCCTGCTGATGTCGTCAATGAACCCGCCGGGTCCGAAGCGTAAGCGTGGCGGCCAGCCGGGCAATCGCAACGCCCAGACGCATGGCCTCTATGCACGCGAGATGCGCGAACTCTGCCGCACAGCGCGCCTGCGTCTCGCTTCGCTCAAGGCGGCGGTGGCCTATGCCAAGCTGGTGATGCGCTCAGACCGATCGGGCTTTCGATCCCGTCATATCGATCGAGCTTTCGATCCATTCCTTGATCTTCGACTTCGGCAGGGCGCCGACCTTGGTCGCCGCCACCTGGCCTTGGCTGAAGATCATCATGGTCGGGATGCCGCGTACCCCGTATTTTTGCGGGGTCGAAGGATTCTCGTCGATGTTGAGCTTGGCGACCGTAACCTTGTCGCCGAGTTCCGCCGAGAGCTCGTCCAAAGCGGGTGCGATCATCCGGCACGGACCACACCACTCCGCCCAGAAATCCACCAGAACCGGCTTTTTGGAGTTCAGGACCTCGTTCTGAAACGACGCATCGGAAACTTTGATCGGCGACGGCATACGCAAATCCTCACTGCTGCTGGCACTATATCTAGGAACCGCTCCCCCCCGGGTCAAGGCGCGCCCGGATATGCGTCGTTTCGGCCTCCAGGAACGCCTCGCTCAGCGCCATCAGGCGGGGGCCGTCGGTCCACACCAGGGCGCAATCGATTCGTTTGCCCGGGAATATCCGTGCCGCGGCCGCGCGATAGAGCGCCATTTGTGTCGCGTAGACCCGCGGCACGTCGCTTTCGCAAGCAGGGGGCGGCCGGTTGGTCTTGAAGTCGACGATCAGCACCGCATCGTCGGTGACCGCCAGGCGGTCGACGCGGCCGTGGACGCGGGCGCCCGGGGCGATCTCGGGCAGGTCCGCCACCAGGGCCACCTCCGCACGGCTGCCCGTCCCGAAGGCTGGCGCGAAGCGTGAGTCGTCGAGCACCGCCAGTGTTTCGGCCGCCAGCTCGCCCGCCGTTGGCGCGTCGGTGCCGCGCGCCCGCAGGAACTTCAGCGCCGCGTCGGTCCGCCGCTCCGGCGCCACGTCCGGCAGGCGCGCCAGCATGGCGTGGATCAACAGGCCGCGCCGGTATTGCGTCGCGCGTTGCAGCGGCGAGGGCAGGGCGGGTTCGCCCATTCCTGCCGCCATCGAGGGACGGATCAGCCATGGCGCCGGCCGTTCCGCCTTCGCCGGTTGTGTCGCCCAGTCGGGAAGCGGTTCGCGCCGGGCAGCGACCTCGGCCTTTTTCCCGGCGGTCGTCGCCATGTCACCGAAGGCGTACATCGCCGTGTCGCCTTGCACGGTCTCGATGCCCAGCGCCTTGGCGGCGCGCTCGGCCAGCGAATGCCAGGATTCCGGCTTGTTGCCGCGCTTGTTCTCGAAGCCGCAGACGATCAGCCGGTCCTTGGCGCGCGTCATGGCCACGTACAGCAGGCGGCGGTGTTCGCGCAGCGCGTCGTCGGCGACGGCCTGCTTCGCCGCCAGCACGCGGGCCGGCGCCTCGGTCGAGGAGACCGGGAACAGCATATGTTCGTCCGTATACAGAAGAGTTCCGCCGCCGACGGTCGGCAGGCGCGTGGTGTCCGGCAGGATGACGATGTCGGCTTCCAGCCCCTTGGCGCCGTGCACCGTCATGACGCGCACTTCGTTGCGCCCGCGTTCCATGTCGCGCTTGACGTCGGCGCCGCCGCGCTCGACCCAGTGCAGGAAGCCCTGCAGCGACGGCGTTTCGGCGTTCTCGAACTGCAGCGCCAGCGACAGGAACTCGTCGATCGGATCGCCCGCTTCCGCCCCCAGGCGCTTCAAGAGCTTCTTGCGGCCGCCGCATGCCGTCAGGGCATGGGCGAAGAACTCGAAGGGCGGCGCGAAGTCGGCGCGCTCGCGCATCTCGGCCAGGAAGGCATGCGCCGCACCGAACGCCTCGCGGCGCGAAAGCTCCTCCCACAGGCCCGCTCGGCGCCCGTGCGCCAGGGCGTACAGATCGTCCTCGCTCAGGCCGCAGAGCGGCGAGCGCAGCAGGGCCGCCAGGTTCAGGTCATCTTCGGGCAACAGCACGAAGCGCCCCAGCGCCATCAGGTCCATCACCGCCATCTGCTCGGCCACGCGCAGCCGGTCGGCGCCCGCCACCGGCACGTTGCGTTCCTTCAACCTGCGGATGATCTCGCTGCCGAATGGTTCGCGCCGCGGCAACAGGATCATGATGTCGCCGGGCTTGATCGGCGCCCGGTGCCCCGGCAGACAGGCGCCCGTCGTCAGCCATCCCTTGATGCGATCCGCGATCTGTTCGGCCAGCCGCGCCACCGGTCCGCTCTCGCGCTCGACGTCGACCGGGCGCAGATGCCAGGGGTCTTTGGCCTCTTCATTCGAAGGCTTCAGCGTCGGCCAGAGCTCCACGCATCCCGGCGCCCCCTTGCGCAAGGCTTCGTGGCGGATGGCGGCGCCCGAGAAGGTCAGGCCGTCGCGCGCCTGTGCGGTGGCGAAGGTCTCGTCGACGAACTTCAGGATCTGCGGTGCCGAGCGGCGCGACACTGGCAGGGGCTCGTTGGAAAATTCGCACTCGGCGTCCCTGGCCCTCTGCTCGAAGAACCGGCGGCGGATGTCGAACTGCGCGGGATCGGCGCCTTGGAAGCTGAAGATGGACTGCTTCTCGTCGCCCACCGCGAACAAAGTGCGCACCGGGCGGTCGGCGCCTTGGCCGGCGAAGAACTCCTGCGTCAGGCTCTGCACGATCTCCCACTGCCGGGCGCTGGTGTCCTGCGCTTCGTCGATCAGGACATGATCGATGCCGGCATCGAGCTTGAACAGCACCCAGGCCGCGCCGCTGTCGCGCAGCAGGCGATCCGTCTCGGCGATCAGGTCGTCGTAGTCCAGCGCGCTGCGCAGCCGCTTCTCGGCCGCGTATTCGTCGCGCACCGCCGCGATCACCGTGAGCGCCGCATCGGCGAGCGCCGCGGCCTCTGCCGCCCGCCGCCGGTCTTCGTGTTCCAGCACGCGGGCGCACAAGTTCTGCAGGAACGCCAGGAGATCCGGCCGCGCCGCCGCCAGCTTCTTGGTGGCCAGCGCCGCCCGTTGCCCGCCGTCTTTGGTCAACAGCGCGCCGCAGACGGCGTCGAACTTTTCCAGCGCTTCGAGGGACTCGAGCGCGGCTGCGAGCGCCTGCGCCCGCCCCGCATCGCTGACGCTTCCCGCCGCAAGCCAGCCGATCGTCTGGCGCAGGACCGCTTCGTCGCGCGCAAGCTCCCTGCAGAATTCCTGCGCCACGCTTTCGGGCGTGTCGTCCGCCCGCGCGCCATGCGCCAGGCGCAAGGTCTCGGTCCAATCATCCCCGGCCTTCTGCAGGAAGCGGTCGAGCTTGTCGCGGTCGGCGCCCAGCGCGGCATCCAGCAGCTGTTCCAGCCGCATGTCGCTCATATGGGTCGCCAGGTAAGCAACGGCGGCCGCCCGGGGCAGGTCGCCGCGACCGGCCCGCTCCAGCACGCGCGCCCGCGCCTGCGCCATCAGCTCGCTGGCCGAGCGCTCGTCGAGCACGCGGAACGACGCCGGCACGCCGGCCTCCAGCGGGAAGCGCGCCAGCACATATTGGCAGAAGGCGTGGATCGTCTGGATCTTCAGCCCGCCCGGCGTCTCCAGTGCCTTGGCGAACAGCCGCCGCGCTTCCTGCAGCCCCGCCTTGCCGCCAGGTTCGGCGCCGATCTCGGTGATGTTCTCTGCCAACGTCTTATCTGGCAGCATCGACCACTTGCCGAGCAGGTCGAACAGCCGCCCGGCCATCTCGGCCGCCGCCGCTTTGGTGTAGGTGAGGCAGAGGATTCCTTCCGGTCGCGCTCCTGCCAGCAGCAGGCGCGTCACGCGGTTGGCGAGGGTGTGCGTCTTGCCGGCGCCGGCATTGGCGGCGACCCAGGCGGAACGGCGCGGATCGGAGGCGTTCATTCCTCCTCCCGCCAGCCGGAGACCGACCATTCGCGGACGCGCGCCAAATGATCGTAATCGCCTGCCATGTCGGCGCGGAACGGCGCCACGCGCGAGGCGTAGCCCATCGTGGGATCGTCGAAGAGCGCGATGCGTTCGGTGAGCCGCGCCGCGGCCTCCTGCGCCAGCGTGCCGGCGTCCGCTTTGATGGCGCGGAAATTTCCCGGCTCGCCCGCGCCGCCGATCCGGACATAAACGAATTCTGCCGGACCGCACGCGCCGATCTCCTTGAACCCGCCGACGGCCAGCATCGCACCTTCCAGCGGCAGCTGCGGCGACAGATGCGCCTTCACCTGCTTGTCGCTGGGCGGGGCGCCGGTCTTGTAGTCGAGGATCACGGCGCCGCCGGCGCGCAGCCGGTCGATGCGGTCGGCACGTCCGTGCAGCACGAATGGTCCTGCGGGACCCTGGAAGGGTGTTTCCCCCTTGATCTCGGCAAAGATCTCCGTGATGGCCGCACGCCGCTTGCGGTCCTCCCGCACGAACCATTCCGCGGCGCGCGCGAAACGCGGCCGCCACAGCGACAGCACGGACTTCGGCGTGCCGAGCTCCTCGAAGACCTCGTCGGCGATCTGGATCAGATCACGCGCGGCTTCGGCCGGCAGCTCTCGTGGATACTTCTGCGCGAAGCGCTCCAGCGCCTTGTGCATGGCGCTGCCGCGCTCGAGCGGCCCGATCTCCTGGTCCAGCGGATCGAGCGGCTTGAGAGCCAGGACGTGCTTGGCGTAGATCGCATACGGATCGCGGATCCACTTCTCGATATCCGTCACCGGCATCCGGCGCGGACGTTCGGAAACGGGCGGGCAGGGTGCCGGGGGCTTCTCGGGCGTTTGCTCGCCGGGATGGGACAGCGTTTCGCGCCACTGTTGCCACGCGCCAGGCGGTGCCAGCCTGTCTTCGAGTCCCAGGCCGCGCGTCAGCTGGACCAGCCGCTGGATCCAGCGCGAGGCGACGGTCGGCGTCCCTTCGGATTTCAGGGATCGGGTGAGCACGACGCGCGGTCCCGCGGCCAGCGTCGCGAAATCGTGCGCCGACAGGCCGATGGCGCGTTCGGGCTGCTCCAGGCCCAGCGCCGTGCGCATCGGGCGCGAGAACCACGGATCGTCGGCCGGAGATGCAGGCCAGGAACCCTCGTTCAGCCCGCCCAGGATCGTCAGATCGAAGGTCTGCAAGCGGGCTTCCAGCGGTCCCAGGATGGCGAGGCGCGGATGGCGCCCGAACGCCGGGCGCACGGCAATCTCATCGGCAAGCGTGCGGAAGAGCGGGGCATACGAGCCCGACTCGATGGCTGGCAGGTCGCGCGTTGCCGCATCGGCCAGATCGCTGACGAGCAGGTTTGCCGCTTCGCCGTCGGTGCCGCGCCACAGTTTTTCGACATCGGCGAGTTGTTCGGCCGCCGCCACATGAGCCGCGAGCGTGGCGCCGATGGCGACCTCCGGGTCCATCAACGCGGCTTCGAGCGGCGCCAGAATGGCAATCACCTTCGTGAACCAGGATTGCAGGTCTCGTGGCGCCTGGCGCAATGCGTTCGCGATACCGGCGAGGCCGCCATCCGGCCTCGGGCCGCGCAGATGTCCGTCGAGCGCACGGGCATGCCTCCGCAACAAGGCTGCATCGCCCATCGAGGCCAGGGGATGCTTGAGCAGCGCCAGAAGAGGTACGGGCGCGAATCCGGAGTCGGCCGCTTCCGCGATCAGGCAAAGGAACGATCCTGCCGGCGTGAGCGACAATGGCCGGCCGGCGGAGTCGTCGATGGCGATGTTCCAGCGCGAGAGTTCCGCCGTCACGCGCCGCGCCAGCGCGCGGTCGCGCGTGACCAGGGCGGCGGTGCCCGTCGGCTGTTCCACGAACTCGCGCAACAACAGCGCGATCGCCGCCGCTTCTTCCGCGGGATTGGCCGCAGGCAGCAGCGTGAGATGTTGCACGCCTTTCTCGAGCACCGGATCTTCGCGCTCGGCCAGCGCCCGCCAGGCATCCGTCGTCGGCGCTGGCCGCAACACTTCCCGCAGCAGCAGCTCGCATTCCGGGCGCGGGTCCGCGCCCGCCCAGTCCTGCACCGCGGCGCGCGGCACGGAAATCCGATCGAGAAGCTGCTTCAGCGTGAATTGCGGGTGTCCGGGATCGAGGCGTTCCCAGCTCTCTGCATCGAGCTCGCAATCCAGCCCGGGCAGGACGATGGCGCCTTGCGGCAGCCGCGCGATCGAATCCAGCAGCTCCGCCGTCGCCGGAATGCTGCCGGTCGAACCGGCGGCTATCACGGGACCGGGCGGCGGCGACTCCAGAAGATGTCTGGCGAGCGCGCGCAGCGCGGCGTTGCGGTGAGTCTCCGGGTTCACCCGTCCCTCCACCCGCAGCAGCTTCGGCCACTCGCTGTCGATCAGCTTGAGGAAATCCTTGACCTCGGCCCAGTGACTGGCCAGCGCCGCGGGGGCGATGTCTTCCAACCCGGCCAGGCTGGCGCCTTGCTGCTCGACCTCATCCATGACCGCCGCGAGGCTTCTTGCGAGACCGGCCGCCTGTCCGAAGGTCATCGTTCCGCCGTCGCGGGCATGCTTCCACCGCCGGATCAGCGTTGCCAGCAGCAGTCGCCGGCGCAGCGGTGCGATCGCGGGCGGAAGATCGAGCTCTTCTTCGGCGGTCGTCAGCAGAAGCTCGTCTTCGTCGATGTCACCCAGCGGACGGAAGTCCGGCAGCAGCGTCGCGCCGCCGGCCTCGCGGGCGAAGACTTCCGCGATGCCCCGCGCCACGCGCCGGGTCGGAAGATAGATGGTCACATCCGCCAGGTGTCGGCCGAAGCGCTGCAGCACGCCGCGCGCCAGCGTGGCGGAGAACGGCGCGCTGGCCGGGATCGTGAAGACGTTGGCGCGTCTGCCTTTAGGCTGCTGGGGCAAGGTCTGCCAGGAATTCGTCGGCCTCCGCCACGGCCTGCGGCGTTCCGACATGGATCCAAACGCCTTCCAGGCGGATGCCGTAGAGGCGCTGCTGCTCGATGGCGCGGTCCCACAGGACGTTGGTCGAGAATCCGCCGGTCGGGGGATTGGCGAACAGCCGCGGATGCACGATCTGCACGCCGGGATAGGCGAACGGCGACACCCGCCCTGGAGGCACGCGAGTGAGATGACCCAGCCCGTCCATCATGAAGTCGCCCGTCCCTTCATAACCGATGGCGGCGATCATCGGAGCCATGAGCAACAGCCCGTCCATCTCGTCGGGGTTCCACCGATGCTTCATGCGTTCCAGGGCGAAGCCGTAGCCTTCGACCCAGATGGTGTCGGAGTTGTGGATGAAGAACGGCTCCTGGCCAAAATGCGACAGGGCCTTGGCGACGCCGCCGCCCGTGCCCAACAGGCCTTCGCTTTCGTCGGAATAGTGGATCACCGCGTCCGCGCGGCGGGCGAGATGCTCCTTGATCATCTCGGCCTTGTAATGGAGGTTAACGACGATCTCCGTCACGCCCGCCGAAACCAGCCGATCGATGGCGTGGTCGATCAGCGTCTTGCCTGCGACCACCACGAGCGGTTTCGGCCGGTCGTTGGTCAGCGGGCGCATTCGCGTCCCGAGCCCCGCAGCCATGATCATCGCGCGCGTCGGTGAACTCATGTCATGGTCCTCCGCCATCCGGAACGTCACGGGCCTCGCCGGGGATCTTCTTAGCATACCACGATTGCAGAGGTTGAAGTGCCGGATGTGCCAAATCTTCGCCGAGGTAGCCCCAGACGCGCGGCAGATAGTCGAGATAGCGGGCCTTGCCGTCGCGCCGGAACAGGCGCGCGAAGATGCCCACGATCTTCACATTGCGTTGCGCCGCATAGAGCGCCATTTCGTGCGCCAGCGCGGCCTCGTCCACGGGCGTGCCCTGGCGGTACATCGAGTCCAGATAGTGGGCGACGGTATGGTGGCGCAGGGCGGGTGCGACGTCGCGCCTGGCGTCCTCGGTCAGGGAGATCAGGTCGTAGGCTTTCGCGCCGGCCACGGCATCCTGGAAATCGATGAGGCCGACGCGCGCGGCGCCGGCCCTTTCCGGCAGCCACAGCAGGTTCTGGGCGTGGTAGTCACGGTGCACGAACACCGGGGGCGCGGCAGGCACCAGCGCCAGCGCCTTGCGCCACAGGTCGCGGTGCTCCGCGACTTCGTCTTCGGATGCTTGGCGCTTGAGCGCGACCGGGAAGAACCATTCGGTGAGGAGATCGATTTCGGCCAGCAGGGCCGTTTCGTCATAGGCAAACAGCGGCTTGTCGGGGTGCAATGCCGCCGGCGCGGTCTGGGCATGAAGCCTCGCCAGGACGTCCGCCGCCGCCGCATAGAGCTGGACCTCGCTGCCCCCGTCGTTGAGAACGTCGGCAAACAACGCGTTGCCCAAGTCTTCCATCAGGACGAAGCCCAGCGTGGGATCGGCCGCGTAGATGTGCGGCGCGCTGAGCCCCAGCGACGACAGGAATTCGGCCGCGGCCACGAAGCGCCCGCAGTCCGCACCGGCCAGGCGCGCCACGGCGTTGTAGCCAAGCGCCCGCCTCTCATCGGGCCCGGCGTCCGCCGGCGCCGTCGGTGCCTCTGCGGATTGCGGCTGGTCCATGAGAAGCGCCGTCCGCTCGCCCTGGTGCAAACGGATATAGCGTCGGGTCGAGGCGTCGCCGGGAAGCGCAAGGCGCTCTGCCGCCCCCCATCCGGCTTTGTCGAGGAATTTCGAGAGCAGTACAGCGCGGTCAGACAAAGCTTGATCCTGTCAAGAATGGTTTCCACCGTGCGGGACCTGCGATGTCCGCGCGGCGCGATTGCGAGCCGGTAGTAAGCAGGTGAATCCGGAGAACGGCACCGGGCAGATCCTCACCGGCGCGTTCAGGCCACTCCATCAGTACGGCGCCCTCCGAGAGCGCGTCGTCCAGGGCGAGTTCTTCCAGTTCCACGGTGTTCTCGATCCGATAAAGGTCGTAATGGCAGACCGGCAATCGCGGCGTGTCATAGCTTTGCACCAGCGTGAACGTCGGACTGGGCACCGTCTCGGTCACCGACAGCGCCCGCAGGACCGCCCGCGCCAAAGTGGTCTTGCCGGCCCCGAGCTCGCCGTGAAGCGCCACTAGGTCGCCCCTCCGGAGCCCCTTGGCGATCCGCGCGCCCAGTGCGGCTGTCGCCTCCTGGTCGGCAAGGTCAAGAGTGGCCTCGAATTGGGGAGAAACAATGCTCATCAACGCCTTGTAGCGTGATGCCGCGGCCGTCTCAACGACGTCGTGCCATGTTGATTCCGCCTTTGCCGTCAGACATGTTAGCCGCCCTTCTTGAGCCATCTTCTCGGATCGTCATGTCGCAGCGAATCGTCATCGTGGGTGCAGGCCAGGCCGGCGCCCAGGCCGTAGCCACCTTGCGGGCAGAAGGCTTCACCGGCGACATCACGATGATCGGTGACGAACCGTTTCCGCCATACCAGCGTCCGCCGCTGTCGAAGGCGTACCTCATGGGCACGCTGGAGCGGGCGCGGCTGTTCTTGAAGCCGGAGACGTTCTACCGCGAATCGGGCTGCGACCTCGTTCTGGGCACGTCCGTTCGTTCCATTGACCGGAAGTCGAAAGTGGTTGAGCTCGGTGACGGGAGGACGCTGCCCTATGACCTGCTTCTGCTGGCGACAGGGACCAGGGTGCGGCGAATTCGCTGCCCCGGAGCCGATCTGCCGGGCGTCCATTATTTGCGCGGCATCGAGGATGTCGACGGTCTCAACGCAGTTTTCCATCCGGGCCGGCGGCTGTGTGTTGTGGGAGGAGGATATATCGGCCTCGAGGTGGCTGCCGTCGCG
Organism: Alphaproteobacteria bacterium; assembly: GCA_028871345.1. Lineage (GTDB taxonomy): Bacteria > Pseudomonadota > Alphaproteobacteria > Micropepsales > Micropepsaceae > Rhizomicrobium. The sequence continues at coordinate 120,525 of JAGWNK010000002.1, read as the reverse complement.
GTCAAGCACGGCCTTGACGTCACCGTCTTCGAGGCTCTCGACCGTGTGATGGCTCGGGCCGTTTCGCAGCCGGTTTCAGCCTTTTTTGACCATGTCCATCGTGCAGCCGGTGTGAAGCTTCTTCTCAATACTGGCGTTGAAGCCTTTGAGGGGAGCGGAAAATTGGAGGCAGTCAGGGCGGCAGGTACAATCTACCCGGCGGACATCGCGCTGGTGGGTATCGGCGTGATCCCGAATATGGAACTGGCGCGAGAGGCAGGCCTGCCGTGCGAGGACGGTATCGTGGTGGACCAGAATTGCCGCACGGCGGACCCTGCCATCTTCGCCGCCGGAGATTGCACTTGGCATATCGGCCGCGAGGGGGCCTGTCTGCGGCTGGAGAGTGTTGAGAATGCCATAGACCAGGCCAAGCACGCGGCCTACGCCATGGTCGGCACGCCCAGGATCTACAGCGAAGTGCCCTGGTTCTGGTCTGATCAATACGATCTCAAGCTGCAGATTGCCGGGCTGGCACGGCGCACGGATCAGATCGTGCTGCGCGGCGATGCCGCGCAGCGAAAATTCGCGGCATTCCACCTGCGCAACGGCGCCGTGGCGGCCGTGGAGTCCGTCAATGCGGCCTCGGAATATCTTGTCGGGCGGAAATTGATCGCGGGTGGGGCGAGGGTCGATGCGGCGAAGCTCGCGGACGCATCGGTGCCCATGAAGAGCATCGGCTAGGAACGACCATGCCAAAGATCAGGTATATCGAGCCCAACGGCATGGAACGCGACGTCGACGTGCCGGTCGGTTGGTCCGTGATGGAAGGCGCCGTGAAGAACCTGGTGCCCGGAATCGACGCGGATTGCGGCGGCGCCTGTGCCTGTGCCACCTGCCACGTCTATGTTGAGCCGGAATGGCTGGACAAGATCCCGCCGAAGCAGGACATGGAAGAGACCATGCTGGACTTCGCCCAGGACGTGAAACCCAACAGCCGCCTCTCTTGCCAGATTCAGGTGACGGCGGAGCTCGACGGGATGGTCATTCGCACGCCCAAGGAACAGCACTAGACTAGGTTGTGATCGGATTTACTCGGCTGCGTTGCGGCCCTGCGCAGCGAGTCAATCCGATCACAACCTGGTCTAGGCCGTCTGGCGTTCTTCGCCCGAGACCGGCTCATCGGGTACCCGACGCGGCAGATGGCACCGGACGAGCGTGCCCTCGCCGGTCTCGATTTCCACCCAGCCGTCATGCAGCTCGACGAACCGGTTCACCAGGGCGAGACCGAGACCGGCGCCGCCGCGCTGACCCGCATTGGCCTTGGCGGAAAACCGCTCGAACACGTTCGGACGCACGTCCGGGGAAATGCCCGGCCCGTTGTCGCGCACCGAGATCTGGACGTCCTCGACCTCGATCCGTCCGCCCAGCACGATGACGCCGCCCTTGGGCGTGAACTTGAAGGCGTTCGACAGAAGGTTGAACACGACCTGTCGGATGCGGCGGGCATCGGCGAGGAACGAGCCTGCACCCCTCTGGCAATCCACTTCGAGGGTCAGACCGACCTTGGCGGCCCAGTCGCGCGCGTGCGCCGCGACGTCGGTCAGCATGGCGTAGAGATCGATGCGCTCGAGTTCGAGCCGCAGCGCTCCTGACTCGATCAGCGCCAGATCAAGGATGTCGTTCACCAGGCTCTTCAGCGTGTTCGATCCCGCGACGATGGCCTGGATGTATTCGATTTGGCGCTCGTTGAGCGGGCCGGGCACCTCCGTCGACAGATGCTCGGCAAAGCCCAGAATCGTGTTGAGCGGCGTTCGCAGTTCGTACGAGACGTGCTTGATGAAGTCCGATTTCAAGCGGTCTGCCGCTTCGAGCGCTTCGGCGCGCTCGCGCAGCACTGACTCGATCCGGAACCTGTCTGTCACGTCCGCAAACGTGACCAGCGTTGCCCCGTCCGGCAACGGGGAAAGCCCGATCGACAGGATCGTGCGATCGTTGCGCTCGACCTCTCCGAGGCTGCGGGTCGCGTTGGTGCCCGAGACGATGTTCTGGATGAGCTCTTCCCAGATCTGGGAGTCGCCATGCTTGTCGGCGCTGGCGGCAGCAATACTGCGAATATGGGGTTCGCCTTCCAGTTCTTTCGAGCCGAGTCCCCAGATCTTCGCGAACGCGGCGTTGCGCAGCTTCAGACGGCCATCGGGGCCGAACACGGCGACCGCTTCATGCAGGGTATCGAGAGTGGCGGACTGCACCTTGATGAGCGTGTTGTACGAACTCTCGAGCGTGATGCGCTCGGTCACGTCTTCATACAGGAATGTCAGGCCGCCGAAAGGATGGGGCTGGGCGACCACGCGCAGGGTCTTGCCGCCGGGCACATGCCACAGTTCTTCGGTCGGATAGTCCCGCGCATTCTGATAGAGCGCCAGCCGATCGCGCTTCCAGCTCTGATAGTCGCGTTGTTCCGGAAGCTTGCGCATCTCGCGCAGGCGGTCGAGAACCTCTCCGTCGGTCGGATGGTTTTCGAGCCATGCCTCGGTGAAATCCCAGAGGCGGGCAAACGCTCTGTTGTAGAAGTTGAGTTTCTGGTCGCGCCCGAAGATCGCAACGGCGGTCGCTAGCTTGTCCAGCGTGTCCGTATGCGCGTCGATGTGCTGTTGCAGCCGCGCTTCGCCGGCCACCACCTCGGTGACGTCGTTGGCCGTCCCCATGACGCCGGCATCGACCGGAACTTCGGTGAAAGCCAGCGCGCGGCGCTGGCCGGAAATGACGGCGAAGCGTTTGGCTTCCGTCACCTGTTGCTGGGATTGCGCCGCTGCCGCAAGATCGCGTTCGCCTCGTTCCAGAGCGGCCTGCTCGCGACTCGCGGTTTCGATGTTCTTGGCGCCGGTAGCCGTGAGAAAGGCCCGATTGCCCCACACCAGCGACAGCGTGCGGTCCCGCAGCCAGACGGGAACGGGCAGGGCGTCGAGCACGGCGCGAAAGTCGAGTGCCGAGCCTTCCGTTTCCGCCTTGAGTTCGATCCAGACGGCAGCCATGCCGCCGACGGCGCGGCCGCGCAGGCTGAGCGCCCGATGTTGGGCGTCGTGCGCAGTAAGGGCGAACGAGGTCCCTCGATCTCCGAGCGCGTCGAGTGCCTGTGACAGCTCCGTCGCATCCGCGCCCTTCAGACAGGAATCCAGAAGGGCGTCCGCGCCGCTATACGAGTAGGGACCGGAACCATCCCGACCCCACACGATCAGCGCTTCGCGCGCCACGCCGAGGAGAGCATCGCGCTCGCCGACGGCGGCTTTGCTGCGGGCGACGGAAAGCCTGAGAGACCGCCGAAGCTTCCCGACCGCTTTCTGCTGGACGAGCGCCCACAAACCGGCCGCCAAAGCCAGCGCCACCGCGCCCGTCGCCACGGCGATGAGCACAAGGTCCGCCCCCCCGGCGTCGAGCGACGCGCCAAAGGCGGGCTTCGCGGCCAGGAAGGCGGCCGCCGCAGCGGCGACACGCCCAATTCCCTTGGTCACCCCTGCGCCCGGTTTCTTGTTTTGTCCCGCTCTGGGACCCATCCCGGCCATCCCCTGATTCCCGCCCAGCACGGCGAATCACTGTGGAATCAAGATGATACGGGCGTTAACCGTGGACGCAAGCGAATGTGGTTAAAAAAGTGTAAAAAACCAAATCTGGGCGGACACACCGGCTCTAGGGTCCTTTCGCGAATAACCCGGCCAGATCAGGCCGCTAATTTCTCCGTCCACGGAGCACGTCTTGCTCTAACAAAGGTTGAAGGCTTGGTCCTGTTCCATGCCCCGGTGTTTTCAACAGGCCAGCACAACGACTCAGTAGCGGTAGGTGTCCGCCTTGAACGGTCCCGCTTGCGGCACGTTGATGTAGTCGGCCTGCTTCTCTGAGAGTTGCGTCAACTTCACGCCGACCTTTTCGAGGTGCAGTCGCGCCACCTTCTCATCGAGGCGCTTGGGCAGGGTATAGACCTTTCGCTGGTACGCACCGGGGTTACAGAACAATTCCATCTGCGCCAGCGTCTGGTTGGTGAAGCTCGCCGACATGACGAAGCTGGGGTGGCCCATGGCGTTGCCAAGATTCACGAGGCGGCCCTCCGACAGCAGGATGATCCGCTTCCCGTTCGGGAACTCGACCTCGTCGACCTGGGGCTTGACGTTGTGCCAGCGGTAATTGCGCAGGGCGCCGACCTGGATCTCGGAATCAAAGTGGCCGATGTTGGCGACGATGGCGCGGTCCTTCATCTCCCGCATATGCTCGAGGGTGATGACGTCGAGATTACCTGTGGCGGTGACGAAGATGTCGGCGCGCGGAGCGGCATCTTCCATGGTGGTGACTTCATAGCCTTCCATGGCGGCCTGCAGAGCGCAGATGGGGTCGATCTCGCTCACCATGACGCGGCAGCCTGCCTGGCGCAGCGAAGCGGCCGAGCCTTTGCCGACATCGCCGAAGCCGCAGACCATGGCGACCTTGCCGGCCATCATCACGTCGGTGCCGCGCCGGATGCCATCCACCAGCGACTCGCGGCAACCGTAAAGATTGTCGAACTTCGACTTGGTGACGCTGTCGTTGACGTTGATGGCCGGAAACAGCAGCTTGCCTTCCTTCTCCATCTGGTAGAGGCGGTGCACGCCGGTTGTCGTCTCTTCGGTCACGCCGCGGATGTTCTTGGCGATGTCGTGGTACCAGCCGGGCTTCGCCTTCAGGCGTTTCTTGATCGAGGCGAAAAGCGCCTCTTCCTCTTCATTGGACGGCTTGTCGAGAAAGGCCGCATCGCCGTTTTCGGCGCGCACGCCGAGATGGACGAGAAGGGTGGCATCGCCGCCGTCGTCGAGAATCATGTTCGGCGTGCCGCCGTCCGACCATTCGAAGATGCGGTGGGTGTATTCCCAATAGTCCTCGAGGCTTTCGCCCTTGATCGCGAACACCGGCGTGCCGCCGGCCGCGATTGCCGCCGCGGCGTGGTCCTGGGTCGAATAGATGTTGCACGACGCCCAGCGCACATCGGCGCCCAGTTTCTTCAAGGTTTCGATCAGCGCAGCGGTCTGGATCGTCATGTGCAGCGAGCCCGCGATGCGCCCGCCTTTGAGCGGCTTCTGCGAACCGAACTCGGCGCGCGTCGCCATCAGGCCAGGCATCTCCGTCTCGGCGATATCGAGTTCCTTGCGGCCCCAATCGGCGAGGGCAATGTCCTTCACGGCGTAGTCGTGCGCGGCGGTCATGATGCGGTCCCTTGGTGGAAGCGGCGGGGATATAGCAGTGCCCCGGAAGGCGGGCAAGGAGCATATAAAGAAATCTGCATATCCTTATTTGCTGCCGCGTTGCAGGAGCGATGTCATGGGCTATCCGCGGTCGCGGGACCCCAATTCCCTTGTGCTTCAATGACCTGCAGTTTTTGCGGGTCCATTCGTTTTTCAAATTCTCGAGGGGGTTTCCCCCGCCGACCTCCGCGGCTCCCTGGCCTGCGGAAACCGGCGCGCCTTCTGTGGTCGGCACGAACCTATTCGTTTTCAAAATTTGAGAAGGGGGTACCCCCTGCTGGAAATCGGTCCTCCCACGAGCCTACATATCCATCGGTAGCTCGTGACGGCGCTGACTTTATTCAAGATGGTGTGACCACAAGCCTCACCCCGCGCCTTCGGACGTGATTTGTTGAGACGCACTGGCAACAGGACCTGCGATGATTAAGTCCTTCTCGGACCACTCCGCGAACGAACGGACGCTCCTTGCCTGGGTCCGCACCTCCATCGCCGTGATGGCTTTCGGCTTCCTGGTCGAACGCTTCGATCTGTTCCTGGCATTGATGGCGCGGACCGCCAAGGCGGGAATGCCGCCAGGGGCCACCTCACCGGTGGGGCATGTTGCGGGATTGATCCTGATCGCCGCAGGGATCGTCACGATGGTCGTGTCCGGACTACGCTTTCTGCTTATTGCCAGGATGATCGACAGTCCGGCGGAGCACCGTCATGTCGGATCGCGCTTCGACGTGGCGCTCGCAACGCTTCTGGGCCTGATCGGGATCGCACTTTTCCTGTATCTGGCGCATGCGGTCGGCCGATGACGTCAGAAATAGCGCCAGGTCGCCATCCCGAGCACGGCGATGGCCAGAAGCGCCGCGGCAATCTTGGTGGCCAGCGTGCTGCGCGCCATCAAGGCATCAACGACACGGGCTTCGCCGGCGCTGGGTTCGCGCTTCTCCGACTGGAGCAACAAGGCCAGGCGGCCCAGTTTGCGGTTCGCGGGTCCGCCGATAATGCCAGCCACCGGAAACGAGAGAATGGCGATCAGCGCGGCGACACCGAGGATATGATCCCCCGTCGACTGCGGACCACTGTGCAGCATGCCGTAGAGCGCCATGCCCGCGGCGACGGTCAGCAGCGCGGCAATTCCCGTGACCATGGCGATGCGCTTCTGTTTCGCCCGCACGGCCAGAATGGCGTCCGCCGCCGACGTTTTTCCCGCCACCAGAGGACCGGTCGCCACCAGCGTGAACATCGCACCGGCCCAGACCACTCCTGCCAGGACATGGACGGCTCGCAGCACAATGATCAATGTCACAGTCGTCATGGGGCTATTTCCTGGAAGTGATTTTCATTATACAGATCGTAAAGCAAATGCCAATGCAAGGGACAAGGCGCAAGCCGCGCCGCTATCGCAGCCCGAAACGCACCGAGGATGCCGCGCGGACGCGCCAGCGGATCCTGCGCGCGGCCGTGCAGACCTTGACGCGCCAGGGCGAATGCTCCCTCGACAAGGTTGCGTCGCGGGCGAAGGTGACGCGCCGGACCATTTATAATCATTTCGACAGCAGGGGCGGGCTCATCGAAGCGATCTTCGACGAACTGGCGCGAACCGGCGGGCTGTACGATCTGCCGAAGGCCTTCTCCCAGCCGGACGCGGTGGACGCGCTGAAGGGTTTCGTGGCGATCTTCTGCCGCTTCTTCAGTGCCCACCAATCGCTTCTGCCGCGTTTGATGGCGCTCGCGAAGGCTGATGTGGAACTCGCCGCACGCCTGTCAGCGCGCGCGGAGCGCAGACGAGCCGGCCTCGCCGTCATCGTGTCGCGGCTCGGGCGCCAAGGCGACCGTGGGCTCATCGATCTGCTCTTCGCACTCACCTCGATGGAATTCATCGGCATGCTGAAGCGTGCTGGGCGGACGGCGGCGGAGATTGAAGCTTTGGCGACGGATGCGGCCGTCGCGCTGGTGAGAACGAGGGGCCGCCTGTAGCAACCGCTGTCGGAGCCGGTAGCCCCGGGACGAGCTTTGCCGACGCGGAGCGGGTCAGGGACCCGTCACACGCGTGGCGTCCGAAGCTGCCTCGGATTCCACGCCGTACGCCACGACCTCGCCGGGGTCGGCCGCTACCGGCTCGGGGGCGGCCGGTTCGGGCGCCATGTCGAGCAGCGACGGCTTGACCAAGTCCGGGACAGTGACGGGCGCCGCGCGGACAAAGAACATGAGGCCAAGATGCAGGAGGCCCACTGCCAGGCAGGTGTAGAAGATCGCCGGCCGGAAGCTGAACCAGAAGAATTCCTCGCCGGCTCGTGACAGGTAGAGCAGGGCGCCCAGCGCCAGAACGGCTCCGCCCAGCCGCGTTTCCAGCATGCCCTGTCTCATGAACAGACAGACAAAGGCCAGGAAAGCCATCATGAGGACGGCACCGGCATTGAGCGCCTGCATGAAGCCGCGCACCGACCCGGGCAGGGCGGTCCACAGATAGATCTCGTAGCCCAGATAGCCGTGGAACAGGGCGAACGCCAGATTCGCCAGGCCAACGGCGATCAGCAGAGACTTTGCCATGATGCTCCCCCCTCGGGACGGCCATGCATCCTGCCAGAACGGGCACAGGGTGCGAAGCCTCAGGCGACCTGAAATTGTCCCACGGGAAGGCGCGACTCTCTCGCTTTTGTGATGACCGCCCCATGACGGGTACCGGTTTGCGAGTGAGAAAGATTATGCAAGCATTTGGCAGTCGAATCCGCCGCGCCCACGCGCATGATCGAGAGGGTATCCATGAGGCCTGTCACAGGGGTCCTGACTGCCATTGCCGTGATCGCTGTGGCCACGCTGGGGGTCGTCAGCCTGGCCGCGGCCGACAAGGCGCCCGCGCCGGCCACCGTCAAGTCCAAGTATTTCGAGACCGAAGAAGCGAAATCGAGCGGCTCGGTGCGGGCCGGCTTCACCAGCATTCCCTATGACGCCGTGGCCGGCACGCTGATCGTGCATCCCAAAGGCTGGGACGACGCCGCCACCGAAAAGGACAAGTCGGCCGCCAACAATCCGGACGCCGAAGCCTCGATGTTCTACGTGGCCTATTTCCGCCGCGGCGCCAATCCGCAGTCGCGCCCCGTCATGTTCCTGTTCAACGGCGGCCCGGGCTCGTCGACGGTGTGGCTGCACATGGGTGCCTTCGGACCCCGGCGCGTGGTGACCGCGGACGACAGCCATACGCCCGCCGCGCCCTACAAGGTCGTGGACAACGTCTATTCGCTGCTCGACGTGGCCGATCTCGTCTTCATAGACGCGCCCGGAACCGGCTTCAGCCGCATTGCCGGCAAGGACAAGGAGAAGGCGTTCTACGGGGTCGATCCCGACGCCTACGCCTTCACGCAGTTCGTCAAGCAGTTCCTGTCCAAATACGGCCGCTGGAACTCGCCCAAGTACCTGTTCGGCGAGAGCTACGGCACGCCGCGCGCCGCGGTGATGGTGAACGAGCTGGAGGAGAGCGAGGACATAGACTTCAACGGCGTCATCCTGCTGTCGCAGATCCTCAACTTCGACCTGAGCGCGGACGATGCCTACAAGAACCCCGGCGTCGATCTGCCCTACGTCATCGCGTTGCCGACCTATGCGGCGACCGCCTGGTACCACAACAAACTGCCCGGCAAGCGGCCGGACGACCTGGTGGCCTTCGTCCAACAGGTCGAGCGCTTCTCGACGGGCGAGTACGCCCATGCCCTGTCGGTCGGCAACAGCCTGAGCCAGAACGAGCGCATGGCGATCGCCAACAAGCTGCACGCCTATACGGGCCTGCCGGTATCCTACATTCTGCGTGCCGATCTGCGCATCGCCGGCGGCGAGTTCGAACAGAATCTGCAGGGCTCGCAGGTCACGACCGGCCGCCTCGACACGCGGTTCTCGGGACCCAGCATGGACCCGCTGGCGAAGGAAGCCGATTACGATCCGCAATCGGCGGCGATCAGTTCAGCCTATGTCTCGGCCTTCAACGACTATGTGCGCTCGACGCTGAAATTCGGCCAGAACAAGACCTACAAGCCCGAAATCGAGATCTGGAGGAGCTGGAACTTCCAGCACCAGCCGCCGGGCGCCCCGATACCCTTGCCGATGTCCGCCAACGTGATGCCGGACCTCGCCTCGGCCATGAAGTACAACCCGGACCTCAAGGTGATGGTGAACGGCGGCTATTTCGATCTCGCCACGCCGTACTACGAAGGCTGGTACGAGATGCATCACCTGGCGATAGAGCCAGCCCTGCAGAAGAACATCGAGTTCCACTATTACCGGTCGGGGCACATGGTCTACGCCCATGAGGAGTCGCTGAAGGAGATCCACGACGCGGTGGCCGACTTCGTGCGGCGGACGGACAACGTGAAGTAGGCGGCTACTCTTCGCCGAACTTCGCGTCGATCAGCGCCAGGATGGCGGTGAGCGCCTGCTGGGCATCCTCGCCCGCCGCCGAGATTTCGATCTCGCTGCCGAGCGGGGCGGCGAGCAGCATCAGGCCCATGATCGATCGGGCGTCGACGCACTGGCCGTCCTTGCCGACGGTGATGTGAGAATTGAAGCGCGACGCCGCCTCGACCAGCTTGGCCGAGGCGCGCGCGTGCAGGCCGCGCTTGTTTGTGATCTTGGCGTTGGCGGAGACCCTCAGGGCCGCGTTCATGCAGAGGTCCCGCCGAAAAGGTCGGCCGAGCCGGCCCGCATGTATTTGCGGCCAGCCTCGATGGCGTCCTGGACGGCGATCTCGAGCGGCATCTTGGTGCGCGCGTCGCACAGCTTGATCAGACTGGGCAGGTTGACCCCCGCGAGAACCTCGATCTTGCCTTTCTCGAGCAGCGTCAGTGCCAGATTGCAGGGCGTGCCGCCGAACATATCGGTGGCAATGACCACGCCGTCGCCCAGGTCCACCGATTTCACCGCCGCGGCGATCTCGCGCTGGCGCCGTTCGATGTCATCTTCGGGGCCGATGCAGACCGCCCGCAGATGCGTCTGCGGTCCGACCATATGCTCCATTGCCGAGATGAATTCCTGGGCCAGGCGGCCGTGGGTGACGAGTACGATACCGATCATGGACCTGTCCGTTTGGGCGGCGAAAGATAGCAATCCGGCGCCGCCTGTGAAGGATTAAATGGGGTTGACATCCTCGCGGTGCAACCCCAGCGCATAAGCTGCCGCTGCGGCTCCGATCTTGCCCGGCGTCGACGCTTCGAAGGCCGGCAGGGTCAGCAGCGGCGGCGCCGCCCGGGGAGGTAGCCCAAGTCGGCCCGGAGGTCGATAGGAGCGATGTTCGGGCAGACGCTGTCCGCGGCTGCCCAATGTTACCGCGAGCGTGATGGGGGCCCGCGGCGAATGAGGCAATTCCAGGATGCCGACGCCGCGGATCTCCAAGAGGCCTGCGCCGCGGGCCGGCGGCCTGGCGTACAAGGCGCCGCGCGCGACAAATAGCTCGGTGCGATCGTCGGCCACCAGCACGGCCCCCATCGCGATCAAGCGCAAGGCCAGGTCGGACTTGCCGGCGCCGCTTGGACCAATCAGCAAGATGCCGCAGGACGGCGGGGCGCCGAACGCCGCGCCGGCGCGGCCGAGGCGAACGCAGCTGGCGTGGACGATCACAGCGGCCATGCGAACCGTGCCAGGGGCAGTTTGACGGTGAATCGGGCGCCTCCTTCGCTCCGGTTCTCCGCCCAGATGCGGCCGTTCATGCCCTCGGTGATCTGGCGTGCGATCGACAGTCCGAGGCCCGAATTCTTGCCGAATCCGTGTTCTTGCGGACGTTCGGTATAGAACCGCTCGAAGATGGTCTCCAGATTGTCCGGCGGGATGCCGGGGCCCTGGTCCTCGACCGTGACATGGGCGAAGCCGTCTTCGGTGCGCGCGGCGACGGTCACCGTTCCGCCCTCGGGGCTGAACGACAAGGCGTTGTCGATGAGATTGCGGATGACCTGGCCGAGGCGTTCGTCGCGGCCCATCACGGCGGCGTCGGGCGGCAGTTGCAGGTCGAGCTTCAGTTCGATCTTCTTCGGCAGCTCCATGAATCCGTAGATCTCGACGACGGTCTCGAGCAGCCGCGTCAGATCGACGGGGCTGCGCGTCTCGCGACTCAGTTCGGCATCGAGGCGCGAAGCATCCGAGATGTCGGTGATCAGGCGATCGATGCGCTTGACGTCGGCGCGCACGATGTTCATCAGCCTCAGCCGCGCCTCGTCGTCGGCGGCGCGCGAGAACATCTCCACGGCGCTCTTCAGCGAGGTCAGAGGGTTCTTCAATTCATGCGCAACGTCGGCCGCGAAGCTTTCGATGGCATCGATGCGGTCGTAGAGCGCCCGCGTCATGGCCGACAGGCTCTCGGCGAGATCGCCGATCTCGTCGCTTCGTTCGCTCATCGCCGGGATGGTCTCGCGCCCGGCTCGGCCGCTGCGCACGCGGTCGGCGGCTTCGGCCAGACGCCGCATGGGTTCGGCGATCGTGCGCGACAGCCACAAGGCCGATCCCATCATCATCGCCAGCGCCACCGCCAGATAGAGGATCAGCTTGGTGCGTTCCTCGCGCAGGATGTTGTCGATATCGCCGCCCTCGGTGGAGACGAACAGCACGCCGTAAATGGCCTTGAAACGCTGGATGGGTACCGCCACCGACAGCACCAGCCGGTTCTGCTCGTCGATGCGCTCGGAAGGGACGGTATCCCCCTCGAGAGCGGAATCGACCTCGCGGTAGACGCGGCCGTCGATGCCGGCCTCGAAATAGGGCTCCAGCTTGGCGAACGGCCGCACGCCGATGATGCTGTCATAGATGTTGCTGACGGCGTGCTTGAAGCGGCTCCAATCGTCGATGGGCGGCAGCTCCGCTACCTGCACGACGTTGCGGGCCAGGAGGTTGCGGGTGTCGATGACGAGCTGGCCGTTGGTGTCGTAAAGGCGCGCCCTCAACCGCGTTGGCGCCAGAAGCTCCCGCATCAAAGGAGCCGCGTCTTCGACGTTGATGGAGCGCGTGTCGTTGACCGTGGCGTATTCCGCGAGCGTGCCCGCCACGACGCGGGCCTCTTCCTCGATGCCGGTCAGCCGTTCGTCGACCAGGCCCTCCCGGCTCGACTGAATGGCGATCATGCCGCCGATCAGGATGAGGAAGACGGCGATGTTGAAGATGACGATGCGCCACTGCAGGACCGGATGGCGCGTATCGGACCCGAATATCATCGCGCCCCCCGCCGGGCCGCTGCGGCGGACGCGGCGCTGTTATGTCTCACGATATCGGTAGCCGACCCCATAGAGCGTTTCGATGGCCTCGAAGCTGTCGTCGACCTGCTTGAACTTCTTGCGCAGGCGCTTGATGTGGCTGTCGATCGTGCGGTCGTCGACGTAGACCTGATCGTCATAGGCGGCGTCCATCAGGCTGTCCCGGCTCTTCACAAAACCGGGGCGCTGCGCCAGGCATTGCAGGATCAGGAATTCGGTCACCGTCAGGCGGACCGGTCTGCCGTCCCAGGTGCATTCGTGGCGCTGCGGATCGAGGGCCAGCTTGCCGCGGACGAGGGCTTCCTTCTTGGCTTCGGGTCCGGCGGGCACCTTGCGCGAGTCGGCACGGCGCAGCACGGCCTTGACGCGCTCCAGGAGCAGACGCTGTGAAAAGGGCTTGCGGATATAGTCGTCGGCGCCGGCGTTGAGGCCCATCAACTCGTCGATCTCTTCGTCCTTCGAGGTGAGGAAGATGACAGGCAGGTCCGCGCTCTGGCGCAGGCGCCGCAGCAGCTCCAGGCCGTCCATGCGCGGCATCTTGATGTCGAGAATGGCGAGGTCGGGCGGCGTGGCGCTCAAGGCCGTGAGGGCAGAGGCGCCGTCCGCAAACGTGCGCACATGGTAGCCTTCCTGTTCGAGCAGCATGGACACCGAGGCCAGGATGTTCTTGTCGTCGTCGACGAGTGCGATGTTCGCCATGGGTTCAGTCCGGTTGCAGCGCCGGCCCAGTATAGGGGCGGCGCCGACAAATCAAAATGTCGTCAGCTTCCCGCGTCTCGACCCCCCGGATGCGTCGGCTGGGTACGTTGACGCATGGAACGGCGCATCATCCAGCCATAGAGCAGCAGAATCAGCACCCCGAACGAGATCCAACCAATGATGGGCGCCGGGGGGAAATCCGGCGGAACCAGCCCGAGGGGCGCGCCTGTGGCCATGAAATACACCAAACCTGCGAGCACGACTCCAAAGAGGCTTTCGCCCACGATCATGCCGGATGCCACGAGGACACCGAGTCGCTTGGCGTGTTCCGGGTCCCGCCTGCGGTTGGCCCACAGATCGTAGATGTGGCCGATGACGGCGCCGACCACGACCGGCAGGGTCGCGGACATGGGAAGATAGATGCCGATGCCCACGGCCAGGGGCGGCAGACGCAGCCACTTGCGGGCGCCCAGGGCCTCGTCGAGCAGCACGAGGACGACCCCCAGGGCGCAGCCGATGGCAATCATTTGCCATTCGAGTCTCTGCTCGATGACGCCCTGCGCCAGAGCGGAGATCAGATTGGCCTGGGGCGCGCCCAGCGGCTGGGCGAGCGCCGTCGGCGGGCGCGGTGCGCCGACGAATCCGTTGGCCTGGGCCAGCAGGTTCAGGACGGGCGGAATCACGGCGGCGCCGGCCACCACGCCGACGACGAGGGCCCATTGCTGTGCGGCCGGGGTGGCGCCCACCAGCTGACCGGTCTTCAGGTCCTGCAGGTTGTTGTTCGAGATCGTCGCGATGGCGAAGACGATGGCCGTGATGAACAGGGAGTAGGCCACCAACGGCTTGCGCATCGCGGCGTCGGGGTAACTCACCGAGATCAGGAGGACGGCGCAACAGATGATGGCCAGAATGCCGACGCCGGACAGCGGACTGTTGGAGGCGCCGATCAATCCCGCCATGTAGCCGCAAATCGCGGCCACCATGAATCCGCCGATGAAGATGAAGGGGAGGGCCGTCACGACGAGGGTGCGCGTCTGCCCCGCCAGCGGCGTCCCCGCCAGGAACAGCTGGAGCAGCCAGGCGATCACGATGAGGCAGGCAACCGCCAAGACGCCGATCCAGAACGGCGACATGTCGACATCGCGCCGGTCCAGCGCATGCTTCTTGCCGCGCGAGGCCGCCATCGTGGCGATCGTGCCGCGCACGACGGGCCCGGCCAGCTTGGTCAGGGTCCAGATGGCGGCGATGGCGATGGCGCCGGCGCCGATGAAGCGCACCTTGTGGTACCATTCCGAGGTCACGAAATCGCCCAGCGCCGCCGGGCCTTGCGGCGTCAACGATGTCAGGATGGGGACCGCTCCCGCCCAGGCGATCAGGAGCCCGAGCAGCATCGCCATGCCGACGGACAGGCCCACCAGGTATCCCGCGCCGAGCAGCGCCAGCGAGAACGACATGTCATAGCCGCTCGCCCCGCGCCCCAGGCGGAAATATCCGGTGACCTCGCTGGCCATCACTTGCGTCGCGCCGAAGATCGCCAGTCCCGCCGAAGCGATCGATCCGTAGACTACGGCGAGAAGACCTTCGCGGGTTTCGGGCGGCGCGTTGCCGCCGGCCGCCTCGCGCGCCTGACCGCCGACTTCCAGGACCTCGGCGGCGGCCACGCCCTCGGGATAGGGAAGATCGGAGGTCGTCACCATGGCGCGGCGCAGCGGAATGGTGAACAACACACCGAGCACGCCGCCGGCGGCGCAGATCCAGAACGAGGTCCAAAACGGAAAGCCCTTCCACCAACCGACGATCAGAAGCCCGGGCAGCACGAAGATCACCGACGACAACGTGCCGGCGGCGGACGCCACCGTCTGCACGATGTTGTTCTCCAGGACCGAGGAATCCTTGAACGCCGACAGGACGGCCATCGAAATCACGGCGGCCGGGATCGAGGTCGCAAAGGTGAGGCCGACCTTGAGCCCCAGATAAACGTTGGCGGCCGTGAACACGACCGTGATGAGGACGCCCAGGACCAGTCCCCGGATCGTCAGTTCCGTGATCTTCTTGCTCGCCGGTATCGCCACGTCCTGTCCCCCTGAGGATTGATCACGCAGAGTGCCACGGCGGCACAGAATCGAAAGAGCCTTTGCGTTCAAAACCTTGGCACCTCAGAGCGGGACTTGCGTAGGTCGTGCGACAATAAAGTACTTTGTAAGTCAAAGTATATGATGCTAAGGAGAACACGGACCTGGCCGCCAGGTGCGCAGTCCTCGCATTCGATGCAAGCTTCCGGAGACCGCTCATCATGACCGACATCAGAGACGACATTTCCTATATGCGCCGCCTGGCGGAACAGGGGCGCCGCGGCCCCATCCTCGGCGGCACCTTCCTGACGGCGGCCGGACTCGTCTTCGGGGCAACCTGCCTGATCCATTGGGCCGCCGTCACCGGGCGGATTCCCTTTCCGGAAACGCAGCTCGGAAACCTGTGGTGGGGGGCGTGCGCGCTCTTCGCCATCGTCTGGTTTGCGCTGTTCTTCCGCATGCGCTCGAAGGGGCAGGTCAAGTCGAGCGCCAGCAACGCCGCCTTCGGCCTCGCCTGGAGCGCCTGTGGCGTGGGCATCATCGTGTCCGCGGCGAGCGTCAGCATCACGGCCAGCGTACTGCACTCAGCCGAAATCCAGATCGTGAGCACTTGGCTTGCGTTCGTCTTCTACGGCACGGCTTGGACGATTTCGGCGGCGGTGGCGCGGCGCTGGTGGATGCTTGGCGCGGCGATTGCGGCCTTTGCCACCGCTCCGCTGCTGGCCTTGCTTTCGGGCGATCCGCGGCAGTTGCTGGCCATGGCTTTCGCCATTCTCATCACCCTTTGCCTACCGGGCTTCAAGCTGATGGCCGACGAATCGAAATGACCGGCGATTTCGACATTTCCGCCGTCGATGAGGTGATCCACGGGCGCTTGCGCCTGGGCATCATGGCGTATCTGTCGGGAAGCTTCACTGCGGACTTCAATGAGCTGAAGGCCCGCCTGCAGGCGAGCGACGGCAACCTTTCGGTGCATCTGCGCAAGCTGGAGGAGGCGGGCTATGTCGCCATCGCCAAGACGTTCCAGCAACGCAAGCCGTTGACGCGCGTCACGCTGACCGACAAGGGCCGCAGCGCCTTCATTGCCTATCTTGACGCCATCGAGAAGCTTCTGCCCGGGCACGGAGCCAAGAAATAGCGAACCAGGATGGGCGGCCGGCGTCTCCTCGGAAGCCGCCGCGCCCTAGAATTCCTGCCAGTCCTCCTGGGCGGCGACGGCCTGCTTGCGGGCCAGGGCCGCGCCGCCGGAAGCGACGCGCCTGGGCGCCACGGGAGCCGCCCGGCGTTGTTCACGCGGTTCCTGGCGCGCCGGGTTCACGTGGGGCTGCGCGCTGCGCTTCTGGGGTTCCATGTTCTCGACCCCGTTGACCTTGAAGCGTCCGAGCAAATTGACCAGCTCTTCGGCCTCCTGCGCCAGGGAATGGCTCGATGCGGTGGTCTCTTCAACCATCGCGGCGTTGCTCTGGGTCACGTTGTCCATGTCGCTCACGGCGGTGTTCACCTGGACGACGCTGAGGGATTCCTCCTGCGCCGATGTGGCGATCTGGCCGACGACTTCATTGATGTTGGCGACCTGCGAGACGATGCGATCGAGCGCCTTGCCGGCCTGGCCGACCAGTCCGACGCTTTGGGTGATCTTGGCCGCCGACGTGCCGATCAGCGCCTTGATTTCCTTGGCCGCATCCGCCGAGCGCCGCGACAGCGCCCGCACTTCGCTGGCCACCACGGCGAAGCCGCGACCGGCATCGCCGGCGCGCGCCGCCTCGACGCCCGCATTGAGCGCGAGGAGGTTTGTCTGGAAGGCGATCTCGTCGATCATTCCAACGATCTGACCGATCTGCGCCGAAGAGGTCTCGAGCTCGTGCATGGCGGTGACGGCATTGCCGACCACCTGTCCGGACTTGATCGCTTCCTCCTTGGCCGCCGCGACGGCTTCGCGGGCGTGGATGGCGCCGTCCGCCGTGCGTTTCACGGTCTCCGTGATCTGGCTCAGGGTGGCCGCCGTCTCCTCGAGCGCCGCGGCCTGATGCTCCGTGCGCCGCGACAGATCGTCCGCAGCGTCGCTGATCTCCGCCGAACCGCCCTTGACGTTGAAGGTGACCTGCCAGATGACGCGCAGCGTCTCCTCCAGTTCGTGCAGGGCGGCGTTGTAGTCTTCCTGAAGCTTGCGGTACTCGCCCGGGAAATCGTCCTGCAGGCGGTGGGTGAGATCGCCGGCCGCCAGATGGTCAAGCGCGGAAGCGAGCGCTCCGACGACGTGCTGCTGCTCCTTGCGCGCTTCGTCGAGCTTCAGCTGATTGTCGCGGAAGACGTTGAGCGAGCGCACGATGGCGCCGAATTCGTCGCGACGCTCGAGGGCTTGCAGGTCGAGGCCGGTGTTGCCGCCCGCCAGTGTCTCGGTGGCGTCGGCGATCTTCTGCACGTCCCGGCGCAGAGCGATGACGCTGACGGACGCCAGGAACGCCACCAGCAGCAAAGTCAGAAGCGCGGCGAGGGCGATCACGAATTCGGCAGTGCGGGCGCGTGCCTCGCTGGCCCGGGCCTTCGCATCGGTGGCGTCGCGGGTCGATTTCACGACCTGGTTCAGCGTGTCCACCATCTGCTCGTAGCTTTTCTCGAAGGGCTCCACGAAGCTGACGGCCGCGGAGAAATCTGCGGTCATCATGCTGCCCACGAGGTCGACGGCGCTGCGCGTATCGGCGAGCTGCTTGGCCAGCTTGGCGAACAGCGGCTTCTGGTCGGGCGTCGCCTGGGCTTCGACCGCCTTCAGCAGCTTGCCGGTCTCGGCGAGATCGGCCACCAGCGCTTTGCTCTGGGCGTCGATGTTCTTCTCGTCGATCTTGCCGGCTTGGTGCGTCAACAGAAGATAGAGCTGTCCGTGAGCGGCGGTGATGCGCTGCGCGATGCCTTGCATCTCCAGGCTCTTGGCCATCTCGACGTCGACGACGCGACGAAGTTCGCTGGACGATTGGCTCTGGGCTACCACGAAGCCCACCGCCATGGCCGCCAGGATGAGAAGCGCAAGCGCGGGCGCGAACGCGATTTTCACCAGAAGCGGCACATCAGAGAGTCGAAATCTGCTCACGATCTTCCCCGTGCAAATGGCCCCAGCCCAACTCTGGGGAGATGTCTTCTTTACAGACAGATATTCACAATTTGCTTAACTCCGACGCGATTCACGTCAAATAGGCGGTGAGGGCGCACTTTCTCCGCCTTCAGAACATATTAAGGTTTCTGAATTTCCACACATTTGAATCGGAGCGCGGAGACCAATTCTTAGGAGTTGTCGCCGATAGTTGGCGGACCCGGCGCATTGACCGGAGCAATTTTGATTGGGGTGAGAAATGGGTACGCAGAAATTCAATGCGGTTGGCTTCGGGGTTGCCGCCCTGTTGGCGGTCGCCGCACCCGCGGGAGCGAGCAATTTGGCGGATCAGTTTGCGATCTGCGCGTCGCGATATGCCACCGGTCACCAGACGGATGTCGCCAGTGTGATGCTGGAATGCACCGCCGCCGACGGGAAGCTGTCCGACTGCAAGGTCCTCGAGGCGCCGACGCCACCGAACGGCTACGACAAGGCCGCGCTGTGCGCCGCCGATTACCTGCCGATCGGCACGAGGACGGGAACCGTGAAAGTGCCGTTCCGCTTCGAGCCGTCGCACTGAGCGCGAAAACCTCCACCTGACGCGATCTGCGTGCAAGAGAACTCCCTCCGGCATCCCGGAGGGAGTTCGCGTTGTAGGACGTCATGTCAGCGGCGGCTGAAGAACCGCAGCATGGTGCCGCTCATCATCGATGTTGAGAGCACCAGCGCGGCGCCAAGGACGAGGAGCGCCACGGCCGTGAGTTGGGCGTAGCCGCCGGTGCCGGTGGGCCCGCCGGCGACGAGCGCCAGAATTCCCAGGACCACGGCGCCCAGTCCCGCCAGCATTTGAAGCCCGCAGCTGCTGGTGGCCGCGGATCGCATCAGCAGGCGCGTGGATTCCTGCATCTCAGTTCCCTGCCAGCGCACTTCGGCGAACTGGGTGGTCATGGGGGCGGAAATCAGCAGCATGGCGCCGGCTGCGATCACCGATATGGGCGCCAGTACTTCCGGCGAGACGCCGAGCAGGCACAGGATGCCGAGCACGAGTATGGCGGCCCCGGCCACCACCTCGGACATCACCCCGTTGGCGGGGGCGCCCGATCGCGCGAAGTCGCCGGTCAACTGTGCGTATTCGGTGACGACGGCGCCGCCGTTGGTGAGCAGCGCCGCACCGAGCACGGTCACGGCGATGGAGTTCAATGGGGCGGCATCGATGCGTGCGAGGCCGATGATGGAAAGGACGATGATGGCGATCCCGCCGGCCGCCTCGGCGATCGTGCCGGTGGCTTCCGCTGGGAGGGACGCTCTGGCTGCATACGACATAGCGTTGCTCCTTGTTCCCGGATCAGGCCAAGGGCACATGCGGCATCGAGCCGATCGTGCTCTCAGCCTCCGTAAGGGAAACGGACGCGCGCGCCACCCGTTCCCGGACGACGGGAACCGCGACCGCCAGCTATAGGGGGTAACGGTTCAGACCCACTCGACTTTGAGGATCTCGTAGGACTTGGCGCCGCCGGGCGCCGCCACTTCCACGGCGTCGCCCTTGCTCTTGCCGATGATCGCGCGCGCGATAGGCGACGAGACGGAAATGCGTCCCCGCTTGGCGTCTGCTTCGAGGTCGCCGACGATCTGGTACTTGCGCTCTTCGTCCGTGTCCTCGTCGACCAGCGTCACCGTGGCACCGAACTTCACGGTCGCTCCCGACAGTTTCGACACGTCGATCACTTCGGCGCGGCCGAGCTGATCTTCCAATGCGATCACGCGTCCTTCGATGAAGGCCTGGCGTTCCTTGGCCGCGTGGTACTCTGCATTTTCAGACAGGTCGCCGTGCGCGCGCGCTTCGGTGATCAGCCTGATGACGGCCGGCCTTTCGACCGTCTTCAGCACGTTGATCTCTTCCTCCAGGGCCCGATAGCCCGAAGCCGTCATGGGTATGCGTTCCATACGTCAACGATCCCGTTTATCGGCAAAGGCCCGCCCTCCCGCTTCGTGCAGGCCACCAGGCCGGATGCGGCAGAGATGAATCTTTGCTAACTAATTGTCACGCCAGGACATTTCCAGTCCCACTTCGAAGCGGACACTTACAAACTGTAAGACCGGCTTTTCGGGACTTCAAGGGAGGCCTTGGCGGGCTTTTGCACATGGGCCGCGGTTGCTGATCAATGTTGGTCCCCGAGCCCCGGCCGGTTGACCGTGGCCGCCCGGGCGGGTTCCGGCCGCCTTGCGCACGCTCAGTCGACCAGGAAGTCCTCCTGCGCCTTGTACTGCAAGGGCCGCACGTCGAGGCTGCTCGCGCGCAGGGCCGCAATGGCTTCAGCGGCCGCCGCGGCGCCCGCCATGGTCGTATAATAGGGGACCTTCATGGTCAGCGCCGTGCGCCGGATCGACATCGAGTCGCTGATGGCGCGGGCGCCCTGCGTGGTGTTGAACACGAGCTGCACCTCGCCGTTCTTGATCGCGTCGACGATGTGCGGGCGGCCTTCGCGCACCTTGTTGATCGTCTTGACCGACAGGCCGGCCGCCTCCAGCACCTTGGCGGTACCGCGGGTGGCGAGGATCTGAAAACCCATGCCGATCAGCGCGCGCGCCGGTTCCACGGCGTCGTTCTTGTCGGCGTCGCGCAGCGAGATGAACACCGTGCCCGATTGCGGCAGCTTCTGGCCGGCGCCGATCTGGCTCTTGGCGAAGGCGCGCCCGAAGTTGGAGTCGCGTCCCATCACCTCGCCGGTCGAGCGCATCTCCGGTCCCAGAATGGTATCGACGCCGGGGAAGCGCGCAAAGGGCAGCACGGCTTCCTTGACACAGATGCGCGTGGTCTTGGTGCGGGAATGGGGGATCTCGGACAGGGTCTCGCCGGCCATGACACGCGCCGCGATGGCGGCCACCGGCAGGTTGATCGCCTTGGCCACGAACGGCACCGTGCGGCTGGCGCGCGGATTGACTTCGAGGACATAGATGTCGCCGCCGTTCTGCACCGCGTACTGCACGTTCATCAGGCCGCGCACCTTCAAGGCCCGGGCCATGGCGATGGTCTGCCGTTCGATTTCCTGGATCGTGGAACGCTTCAGGGAATGGGGTGGGATGGCGCAGGCGGAGTCGCCGGAATGCACGCCGGCCTCCTCGATATGCTCCATGATGCCGGCGATGAAGACCTCGCCGGTCTTGTCGCAGACGGCATCGACGTCGATCTCCGTGGCCCTATTCAGGAATCCGTCGATCAGGACGGGATTGTCGCCGGAGATGCGGAACAGCTCGCCCGACTGCACCGCCGCTTTCAATTGATCCTCGCCGGTCACGATCACCATGCCGCGGCCGCCGAGCACGTAGGACGGGCGCAGGATGACCGGGTAGCCGATCTCTTTGGCCGCGGCGATCGCCTCGTCGGCGGTCATGGCCGTCGCGTTGCGCGGCTGCTTGAGATTCAGTTCATGCAGCAGGACCTGGAAGCGCTTGCGGTCCTCCGCCAGGTCGATGGCATCGGCCGAGGTGCCGAGGATCGGCACGCCTTCCTCGACCAGGCGGTTCGCCAGCTTGAGCGGCGTCTGGCCGCCGAACTGCACGATGACGCCGGCCAGCGTACCCTTCTCGCGCTCCTTGTCGACGATCTCCATCACGTCTTCCGCCGTGAGCGGCTCGAAATAGAGCCGGTCCGAGGTGTCATAGTCGGTCGAGACGGTCTCGGGATTGCAGTTGATCATGATCGTCTCGAAGCCGCGCTTCGAGAGCGAGAAGGCTGCGTGGCAGCAGCAGTAGTCGAACTCGATGCCCTGGCCGATGCGGTTGGGTCCGCCGCCCAGGATGATGATCTTCCTGGCGTCCGTGGGCCGGCTTTCGCATTCGGCCTTGCCGTCGACGCAGGTTTCGTAGGTCGAGTACATGTACGGCGTGAGCGCCGCGAATTCCGCCGCGCAGGTGTCGATACGCTTGTACACCGGGCGGACGCCGGCAGCGATCCGCTTGGTGCGCACCTGCTTTTCGGCCAGGCCCGTGAGCTTGGCGAGGCGGGCGTCGGAAAAGCCCATGGACTTGAGGCGGCGGAAGCCCTCGCCATCCTGGGGCAGTCCGTTGCTGCGGACCTCCGCTTCCACGTCCAGGAGCGCTTCGATCTCGTCCAGGAACCACGGATCGTATTTGGTGATGGCGGCGATCTCGCTGGTCGGAAAGCCCTGACGCATCGCTTGTGCCACCAGCCGCAGGCGGTCGGGCGTGGTGCGCGCCAGCGCGTCGGTGATGTCCGAAGGGTCCTGCGGCAGGGCGATCTCGTCGAAGCCCGTCAGACCGGTTTCCAGCGAACGCAGCGCCTTTTGCAGCGACTCCGCGAAGGTCCGCCCGATGGCCATGGCCTCGCCGACAGATTTCATGGCCGTCGTCAGGTGCGGCTCGGCGCCCGGGAATTTCTCGAACGCGAAGCGCGGGATCTTGGTGACCACGTAATCGATGGTCGGCTCGAAGGCGGCGGGCGTGACCTTCGTGATATCGTTCTGCAACTCGTCGAGCGTGTAGCCGACGGCCAGCTTGGCGGCGATCTTGGCGATGGGAAACCCGGTGGCCTTCGAAGCCAGGGCGGACGAACGCGACACGCGCGGGTTCATCTCGATGAGGACCATGCGCCCGTCGACCGGATTGACCGCGAACTGCACGTTGGAGCCGCCGGTCTCGACCCCGATCTCGCGCAGCACGGCGATCGAGGCCGTGCGCATGCGCTGGTATTCCTTGTCGGTGAGGGTGAGCGCCGGTGCGATGGTGATGGAATCGCCGGTGTGCACACCCATCGGATCGACGTTTTCGATGGAGCAGATGATGATGGCGTTATCGGCCTTGTCGCGCACCACCTCCATCTCGAACTCTTTCCAGCCGAGCACGGATTCCTCGATCAGCACCTCGTTGACAGGCGAGGCGTCGAGGCCGGCTTCGACGATCTCGAAGAACTCTTCGCGGTTGTAGGCGATGCCGCCGCCCGTGCCGCCGAGCGTGAAGGAAGGCCGGATCACGGCGGGCAAGCCGACCAGGTCGAGCGCCTCCAGCGCGTGGGTGAAGGCTTCCGGCGACAGCTCCATCACCGGGTTGTTCTGGTCGTCGTAGAGGAAGTTGCCGGCGGAATCCTTCTTGTGGCGCAGATAGCCCTTGAGCGTCACGCCGCGCGGCACGTCGAGGCCGATCTTCAGCATGGCCTGGCGGAACAACTCGCGGTCCTCGGCCTTGTCGATGGCGGTGGCCGAGGCGCCGATCAGTTCCACGTCGTATTTTTCCAGCACGCCGCGCTTGCGCAGCGATAGCGCCGCGTTGAGGGCGGTCTGGCCGCCCATGGTGGGCAGCAGGGCGAAGACCTTGCCTTCGGGCACGTTGGGCCGCTCGCGCTTGATGATCTTCTCGAGGAATTCGGTGGTGATCGGCTCGATGTAGGTGGCGTCGGCGAGGCCCGGGTCGGTCATGATGGTCGCCGGGTTCGAGTTGACCAGCACGACGCGGTAGCCCTCGGCCCGCAGGGCCTTGCAGGCCTGGGCGCCGGAATAGTCGAACTCGCAGGCCTGACCGATGACGATGGGCCCGGCGCCGATGATCAGGACGGTGTGGATATCGGTACGCTTGGGCATCGCTGTCTCGCGGGCGCGCAGCGGCGCGCGCGGGCGCGCCCTGTCCGGCCGAGTTGTAGGTCAAGGGGACCGTTTAGCCGGAGCCAGGGGTTGCGGCAACCCTTAGCGGGCCTTTTCCAGCCGAATTGCAGCGACGGGCCGCAATTGGCGGCAACTGTTGTGTTTTTGCTGTGTATGAATCCGGGGCGGGCACTAACTCCGCCAGCGCAAGGTGCGGGCTTGCACCGGGTTCACGAAGGCGGTGCCGGAGACTGTCGACTCGGCCCATGCCTTCTTCAGGCGGTGGTACCAGATCGCCGGCTGGTCGGCGTCCTGGATCAACATGAGTGAAGGGTTGAACTTCAGCCCCTCGCGCTGCAACTCCACGATCCGCCGGTCGTCGCCGAGGAAGACCGGACCCAGCACCATGAAGAACGGCCGGATGAAGCCAAGCCACGCGGGCCAGTAGAAGAACTGGGTCACCTCGGTCGTGTCGGCGTCGCGCGGCGTGCAGACCGTCAGTCCGACGACCTTGGCGGCCTTTCCCAAGATCGTGCCTTCGATGTTCTCGAAGCGCGTGGACGGCAGCTCGAAGGTGATCTCGGTGGACACATCCGTGCCCAAGAGCTTGTAGGCCTGCTTGGTCGGCGCATGCCTGGTCATGACGAAGCCGTTGGGCAGGGAGGCATAGGCCTTGGCCTTCTCGCGCGGCTTCACGTGCCACCACCAATGGGCGTGGACATAGGGCGCATGGGCAGGGTCCATCAGGCCGATCACGGCGTGGTCGATGCCGCAGTGAAACGTCTGGCTCTCCATCCAGCGCGGCCTGGCGTCGGGGACGCCGACGTTCGGCGGCTCGGTGGCCGGAGCAGCCGCTTCCTTGCCGGGCGCCGCCATGTAGACCCAGACGAGGCCGTTCTGCTCACGCACGGGGTAGCTCCGCACACGGATTTTCGCGGGATCCACGGTTTCAC
Source organism: Alphaproteobacteria bacterium (assembly GCA_028871345.1). Lineage (GTDB taxonomy): Bacteria > Pseudomonadota > Alphaproteobacteria > Micropepsales > Micropepsaceae > Rhizomicrobium. Next base: position 95,665 of record JAGWNK010000002.1, on the reverse strand, counting down.
CGCCGACCAGGGACGGAATGTGGCTGCACACGCCGTCGGTGCGGAAACGCCAGCCGTGGTAGGGGCACTCCACGGTGCCGTCGCCCACGATCCTGCCGGCCGTCAGGGGTACGCCGCGGTGCGGGCAGATATCGCGCAAGGCGAACGCTGCGCCGTCCTCGCCGCGCCCCAGCATCACCGGTTCGCCCAGCAGCATGACCCGGCGCAAACGTCCCGCCTTCAGAGCGGACGACCGCTCGCCGAAATACCAGAGATTGCGCAGGAAGGGTTCATCCGACATGGCGAGCGAATGTCCCCGCACAGCGCCGCCATGTCCAGTGCCGGCTGTGGCGGGCGGGATTACTTCTTCGCCTTCGGCTTCAGAAGGCTCTCGAGGGTCGCATCGAACGCGGCGCCCTTGTAGGGATCGAGCTTGAAGACCCAGCCGTCGGCGTGGGTGTTGACCGCCTCGGCTTCCTTTGCGGCATCCGTCTTGCCCGGCTGGGCGTTAGCGGCCAGGCGACACCAGTAATCCGCTCCTTGCTTGACGACCTCGGCGGTGACGACCAGCCCGTCGAAGGTCTTGGTGACCAGCCTGGCGGCGTGGCTGAAGTCCATGCCGTCGGCGGGCTTGATGTCGTCGAAGGTGAAGTTGGTGATGGCCGTGGCCACGGTATCCGGCGAGCCGGCATAGGCCAGCTCGCGGCCCTTGGGCATCTGGTCGAGCATGAAGTCGGGATCCGACGGCTTGGCGCGGCTGACGCTGTAGGCCGGGCCGGAGGAGGGCGTGACGTCGGTTTCCTCGATCCGGGAGCGGTCGACGTTCACGACGTCCTTGTCGAGCCAATGGGTCTGGTCGGCGCGCGGCGTGAACGGACTTCTCACCAGCCAGCTCTGCGCGTCATCCGGCTTGCGGGCGAACAGTCCGACGGAGCCGGACGCGTCGCCGATGTCCTCGGTCTTGCCCGCGATCAGGGTGGCAAGGGCGTCGCCTTTGTCGTTGGCAAGGGTGATGATGACGGCGTTGCCCTTGGGCGGCGCGTCGAGATCGACGAAATGGTACCAGTCCGGCCGCGCGGTCTTGGGGTCCATGGTCTCCAGCGCCGCGATCCCGACCAGCGTCTTGCGTACCTCGTCGATAGAGGCGGGATAGTTGTTGCGCCCCGGCACCACCCAGCCCTTCGTCGGCTTGAAGACGATGTCGAAGGCGCCCGTCTTGGACGCGACGTGGATGCGGCTGACCTGGTTGAGCTCGCCCGCCAGCCCCGGGAAAAACTCGTGCGGCGGATATTTCGGCGCTTCGACGGCGGCGCGGTGATCAAGCGCTAGCACGGCCAGCACGACGCTGACGACCGCGGCGGCGGCCAGGATCGCCAGGTTGCGGCGGCGGGGATCGGCGAAGACGGTCGTCATGGCGTCCTCACAAATGCACGGCGCGGGCGCGCCGGCGGCGGCGCAGCCAGGCGAGCCCGACGGCGAACGCCGCCACCAGCAGCGGCACCAGGGCGATGTTGACGAAGGCCAGCAAGGCGCCCAGCGCGTCGATGTCCTTGCGCAGATTGTGCTGCACATCGCGCAGCTCGGCGCGGGTCTCGGTTAGGTCGTGCTTGAAGCGCTCGATGGTCTGCTGCTGCTGGGGCGTCAGCGTGGCGCCGGTGCCGCCCTGGCCCTGCTGCAGGTCGCGCAGCTTCTGCTGCGTGTCGGTCAGGCGCGCCTTCAGCGCGTCTTCCTGCTGCTGAAACTGCTTCTCGGCATTGGCCTGCAGGTCGCGCACCACGGTGAACGGGCGGTCGTTGGTGGCGCGCGTGCGCAGCGAGATCAGGTCGCTCGAACCCATCAGGTTCTCGACGGCATTGACCACGAAGGCGTCGTTGTTGGCGAAGGGCGCGGCCACCTGCTTGCCGAACATGTTCTCGACGCGCACCCAGAAGCGGTCGTCGAAGATGTCGGTGTCGGCCATCACCACCACGCCGATGTTCTTGGCGCTCTTGACCTGCTTGCCGCCGACGCTCGCCGGCGGGCCGTCGGGGAATGCGGTCTTGGCCGGGCCGGTGATGCGCGCGGCGATGATGTACTGCTGGCCCGTCGGCTGGATGACCGTCAGCAGGTCCTCGGGATTGGGATTGAGGCGCACCTGTTCGACGTCGAGCAGGGCGGCCTGGTTCGACGAGCCCATCAGCGATTCGAAATGCGTGGTGGCGTCCTTGCGCTTCATCAGCGCGCCGGCGCTGGCAAGGTTGACGATCTGCAGGTTCGCCGTGATGGGATCGTTGTCGCTGAACTGGTCGCGCGACAAACGCAGCCAGATCGGATAGCTGACCGGCCCGCCCGCCTGCGAAAGCTGCACGCGCTGGGCGAGCCCGAGATCGCCGATCACCTTGCCGACGTTGAAGCCGATGCCCCAGGCCTGGAACAGCCGAGGCAGCGACGAGAACGCCGGCGGGCTCATGCTGGGATCCTGGCCGCTCATAGACTGCGCCAGCTCGGACATGGGATCGACGAAGGCCAGCACATGGCCGCCCTTCAGCACGAACTGGTCGATGGCGTAGTTCTGGGCGTCGTTCAGGTTGCCCGGCTGGACGATCATCAGCACGTCCGTGCCCTCGGGAATGCTCGTGAAACCGGGATCAAGCATCTGGGTGTCGTAGGTCTGCGCCAGCTCCTGATAGATGGCGAAGGGACGCGAGCGGCCCTGCATCATTGCCTGGGCGCCGCCCGGTCCGGTGTCGAGCGGCAGCGTCGAGAGCACGGCGATCTTGGGCTTCTTGGCGGTCGACAGGCGGTAGACGAGCGACGTCAGGTCGTATTCCAGCAGGCCTTCGCGTTCAGGCGAGAAGTAAGGGATGGCTTCCTTGCCGTCGATGCGGTTGGCGCCGACGAGGCCGAAATAGACGGTGTCGCCGGAATCCGTCGGCACGCCGGTGACGCCGTCGGCCGTCGCCTGATCCTCGGCGGGCGTGTAGGGCTGCGGATCGATCTCTTCCAGGACGATCTTGCCGTGACTGAGCGCGGCGTATTCGCCGAGAAGGTCGCGCACCCGGCTGGCGTAAGCGCGGGTCTGCGCGTAATCCGCCGCCGCCTGCTTAGAGTAGTAGAACTTGAGGGTGACCGGCTCCTTCAGGCTCTGGATGATGTGGATCGTCCCGGGCGACAGCGTGAAACGGCCGTTCTCGGTCAAGTCGAGGCGGGCGGTCGTCACCGAGGCATCGAGGGCGATGTTGAGCCCCACGAAGATCACAGCCGCCAGCACGATGGCGGCGAGGGCGTAGAGGCGGCGCGGCAGCGGGTTCATCGGCTCATCCGCTCTTCTTCATGTCCACGACGACGACGTTGGCCGTCAGGAACAGCGCCATGAGCGACAGGAAGAACACCACGTCGCGCAGATCCAGCACGCCCGCCGTGATCGCGGTGAAATGGGTGACGAAGCTGAAGGACGAGATCGCGTCGGTCAGCGCCACCGGCGCCCAGGCGTGGAAGAAATCGAGCACCAGCGGCGTCCCCGACACGGTGAAGAGGAAGCAGACGACCACGCTGACCACGAAGGCGATCACCTGGTTGCCGGTCGTGGCCGAGATGCACGCCCCGATCGCCATGTAGCTTCCGGCGACCAGGAAGCTACCGATGTAGCTCGCCAGGATGACGCCGTTGTCGGGGCTGCCGAGATAGTCGACGGTCAGCCAGATCGGGAAGGTCAGCGCCAGGGCGATGCCTGTGAAGGCCCAGGCCGCCAGATGCTTGCCCACCACGGTCGCCCATACCGGCACGGGCAGGGTGAGGATCAGCTCCATCGTCCCCGAACGGCGCTCCTCGGCCCACAGCCGCATCGAGATCGCCGGCACCAGGAAGAGATACAGCCAGGGATGATAGGCGAAGAACACCGACAGATCGGCGATGCCGTTGTCGTAGAAGTGGCCGACATAGAAGGTGAACGCGCCCATCGTGAACAGGAAGATGACGATGAACACATAGGCCAGCGGTGTCGCGAAATAGGCCGCGAACTCGCGCTTGAACACGGGCCAGATGTATTTCATGTCCGTGCCGCCTTCGCTCTGGCCGCATCGCTCGTGGTGATGGCGCGGAAGACTTCGTCGAGCCGTCCCGGCTCGGCGTACATTTCCTGGACCGCCCAGCTCTCGCGCAGCGCCAGCGCGCTCACGGTTTCGATGAGCAGCGCGCCGCTCTTGGGAAAGGCGGTGAGACTGGCGACGCCGTTACGCCCGGATCGTTCGACGCCAGCGACGGCGGGCAGGGCCTTGAGCTTGGCGACGGCGGCATCGGCCTGCGCCGGCGGCAGCGTCAGCGTCACGGCGTTGTGGTAGCGCGAACGCGCCAGGAGTTCGCCCGGCGTGCCGTCGGCGACGATCGTACCGCGGTCGATGATGACGGCGCGCGTGCAGATGGCGTCGACTTCTTCGAGCAGGTGGGTCGAGATGATGATTGCCTTCTCCGGCGCCATGGCGCGGATGAGCGAGCGCACCGAATGCTTCTGGTTGGGATCCAGGCCGTCGGTCGGCTCGTCCATGATGAGGACCGGCGGGTCGTGCAGGATGGCCTGGGCGACACCCACGCGCCGCTTGAACCCCTTCGACAGGGTCTCGATCGGCTGGTCCAGCACCGGGGCGAGTTCGGTCTTCTCGACCGAGGCCGCGACGCGCGTCTTGGCCTCGGCGCTCTTGAAGCCGCGGACCTCGGCGATGAAGGCCAGGAACTGCCTGGCCGTCATGTCGCCGTAAGCGGGGGCGCCTTCCGGCAGGTAGCCGACGGCCGCCTGGGCCGCCAGCGTGTCCGTCTCGATGTCATGCCCGCAGACGGTGATCCGGCCAGCGCTCGGCGCCAGGTAGCCGGTAATCATCTTCATGGTCGTGGATTTGCCGGCGCCGTTCGGTCCGAGGAATCCGAGCACCTCGCCACGGGCGACCTTCAGGCTCAGCCCGGCGACAGCCGTGACGGAACCAAAATGCCTGGTAAGTCCATCAATCTCGATCATGGCCGCGAAGACAGCAACTGGCGGGAAAATCCCCTTAGAGAAATCAGCTTGGGTTCGCAACTCCTTCGGGGTTACGAATGCGACAGACAGGGAGTGCACCTCGGCATGTTCGATTCCCGGCTCATCCTGCGCGCGGCCGTCATAGGGACCATCCTCCAACTGGGCCTGGCGGTGGCGGGGCACTATTTCAGCTGGATCGGGGTCAACGGCTTCCTGTTCGGCCGCATGATGTGCTCGGCGACAGCAGGCTACCTGTACGGGAGGTGGCTGGGGCGCGGCTATGCGGTCGGGGCGGCCGGAGGGGCGGTGGCGGGCGGGCTGTGCGCGGCGCCCGTGATCGCCTTGTCGTCCCTTTGGGGGGACACCGAAGCCTCGATGGTCGCCATCGGAACGGGCATCTGCATGCTGACCGGCGGCGTCGGCGGCGTGTTCGGCCAAATGGCCGCGATCATGCGCAAGCTGGGATTCTGAGGGGGAAGAGGTCGACTGGCCGATCAGGGCTGCCCCGGACTGGGGGCTGGGGGGCTTGATAGGTCTCGAAGCAACCCGTCAAATCGGTCCAGCCGACGAACCGAATGTCGGTGCCGAAGTGGGCCCCGCGGTGGCCCAAATAGGGCGGCATCAAGGCGTTTCCTGAAAAATGTGTAAGGGAATCAAGGCCTGCGTCAGAACGCTCGAATTGGTCACGCAAGACGCCCCTTTTTTGTCCGAAGCCGGGGCGCAAACGAAAAGGCCCCGATGTCGCCATCGGGGCCTTCGTTTTCGAGTCCCGCCTTCAGCGGCGATTGCCCATCAACCGCAGCAGCATCAGGAACAGATTCAGGAAGTCGAGATAGAGCTTGAGGGCCCCGAAGATCGCCTTGCGGCCGGCAAGGCTGCCGTCGTCGGAGACCGAATAGCTCTCCTTGATCCACTGCGTGTCGTAGGCAGTGAGGCCGGTGAAGATCAGGACGCCCGCCACCGAGATGATCCAGTTCATCATCGTCGACTGCAGGAACATCGAGACCAGCGAGGCGATGATGAGCCCGATCAGCCCCATGAACAGGAACGAACCGAAGCCCGTCAGGTCCCTGTTCGTCGTGTAGCCCCACAGGCTCATGGCGCCGAACGTCGCCGCCGTGATGAAGAACGTCTGGGCGACGGTGGCGCCCGTATAGATCAGGAAAATCGGGGCCAGCGAGATGCCCATCACGCTGGCATAGACCCAGAACAGCGCCTGTGCGGCCCCGAGGCTCATCCGCTGGATGCGGAACGACAGCACCAGCACCATGATGAAGGGGGCGATCAGCGCTCCCCAGCCCAGCATGGTCAGGCCCGCTGTGCCGTTCGGGTTGATCTGGAAGAACAGCCCCAACAGCGAGGTGGAGGCCGTCATCCAGGCCGTGGCGCCGGTCAGGAGCAGTCCGACCAGCATGTAATTGTAGACGCGCAGCATGTGGGCGCGCAGACCGGCGTCGATGGCGCCGACCTCGGCCGCCTGGCCGCGGATGATTCGATTGGAGTCGTAGTCCGCCATTGGGAATCCTTCCTTTCGGCCGCAGACGGCCGCACTCGCCCCTAATATCGGGCTTGGAACCCCCCGGTTCAAGCCGCCGGGCTTCCAAATGGAGCACGGTTGGGAGATTGTCGCGCCCGGGCCTGCTCCACGGCCTGGAATTCTTAACGAAAACTCATGTTCAAGCGCCTCTTTACCGTCGCCGGATACACCGCGATCTCGCGCGTCACCGGGTTTCTCAGCAACATCGTCATGGCCTATGTGCTGGGCGCCGGTCCGATGTCCGACGCGTTCTTCGTCGCCTTCCGGTTGCCCAACAGCTTCCGCGGCATTTTCGGCGAAGGGGCGTTCAATGCCGCCTTCCTGCCGCGCTTCACCAAGGTGCGCACGCAAGAAGGGCCCGAGGCGGCGGCGCGCTTCGCCAACAACGTCTATTCCTGGCAGATCGCGGCCCAGCTGGTGCTGCTCGTCATCGCGCTTGTCGGCATGCGCTACGTGGTCATGGCCTTGGCGCCGGGCTTTCAACGGCACCCCGGACAGTTCGAACTGGCCACGGCCCTGGCGCGTATCGAGTTTCCCTACCTGATCATGACCGTGTCCTCGGTCCAGCTCTCCGCGATGCTGAATGCGGTGGGGAGATTCGCCGCGGCCGCGGCCTGGTCGATCCTGCTGAACCTGACGATGATCGCCACGCTGCTCCTGGCGCGCTGGTTTCCCAACGCCGCCTACGCTGCGGCGTGCGGCGTGTTTCTCGGCGGGGTGGCGCAGCTCGCCTTCATTTCCTGGGCCGCCGCCCGCAGCCACCTGCGGCTGCGCATCCGCCGACCGCGCTGGGATGCGCAGATCAAAGAGTTTCTGGGCGCCCTGGGAACGGCAACGTTCGGGTCCGCCAGCGTGCAGATCGGACTGTTCATCGACACGTTGATTTCGAGCCTGCTGCCGGCGGGCGTGCTGACGGCCATCAACTACGCGGACCGCATCGATCAGCTTCCGTTGGGCGTCCTCGGAATTGCGCTGGCGACCGTGCTTCTGCCGGAAATGTCCAAGCGGGTGGCCCTCGGCGACGAGGCGGGCGCCCGCACGTCCCAGAACCGCAGCATTGCGGTAGGCTTGTTTCTCACCTTGCCGTTTGCCGCCGCGTTCATCGCCGTGCCGCAGACGATCATGCGCGGCGTGTTCGCTCATGGCGCCTTCCCTGTGGAAGCGGCCGACATTTCGGCGCTGGCGTTGGCAGGCTACGGCGTCGGCCTTCCGGCTTTCGTGCTGGTGCGCGTGCTGCAGGCCACCTTCTATGCCCGCCACGACACCGCGACGCCCGTGCGCGCCACCTGGTCGGCGGTTGCCGTCAACGTCGGTTTCAAGCTGCTGCTGGTCTTCGGCCTGCATCTGGGCGCGCTCGGCGTGGCGCTGGGGACATCGTTCGGCTCATGGGCAAATGTTAGCGTGCTGTTCTGGTATGCCCGCCGCCGCAAGCTGATCGAGATCGATGCGACGCTGCGGCACTCTCTGCTGCCGAGCGTCATGGGCGCTGCCGTCACGGCCGCCGCGTCGCTTGCCGGGGTGATGTGGGCCTTCACGCTGGTACCCGCGCCCGGCCTGTGGCAGCGTAGTTCGGCGCTGGCGCTCGCCATTGTTCTGGCAGGCATCGGATACGGCGTCGTCGCCCTGGTGTACCGGCAGCGCTTGCCTTTCGCGCGGGAGACAAGAAAAGCGTGATGCGATTGTTTGTGGCACTGGCCCTGCCGGACGCGGTGACGAAGTCGCTCGAGATGCTGCAGGGTGGCGTGCCGGGCGCGCGCTGGCAGACGCGCGAGCAGATGCACCTGACGCTGCGCTTCATCGGCGAGGCCGACGGTCGCGAAGCCGCCGCCATCGACGACGCGCTGTCCTCGATCGAGGCGCCGCCGTTCACCCTGGAGCTGAAGGGCGTGGGATCGTTCGGCGGCAAATATGCGCGGGATCTGTGGGCCGGTGCGCGCCCCGGCGAGCCGGTGATGCATCTCCAGCGCAAGATCGAAAGCGCGCTGCAGCGCGTGGGCCTGGAGCCGGACGGGCGCAAGTTCACGCCGCACGTGACGCTGGCGCGCCTCAAAGGGGCGCAGAACGGTCACGTCATGGACTTCCTGACCGACCACGCACTCTATTCCAGCGGCGAATTCCCCGTGGACGGCTTCGTCCTCTATTCCAGCCAGTTGACGCCCAACGGCAGCCGCTACCGGGCGGAGAAGGCCTATCGCTTGAAGCGGGAGTGACGTTCGTCCCGCTGTTCATCCCTTCCGTTCGATCGCCTCCATGTCGTCGTCCGACAGCCCGAAATGGTGGCCGATCTCATGAATGACGACGTGGCGGATGACGTCTCCCAGGGCGCAGCGGCGCTCGGCCCAGTAATCGAGGATGGGACGGCGATAGAGGAAGATCATGGTGGGCTCCGGCCGGCCGCCGTGTCCCGAGCGGTCCGCCAGGTTCGAGCCCTGGAAAAGCCCGAGGATGTCGAACTCGGATTCCAGGTCCATGTCATTGACGACGTCGTCGTCGGGAAACTCCTGCACCACGAAGGGAATATCGCCGCACAAGGCGCGGAAGTGCGGGGGAAGGCCGCGGAAGGCGTCTCGCGCGATCCGCTCGATCTCATCCAGCGAGGGGGCTTCCGCGGCCATCCAGTCCATGGCCCCAGCATAGCGGCGCGAGCCCGTCCGGCAAACGGCGGCCGCCCCCCGCCTGCCCGGGCGGGCGGCGCTGCCTGGACCCTGATTTATGTCAGCGCGCGGAAACCTGGGAGCGCGACAGATGTTCCGCTACCATGTTGCACTCTCAAGAGGGATCATCGATGACGAAGCTCGACGCCAAGACGCGGGCGAAGACGCTGAAGGAATTGCCGGAGTGGCATGACGTCGAAGGCCGCGACGCCATCGCGCGCCAATTCCAGTTCGAGGATTTCAACCAGGCGTTCGGCTTCATGACGCGCGTGGCATTGCTCGCCGAGAAGCTCAATCATCACCCGGAGTGGTCCAACGTCTACAACAAGGTGGATGTGTTGTTGACCACGCACGACGCCGGCGGCGTCACGGCGCTGGACATCGAGATGGCGCGGAAAATCGGGGCGATCGCCCGCGGAGACTAGAAGAAGTTGTAGGCCGTCGCGGCGATGGCAGCCCAGAACACGGCGCAGCCGACGATGGCGATGGCCAGCGCATGGTCGGCAGTCCACCGGCGCAGGCCGTGCGGGGACGGTTTCGCACCGGACGAGATGCCTGTGACGGAACGGAGTTCGATGACGGGGTTCATCTTCAGGTCCGCGCAGCACTAATCCAGATAGGCTATGGCGAGGGCCAGAAGCGCCCAGATCGCAATCCCGCCCTCGACGACGAAGAGCCAACCGTGGCGCCCGAACCAGCCGGTATGCCGGTAGGGGGTTACCGGCTCGCCTTCCGTCCGCGGCTGCACCAGGCCGCCAACAATCGACATCGCTTCCTCCAGGGCCGTATGGAACCTGTTTATTCCAAACGGGAGGAAACTTCTGTAAGGGATATCCGAAATACCTCTATTGGCGTTTCGACCGCTCGACCAGCTCGTTGACCACGGAGGGGTCGGCGAGGGTGGAGGTGTCACCCAGGTTGGAGGTGTCGCCCTCGGCGATCTTGCGCAGGATGCGGCGCATGATCTTGCCCGAGCGCGTCTTGGGCAGCGACGGCGCGAACTGGATGACGTCGGGCCTGGCGATCGGCGACAGATGCTCGGCGACGAACCGCTTCAGCTCCTCGTTCAGAGAAGCCGAGGGATATTCGCCGGTTTTCAGGGTCACGAACGCGTAGATGCCTTGTCCCTTAATGTCATGGGGACATCCCACCACGGCGGCTTCGGCCACACGCGTGTTCTCGACCAGCGCCGACTCCACCTCGGCCGTGCCCAGGCGATGGCCGGACACATTGATGACATCGTCCACACGTCCCGTGATCCAGTAGTAGCCGTCCTCGTCGCGGCGGCAGCCGTCGCCGGTGAAATACTTGCCGCGATAGGTGCGGAAGTAGGTGTTCACGAAACGGGCGTGGTCGCCGTATACCGAACGCATCTGGCCGGGCCAGGAATCCAGCAGCACCAGATTGCCGCTCGTGGCGCCCTCCTGCGGCTGGCCCTCGGCGTCCACGATCTGCGGGCGGATGCCGAACAGGGGCAGGGTGGCCGAGCCTGGCTTGAGATCGGTGGCACCGGGCAGCGGCGAGATCAGGATGCCGCCGGTTTCGGTCTGCCACCAGGTGTCGACCACCGGGCAGCGGCTGTCGCCGACCACGCGGTGGTACCACAGCCAGGCTTCGGGATTGATCGGTTCGCCCACCGTGCCCAGCAGGCGCAGCGAAGCGCGCGAGGTCTTCTTCACCGGCTCCTCGCCTTCGCGCATGAGGGCGCGTATCGCGGTGGGTGCCGTGTAGAAAGTGTTGACCTTGTGCTTGTCGATGACCTCCCAGAAACGCGAGGCCGTCGGATAGTTCGGCACGCCTTCGAACATCAGCGTCGTGGCGCCGTTCGCCAACGGCCCATAGACGATGTAGCTGTGGCCCGTCACCCAGCCGACGTCGGCCGTGCACCAATAGATGTCGCCGTCGTGGTAGTCGAACACCACCTCGTGCGTGAAGGCCGCGTACATCAGGTAGCCGCCGGTCGTGTGCAGCACGCCTTTCGGCTTTCCCGTCGAACCCGAGGTGTAGAGGATGTAGAGCGGATCCTCGGCGTTCATCTCGACCGGCGGACAATTGGCCGGGACGTCGGCGGCCGCTTCGTGATACCAGACGTCGCGGCCGGGATGAGTGAGCTCGACCTTGCCGGTGCGGCGCACGACGATGACGTGCTGCACGTTCGGGCACTGGGCGAGAGCGAGGTCGGTGTTGACCTTGAGCGGCACGGTCTTGCCGCCGCGCACGCCTTCGTCGGCCGTGATGACCACCGTGGAATCACAGTCGATGATGCGGTTGGCCAGGCTGTCCGGCGAGAAGCCCGCAAACACCACGGAATGGACGGCGCCGATGCGCGCGCAGGCAAGCATGGCGTAGGCCGCTTCCGGGATCATCGGCAGATAGATCGTGACGCGGTCGCCCTTCTGGACGCCGTATGTCTTCAGCACGTTGGCGAAACGGCACACTTCGCCGTGCAATTCGCGATAGGTGATGGCCTTCGATTCGTTGGGGTCGTCGCCTTCCCACAGGATGGCGATCTGGTCGGCGCGGCGCGGCAGGTGGCGGTCGATGCAGTTGACCGAGGCGTTCAGCGTGCCGTCCTCGAACCATTTGATGAAGAAATCGTCCGGGTCCCACGAGACGTTCTTGACCTTGGAGAAAGGCCTGATCCAGTCGAGCCTCTTGGCTTCCTGGCCCCAGAAACGCTGGGGATCGGTGACGGACTGTTCGTACATCTGTCGATATTTGGTGGCGTCAATCTTCGCCCGCTGGCGCCATTCGGCTGGGACCGGCAACAACGTATCGCTCATGACAAGTCCTAGGGATTTCCTCAGTTTTTTGTTTGGCTTAGTATAATTCCAAATAGCGGAACAAGCGACCGCGCAATGCGCGACTAAGCCACACTAACACTGGGAACGCCGCATGGACCAGCGGGCCTACCGTCCGGCATTGCCTGATCTGGCCGTCATCGCGAAGACGGGCCGGAGCTGGGAGGAATGGTTCGACGTGCTCGACCAGGCCGGAGCGTCGAAGCTGGAGCACAAGGCCATCGCGCGGCTGCTCGGTGAGAAGTACCGCGTCGGTCCGTGGTGGCGGCGCATGGTGGCGCTGGAATACGAAAAAGCACGCGGCATGCGCGCCACGCGCGTCGGGCCGGGCTATTCGGTCCGCGTCTCGCGCACGATGGAGGCCGACCTCGCCAGGATGTACGACGCCGTGGTCGATTCCCGACGGCGCCGCCGATGGATACCCTCCGGCGTTCTGAGGGTGACATCGCTTGCCGAGAACAAGTCCATCCACGCCGCCTGGGGCGCGGCACGACTCGATATCCATGTTCGCCCGAAGCCGGGCGGCAAGGCGCAGATTGCGGTGGACCTCAGCCGCCTCGAACACGAAGAGGATGTTGAACGCCAGCGGTCGCTGTGGAAGAAGGCTCTGGTCAAACTGGAAGCGATGCTGATCGACTAGCAGGGTGCAGAATGCAACTCCATCTCTCCTCGTGGCAAGAGATCGACGGCTATCTCGCCAAATCGAAGGCGATCCTGGTGCCGATCGGCTCGACCGAGCAACACGGCCCCAACGGCCTCTTGGGCACCGATGCGCTCTGCCCAGAGATCATCGCGCGCCGCGCCGGCGACGAGGGCGGCATTCTGGTGGCGCCGACCTTCAATGTCGGGCAGTCGCAGCATCACATGGGATTTTCGGGCACCATCACGCTGCGCCCGTCTACCATGATCGCGGCGATGACCGACTGGGCACAGTCGCTGGCGCGCCACGGCTTCGAACGCATCTATTGGCTAAACGGCCACGGCGGCAACATTGCGACGATCAACGCCGCCTTCGCCGAGATCTATCACGGCGTCACCTTCGCGGGCACGACGTCGAACCGCCCGTCAATGCACTGCCTGTTGCGCAATTGGTGGGAACTTTCCGGCATCAACGATCTCTGTCGCCAGCTTTTCCCCGTCGGGGAGGGCAGCCACGCCACGCCGTCGGAAGTCTCGGTCACCTATTTCGCCTATCCCGAAGCCATCAAGCGCGTCGCGATGACGCCAAAGATCGCGCCGACCGGGCCGATTTTCGACGCCGACGACTACCGCCGCCGGTTTCCCGACGGGCGCATCGGTTCCGATCCTTCGCAGGCGACCCCGGAGGCAGGCGAAAAGATCGTGGCCGCCGCCGTCAAGGCGGTGATTGCGGAGTTCAAGCAGTTCGAAACGGGCTAGTGCGCAAATCCGATCACAACTTGGTCTAGGATCGCGTTCCGCGAATCGTCGTCCGGACAGGCATCGCCCGACCGTCCCGGAACAGTCGGGAGCAAGGAGCTTCGCCATGCCCCAGAAGATCACGACTTTTCTGATGTTCAACGGCCAGGCCGAAGGAGCGATGAGCTTCTACCTGTCGCTGTTCCGCGGCGCCCATGTCGTCAGCATCGAACGTTACGGGCCGCAGGGACCGGGAACCGAAGGTTCGGTGATGAAGGCCGAATTCTCGCTCGGCGGGCAGAGCTTCTATTGCATCGACAGCAACACCGAGCACGCCTTCGGATTCACGCCGGCAATGTCGCTGTTCGTGCACTGCGAGTCCGAATCCGAGATCGAATACCTGTTCCGCAAGCTGTCCGACGGCGGCCAGGTGCTGATGCCGCTCGGCGACTACGGCTTCAGCGTGCGTTTCGGCTGGGTGGCCGATCGCTATGGCGTCTCCTGGCAGCTCAACCTGCCGCGCGCATGACTATCGCTCGAACAGGTGGAACTTGAACTGCGGATAGAGAGCGCAGCGCTGCGCCGCGGAGGACTGTGAATACACGGGCTCACTGTGGGCGTGCTTCCAGCCGCGCTCCGCGAACAACGGCAGGAAGTCGAGGTGCCGCCCATCGCTCTCGGTGGACTGGAACTCGTCCATGCGGTTGGGAACGATGAGGAGCCGGGCAACGTCGACATGACCGAGCAGGTCGAACCACCAGGCGATGGCGCTCATGCGGCACTCGGAGAAGCTGTGGATGTTGGTGACGATATCGAATGACGCACCCTTCAGGCGGGTTTCGACGTCGTCCAGAGGAACGACGGGGGTGCGATCTTCCACGCCGCGGAACCGCAGATAGAACGCGGACAGGAAGGTGGAGAGGGGAACCGCGTCGGTGCAGGTGGTATGAACGCGATCGAGTCCTTCCGCGAGGCGATGGGCGAGCCGGCCGTAACCGGCGCCGATGTCGAGGATCCGGATGGGGTCGCCGGGGCCGCGGCCGAGCAGGCGGGCGATGACGTTGGCTTGGTTGACGGAGTCCAGAAGGTCGCGGCTGACGAGGGTGCCGTCGTCGAATTCGACCGTGTGGGCCCCGAACAATCCGTCTTCCCGCAGCCGTCCGAACATCCCCAGCCTGTCGATGTCGCGGGCATACTGGGCCGTCATGAAATAGGTCGCCGTACCCGGATTCCAGCGCGTTTGGTAGACGTAGTGGTTGTCGCCGCGGAACCGCGTCAGATCGATTCCGGCCTGCAGATTGCGCTTGCGCCATTGCGTGTGCCCCGCCGCCGGATGACCCTCGTAGCGCCGCTCCAGCTCGAGAAGGGCCGGATTGTTCCATCGCAGGTATTCCTGCGCTTCCGGCGGGATCGGACGGGCCGCGACCGCGGGACCCTCGTACGCCCGCCGCAGCGTCTCGAAATCGCCGGTCGTGAGAAGGTGCAGGCCTGCCCAATGCAGCGCCCGGTTCGTGCTGTCGAGAACGTGCCGGCGGAGTGTCAATGGAGTTCCCAGCCCCCAATCTGCGCCTCCATTGTGCATCCGGTGCACGCGTTGACAACGAAGATTGGTGCTCTCTTGCCGAGAAGCAATGTCGACGGCGAAGCGGCCCTTGCGGAACCTCGACCTTAGCGCACGAAGGTGTTCTTCACGCGCGTCGAGACCGCGAAGTAGACGATGAAGAGACCGCAAGACAGGATGCTGAACGTCGCTGATCGGCCGATGGAACCCGCGGTGGCGGCGGCGTTGACGATGTCCTGGAAGGCCGACGGACTGGCAGTGAACTGAAGCACGGTCAGCGCGCTCACCGCGATGGTGAGCCAGTACCACCTCGTGATCGCGCGGGGCAGGCGCTCGCGCTTGCGGAAAAGCAGGATCAGGCAATAGACCGCCATGGCGGCCTGGGCGACGGATGCCAGGATCACGACGGCAGTTGCGGCATCGAATGCCGGCATCTTGGCAAGCTCATGCGCCTGGGCGGCGGCGACCATCGGCTTGACGATCTTCAGGATTCCCCCGACGACCGCCAGAGGCGTGACCAGGAGCTGGATCAGGGGAATCCACAGCCAGCCGCCGATGCCTTGGGCCGGCGCGTAGATCAGTTCTTCCGCCCATGGGTCGCGCTGGACCTCTGCCATCGATTCCTCCTGTGCGGTCCACTGTGCCCGCAACGACTTTTCCATGCCAGTCTGCGCGCGGTTGCGGCGACAAATCGCGACAGCCTGCGCGCCCTGGTGCGCTCCGATCCTTTGGGCGCCGCTGGGCGTGGCGGGCGGCTTGACAGGGCGGCCTTTCCGCACATGATCGCGCCAATACTCAGGGGCGTCCGTATCCCTACGGCGAGAGTGGGATTCGGGCTGAGATTGCAATCGCGCGAGTCCCTTCGAACCTGATCCGGACCATGCCGGCGTAGGGAGAGGACAATGAACAAGCCCGTGCTCAATGCGAAGCCGGTCGCCGTCACGCGGGGTCACCTGCCCGGCTCGTGCAAGCTGATGGTCGGCGGCGTACCATTCCGCGAAGTGGCGCTGTCGGGCGGCGAAGCGCCCGTGCGCCTCTATGACACGTCCGGTCCGTATACGGACGGGACCGTTTCGATCGACATCGACAAGGGGCTGGAGGCGCGCCGTTGCGCCTGGATCGTCGGTCGCGGCGATGTCGAGGCCTATGACGGGCGTGTACGCCAGCCGCAGGACGACGGCCTGAAGGCCGACGAGCTCTTGTCGGTGCCGCAATTCGACCGCGCCGGCCGCCGGCCCTTGCGCGCCAAGCCCGGCCGCAACGTCACGCAACTGCATTACGCCCGCCAGGGTCTCATCACCGACGAGATGAAATTCATCGCCGCGCGCGAGAACCTGGGGCACAGCGCCAGAGCCGACGGCAATTCGTTCGGGGCGAACATTCCGCGCGAGATCACGCCCGAATTCGTGCGGGACGAAATCGCCCGCGGCCGCGCCATCATCCCGTCGAACATCAACCATCCCGAGAGCGAGCCGATGATCATCGGCCGCAACTTCCTCACTAAGGTTAACGCCAATATCGGCAACTCCATCGTCACTTCGGGCGTGGCCGAAGAGGTCGAGAAGATGGTGTGGTCGATCCGCTGGGGCGCCGACACCGTGATGGATCTCTCCACGGGCCGCCACATCCACACCATCCGCGAATGGATCATCCGCAATTCTCCGGTGCCGATCGGCACGGTGCCGATCTATCAGGCGCTGGAGAAGGTGGGCGGCGTCGCCGAGGAGCTGACCTGGGAGATCTATCGAGACACGCTGGTCGAGCAGTGCGAGCAGGGCGTCGATTACTTCACGGTGCACGCCGGCGTCAGGCTGGCGCACATTCCGCTCACCGCGGAGCGCGTCACCGGCATCGTGTCGCGCGGCGGCTCGATCCTCGCCAAGTGGTGCCTGGCGCATCACAAGGAGAATTTCCTCTACACGCATTTCGAGGAGATCTGCGACCTCCTCAAGCAGTACGACGTGGCCTTCTCGCTGGGCGACGGCTTGCGTCCCGGCTCGATCGCCGATGCCAACGATGCGGCGCAATTTGCGGAATTGGACACTCTGGGCGAGCTCAACAGGATCGCGCAGAAGCACGACGTGCAGGTGATGATCGAAGGCCCCGGCCATGTGCCGATGCACAAGATCAAGGAGAACATGGACCGCCAGCTCGCCGCTTGCGACGAGGCGCCGTTCTACACGCTGGGGCCGCTGACGACCGACGTGGCGCCCGGCTACGACCACATCACCTCGGCCATCGGCGCGGCGATGATCGGCTGGTTCGGCACGGCCATGCTTTGTTATGTGACGCCGAAAGAGCACCTCGGCCTGCCGGATCGCGACGACGTGAAAGCGGGCGTCATCGCTTATCGCATCGCGGCCCACGCCGCAGACCTCGCCAAAGGCCATCCGGCGGCGCGCCTGTGGGACGACGCCATGTCGAAGGCGCGCTTCGAGTTCCGCTGGCGCGACCAGTTCGCGCTCGCCCTCGATCCGGAGACGGCCGAAGCCTTCCACGACGAGACCCTGCCGGCCGACGGCGCCAAGCTGGCGCATTTCTGCTCGATGTGCGGGCCGAAGTTCTGCTCCATGAAGATCAGCCAGGAAGTACGCGACGCGGCGCGCGGCAAGAACGACTGGACGCCAGAGGATTCAAACAGAGGAGGCCTCTCCACCGCCGAAATCCGCGCTGCGATGGAGAAGAAGGCCGCCGAATTCCGCGACCACGGTTCGGAAATCTACTGGCAGAAACCCGCGGCGGAATAATCCCTCTCCGCGCCGGATCGGCTGAGCGACAATTCCTTCGCCGTGCGGTCGAGTGCCTCCAGCGCCGCGCCGGGAAGCGAGATGTTCACGCGCACCGGCTCTTGGGACACTTCCACCGGAATGAGCGCGGGCCTTTTCCTTCACGCCGCATTCGACCGGGATGTCGTCGGGCGCCCGCGGCTCAGCAGTTGTTGCTGGCGTCGTAGCCGAGCGGCACTGGGCGGTTCTGCAGCGCCTGCGCCCAGCTGCTCAGAGGCGTCGCCTTGCCGCCGCTGATCACCCAGACGGCGACGACGTTCTTCTGCTGGGGCACGCTCCCGGAAGGCCCGGGCTGGTTGGGCGCCTGCGGCAGGTCCATGACGACGTGCAGCACGGTATCGCCCGGCTTGGCGCCGTAATCGGGCCAGGCGACGTTGCGCGTCTCCATCCAGGTCGCGTCCTTGTGGACCACGATCTTGCAGTTCGCCAGCCGCTTGCCGAGCGACACGCCGGCGGCTGTAGGAATGCCGTTGAGGGCCTTTTGAATCTGCTTGAAATCCGTGACGGGTGCCGCAATGGCCTGCGCGGCGAACGCGGCCAGCAGAACGACGATTGCGCGCTTCATGATCCACCTCTTTCCCTGGAGTCGCGATGACACACGGAAACCGTCACGCGTGCAAGCGAGCCATGCCCGTCCTGCGGCAAAGTCAGCGCCTCAAAATGGGCTTATTTTAGGCCCCGGCGCCCGGTCGCGGCGTGCCACACGAACAGCACGACGATGGCGCCGATGACCGCCACGAACATCGACCACAAATTGAAGTGGAAATAGACGGGGTGGCCCAGCAACCCGAACATCGCCCCGCCGATCACGGCGCCGACGATCCCCAACGCCATGTCCACGAAACATCCTTCGCCGCGGGCGTTGACGACCTTGGATGCGATAAAACCGGTGATCAGACCGAAAAACAGCCAGCCCAGGATAGACATGCAGCGCTCACTGTAGGGCCGCCGCCGGCGGCGACAGACCGAGGTTTGCCAGAGCCCCCTTTATTCCGTCGTCGAGGTGTTTTGTGAAGTCCTGTTTCAGGGCCGCCCGCTGTTCCGCGCTGATGGCACGGGCGTCGGCGAAATTGCGCCCGTCCACCGTCCACCAGGTGGCGACCTCGCAAGGACCGCCCGCCTTGAACGTGCAGGGGGCGGCGGAGGCCAGCAGGTGGGCGGATTTTGCATCAATGACGAAAAGCGCGAAGAAGGCGTATTCGCCGTTCTTCACTTCTCCTCCGGCATCGTTTCGGTAGATGCCCAGGCCTGTCATGCCGTGATAGGCCGCCCCGATCAGATCGGCGTAGCTGCGGAACGGCTTGACGACGAGATAGGCATCCAACTCGCGCTTCGGCAGGTCGCCGACCAGATCTTCCAGATCGCCCGCCATGCGAAACGGCGTGTCCGCTTCCACCCGGCGGAAGGCGCCGAGGTCGTCGTTGATCTTCACCACGCTGTAGCGGGGGGCGAGGCTGCTCTGCACCGCGCCGATGATCGTGTCGTCCAGATTCCAATCGGCGATCGGCAGCGTCTCCACCGTCGTGTCGGCGGTCGTGGGGCCGACATGCACGATGGCCAGGGTGTCGTCGAGGGCCACGATCACGCCGATCGACCGGACGTTCGTCAGCGCCGACGGCTCGGCCCCGGCCGCGAACGACAACGCGGCGAGCATCGACAAAACGGCAATCAGATGCGGACGCATGCCGCGCCCCTCCCGTCACATTCTCCGATGGAAGCGCGGGCTTGTCACGCCTTCTTGTTGTGATTGGCGAGATCCTGCAGCATTTCGGTCTGCAGTTTCTGGATCTCCAGAAGCCGCGCCCATTGGTGGTGAAGCAGCTGATCCATTCTTTCGGACAGCACGCGCACCTCGATTTCGGCCTTCAAATTAACCTGATAATCGTTCTCCGCGCGCAGACGGTCGCGAGCTTCCTGGCGGTTCTGGCTCATCATGATGATGGGGGCCTGGATGGCGGCGAGCGTGGAGAGGACGAGGTTGAACAGGATGAAAGGATAGGGATCGAACGGCCTCCAGATCAGCGTGGCGCTGTTGACGGCGATCCAAACCGCCATCAGGGCGAAGAAGATGATGATGAAGGTCCAGCTGCCGCCGAACTCCGCCACCTTGTCGGCGATGCGGTCGCCGGTGGTGAGGTTCGTCTCGAACTCCTTGTTGAGGTTGTCGGCAACGTTCTCCTTGCGATGGATGCTCTCAATGACCTCGCGCTCGAGCGCGTTCATCTCGCCGTGGTCCCTTTCCACCTGTTTGGTGACGAAGTCGGTACGCAGCCGGTTGACGCATGTGCCGCATATCGGATCGTTGACGCTCAGGTAAGGTGCTTCCCGGCGGGCCAGGGCGTCGATTTCGGGCCTGAGCATGAGCACCGGCATGATCTCGGAATCCGGCCGCAACTGCCGGCAAACGCCACATTTGATGGTTTGTTCGGCCATGCCGCGTCCTCTTCCGTGCTGGATCTGCCTGGGAAACGCTTCATTATCTAGGCGGGTGCTGCCCCGGCGTAAATCGGTTGCCTCTCGAACCGGGCGGTTCCCGGTGTATACTTTGCCCGGAGGGGCGCCCTCGACCTCGGAGACAGGGAGCCATGAAGACGAAGTTTTTGACGGCCGCGCTGCTTCTCGCTGCGATGGCAGCGCCGGCTTTTGCCGCCAATCAGACATGCCTGCAGCGCAATCAGATCGACGGCTGGGGCGCGCGTGATGACCACTCCATGATCGTCAATGACATCTTCGGGAAGAAGTATCTGCTCACGCTCGCGGGCCTCTGCAGCGACATCAATTTCAGCATGGGCGTCGGCATCAGATCGCTGGGGCCCACCAACGGGACGTCGTGCGTCGATCGCGGCGATCACATCGTGATGCGCGGTGTCGGCGTGATGCCGCACAACGACACGTGCTGGATCCAGAAAATCGAACCTTACACGCCGGCGATGGAAAAGGCCGACAAGGCGGCGCGCGAGGCCAGGCACAACGGCGGCTAGATCGCGGCTGACGCCAGGTCGGGGCCAGGGCGGCGCTCGCCGACCGCTTCACCGCGGGTGTTGAGGACGGGGATGCGGATGAGCGCCGCCCCGTCCATCACGCCCAGCTTGTGCAGGACCGCAGCGATTGCGATCTCGGCGGCGCGGGCCGTTCCGTCGTCGATCTTGAGCGCCACGCCTAGGCCGAGTTCGGGAAGCATCGCGGCATAGACACCCTCCGCACCGATCTTCACCGCCGCGCGCCCGTGGGCCGCGCGCATGATGGCGGCGCAGCTGCGTCCCGTGCCCGAGACGAGTTCCGGGTGCGTCATCATCGAGCGCAGAATGCGGCTGGCGCCCACGGTTCGGCGTCCGGCAATCTTCGCCAGCGCCCGTGCGAAGGCCGCGAGCGAAATGGCGAAGTTCGGCGCTCCGCAGCCATCGACTCCGCTGGCCGGATCACTGGCGCCGGACAGGGCCGTCAGTGACGCCAGAACGGCTCGTTGGACAGGATGATCCAGGCGCTGATAGCCCTCGACCGGGACCTTCCAGTGCCGCGCCACGGTCAGAAATCCGGTGTGCTTGCCGGAGCAATTGTTGTGGATTCTCGTAGGCTTCTCGCCGCGTCTTAACATGTCTTCCAAGGCGGCGTCGGCCCTGGGAAGATGCGGTCCGCACGCCAGGTCGCTCTCCTTGCAGCCGATGCGCTCCAGCCAGGCCGCCACCCGCGTGGTGTGCATCGGTTCGCCCGAATGGGAGGCGCAGGCGAGCGCCACTTCTTCATCGCTCAGGCCAAAGGCTTCGGCAGCCCCCGATTCGACGAGGGGAAGCGCCTGAATCGGTTTCAACGAGGAGCGCGTGTAGACGAGCGCCTCGACTTGCCCCAAAGCGAATCGAAGCTGCCCGTCCGGTTCGGCGACCGCGATGGACCCGCGATGGATGCTTTCCACCAGCGTGCCGCGCGTGACTTCAACCAGAACCGGGTTTGGCATCGAATTCTCCGTCTTCGACAAGCCTTGGGGCAGGGCCTATCAATGTGGTCTCATGCGGAGCTTGTCGAAGCATGAGGCGCAATTGCAAGCAGCGGATCCCCCCATGCGCGGCTATTTCGCGGTTGGTGTCGATGGCATCTCCAAAGCCATGAATCTTGGCAACCTCCTGCGCATTTCACATGCGTTTGGCGCAAGTTTCTTTTTCACGGTCAACGCCAAGGTGAAGTGGTCCGACGCCCAATCGGACACATCGCGTGCCCAAGGCGCCATGCCGCTGTTCGCGTACCGCTCCGTCGAGGAGTTCCGCTTACCCACGGGCTGCCGCCTCGTGGGTGTCGAGATCACCGACGACGCCGTGGACCTGCCGCGCTTCCGCCATCCCTTGCGCGCCGCCTATGTGTTCGGCGCGGAGCGCCTGTCGCTGTCCGACGACGTCTTGCAGCGTTGCGAATTCGTGGTGCGGATTCCGACACGCTTTTCGATCAATGTCGGGATGGCCGGCGCCATCACGCTGTACGACCGCCTCGTCAGCCTGGGCGGCTATCCGCCACGGCCGGTGGCTCCCGGGCGCGCATCGGAAGTGCCGCCGCCGCACAGCTGGGGAGCGCCGATGGTAAGGCGCGGAAAATAGGGCCAGAAAAAAAAAGGGCGGCCAAAGCCGCCCGCCAAGTGTTTCTGCCGCCCAGTTCAGATGCCGAGCAGCGTGTTGAGCTGGCTGATCACCGTCGGCGTCAGCGTCTTGTTGGTGGCGGACGCCAGCGTGTTCTGTGCCGCGACGATCGCTGCTTGGGCCGAGGCCAGTGAGGTCTGGTCGGCGGCAAGTTGCGCATTGGCCGCATTGAGCGCGTTCTGCGCATTCGTCACAGCCGTCTGGGCGTCGGTGAGCTGCTGCTGCGTGGCGGTCCCTGAATTCTGCAAGGTCGCCAGGTTGTTCTGAGCGGTGGTGAGATTGGCTTGGTCTGTCGCCACCGTGCTCTGGTCCTGCGCCACCAGTGCCGTGTACTTGTTCACGTTCGCCTGCGCCGCCAGCGTCGCGCTCTTGTACACGGCGATGGCGCCGACGACGGATTTGGGGTTGGCGTGCCTAAAGGCTGTTGGCGAGGCGTGGGCGGCGTTGAGCTTGCCCAGCGCGGCCGCAGCGGCCGCCACCGAGGTGTCCACCGAGTCCGCGGCGTCGGTGCTATCGGTCGCATCGGCCGAGGCGCTGACCGTGCCACCGATCGTGTCGCCCGATTTCGCGGCCTGGCCTTGCGGCAGGGTCGAAGGGCCTCCGATCGGAACGCCGTCGGGGATATGGGCCGTCGCCGCGGCGGGCGGTCCCATAGTAACGCCGGCGGGCGGCCCCATCGTGACGCTGGCCGGCGGGCCGCCCATGCCCATTCCCATGCCGCCACCGGGATGCGCCATGGCGCCGGATGCAAAGGCAACCGCCGCCGTGGCCATGAACAGAACGCGAGTCTTCATGTGATTGCTCCATCGAGTTCAAGACCTGTCGAAGCCGGATCGCGCGCTCCCGGTTAAAGCGGCGATCCGTACGCGGATAAAACGGTCCACGTTGCGAATAGTTGTGAACAGCGGTCGCAACTTGTCAACTGCGACAGGCACCGCGGCACGCCGATCTGCACGAGGCGCGATGGCGATTCGACTGAAAGAGACAAAAAGGGGTTACTGCGCGCTTTCCAACATTGGCGATAACAGGAACGGCGCAAACTCGGACTGGCCGCGGCGACGGTGGCGCAGTGCCCTCACTGCAGCGTCATGTGTGCCGCGGAGCACGACGTGACGCGCCCGCCAAGTTCCGTTACCGAGTATTCGCGAGAAACGGGTGTTCGGAGCAGGCGCCTGCGTGAACATCCCCCAAAGGGCGCTCAGGAAGCCATATTTATACGAATTATCCATGTCTTGAAGGCAATCCTGCGGTTTCGGGCGCGGCAAGGACCTTCGCAGGCCCGCGCACGTCTGGGGTTGCTATGACGATAACCAACGACAGGTCGGCGTTCTCGCACGCTTCGCTTTTCGGCACGGTTCTTGGCGCTGTGCTCGCCCCGCTCGGCGTGTTGGGCGTTCTGCAATTCAGCGGCCTCGATGCTGCCACGCAGGACTGGGTCGTGGTTGGCAGCTTTGCCGTCGCTGCGGCCATGGTGTTTGTTGCCCTGCGGGGCTGCGTCGCCGCGACAACCGAAATGCGATCCAAGTTCGACGGCGTCGACAGGACGCGACAAATCCTCGAATACGGCTCCGACGGCACCATCGTGTCGGCGAACGACGCGTTCCTCAAACTGTTCGGCTACCGCCAGGACGAGATCCGTGGGCGCCGCCACAGCACGTTCGCCGAACAAGGGCAGGATAACACCGACAGTGCGGAGTTCTGGGCCAGGCTGCGCCGCGGGGAGTTCGTCGAGCAGCGCTACAAGTGGCGGACGCGCGCCGGCAAGGATGTCTGGATGCAGGCCAATTTCGCGCCCGTGTTCAACGCCTCCGGCGATGTGTGCAAGATCGTCAACTGGATGACCGACATCACCGCGGCGCATCTCGAGCATGCCGTTGTCGTCGACACGCTGGCGGGAGGCTTGCGACGACTGGCCAACGGCGACTTGACGACCCGGATCGAGAACACGCTGCGCGGCGACTACGACAAGCTCCGGCTCGATTACAACGCCGCCCTGGAGCGCCTGCATGAGACGATGAAGTCGGTCATGGACCGCACCGCCATCATCTCGAGCGGCGCCGGCGACATCTCCCATGCCGCTGAAGACCTGTCGCGGCGCACCGAGCAGCAGGCGGCGAGCCTGGAAGAGACTGCAGCCGCCCTCGAGGAAATCGCGGCCACCGTGAAGCGCACCGCGAGCAACACCAAGGAAGCGAGCACCTGCGCCGGCGGCGCCAAGGCGGCGGCGGAAGAGGGCGGCCGGGTGGTAGAGACGGCCATCAAAGCCATGGACGCCATCGCCCAGTCCTCGCGCCAGATCACCGACATCATCGGCGTCATCGACGAGATCGCCTTCCAGACCAATCTTCTGGCGCTCAACGCCGGGGTCGAGGCGGCTCGCGCCGGCGACGCCGGCAAGGGCTTCGCGGTGGTCGCTAGCGAAGTGCGCGCCCTGGCGCAGCGCTCCAGCGAAGCCGCCAAGCAGATCAAGGCCCTGATCAATGCGGCCGGTGCCCACGTCGACGCGGGCGTGAAATATGCCGGCGAGAGCGGCGAAGCCCTCAAGCGCATCGTGGACCACGTGGTGCAGATCAATGTCCTGATCTCGGAGACGGCGATGGCCGCCGAGCAGGAATCTACGGGCGTCGAGGAGGTCAATTCCGCGATCAGCCAGATGGACCGCGTGACCCAGCAGAACGCCGCGATGGTGCAGGAAAGCACGGCCGCCTCGCGCAATCTGGCGTTGGAGACGCGCGCGCTGTCGGAGCTGATCGCCTTCTTCAAGTTGCGGGTGCAAACCGCGGGGCATGTGAAGCGTGCAGAGAAACAGCCGGCGCGGCGCGCTGCGGCTTGAGGAACGCGAAGCGACGCGCACGATCGCGAGATTGAAAATCCTGCGAATTGCGCCGCGGCCACACCTGACGCCGCTGCGCGCGGACGAATGCGGTTAAATTAATCAACCTTCTGGAAAAATTGCGACAAGACCATCAAAGAGCGATGCGAGAGCGATTCTCAGAGAGTATATTGTCCGCGTACCTCAGAGGTTTGGCCGAAAGTCAAGGTAAAGGCCGGGATGGGTGGCGTGGAAAATCGGGACGCAAACAAGAAATTCGCAATCCTTCGGCGGGAAACCTCGGGCGGTTATTCGACCCGCGGCCCGATCGCCCAGGTCATGACGCTCGACCAGGCGCGCAACGAAGTCGCCCGCCTGAAAGGGGCCTATCCGCACCAGGATTTCGTCATCATGGGCGAGATCGGGGAGGTCACCCGCAGCGAGCGCGTGACGGTGAAGATCGAGGCGCCGGACTTGTCACGCAAAGTGCGCAAGAAGAAGCTGGCGCAGCCTGCCTTCACTGAAAACGTGGTCCCCATCCGCAACGGCGGCACGGGCGCCTGACCAATTCGCGAGCGCCACAGCATCCAGGCCCGCGCAAGCGGGCCTGATTGCTTTGGGGGCTTACGCCACCCAGCTCCGATAATAGCCGCCCGCATTGTAGATCGCGTCGATGCACGCCATGTTGGCGATGGCATCGGCGCCCGCCGTCAGCGGTGTGACGCCGCGCAACATGACGTCGCCCACATGCGCGAGCTGGGCATGATAGGTGGGCAGCCCGCCGGTTTCTTCTTCGCGCGTTCTACCCTCGACCTCCACC
Organism: Alphaproteobacteria bacterium; assembly: GCA_028871345.1. Taxonomy (GTDB): domain Bacteria; phylum Pseudomonadota; class Alphaproteobacteria; order Micropepsales; family Micropepsaceae; genus Rhizomicrobium. The sequence goes on along the minus strand of JAGWNK010000002.1, from coordinate 69,729 downwards.
GTGAAGCGGCTGCCCATCTGCGGCGCCAGGAAATTCGTGATGGAGAACGATCCCTTCTCGCCTCTCACATGAAGAGTCGCGAGATAGGCCGGCGCCTTCATCGAGGTATGAAGTCTGGCCTGCAAGCCATTGGGAAACGACAATTCTGCCGTTGTCGTCTCGTCCACGCCCAGGACCACGCGGCAGGCCGCCCGGGTCACTGCGGGTTCGCAGCCGGCGATCGACCGCAAGGCGTGCACGCAGTAGCAGCCTAGGTCCATCAACGCGCCGCCGCCGCCCTGGTCGGGAAGCCAGCGCAGTTCCGTCGGCGAATACGGAATCTCGACATTGAAGACCGCCTCCGCTTCGACGAGCCGCCCCATCTCCCCCGATGCGGCGATCTCGACCGCCCGGCGCATGACGGCGTGGTAGCGATAATGGAAGGCCTCGATCAGCGGCCGGCGCGTGATATCGGCGGCCTGAACCATCGCCCGCGCTTCGCCGGCGTCGAGCGCAAAGGGCTTCTCGCACAAGACCGCCTTGCCGGCCTTGAGCGCCGCCATGGACCACGGCCGGTGGGCCGCGGTCGGTAACGCTAGGTAAACAAGATCGACATCGGGGTGCGTCACGAGTTCCGCATAGCTGTCCGCCACCTGTGGAATGCCGTGCTTGGCGGCGAAAGCTTGGGCGCGAGACTTGTCCCGGGCCGCGACCGCCACTATTTCGAAGTCGGGGTTGTCATGAGCGGGGACAATCACGGCCTTTGGCGCAATGCGCGCCGCTCCAAGGATGCCGATTCGAATGGTCAATGTTCGATTCCCAAATCCGTCACGACATGATAGCGGCTCGATCCGATGACGCCAGCCCTGCAGATTTCCGACCTGCGCAAGGTCTACCGACGCGGCAATGTAGCGGTGGACGGCTTGTCGCTGACCATCGCTCCCGGCGATTTTTTCGGCTTTCTGGGGCCCAACGGCGCCGGCAAGTCCACCACCATCCACTGCGTCACCGGGATCGCGACGCCGACGTCAGGGACCATCGAGATCTTCGGCGTGGACTCCGTGAAGCAGTACCGCGGGGCACGCCGCCTCATCGGGCTTTGCCCGCAGGAGTTCAACGTCGACCCGTTCGCCACGGCCCGCCAGATCGTCGAGTGGATGGGCGGTTATTTCGGCCTGCAGGCGGCCGAGCGCAGCAAGCGCACCACCGAACTCCTGGAGCGCTTCGGCCTGGCGGAGCACCAGAAGAAGTCGTTTCGCGAGCTGTCGGGCGGGTTGAAGCGCCGCGTCATCCTGGCCCGCGCACTGGTTCACAATCCGCGGCTCCTGATTCTCGATGAGCCGACGGCGGGCGTGGACGTCGAATTGCGGCGCGACCTGTGGCGCTATCTGCAGGATCTCAATGCCGACGGCACCACGATCCTGCTCACCTCGCACTATCTGGAAGAGGTCGAAAGGCTGTGCCGCACCATCGCCATCGTCTCGAAGGGCAAGATCGTCCGCCACGGCCCCAAGGAGGAATTCCTCGGCGCGGGGCTGGAGAACGCCTATCTGTCGGCCACCGGTGCGGAGCCGGACCACATCGCCGGAGCCGCGGCATGATGATCAACTGGGTAGGGCTGGGTACGATCGTCCGCCGGGAATGGTCGCGCATCATGCGCGTGCCGATTCAGGCGTTCGTGGCGCCGTGGATTTCGGCGCTGCTGTTCATTTTCATCTTCGGCTTCGTGGTCGGCGGGCGGATCCGGCTGATTGGCGGCTACCACTACATCACCTTCGTGCTGCCTGGCGTGCTGATGATCAACGTAGTCAACGCCGCGTTCCTGCAGTCCACCTCGCAGATCTATTTCCAGCGTTTCCTGCGCTATGTCGAGGAAACCCTGGTGGCGCCGCTCTCCTATGTCGAGATGATCCTGGGTTCGCTGTCGATGGTGGTACTGCGCTCGGTGGTCACGGCGCTCGGCATCCTGGCGATCGGTGCCGCCTTCGGCGCCATTTCGCTGCAGAGCCTGCCGGAATTTCTCTTCTGGATCGTCTGCGTCGCCGTGACCTTCGGCCTGCTCGGCATCATAATCGGCCTGTGGGCCAACAACTTCGAGCAGCTCACCATGCTCAACGTCTTCTTCATCACGCCGTTCGCAATGGTGGGCGGGGCGTTCTTCACGGTGTCCATGCTGCCGCCATGGTTGCGCTGGCTGGTCTATGGCAATCCGTTCTTCTACTTCATCAACGGGCTGCGCCATTCGATGATCGGCTTCAACGAGGCGCCGCCCTATCTGGGCGAGGCGCTGTCGCTGGCCTTGTGCGCGATTCTGGCGGTCTGGGTGTGGCGCCTGTTCTCGCGGGGCTACGGCCTGCGCGAGTAGCGTGCGTCTGTTTGGCACCCTACAAATTATTTAGAACGCCGCCATGGACGCACGGGCGAGGCGACCTTATTCTCCGCGGCGTTTCGGGGCATCGAGGGATTTTCCATGTTGCGTTTCGCCAGTGTCGCGCCCTTGGTCGCGCTGATCGCGTTCGCTGCTGCGGCGGCGGCCGATGCGCCGCAGCTCATCGGCTCGTCGAAGAGCTGGTCCGCCTTCCAGGCCTCGACCGGCAGCGGCAAGGTCTGCTACGCGCTGGCCAGGCCCAAAACCGTGGAGCCGCGGAAGGCCGCGCGGGACCCCATCTTCTTCCTGGTCAGCGACTGGCCCGGCCGTAAGGTGCAGGGCGAGCTGCAGGTCGTGCCGGGCTATCCCTACAAGGACGGCGAACCGGTGGTGGCGCAAGTCGGGTCCACGAAGGTGGAGTTCTTCACCCGCAACAGCGGCTCGTCCGGAGCGGCCTGGGTGAAAGACCCCGACCAGGAATCGTCGCTGCTGTCCGCCATGCGCAGGGGCAACACGATCACCGTCTCGGGGGTCTCCGAGCGCGGCACGAGGACGAGGGACACCTACTCCCTGGCGGGCATTACCAAAGCCCTCGACCTGATCCGCGACGCCTGCGCGAAGTAGGCTGAATTTCGTCCGGAACACGCGATCCGCCGACGGGACCGTGCCAATTCCGCGATTGTTCCGGGGCCGGGCCGACCTGTCGTTCGGGACGGGAAAAGAACGCGTGCAATCCGCTGCGGAATGAGAATATTGGGGCGATGACGACCCGTTCCTCGATCCTCGGTCTTTTCCCCGAGGCGCTGAAAGCCGCGCTGGCCGACGCCGGCGTGCCCGAGAAGGCTGTGCCGATGCGCACGCGCCAGCTGTGGAACTGGGTCTATGTTCACGGCGCCCGCGACTTCGCCGCCATGACCAATCTGGCCAAGGATTTCCGCGCCGGGATGGAAGAGCGATTCAGCCTGGCGCGTCCCGAACTCGTCACCGAACAGATTTCCACCGACGGCACGCGCAAGTGGCTGCTGCGCTCCGGCGGGCAGGAATTCGAGACCGTCTTCATCCCCGAGCCGGGGCGCGGCACGCTATGCGTCTCGTCGCAGGTGGGCTGCACGCTCAATTGCCGTTTCTGCCACACCGGCACGCAGAAGCTGGTGCGCAACCTCACGCCGACTGAGATCGTTGGGCAGGTGATGGTGGCCCGCGACAGCCTGTCGGATTGGCCGAGCACGGGCGAGAACCGGCGCATCACCAATGTCGTGATGATGGGCATGGGCGAGCCGCTCTACAATTTCGACAACGTCAAGGCGGCGCTCGCCATCGTCGCCGACGGCGACGCGCTGGCCTTCTCCAAGCGGCGCATCACGCTTTCGACGGCGGGCGTCGTGCCGATGATCCGGCGGGCCGGCGAGGAGATCGGTTCGGCGCTGGCCATCTCGCTGCACGCCGTGCGCGACGACATCCGCGACGTCATCGTGCCGCTCAACAAGAAGTATCCGCTTGAGGCACTGCTGGAGGCCTGCCGCCTCTATCCCGGCGTGTCCAACGCGCGGCGCATCACCTTCGAATATGTGATGCTGAAGGGCGTCAACGACAGCCTGGGCGATGCGCGCGAGCTGGTGAAGCGGATCGCCGGCATCCCGGCCAAGATCAACCTGATTCCGTTCAATCCCTGGCCCGGCGCGCCCTACGAATGCTCCGACTGGGAGCAGATCGAGAAGTTCGCCGAGATCGTCAACCGCGCCGGCTATGCCTCGCCGGTGCGCACCCCGCGCGGCCGCGACATCATGGCAGCCTGTGGCCAGCTCAAGAGCGAGAGCCTGAAGCAGCGGGCGAGCGAACGCCACGCGCAGCTGCGCTCGGCCGAACTGGCGCGGATGCCGGAGTAATCACGGTTGTTGAAATGCGCTCGCCGCCGCCTTCGTGTGCGGCCTTGTCATCATTTTGGCGCACGTTTTGGCGCGGTCGGCCGGGCATCAGAGCCCGGACGTGCCAATCGAACTCATGCGCGCGCTCGGCCGCTCAGTCTCGAACCAGATCAACGGTGCGGTTCCATGCCCGGGTTCCCCTGCGCGCATTGTCGATCTGGCGTACTATCATGCGCCCACTGAGCGAGGTTCGGCGATGCGCCCGAAAATTGGTTTTGCCCTGGGTAGCGGCGGAGCTCGGGGATGGACACAGATCGGCATCCTTGAGGCGCTCGCTTCATACGGAATCGTTCCCGACGTCGTGTGCGGTACTTCGATCGGCGCCTTGGTCGGCGCAGCCTTCGTCACCGGAAAACTTGCTGCGCTCAAGACGAGGATCGAGAGCTTCAGCCGGCGGGACGTCGCCGCGATGTTCGATGTGTGCCTCACGACCGGCGGCTTGATCGAAGGTCGACGGATCGAGAGCTTCCTCGAAGGCATGGACATTTCCGGTGCCATCGAATCCCTCGATATCGGATATGGTGCCGTGGCGACGGAACTCCGCTCGGGGCGGGAAATCTGGCTTAGGTCGGGACCCATCGGGCGCGCGGTGCGTGCGTCCATCAGCATCCCCGGAATCCTGAGCCCGGCCAAATACGACAACGAATGGCTGGTCGACGGCGGTGTGGTCAATCCGGTGCCGGTATCGCTTGCGCGCGCCATGGGCGCCGATATCGTGATTGCGGTCCGCGTGAATACAAGCGCGCCCGAACCCGAAATTGTTCGTGGCGACGAAGAGACGCGCGCCAAGGCGCCTCCGCCGATGTCGGACCTTCGCATCCCGCAGTGGCTCAGTGAAGCCGTGAACCCGGTTCTCGAGCGGCTGCTTCGTGCGAGCCCGGAGCATCCGAGCTATTTCGAGGTCCTGTCGAATTCGCTCGACATCATGGAGGACCGCATCACCCGGATGCGGCTAGCGGGTGATCCGCCGGAAGTGCTGCTGCGTCCGGTGTTGGGAGACATGACCTGGCTCGATTTCCACCGGGCCAAGGAGTTGATCGCCACAGGCTGGGCCTGCGCCGAGGCGGCAAAGCCCGTCATCGCAGATATTTGCGGGATCAAGCAACGGGCGTGAAAGCAATTTAGGGACCAACGATCCGTGCAGGCGCACTTGCCGCTCGCCTCAACCGTTTCTATCGGGTTCTCAGAAATTGTCGTGTGAGAAGCTGTTACGGGGACACAATACTCGATCCGATCGGCGCCGTTCACGATTCAAGGCGATTCAACGGCACCCGTGGCCGCCGCGGTCTGCGCACGGTCACCGTGAGTTTCACGGGGGCGTGCACTGTGGCGGCATAGGCCTTGCGCGCGCGCAAGAACGCACTCAACCGGAATGCCTGCGCCGTCATCTCGGCCTTGGCGCTGTTGCATGCGGCGCAGGCCGCAACCGTGTTGGCCTCGCTGTCGGCGCCGCGCCGCATCAGGGGCACGATGTGGTCGAGCGTGGCCCGGCGGTCGGACGTCGGGTGATCCCGCGGCGGAAACATGAGAATGCCGCAATAGGCGCAACGTCCGTTCTGCCGTTCCATATGCCGGACGAGCCAAAGGTATCCGGCTGGCGCGCGATGCTTGGCGACCTTCGCCACCTCGCGTGCGACCTTGGATTTTAGCACCTGTTGCACCCGGCCTTTGTTGGACCGATATTTTGAACCGCGCGCCATGCCGCCATGATGCAGCAGGCGGAGCGATCGTCCAATACAATTGCGGAAGGCCGGCTGTGTGTTGCGTACGTCTGGAATCAGTCCAAATTCGAAGGTAGCCCGTTGGGTTGAAAGGCGCCCATAGTCGCCTTCATTGAGCGCCGAAGGTGCTAAGCTCCAGCCGGCACAGCGCGCGGGAGAACAAGATGTCGGACGAAGAGCCGACACTGAAGAACCTCGGGAAAGAGCTACTTAATCCGGGTTACTGGGGGCGCGCTCGCGAACGCCAGAGAGCTTCGAAGACGATCTGGGATTTGATTTTTCTGCCCATCGGCTTCGCGGCGATGGGCGCGTATTGGTACGCCTTCAGCAAGTTGTTCCTGTGGCTTCACCTTCTCATCTATCCTGCCGACGTGACGCGCGTTACCACGCTAACCCGCGATGGGGCTGCGACAGATCGCAAAGCACCGCGCCCCCGATGGGGCAGAACGGCAACGGATACTTTGTATGGAGGGGTTCACGCCACCCTCAGCATCTCATCCTCGCGGATGGTGTCGAAGGGGAAAGCGATGCCGTCCTCTGTCTTGCGCAGGATGCCCGCCTTCAACAGCGCCGTGACGTCGCCGTGCACGGCTCGCGCTTCTCGCGCCGCGCGATGTCGCGGACGGAACGGCCCGGCGCCACGCCCGATCTAGGGCTTCACCGCGCTTGTCCAAACGGGGTATGATCGCGATCCTCAGACGGTGCGATGGAGAACGCGATGAGCCCCTCGAAGTCGGACAAGCCGCAAGTTCCCTCCGATGCCGCGAAGCACAAGGAATCCGCGCTCGAGAAGATCGAGAACGCCCTGATGGTCGGCATCGCGGAAGCCGATGAGGTTGCCGCTGGACTGGGGCTCATCGGGGCGCCGCCGCCGGTTCCCGATGCGGTGCTGCGCCGGTTCGAGGAACCCGACGAAGTGCGCGTGTTCGACAAGGGCAAGTTCGAGATCATCCGCATCGGCGGGCGCACCTTGGGGCGCGCCACCTATGAGCCCGGCTGGAAATGGTCGACGCATGTCGGCGCCAAGCTCGGCCGGACCTACTGCACCGTCGAGCATCTGGGCTATGTGCTGAGCGGGGCCGCAACCGCCGCTTTCGCGGACGGGCGGGTGTATGAATTGAGGGCGGGGGCGATGTTCTACATTTCGCCCGAGCCCCATGACAGCTGGGTTCTCGGCGACGAACCCTATGTTTCGCTGCACTTTTCCGGCTCGGACCACTACGCCAAGAAATAGCCGCAGCAGCGCTCTGGCCATACCCAACCGGCCCTCCGGCCGCTATTCTGGTCGGGGGAATGGGGGGACATCATGCGCGCGATCCTGTGGGGATTCGTCGCCTGCGTTTTGTTGGCGGCGGCGCCGGCTTGGGCGGACTCGGCAACCGACCCGGTCCAGCACGCCATGCAGGCCGAGGACTACGTGAAAGCCATCGCCTTGGCGGACCAGGCGCTGAACCAGCCGGGCCTGCCCGATGACGACGTGCTGCGCCTGCATTACGCCCGCGGCATCGCTTATCTGATGACGGGCAAGCCGCAACAGGCGCTCGACGATCTCGACTTTGCCGTGCAGAACAGCGCCTCCGAGACGCCGGAGGAGAAGCGCGGCTACGCCGTGATCCATTTCTTCCGCGGGCTCGCCTACCAGATGCTCGACCGCCAGATCGAGGCAATCGCTGATTTCAAGATCGCGGTGGCCAACGACCCGCAGGAAGCCGGCTATTACGGCGCGCTCGGCGACTCCTATTACGCGCGGGAGGACTACGACAGCGCGATCGCCGCCTATGACGAGGCGATCCGCCTCAAGCCGGATTTCGTCGAGGCCTATACCAACCGCGGCGAATGCTTCCAGGCCAAGAAGGAGGGGATCAAGGCGCTCGCCGATTACAACGAGGCGCTGCGGCTCAAGCCCGACTTCGCGATGGCGCTGAACGACCGCGCCACCATCTACATCGAGCAGGGCAAGCCCGCGGATGCGCTCGCCGATCTGGACAAGGCGGCCAAGATCGAGCCGAAAATGGCGATCATCTATCTCAACCGTGCCTACGCCTACCGGCTCCTGCACCAGTGGGAGGACGCGCTCGCCGATCTGAACAAGGCACTCAGTCTGGTCGACAATCCGAAGGGCCAGCAGATCATCCGGCAGCAGATCGCCGACACGCAGGCGGAGCAGGCCAAGAGCAGTCCCTGACAAGGTCCCCGCTCCGGCGATTGGGCTGGGGGGCTTGAGACGCCGGAGCGAGGTTTTTCGGGACGGCTGGAGGGGGGAGCGCCGTCCCGAAGGGGGCAAATCTGTGGGGTTCCGTGGGGTCCGTCAGGCCAGCGAGGCGCGGAACCGACATTCTTGAATTGGGGATCGCGCGACCTTTTTTCAAGGGGGGCGCGGCGAAACCACCGTCAGCGGGCCGCGGCTTCCAGCTTTTTCAGCAGGTCGGCCAAGGTTTGGCGTGCCAGCACCACCTGCGAGGCCGCTCGCATGGCACCGATCAGGCCGCAGATCACGCCAGGCGCGGCGCGCCCGACCGGGCAGGCGGAGTTCCCTTTTGGACGGAACCCAGGCCCGGAGGGTTCCTCGACCGCCTCGTAGATCTCGTTCATGCGGATCTTCGCCGGCTTACGCGCCAGCCAGGCGCCGCCGCTGGCTCCCGCCTTCGTCATGATCAGCTTGGCCGCCGCCAGCGACGACAGCACGCGGCGCACCACCACGGCATTGGCGCCGATGCTCTGCGCCAGGTGGCTCGAGGCCGCGGCCCGGGCGGGCGAATCCGCGCGCTCGTGCGCCAGCAGCAGCATCACATGGACGGCGGTGGCGAATTTGAGGCTGGTCATGACCGCAATAGGAATAGTGGCTGTTCGGCCGGTTGCAAGGGGAAACTCAGCAGTCCGACGGCGTCATAATCGTCCGGTCGCTGCGCGTGAAATGCACCGGCGGCGGCGCCACGGTGATGCCGTCGAGCGTCACCGCGGGCAACCTGACGTCCAAGGAATCTTCGTCAAACCCCGTCAGCGGGAATTCGGTCGTGAACACATAGTCGTTGAGGTTCGACGATTGCGCCGCGGCGAAGGCCTTGTCGGCCGGCATCACGCCCTTGATCTTCTGCGACAGAGCGCCGTCGTCCCAGGTCACCTCGATCTTGTCCGACGAAAAGGCGAGCGGCCTGCTGCGGTCGCTCCACCAGGCGTTCAGCGCCGCATCTGTCGCCTTGTCGGCGACCGTCTTGAAGTTCTTGTCCACGATCACGAGAAGGGTCGGCGGGACGCCGGGCAGCGCGGCGATCCGGACCGAGACATGGCGCCGGCCGTCGGCACTTGTGGCGATGAAGCGCAGGCTGCCGTTCTCCGCCTCGCATTGCGTGCCGTCGCCCGTGGCGGACGCCTGGAAATAGCTGACGGGCTGCGCGCAGCCGGCCAGTGCGCCAAGGACAGCAAGGACGGCAAGGACAGTTCTGTGCCGCATCGATTCCGCTCCCCGGGCGACTATAGCACAGCGCCCGGCAACGGGACTGCAGCGGGACTTCGCCCTGCGAAAGCCGGCGCTGGCTTTTCGGGCCGCGATTCGTATAGTCGCCGCCTTTCCTCAAGGGCATGAAACCGTGGCTACGAAGAGCGTTAAGAAGGTCGTTCTCGCCTATTCCGGCGGGCTGGATACGTCAGTGATCCTCAAATGGCTGCAGACGGCTTACGGGGCCGAGGTCGTCACCTTCACCGCCGACCTGGGGCAGGGTGAGGAACTGGCGCCGGCGCGCGCCAAGGCGGAAATGCTCGGCATCAGGCCGCACAACATCTTCATCGAGGATCTGCGCGAAGAGTTCGTGCGCGACTACGTCTTTCCGATGTTCCGCGCCAACGCGCTGTACGAGGGCGTCTACCTGCTGGGCACATCGATCGCGCGCCCCCTGATCGCCAAGAAGCAGATTGAGATCGCCGCCAAGGTCGGCGCCGATGCGGTGTGTCACGGTGCGACCGGCAAGGGCAATGACCAGGTGCGCTTCGAGCTCACCTATTACGCGCTCAATCCCGACATCAAGATCATCGCGCCCTGGCGCGAATGGGACCTGACCAGCCGCACCAAGCTGATCGAGTTCGCCGAGGCGCACCAGATTCCCATCGCCAAGGACAAGCGCGGCGAGGCGCCGTTCTCCGTCGACGCCAACCTTCTGCATTCCTCGTCCGAGGGCAAGGTGCTCGAGGATCCCGCCGCGGAACCGGACGCCATCGTCTATCAGCGCACGCTGTCGCCGGAAGCCGCCCCCGACAAGCCGTCCGAGATCGAGATCGGTTTCGAAAAGGGCGATGCGGTGTCGATCGACGGCGCCCGGCTGTCGCCCGCCTCGCTTCTCGCGCGGCTTAACGAGCTCGGCAAGGCCAACGGCATCGGCCGTGTCGACCTGGTGGAGAACCGCTTCGTCGGCATGAAATCCCGCGGCGTCTACGAGACGCCGGGCGGCACGATCCTGCTGGCCGCCCACCGAGCCATGGAGTCGATCACGCTCGACAGGGGCGCGGCCCATCTCAAGGACGAGCTGATGCCGCGCTATGCGGAACTCGTCTATTACGGCTTCTGGTTCGCGCCCGAGCGCGAGATGCTGCAGGCGGCCATCGACAAATCGCAGGATTTTGTCACTGGCACGGTCCGTCTCAAGCTCTACAAGGGCAATGTCATCGTCATCGGCCGCGCCTCGCCCTATTCGCTCTATTCGCAGGACCTCGTGACCTTTGAGGACGACCAGGGCGCCTATGACCAGAAGGACGCGCAGGGCTTCATCAAGCTGAATGCGCTCAGGCTGCGCACCCTGGCGATGCGCAGGAAGAAGACAGGGCGCTGATGGACAATTCCGCGCAGCACGAATTCTGGAACGGTCCCGTCGGCGAGCGCTGGGCCGGGCGCCAGGACGACATCGACAACGCCCTGCGCAACATCAGCGAGGCGCTGATGGTGTTCGCCGCTCCGATGTCGGGCATGAAGGTGCTCGATGCGGGCTGCGGCGCGGGCACCTCGACGCTGGCTCTGGCCGAGGCGGTGGCGCCGGGCACGGCCACCGGCATGGACATTTCCGCGCCGATGATCGAAGCCGCCCGGACCCGGGCTGCCGCGGCGGGAATACAGGTGTCGTTCGTCCAGTCGGATGTCGCCAAGCACGACTTCAAGCCGGAATTCGACCTTATCTATTCGCGCTTCGGTGTGATGTTTTTCGCCGAACCCGTGGCCGGCTTCCGCAATCTGCGCCGGGCGCTGAAACCCGCCGGACGCATCGCCTTCGCCTGCTGGTGCGCCTTCGAGGAGAACAGCTGGGCGCGCGAAACCTGGGCGGCCGCCAAGGACCTGTTGCCGGCCCAGCCGCCGGTTGATCCCGACGCGCCGGGGCCCTTCGCCTTGGCCGACCACGCCCGTCTGCAGAACATCCTGAAACAGGCCGGCTACGCCGACATCGTCATCGAGCGGCTGGAGACCACCACGGTGATGGGCCCGACCGCCGAGGCAGCCGCGTATGAGGCGCTGCAGATCGGCCCCTTGGCGCGCGCCGCGCGCGAACTCGATGACGATAGGCGGCGTGCCATCCGCGCCCGCATCGCGCCGGTTCTGGCGGCCTATGCCTCGCCGGCCGGGATCACGCCCCCTGCTGCCTGCTGGCTGGCAGGAGCGCAGGCGTAGAGCGCGCAGTCGTCACACATTCGGTTGAAAGGCTGTCGTCCGCGCCTGTGGCACCATCAGACTTCGCGGCGTATAGATCGTCATTGCCAGCACCTGATCGACTGACCCTGGCGCACCCAGTGGGAGCCATATGCTCTCGATGTCGAAGACGTGGTACTCGTTCTTGCCCGGGCGCTGCGTCAGCGCGCGCAATGGCACCCCCGTGTCGACGACGCGACGCAGCGGCAGGCCGAGGCGCGTGCGTGCGCCTTCGCAGGTCTCCTCCGACAACAGCTTGCCTGTCGAATCCGTGCCCTTGCCGATGAAGACGTCCGTCCCCATCACGCGATTGCGGAAGTCACGTCCTCCGTCGATCACCTCGTAAAGATGGACATGGCGCAGGAACTTCTTGATCGCCGCGAGCGCGATGTCGGCGCGGTTTGGCATCGCCCGCTCGCCGCGCAACTGATTCCAATACTCAAGGAGAGCACGGATGTCGGCGGAGGCGGCGCCTTCCGCCGGCGCGAAAGCGACATGCGCCGCGGCACTGTCCCCCGAACTGGCGGCTGGAGCACCCATCCTGCAAGTCTGTCGCGCGCGTCTTAACCGCGTGTAAATGGAACCACAATGCTACCGGTCACATCTGAAACGCGTGCAGCGGACGGACTTCCGTACCGGCATTCGCGGCTCGTGCGTCACTTGAATGACGCGGGTGTTCAACATGGCGTTGCGCCGGCTGCGGATGATTTCGGATCGGCGGCGGGATGCGCACAGGACCCTTGCGTCACACATCCAGCGCCGCGGTCAGCGCGTTGTCCTGGATGAATTCGCGGCGCGGCTCCACGATCTCGCCCATCAGCTTGGCGAACAGGTCGTCGGCCTCGTCGGCGTGCTCCACCTTGACGCGCAGCAGCGTGCGGGCGTTCTCGTCGAGCGTCGTCTCCCACAGCTGCGAGGGGTTCATCTCGCCCAGGCCCTTGTAGCGTTGCATCGTCAACCCTTTGCGGCCCCATTCGAAGATGGCGGTGAGGAGTTCGCTCGGCGAGCGCACTTCGCGAACGTCCTCCTTGCGGATCAGGGTACCGAATTTGAGATACGCCGCCTGCAGGTCCGAGGCCATGCGGTCGAGCTTGCGGGCGTCGGTGGAGGCGATCAGCGCCCCGTCGATCGAGACCAGCTCGCGCACGCCGCGCACTTCGCGCCAGAATTTCAGGCCGCCGTCCGAGGTCGGCTCGCCGTGCCAGCCGCGCTCCGTTTCGTCGGACAAAAGATCGAGCCGCCGCGCGATGTAGCTCGCGGCCCCGGCCGCCTTGGTGACGTCGCTCAGGATCTCGGGATTGAGGGCGCCGGCGATCGCCGCCTGCTCGAGCACGAAGCGCGGATAATGTGGCGGGAAACCTTTGAGCGCGTGCGCCGCCTGGCGCGCCTTCTCCACCAGCGCCGCGAGGTCCGAGCCGCTGACCGCCTCGCCGGTGTGCAGCGTGAACACCGCACCCGCCGTGCCTTCGGCGATCAGGAAGTCCTCGAGTTCGTGCTCGTCCTTCAGATAGCGCTCCGACTTGCCGCGCGCCGCCTTGTAGAGCGGGGGTTGGGCGATGAAGAGATGACCGCGCTCGATGAGCTCAGGCATCTGCCGGTAGAAAAAGGTCAGCAGAAGTGTGCGGATATGTGCGCCGTCCACGTCGGCGTCGGTCATGATGATGATCTTGTGGTAGCGCAGCTTGTCGGGATTGAACTCCTCGCGCCCGATGCCCGTGCCGAGGGCGGTGATCAGCGTGGCGATCTCCTGGCTCGACAGCATCTTGTCGAAGCGGGCCCGCTCGACGTTGAGGATCTTGCCGCGCAAGGGCAGCACCGCCTGGTTGGAACGATTGCGCGCCTGCTTGGCCGAGCCGCCGGCCGAGTCGCCCTCGACGATGAAGATCTCGCACTTGGCGGGATCGCGCTCCTGGCAGTCCGCCAGCTTGCCGGGCAGGGAGGCGCCGTCAAGCGCGCCCTTGCGCCGCGTCAGCTCGCGCGCCTTGCGGGCGGCTTCGCGGGCGGCGGCGGCTTCGATCACCTTGCCGACAATGTTCTTGGCTTCGGTGGGATGTTCTTCCAGCCATCCTCCCAGCTTCTCGAGCACCACGCCTTCCACGACGGGGCGCACTTCCGAGGAGACCAGCTTGTCCTTGGTCTGCGACGAGAACTTGGGATCCGGCACCTTGACCGACAGCACGCAGGTCAGCCCTTCGCGGCAGTCGTCGCCGGTCAGCGGTACCTTGTCCTTCTTGGCGCCCATGGATTCGTCGGCGTATTTCGTCACCACGCGGGTCAGCGCCGCGCGGAAGCCGGCCAGATGCGTGCCGCCGTCGCGCTGCGGGATGTTGTTGGTGAAGCACAGCATGCTCTCGTGGTAGCTGTCGTTCCACGTGATCGCGGCTTCCACCGTGATGCCTTCGCGCTCGGCAACCATCAGGATGGGCGAGGGGATCAGCCCGTTCTTGGCACGGTCGAGATAGCGGACAAACTGCTCCAGCCCGCCCTCGTAATGCAGCTTGACCTCCTTGGTCTCCACGCCGCGCTTGTCGGTGAAGTAGATCGAGACGCCCGAATTCAGGAACGCCAGTTCGCGCAGCCGGTGCTCGAGCGTGGCGAAGTCGAATTCCGTCATGGTGAAGGTCTTGGGGCTGGGCAGGAAGGTCACTTCCGTGCCGCGCTTGCCCTTGGCTTCCTTGACGGCCTTGAGCGGTGCCACCGGGTCGCCGTAGGCGAAGCGCATGTAGTGTTCTTTGTCGTCGCGCCAGATGCGCAAGTCGAGCCATTCCGACAAGGCGTTGACGACCGACACGCCCACGCCGTGCAGGCCGCCCGACACCTTGTAGACGTTCTGCTCGAACTTCCCGCCGGCATGCAGCTGGGTCATGATCACTTCGGCGGCCGAGACGCCTTCGGTGGCGTGGATGTCGGTTGGGATGCCACGGCCGTTGTCGCGCACGGTGCAGGAGCCGTCCGGATTAAGGATCACGTCGATCCGGTCGGCGAAGCCTCCAAGCGCCTCGTCGATGGCGTTGTCGACGACTTCGTAGACCATGTGATGCAGGCCCGAGCCGTCGTCGGTGTCGCCGATGTACATGCCCGGCCGCTTGCGCACCGCATCCAGGCCTTTCAGGACCTTGATCGAGTCCGCGCCGTAATCGTCGGAGGCCTGCTGGGCCGCCTGTTCTGCCGTCTGCTTTGCCACTTCGCTCATCAGCTCACCGCGACGCCGACGCCGGCGCCCACCATCACGACCGCCGCCGTCCTGTTGATGCCCTTGCGCGCCCGCCTGCTGGTCAGGAGTGTCCGCACCTTCGCCGCGGTCGCCGCATAGGCGAGCATGATCGATGGGATCAGCACTGCGGTCGCCGCGCACAGCTGCGCATATCCGATCGCATTGAGGTGCTTGAGGTCGATCACAGCGGGAAGCGCCGCCAGGAAGAATGCCATTGCCTTCGGATTGCCCAACGTCACCGAAAGCTGCGACAGGAAGCTCTGCCGCATCGAAGCGGGCACGATCGCCGGCATCTCGCCGACCGGTGCCGTCCAGTATTTGTAACCCATCCACAGCAGGTACGCGGCGCCCGCGAGCTTCACGACCAGGAAGAACTGGCCCATCGTCTGCGCCAGCATCGCGAGTCCGAAGGCAGACAGCGTCATCCAGATCCAGTCGCCGACGGCGGTGCCGATCGCGGCGGGAATGGCGGTGCGGAATCCCGAGCCCAGCGCGCGCGCCACGATGGCGACGACGCCGGGGCCCGGCATCAGGATGACGACCGCGTAAAGGCCGCAATAGATCAGGTACGCGTGCAGCGACAGCATCGGCTAGGGCTCGGCTTGAGGGCTGTTATTGGTGGTTATATCGGGGTTTGCGCCCGCTTTGCCAATTGTTTGATTTGCCGACCATTGGCTGCGGCGCCTATGGCTCCAGGTGCCTCCGGTCATGGTTTCCGCTCCAGGAATTGCCCGTTTTCGACGCTGAAGACGTCGGCCTGCGCCGTCAGGCTCTCGAACAGGGCCAGATCGGTGCCCGTCAGCCAGGCCTGGGCGCCCAGCGCCAGGATCTCCTCGAACAAGGCTGCGCGGCGCCGCGCGTCCAGGTGGGCCGCGATCTCGTCGAGCAGCAGCACGGGCGCCATGCCGTCACGCGCCCGCGTCAGCTCCCAGGCGTCGGCCAGAACGATGGAGACCAGCAGCGCCTTCTGCTCGCCGGTCGAGCATTCGCGTGCGTCGGCCCGCTTCGCGGTATGGCGCACGGCAAGATCGCTGCGATGGGGCCCGAAACTCGTATGCCCCGTCTCGGCGTCGCGGATGCGCAGGCGCGCGAAGCGGTCCCGCATCTGCGCCACCGTCGCCTGTGCCGCCTCCTGCAGCATTGCGTCCGCTTCGCCGTCCAGCGCCAGCTGCGCCGACGGGAAGGTGCCGGCTTCGCCGCGGGCCGCCAGCACCGTGTTGAGGCGCGCCACGGTCTCGGCCCGCGTACGGACGATCTCGGCGCCGGCCTCGGCCATCTCGGCTTCCAGGCCGTCGAGCCACAGCGGATCGCGCGGTCCCAGCTTCAGGAGCCTGGCGCGCTCGCGCACCGCGGTCTCGTAGCGCGCGGCGCGGCGCGCGTGCGCCGGATCGAAGCCGAGCGCCAGCCGGTCGAGGAAGCGCCGCCGCCCGCCGGCGCCTTCGATGAAGAGGCGGTCCATGGCGGGCGTCAGCCAGATCATCTGCACGATCTCGCCGAGGTCGGCCGAACTTGGCGCCGGCGCTCCGTTGAGGCGCACGGCGCGCCTCTCGCCGCCGCCGGGACCCACCGTCAGTCCGGTTCCCACCTGGTAGCTTTGCCCGCCGCGCGCCACCGTGGCGGCCACCGCCCACAAGGCGTCGCCGGGGGACGGCCCGTGGCGGATGTGCTCCGACAGCTTGGCGCCGCGCAGGCCGCGTCCGGGCGACAGAAGCGAGAGGGCGTCGAGCACATTGGTCTTGCCGGCGCCATTGGGGCCCGCCAGCACCACCGGCCGGCCGCTCACCGTCAGCTCCGCCGCGGCGTAAGAGCGGAAATTCGTCAGCTGCACGCGCGTGACGGCAAGGCGAGCACGCACAGCGCATTCCTCCCCCCGCAAGGGGGACGCCGGCGCGCCAAAGCGCGCCGGGTGGGGGTCAATGCCGGTCATGGGCCTGATCCCTCCCCGGGCCGCCCGGCGCGGTCCGACCCTCCCTTTTCAAGGGAGGGGAAAAAAGATCGATGCCAACTCGCTTCACGCCGCGGCTCAAACTCACACCCGCATGGGCATGAGGACATAGAGCGTGCGCGCGTCGTCCGTGTCCTCGATGACGGTGGGCGATCCCGCATCCGACAGCAGGAAGCGCACCGACTTGCCCTCGATCTGCCCGGTGATGTCGAGCACGTAGCGGGCGTTGAAGCCGATCTCGATCGGCGCCGCGCTGTAGGTGGCGCCCAGCTCCTCGGTGGCGGTGCCGGATTCCGGATTGACCACCGAGAGCGTCACCTTGTCCTTGGCGATGACGAGCTTCACGGCGCGCGTCTTGTCGGCCGAGATGGTCGAGACGCGGTCCACCGCCTGGCCGAACTCCTTGGATTCGAGCGACAAGGCCTTGTCGTTGCCCGCCGGGATCACCCGCTGGTAGTCGGGGAAGGTGCCGTCGATCAGCTTCGAGGTCAGATCGATGCCGTCCCAGGCGAACTGGATCTTGGTGTCGGAGAGCGAGACTTCGATGGCGCCGTCGGCGTCGTCGAGCAGGCGGCGCAGTTCCGTCACCGTCTTGCGCGGCACGATCACGCCGGGCATGTCGGCCGCGCCGTCGGGCAGCTCCAGCTCGTAGCGCGCCAGGCGGTGGCCGTCGGTGGCGACGGCGCGCAGCGCCTTGGCTTTTCCCTCCTTGGCGGCATGCAAGTAGATGCCGTTCAGATAGAACCGCGTCTCCTCGGTGGAGATGGCGAAGCGCGTCTTGTCGATCAGCCGCTTGAGGTCGTCGGCCGCCAGCTTGAAGCGGTGGGGCAGGGCGCCCGCCGCCATCTGGGGAAAATCCTCTTTGGGCAGGCAGGCGAGCTCGAAGCGGATCGACCCGGCCGACACCGCCAGCCGTCCGCCTTCGCTCGTCAGCAGCTCCGCCTGCACCTGGGCGCCGTCGGGCAGCTTGCGCACGATGTCGTAGAGCATGTGGGCGGGCGCCGTGGCCGCGCCGTTGCGCAGCACGTCGGCGGGCATGGTTTCGACGATCTCGATGTCGAGGTCGGTGGCGGTGAGCTTCACTTGTCCCTTGGCCGCTTCGACCATGACGTTCGACAGGATGGGGATGGTGTTGCGCCGTTCGACAACGCTCTGGACATGGCTGAGCGCCTTGAGAAAGGCGCCGCGTTCGACGTTGATTTTCATGGTCTTCCGACTGCCGTCCGGTTCCGTGATGAGCCCCCTTCCGAAGGCCTCTTGGCCGCCCGGAAGCCCTTGATTCGCCAAGGCTTTCAAAAAGCCAAGACTCAAGTCAGGAACTATATCAAGCAAGGGGGGAAAGGGCCAGCGCCGCAGGGGCTTAGCCCCGCCCCGGGGAGGGGATTGGGCGGGGCGCAAATCCGCCCCTCCGTCGACGGATGTTCCGCACATGGATGGTTGGGGCAGACTGCTTCGGGCGGGGTCACACGGCGCGCTTGGCGCAGCCCTTCTCGCGGTGTTCCACGATCTCGGGCGGCCATTCCTCGGCGCGCTCCTTGGCCTCTTCCAGCTCCTCGATCAGCAGGCGCGTGTGGACATGCGCCTCGATGTGATCGGCCAGGGCGGACCATGTCGCGGCGACCAGCCAGTAGGCGCGCTCGAGATCGGCGGTCGCCGCATGGCGAGCCGCGTGAACGGCTTCGGCGGAAAATCGCCGGTACCGGTCGGCGCGGTCCCTGAGTTCGAAGAGGGAAGTCACTACCAAAACTCGTGGTTTCGGTAACAACGAGCGATGCTGTGTACGGTTCCGGACCGCGCCGCTTATCCCCACATCATGCCGCGGCGTGACGCCAATCACATTGCGGGACGTCGAAGGTCGCGGCACCGGAACCGTGAGGCCGCTGCCGTACCCGGAGGCGACTTCCGTCGCGCCGGCGAGGGGAGCGAACCCGCCTCACAATAGACGCGTGCGCGGCGAGCGCAGAGTTCAGTGACAGTCTGCATCAAGTGTCTTGCCGCTTCTTTCTGCGGCGAAGCACTCCGAGTCCGGCAGGCGCACCGCCAAAGAGCGTGATGGACAAGGGGCCGGGCGCGGGGATCGCCGGACACGGCGACCGCTTGCATATTGCCAAATTGCGGCCAGTAGCGACGATCATCAAGGCGCTGCCACCATCGGCGCGGTACCTCGGGCGAGGTGCTCGGACAATATGGAAGCTGTCGCCTTCTTCGCGAACGCTTGATGCCTGGAATCGATCAAGGTTTGGAAGTCGGCCGTTGGCCTGAAAAGCGCCAGTTGCGGAAGTTCATATGAATAATTGCGGCTGTAGCCAGTCGCGTTTCGGCGTCGTTCATGTGGTCGTGGAGGAGGCCCCGGTGTTGGCTTTAAGAGCCCGGCATAGCGCCCCTGGATCGTCAGCCGAGATGGTCACCGATAGCGCGCTTGCGGAATCGGGCACAAACCATTTTGTGACCTCGACAGGCCTTTTGAGCGTCAGTTCGATCTTGGTCGCCCCACGGACACTGAGATCTTCGCTGCCATTCCTCGCGCGTTTGGAACGGCGCATCACGTTCGCTGATGTGATTGTTTCCAGCGAGATCGCCGCATGTGCGAAAATGCCCTTGTAGACCTGAAGATGCTCATCTGCGATCGCATGCGGCCGTTCGCGCATCGTAACCAGCATCCCATAAATCCAGATAATTGCGTATACATCGGTAGCCGCAAGGGCTGCGGCCCAGATTTCGCCCGTCACATGGAAAGCCCGCAACACCAAGTCCGTGAGCGCGATGTCAACCGGTGAGGCCAGCAGCAAGAGCAAGGGCAAGACCTTGAAAGCCGAGGTCTCGGCATAGCTGAATCCATCCGGTTTGACGTCGCGGCGACGAAGCAGAGAAGAAACCGCCGCGCGCACGATCATCATTTCCGTGACCATGATCCGGGCCAGCGGCAGCGGTATCAATATTCTCAGCTGTGCGGTCAGGCGTTCCTCAAGCGGTCGATCGTCCTTTTCCTTGGGTCGTGCGGCCAGGTAGACGATGACGGCCAAGACGCCAAGTTCGGCGGTCGCGGCGGCCACCTTGGCTAGTAGCGCTGATTGCTGTTCGCCAAACGCCGCCATCAGGACGAGGAGAACGATTGAAGGAAAAATCGCGCTCTGCCATGGCCGTGCGCCCCGGACGAGATCAATAAGGATCAAGACGAAACGAATGTCGCACAGCACTACTACAGTCGTTGTGATAAGGTGCTGCTGCTGGGTCAGCGCTGGAGTAAATGAAGAGGCCAGCCTTGCGATCAGAAATATGGTCAGGAGAACATTGCAGACCTTGGCGATGATCGCATATGGGCTAACGTGCATGTGTTCCTCGAATTCGAACTGCAATTGTTGCCTATATAGTCAAAGGAGATCGAATAGGACAGAACGTACGCGCGGCGAAGGGCGATAGCTGGCGGATTTTGTTGAAAAACTCGACAATGGAAGGCCAGTTTTCGATTGGCGGCAACGTTTTTAGCGTTGCCAGCCTTAGATCGCCATCGCGGCTTTCGGCATCGGGATCAGTTTGGCGAGCTTTCTGAGGTTTTGGACGATGGCGGCTAAGGTGAACTCATCGCGGGCGCCGCAGGGGCCTCGTAATCGTAGTCGCCCCATCCGTAGGATGCGCTTGAGGTGCGCGAACAACATTTCGACCTTCTTCCGCTCTCGGCGGGATTCGACATAAGCGTCGGTCTTGGCAATATCGCGGGCCATATCGCGCGCGCCCTCATGGATGCTGCGCGGGACCTTGCGGACAGGTTCCTTGGGACAGCAACGCGGCTTCAACGGACAAGCGCGACAGTCATACTTGCTGGCCCGATACAAAATGGTCGTGCCGTCGTTCACCAGCGTGCCTTTTGTGGTCAGCATCTTGCCTGCCGGACAGAAGTACACGTCGCCTTCATGGTCATAGGTGAAGTCCGATCTTGAGAAAGTATCGTCGTCGCGCTGCGAGCGGTCGAACACCGGGATATGGGGCTCGATGCCCTTCTCGTGCACGAGCCAGTTGAGCGTCTCGCCACTTCCATAGGCCGAGTCCGCGGCCAGCCGCTCCGGATACAGGCCGAACCGCGCTTCCACGCGGTCAATCATGGTCTTGCTGGCACCCACTTCCGCCTGCCGGATGGCGCGGGTGGGTTCGACATCCAAGATGATCGAAGCCTTGAGGTCGATCAGATAATTGGTGCTGTAGGCGAAGAAGGCATGGCCCTTATGGGCGCCGGTCCATTGCGCCGCCGGATCGGACTTGGCGATGAACTTCGGCGTCACCTCGCTCGCCGTGCCCCAGGCCGCGCTGTCCAGCGTGTCGAGATACTCCTGAACCGAGCGCCGCGTCTTTGCCAGTTCGGGCCAATTGGTGTCTGCCGTGCCTTCCACAGAGCGCTGTTTGTTGGCGTCCGCAGCAATCAGGCTGGCATCGACTGCAAAGCCTTCGCCGCCGACCAAACCCTCCTTGATCGCCCGGCGCACCACCGCCTCGAACAGATGCCGGAACAGGTCGCTCTCGCGGAATCGTCCGTGCCGGTTCTTCGAGAACGTTGAGTGATCGGGCACCGCTCCCTCCAGTCCCAACCGGCAGAACCAGCGATAGGCCAGATTCAGATGGACTTCCTCGCACAGCCGCCGTTCGGAGCGGATGCCGTAGCAATAGCCCACCAGCAGCATCCGGATCAGCAGCTCGGGATCAATCGAAGGACGGCCGGTGTGGCTGTAGAACGGCGCCAGCTTGGCCCGCATCTCGTCCAACTCGACGAACCGGTCGACGGATCGCAGCATGTGATCAGCGGGGACGTGCCGGTCCAGTGCGAAGTCGTACAGAAAAGCCGGTTGATCAGCCTGTTTTCCCATCATCGAACGCAACTCCGATTCGATTACTCAATTGAAGCAGCGCGTTCTCTCATTCTCAACGATGGAGTTTTTCAACAATATCGGCGCATATGGGAAGCTGCGTCCGGCGGTAGGGAGTCGCGTCTTGGTGCTTTGGCGGACACTTCTATGTCCCGCGATCCCACCGGCCCGAACCGGGCATCCGTAATGCGCCGCCGTGCCGTGGTCACACTATGCGGCCTCATGGGTTCGCAAAAAAAAGGGCGGCCGAAGCCGCCCCGTTTCCATCGTCCTGCCGCGTCCCTTACGACATCCGTTTCGACAGCATCTGGCTCAGGAAATCCACTTCCTGCTTGAACAGTGGATCTTCCGAGCACAGCGCCTCCACGCGCCGGCAGGCGTGCAGCACGGTGGTGTGGTCGCGGCCGCCGAAGCGCCGGCCGATCTCGGGCAGGGAACGCGTCGTCAGCTTGCGCGCGAGGTACATCGCCACCTGGCGCGGCCGCGCCACGCGCCGGGCGCGCTGCGCCGAATGGAAGTCGCGCACCTCCAGCTTGTAGAACTCCGCGGTCTTCCTCTGGATATCCTCGATCGAAGTCTTGGCGGCGGGGGCACTGCGCAGTCCCACCGTCTCCTCGGCCATGTCGAGGGTCACCGGCTTCTTGGTCAGGTCGGCATAGGTGGCGAGCTTGGTGAGCACGCCGATCAGTTCGCGCGGGCTGGCGTCGTCGATGTCGGCGATGCGTTCCAGCACGTCCTGCGGCAGGACCACCTCGGGGCGGTGACGCGTGAACTCGTCGGCCCGGGACTTGAGGATCGCCAGGCGCGTGTCGCGGTCCGGCTTGCCGAGCTGGACGACGAGGCCGCCCGTCATGCGGCTCTTCACGTCGGCGCCCAAGCCTTCCATGGCAGAGGGGGCGCGATCGGCCGCGATCACCACGCGCCGCCTGAGGTCGGCGAAGGCGTTGACCGTGTAGAGGAACTCCGAAGCCGTCGCCGTCGAGCGGCAGATGTGCTGCAGATCGTCGATGATGAGCACGTCGGCGGACCGCAGCTCGTCTTTGAAGGCCAGCGTGTCCTTGCGGTACAGCGCGCCCAGGAAATGGCGCATGAAGTCCTCGGCCCGCAGGAACAGCACCCGCTTGCCGCGCTTGCGGAATTCGAGCGCCGCCGCGTTCAAGAGGTGCGTCTTGCCGTAGCCGAAGCCGCCATGGATGTAGAGCAGCGGCAGGTCGCCGCCGCGTCCTTCCGCGAAGGCGCGCGCCGCCCCCAGGCCGAATTCGTTGGCCGTGCCGGGAATGAAGCTGTCGAAGGTCTGCTGCGGATGCAGCATCCGGTTCCACAGTCCTTTGATGGAGCCTGCGTCGTCGCCGGTTCCGGGCGGAGCCGCGTTCGGCAGATAGGAGACCGGCGCCGCCGGACCCTGCGCCGCCACCGGGATCGGTTCCTTCGAGACGCCCGTGGCCACGGCCGAAGTCGATTTCGTCACGACGATCGACAGGGATGCCGGCTCGGCGCCTTCCGCATGGAACGCGCGCTCGATCCGCGCCACGTAGTGGTTGGCGACCCAGTTGCGCACGAACGGCTTGGCGGCGCCCAGGCGCAATTCATCTTTGTCGTGACCCTCTAACGTCAACGGCCCGATCCAGGCGTCGAACATCGGATCGCCCAGCTCGCGGCGAAGACGTTCACGCACGGATATCCAGATTGCATCCCAATCGGTCGCCGTTGATTTGCTCGTGTATTGTCCCATATCCACACCCGCTGCCCGTCCGCTGTGCGGCGGGCCTTATGTTCTGGTTGTTCCGGTGGACCCCCTCGTGGGCCCCACTAACCTCCTGTGCGCCGTCCCCACGGCGCCTTTCCTCGTCGCATGTGTGCCTCCTCCATTTCGTTCTCTAGGTTTGCTTCCAGGGAAGGCCGCAAGCCTTCCATCCGCTGATGCTGCCGCGGTGGCCGTGGGCATCCATGGGGCCCTCGAAGCCGTCCGTGATGTTGTAAGCCTTCGTGTAGCCGGCCGCCGTCATGGCGCAGGCCGCGGCGCGGGATCGCGCGCCGGAGCGGCAGAGGAACAGGACGGGGGCGTCCTTGCGGCCGTGAAGCGCCGCGTCCGTCTGCGCCGCGAAGGCCGGGTTGGTCGCCATGGCGGGGTAGGTCTGCCATTCCAGGCAATGCGTCTGACGGTCTAGCGCCGACAGGTCGGGAACGCCGACGAAGGTCCACTCGACGTTCGTGCGCACATCCACCAATTGGGCGTCCCGGTGGGCTGACAGCAGCGCCCACGCCTCTTTGGGCGTCAGCTCTCCCGCATATCCCTGGAAAATGTCGTGGGGCGCCATCGTTGCAATTCCAAGACAATACCGTCAGCCGCGAGCGCACGCCCGCGACCCGAGCCTTCCATATTCCGTGTTTTACTGGGGGTTAGACTGGGAACTCGCCCAACTACCGATATGAGAGCTGGCAAATACTGTACCTTTACTTTTGTTGTTCTTTGCCATTGTTGTTCTCGTTACCGGACACCACGGGTAACCATATGCTCAAGGCTAACCCGACTCAAGCGAACGAACGCTGAACATGACAGTCTTGCGACGAAAAAAATTCATCCGTTCCCGTCCTAACCGCATGTTCTTTATACGGAAAATCACTTTCCGAAGTTAAGCTTAACGAATCAGGCACTTATGAGGCAACGCCGGGGAAATCTGTCGCCAGACTGTCTTAAGGCAACTTGTCAGCCCACTGACAAATAAAACGAGGTCCAAAACAGGACCTTTGAGGATTTTACAAAGAATCCATAGGGCTAGTTATTTGGACAGTTTCGCGACGCGCTTGCTCAGCCGCGCCACCTTGCGGGACCCTGTGTTCTTGTGAAGCACGCCCTTCGTGACACCACGCATGATCTCCGGCTCGGCCGCCTTCAGTGCCGCCTGGGCCGCTCCGGCGTCGCCTGCGGCGATGGCTTCCTCGACCTCGCGTACGAAGCTGCGGATGCGCGTCTTGCGAGAATGATTGATAGCTGTGCGCTTAGCCGTTGTCCGGACACGCTTTTTGGCGGAGGCGATATTGGGCATAGGTCTTCCTGCTGATCCTTAGGAGGCGGCGCGTATAGCCCGCGGCAGCGCCGGGGTCAATTCTGGCTATCTGTCCTTGAAGACGGGCTTTCGCTTCTCGGCGAAGGCCGCCATGCCTTCCTTCTGATCCTCGGTCGCGAACATGGCATGGAACAGGCGGCGCTCGAACCGCAGGCCTTCGGCCAGCGTCGTTTCATAGGACCGGTTCACGCTCTCCTTGGTCATCATCAGGATGGGCAGGGACTGCTCGGCGATCTTCTGGGCGGCCTTCATCGCCTCGGCCATCAGATCGGCGGCCGGCACCACGCGGCTCACGAGGCCAGACCGTTCGGCTTCCGCCGCGTCCATCATGCGGCCGGTCAGGCACATGTCCATCGCCTTCGATTTGCCCACGAAACGGGTGAGGCGCTGGCTGCCGCCCATGCCGGGCATCACGCCCAGCGTGATCTCGGGCTGGCCGAACTTCGCAGTATCCGCCGAGATGATGAAATCGCACATCATGGCCAGCTCGCAGCCGCCGCCCAGGGCATAACCCGCCACCGCGGCGATGATGGGCTTGCGGATCGCCATCATGCGGTCGCTGACGGCCGCAAAGAGGTTCGCCCTGAACATGTCCATGTAGGATTTCGGCGCCATCTCCTTGATGTCCGCGCCGGCGGCGAAGGCCCGGTCGGATCCGGTCAGGACCACGGCGCGCACGCCGTCGTCGGCGTCGAAGTGTTCCAGCGCCGCGGCCAGTTCCTCCAGGAGATCGCTGTTCAACGCGTTGAGCGCTTTCGGCCGGTTCAAGGTGATGACGCCGACGGCACCGTCGGCCTTCACCAGGATGTTCGTGTCCATGGTCGTCTCCGGAGATTTAATGCTCGACCGGTTTTCCGCGCGAGCGCTTCAGTTCCGCATGTTTCTTTTTGCGCTGCAACCGTTTTTCTTTTGCGCTGCGGGATGGTTTTGTAGCGATCCGTTTCCGCGGCGCGACGGTTGCCGCCCTGATCATTTCAAACAGGCGCGAACGGACGTCATCCCGGTTACGCGTTTGGTCGCGATACTGCCGTCCCGTCAGAACCAGCACGCCATCCTTGGTCAAACGGCTGCCGGCGGATTTCATCAGGCGGAAACGTACGGGCTCGGGCAGCGACGGCGACGCCGCCACGTTGAAGCGCAACTGCACGGCGCTCGAAACCTTGTTGACGTTCTGCCCGCCGGGGCCGCTGGCCAGCACGAACGTCTCGTCGAGTTCGCTGTCGTCGATCGCAATGTGGGGTGTGATGCGAATCTGGACCATGACGCATTCTAGACTGTCATCGCGGATGCACCTGCGTCCCGAGTGTCACAAATCGTGATCGGACGTCGCCGTTTTGGCCCTTGAAGCGGCGTCGCCCGCGCTTACATGCGCGGAGAGGGCGGAGCCTGTGTTTTTTAGGTCGCCATTTTCGTTTCGGGTTGGAAGGCAATCTTGCAGACTTCGCGCACTGGTCGAACAAGGCGAAAAGCGAAAGGGCAAAAGGCGTTACCCGCTGCATTCCCGAATTGAATTCACATTTTTCGTTTTTTTTGGAGAGGCGACCAATCAGAACGCGTCCGCGACAGCGGATGGGCTTCGGGCATCGAGGCCGGGCGCCGGACAGACATCGGGCGTCTTGACAGGCAACCATTTAGTTGCATATTAGAAGCATGAGCATGGATGCGGTGTTCAAGGCCCTGGCCGACCCCACGCGGCGGCGGCTGCTCGACCGCCTCCAGGCCCGCAACGGGCAGACGCTGAGCGAGCTATGCGAAGAGATGGAGATGTCGCGCCAGGCCGTCACCAAGCATCTCGTGCTGCTCGAGGAGGCGAACCTCGTGGCTACGCAATGGCGGGGCCGGGAGAAGCTGCACTTCCTGAACCCGGTGCCGATCAACGAAATCGCCGACCGTTGGATCGGCAAGTACGAACGCCACCGCGTCCGCGCACTGGCGGATTTGAAACGAAGACTCGAAAGGGAAGACAAATGAGCAGTTTCGTCTACGTTACCTATATCCGCACGACTCCCGAAAAGCTGTGGGCGGCGCTGATATCGGCCGAATTCCAGAAGCAATACTGGTTCGGCATGTATCAGGAGTGCGACTGGAAAGAGGGATCGCCCTGGAAGATGTGTTTTCCGGACGGTCGCGTGGCTGACGCCGGCGAGGTCTTGGAGGTCGATCCACCCAGGCGTCTGGTGCTCAAGTGGCGCAATGAATTCCGCCCCGAGATGAAAGCGGAAGGCCATTCCCGCTGCGTATACGAGCTCGAACAAGCCGGCGATGCGGTAAAGTTCACGGTCACGCACACCATCGACCGAACTCCGTCGAAGTTCATCGAGGCGGTATCCGGTGGCTGGCCGAAGGTGCTCGCGGGTCTCAAGAGCTATCTTGAGACCGACATACCGTTGAAAGGCATCCACGAGACGTGTCAGGCGAGGGAATGACAGCGGCGATCAGGTCTGGCATTTCGGGCAGTAGAAGGTGGACCGCCCGGCCTGCGTGATGCGTTTGACCGCGCCTTTGCAGCCTTTCCTCGCGCAGGGCTCTCCTTCGCGGTCGTAGACGGCGAAATGATGCTGGAAGTGGCCGAGGTCGCCGTCGGCCTTGCGATAGTCTCGCAGGGACGACCCGCCGGCCCGGATGGCGTCCTTGAGCACCGACTTGATCGCCTTGACGAGGGCGGCGACGGCCGGCGAGGGTACCTTGGCGGCGAGGCGCTTGGGCGAAATGGCCGCCCGGAAGAGGGCTTCGCAAGCGTAGATATTGCCGACGCCCGCGATGACGCGCTGATCGAGCAGGGCGGACTTGATCGGCGTTTTCTTGCCCTTCAGGACCCGGCAGAGGTAGGAGGCGTCGAAGTCCTTCGACAGGGGTTCGATGCCGAGCCCTTTGAACAGCTTGTCCTGTTCGATCGCATCGCTGTCGAGCAGCGTCATCAGGCCGAAGCGCCGGTGATCGGTGAAAACGACGCGGGCTGGGGCATCGGTCTCGAACACGACGTGGTCGTGCTTGCCACGGCCGGCCTCGGCGGGCGCGGCATCGTAGACATATTGCCCCAGCTTGCGGTCCACCCCTCCTGCATAGACGGCCATGCGCCCCGTCATGCCAAGGTGAATGACGAGGGTCTCCCGTCCGTCGAGCTCAGCCAGCAGGTATTTGGCCCGCCGCCACAGGCGCTCGACCCGCCGGCCATGCAGCCGTTTGGCGAAGTCGCGGGGAAAGGGGACGCGCAGGTCGCCCCGCCGTGTCTCGACATGGGTGAACGTGTGCCCTTCGAGCGCGGGCGCCAGCCCCATCCGGACGGTCTCGACTTCGGGCAGTTCAGGCATTAGGAGCTTCCCTTCGCTAAGGGCAGGCAATGGCATACTGTATGTTGGCGCCATGATAAACGATCCCACAGCCTCTTTCGGCTTCCGCGACGTGCCGGCCAACCAGAAGGAACGGTTGGTGCGCGAGGTGTTCGATTCCGTGGCAGGCCAGTACGACCTGATGAACGATCTGATGAGCGGCGGCATCCATCGGCTGTGGAAGATGGCGATGGTGGACTGGCTCAATCCCCGGCCGGGCTGGCGCGTTCTCGACGTGGCCGGCGGTACGGGCGACATCGCCTTTCGTATCGCCGGAATGGTCAGAACGCGGGGTGGAGAAGCAGACATCGTAGTTTGCGACATCAATGCGGAAATGCTGGGCGAAGGAATCCGCCGCGCCAACAACAAAGGCGAGACGGCCATCCAATGGGTCAACGGCGATGCGCAGGCTCTCCCGCTGCCGGATGCCAGCTTCGACGCCTATACTATCGCCTTCGGAATCCGGAATGTGACGCACATCGACAAGGCGCTGGCCGAGGCGCGGCGGGTATTGAAGCCAGGAGGGCGCTTTCTGTGCCTGGAGTTCTCGCAGGTCCAGTTCCCCGGCCTTGATGCCGTCTACGACAAGTTCTCGTTTGGAGTATTGCCGACGCTGGGCGAAATCGTCACCGGCAACGGCGCTGCCTATCGCTATCTGGTCGAGAGCATCCGCCGTTTCCCGCCACAGGCGAAATTCGCGCGCATGATCGAAGCCGCAGGGCTGTCGCGCGTCGCGTTTCGCAACCTGACGGGCGGAATTGCGGCCATGCACTCCGCATGGAAGATCTGATATGGCGGGCACCATCGCCAATGCCTGGCGCCTGTGGAAAATCGCCCGCACTTTGGCGCGCCACGATGCCCTTATCCCAAAGGAGTACGCGGCTGCGCTACCGGCATCGCTCAAGCTATTGCGCCGGCTTCTCGGCAGCGGCCGAGCGCAGCGCGACGGAAGGACACCGGGCGAACGCCTGTCGCGGGCGCTGGAAAGTCTGGGGCCGGCCCATGTGAAGCTGGGGCAGGTGCTCGCCACCCGCCCCGACATAGTCGGCAGCGAGGTGGCGATTGCTCTCGAAGGCCTGCAGGACCGCATGCCGCCATTCCCCACCTCCGAAGCGAGCGTGTCCGTTGCCCTGTCGCTGGGCCGGCCGCTGGACGAGGTGTTCGCCACCTTTGAAGAGCCGTTGGCGGCCGCCTCCATTGCCCAGGTCCACCGCGCGACCACAACCGACGTTCCGCCGAAGCGTGTTGCGGTCAAGGTGTTGCGACCCGGTATCGAGGGTGAATTCGCCCGTGACCTTTCCACACTGGCCTTTGCCGCACGCCTTGCGGAACGTCTCTTTGGCGAGGCCCGCCGCCTGCGTGTGGTGGCGCTGATCGATACGCTGGCGCAGTCGACCATGCTGGAACTGGATCTGCGCATGGAGGCCGCAGCGGCGTCAGAGCTTGCCGAGCGCATGCAGGCAGACGAGGATTTCCGCGTGCCTGAGGTCGATTGGTCGAGGACCGCGGCCCGCGTACTGACGACAGAATGGATCGACGGCATTCCCGTGCGCGACGTCGACGCCCTGAGGGCGGCCGGCCACGATCCAAGGGACGTGGCCGTCAAGCTCATGCGTAC
This sequence comes from Alphaproteobacteria bacterium, assembly GCA_028871345.1. Taxonomy (GTDB): domain Bacteria; phylum Pseudomonadota; class Alphaproteobacteria; order Micropepsales; family Micropepsaceae; genus Rhizomicrobium. Next base: position 40,041 of record JAGWNK010000002.1, on the reverse strand, counting down.
CTTCCTGACCCAGACTCTGCGCGAAGGTTTTTTCCACGCCGATCTGCATCCGGGGAACCTCTTCATCGACCGCGAAGGCCGGCTGGTCGCCGTCGATTTCGGCATCATGGGGCGGCTCGACGCGCAGATGCGCCGGTTCATGGCCGAGACGCTAGCGGGCTTCCTGGCCCGCGATTACGTCCGGGTGGCGCAAAGCCATTACGAGGCGAATTTCGTCCCCAGTCGCCATCCCGTGGACACCTTCGCCCAGGCGCTGCGGGCCATCGGCGAGCCGATCTTTGGCCGCCCGGCGCGCGAAATGTCGATGGCACGTCTGCTACAGCAGCTGTTCGACACGACCCGCCGCTTCGATATGCAGGCGCAGCCGCAACTGCTCCTTCTGCAGAAAACCATGGTCGTGGTTGAAGGAGTGGCGCGCAGCCTTGATCCGGACTTCGACATCTGGAGTGCCTCGAGCCCGGTTGTCGAACGCTGGATGTTGAATCGGCTCGCGCCCGAGACCCGACTGCGCGAAGCGGTCGCCGGTGTCGAAGTTCTCGGGCGTTTGGCCCAACACCTGCCTCAGCTGATCCACACGGCGGAGGTGATATCGGCCATGCTCGTGGAAGGCGGCCTGCGCCTTCACCCCGCCACGACGCACGAGATCGTCGAAGCATACCGCGAGAGCGCCCGTATCATGCGTTTCATGGCCTGGCTGGCGGTCAGTGCTGCCGCCGTTGGCGCAACGATCTGGGTGGTGTTCTAGCCGATCCTCACGCGTCCTGCATCGCAGGTGTGCGTGCCTTTGGAATCCATCACGTAGACCTTGACGCTGACCGTATGGTGCGAAAGGTCGGGTAGGTTCGGGACACGTACGTGCACCGTGCCGTGATCAATTGTCTGTTCTGTGGCCAGTACGGCTGCGAAGCCCGGTGGGGCGGCATCTGGAAGGACATGCATGACGACGCGAACATCGGCGCCTGTACGGTCTGCTTCGGCGCAGGCCACGCCGAGCGACCCGCCGCGCGTGACGACAGGGAGTTGTCCGGCGTCGTGATTGGCCGCAGCGTATGTATTGATTCCACCGGCCGGTGGGAGCTGAAGCTCATTGACAGTCGCTGGCGATGCCCACGCGTGGGCAATGTTCGACAAGCAAAAGAATGCAGCAATCGCTCGACAAATCAGCCGCATCGAGACCCCTCCCAACGGCTTCACTCCGCCGGCGCCTCCAGTACGCCTACGGCACGATTATCGTCGCGCGAAAGGCTGTTGAACCGCCAGCACATGGATGTTGCGGCCACCAATAAGGCGAAAGCAAGGCCAATCCAGACGCCCAGTCCCTGCATGCCAGCCCCGATCCCCAGACCGACACAGACCGGGAACCCTGCGAGCCAGTAGCTGGCCGCTGCGATCCACATGGGCATGCGTGCGTCCTTCAGTCCACGCAGACAGAGGGCGGCGGTTACTTGGATGCCGTCCGCGATCTGAAAGGCCGCGGCCACCTTGAGGAAGGTCGCGGCCAGCGCAATGACGTTCGCGTTGGCAAGGGTCGCCGGGAAATAAAGCTCCACGATCTGGCGCGTGAACAGCTCGAGCACCAAGGAGCACAGGCTCATAAAGACCGCTGAAATGCCGATTGCTGTGTAACCCGCACGACGGACGCCGCGCCGATCTCCGGCTCCGGCCGCGAGCGCCACGCGCACGGTCGCAGCCATGGCAACGCCGAGCGGCACCATGAATGTGATGGACGGCACGTTGAGCGCCACTTGATGGGCAGCAACGGAAGTCGTGCCGAAGGTTCCCATCAGGAGAGTCGAGGCGTTGAACAGCATCGCCTCGAAGATCATCGTCAGTCCTATCGGCATGCCCAAGCGGAACAGCTCGGCGAATTTCCCCCAATCGGGTCGTGAGAACCGCCGGAAGATGCGATATTTGCGCAAGTCGGGCACGACAAAGACAATGACCGCCATTGCAGCGAAGCTGAAGGTATAGGAACAGGCGCTCGCTGTTCCCGAACCCACCAGCCCGAGTTTGGGAAATCCGAAGTGTCCGAAGATGAGTGCGTAATCACCAAGGGCGTTGAACGCGATGGTGCCAAGCGCCACCCACAAGGGCGAGTTCGGCTTGCCCAGCGCCGTCGTGTAGTTGCGCAGGACCTGGTAGCCGAGTGCTGGTGGCAGGCCCCAGCACAGGGGCGTCATGAATTGGCCGGCGGCGGCGGCCAGCGCTGGTTGCTGATCCAGGAGCAACAGCAACGGCCGTGTCAGGAGCAGGAAACCGACCAGCGGGAATGACAGCAGGACCACCGTCCAGAATCCCATGCGAACGACGGCTCTGACACCGGCGCGATCGTTTGGGCGGGCGCCTCGGATATGGGCGATCATCGGCGAGATGGCCGCACAAGGCCCCAAGCCGAGAAGCCAGGTGAAGAAGAAAACGGTATTGCCGAGCGCCGCGCCCGCCAGCGCCTCCTTGCTCAGGCGGCCCAGCATCAGTACGTCCGTGGTCATGACGGCCATCTGGCCCAGTTGGGTGAGCACCAGCGGCCAGGCGAGCCTCAGCAACTCGCGCGCTTCGGCAAGCCATGCTTGTCGCCCGGAACCCTCCACGCGGAGGCCAGCGTCGGCCAGATCGAGTTCAGCATCGGACATGGCGTCAACTCTAGCGGTTTGCCTGTCGACCGCAGGCAACAAAAAACCCTCCGGAGCGGGGCTCGGAGGGTGATCACGAACATGCGCAGGTGTCTACGCGCCGCGTTCCTCCCGAGCCTGGGCGGCGAAACCGCGCCCGAGATAGGCAGACGGTACGGCCGAACCGGACGTATCGATCGTGAAGTTCATGAACAGTCGCGTCCACAAAAGCCGAGGCACCATGCCCGCGGCTCAAATTCCGGTAGGCCCGGACAGCGCGAAAGTCAACATGGCCCACCGTCAGAACTGCCCTACGATGCGGGCCTGCTTCGTTTGGCAGGGCAGGCCGGTATAGGATGGCGGCATGCAACCATGGATCATCGCCCATCGGGGGGGAGCTCAGTTGGCGCCCGAGAACACGCTCGCCGCGTTCACGAGTGCGGTGCATCGGGGATGTGACGGCGCCGAACTGGACGTCCAGCTGTCACGCGACGGTCGCGTCATCGTGCACCACGATTTCCGTCTGAAGGAAGGCTTGTGCCGCAGGAAGGGACGTTGGATCGTTTCTCCGACGGCGCTGGTGAAGGATCTGACGCTTGGGGAATTGCGCGACTTCGATGTCGGGCGGGCCCAGCCGGGAAGCACGTACGCCCGGGAGCATGCTGCCGTCGCGTGGCGCGACGGCGAGCCCATTCCGCTGCTAGAAGAAGTGATTGCGGTCGCCAAGACGGCGCCCAAACCGTTCCATCTGTTCGTCGAACTCAAGACGTCTTTTGCGGATTCTGAGGCCTCGGCCGGTCCCGAGGAACTCGCAGAGCGAAGCGTTGCGGCAATCGAAGAGCACGACTACGCAAACTGCGCGGTCTTTGTAGGATTCGATTGGCGGGGGCTCATCCGCGCCAAAGCGCTGGCGCCGCACGTGCGCTGCTGGTTCACGAGCCTGCCGTCAAGCTGGTTTGGCGAGGGCACACCACCACCGGAAGACGATCCGCCCCCCGGGCCGGCGCTACAGATGCTGCGCCTCTGGGCACGAACCGGCACGTCGCCGTGGGCGGCGGGGCATGACGCAGTGCGTCATGGCGGCTCCATAATCGCTGCGATCAAGGCCGCCGGCGGCGATGGCTGGTTTCCATACTGGCGCGATGTAACTGCGGCAGCCGTGCGCGAGGCACGCATCCTCGGCCTCAAGATCGGCTGCTGGACCGTGAATGGCGCCGACGCGATGCACGCGGTCGCTGCCCTTGGCGTAGACGCGATCTGCACCGATCGGCCGGACCTGTGGTCCGGCCGGACCGGTTCGTGAGGAAGGGTGGTCTACAAACCTTCGAACAGCGCCGTCGACAGGTAGCGCTCTGCAAAAGACGGAATGATCACCACGATTGTCTTGCCGGCCATTTCGGAGCGCGCACCGACTTCAAGCGCCGCCGCCACCGCCGCCCCCGATGAAATGCCGACAGGAATGCCTTCGACGCGAGCGACCTGTCGCGCGGTTTCGAACGCAGTCTCGTTCGAAACCGTCATGATCTCGTCGATGACCTTGCGATCAAGGATCGCGGGCACGAAGCCGGCGCCAAGACCCTGGATCTTGTGCGGGCCCGGCTGGCCGCCAGACAGAACAGGCGAATCCTCTGGCTCAAGCGCGATCATCTTCACGCTCGGCTTGCGCGCCTTAAGCATCTGGCCAACGCCGGTGATCGTGCCGCCCGTGCCAACCCCGGATATTACCGCGTCGACCTTGCCGTCGGTGTCGTTCCAGATTTCCTCGGCCGTCGTGCGGCGATGGATGTCCGGATTTGCAGGGTTCTCGAACTGTTGCGGCATGATTGCGCCCGGTGTGGACGCCACGATTTCTTGCGCGCGCGCGATCGATCCTTTCATGCCCTTGGACGCTTCCGTCAGCACCAATTCGGCTCCCAGGATCAACAGCATCTTGCGACGTTCTATGGACATCGACTCCGGCATAACCAGTATCAGCTTGTAGCCCTTGGCAGCGGCCACGAAGGCGAGCGCGATGCCCGTGTTGCCGCTCGTCGGTTCCACCAGTGTTGTCCTTTCAGGCGCGATCTTGCCTTGCTTCTCCAGGGCCTCGATCATCGAAACGCCGATGCGGTCCTTGACGCTCGACATCGGGTTGAAGAATTCCAGCTTGAGCAGAATGTCGGCCTTGACACCTGCTTCCTTCGTCAGGCGGTTCAGGCGTACCAAGGGCGTGTCGCCGATGGTTTCGGTGATCGAATTGAAGATGCGTCCGCGGCCGGGCTTGCGGTCAGTCATTGCTCGTTCTCCTAGATGGTGAAATCCGCGCTTGTCGGAATCCCGCGATCGACACCAGCAGCGCGGGCCCGCTGGCAAAGATCTTCAATTGAGATGGCATCCAGGCGAACCATCACTTCCTCCTGCAGAGACTGGATAAACGGCGCCACGATGCGGACGCCCAGGTCGGACCTCGGCGCGGCATCCTCACCATTTTCGTCCTCGGTCAACTCCGCGGCGCGAACGATGTCTCCCACCGAGATGCGCCGGCGTTCCTTTGCGAGCCTGTACCCGCCGCGCGGCCCGCGTACGCCCTTAAGGATGCCGGCGCGCACGAGTTGTTGCATCACCTGTTCGAGATAGCGCTGGGGGACGCCCTGGCGCGCCGTGATCTCCTTAGCCTGCACCGGCTCGGGACGTGCGTTAAAAGCGATGTCGATCACCGCCTCGAGCGCCAGCAACGTCTTTCGCGACAGCTTAAGCATGTTTCCTTCCCGTTGAGGCGTGCATCAGACCGGTCGATCCAAACCCACCCGTACCTCGTTCGCTGGCCGGCAATTCCTGCACCTCCTCGAGTTCGACCGTTTCATGACGCGATACCACAAGCTGCGCGATCTTCATGCCGCGCTTGACAAGAAAGGCCGTACCACCGTGGTTGATCAGCGTCGCCTTGATCTCACCGCGGTAGTCGCTATCGATGGTGCCCGGTGTGTTCAGCAGCGTGACCCCGTGCTTAAGGGCGAGACCAGAGCGCGGACGCACCTGTGCTTCGAAGCCAAGCGGAAGGGCGATGGCGATGCCGCACGGCACGAGCGAGCGGGCGCCGGGCGCCAGTTCGACATCCGCATCGATGGCCGCCAGCAAGTCGAGACCCGCCGAACCGGCGGTGGCGTAGCTGGGCAGCGGCAGGTCGGAGGCATGTGTCAAGCGAACGACGGCGAGCCTCATGCCACTTTCCCCAAGCGTTCCGCGATGCGCGCTGCCAGACGCGTGGCAACGTCGGCCTTGTCCATCTCCGGCCAGCTTTCGGTGCCTTCCGAGGTAATGAGATGCACCGTATTGCGGTCACCGCCCATCACGCCTGGCGCGCCGACGTCATTTGCGACAATCCAGTCGCAGCCCTTTTTCAGGCGCTTTTCCATTGCGTGAGCGAGGACGTTTTCCGTCTCCGCGGCAAAACCGATGACGAGGCCCGGGCGCCTCGTGCCGTGCGCCAATGTTGATAGGACATCGGGGTTGGCGACCAGCTTGAGGGTCGGGGGACCACCTTCTGCCTTCTTGATCTTGTTGTTGGCGGCGATATCCGGACGCCAGTCGGCAACGGCCGCGGTGAACACTGCGACGTCCACCGGCAGTACGGATTCGCATGCTGCAAGCATTTCTCGCGCGGTCTCGACGCGCAACAAACGGGCGACCCGCGGCGGCGCGATTTCGGCGGGCCCCGACACGAGTGTCGTTTCGGCGCCGGCAAGCGCCAGCGCGGCCGCGATGGCATAACCCTGTTTGCCCGACGAGCGATTCGTCAGAAAGCGCACCGGGTCCAGAGGTTCATGCGTCGGCCCCGCAGTGACGAGCGCTTTGAACCCCGCCAGGGAGCCCTTCGCGGACAGAAGCCGCTCGATGGCGTCCGCGATTGTCTCCGGCTCCGCCATGCGGCCCGGCCCAAACTCACCACAGGCCATCTCTCCGTCTTCCGGACCGACGAACGAGACACCATCGGCTTTGAGCGCCTTCAGGCTGCGCTGGGTCGCCGGATGCCGCCACATGCGCACGTTCATCGCTGGCGCCATGAGAACAGCCTTGTCGGTAGCCAGCAGCGTTGTCGTGGCCAGGTCGTTGGCTAGACCCGCCGCGTGTCGCGCCATCAGGTCCGCCGTCGCTGGCGCCACAACGACCAGATCAGCCGATCGGGAGAGCTGAATATGCCCCATCTCCGACTCGTCGGTCAGACTGAACATGTCGGCGTAAACCTTGTGACCCGACAGGGCTGAAACCGAGAGCGGTGTGACGAATTCCGCAGCGGCCTCGGTAAGGACTGCGCGCGTGCCGATGCCGCGTTCTTTCAGGCGGCGGATCAATTCCAGCGACTTGTAGGCGGCAATGCCGCCTCCGATGATCAGAACAATGCTCTTAGGCATACCGGCCCGGAATTACATTCCGCCTCCCGTAGTTACAATATAATAACACTTAGTCCATGTAGTTCAAGACCGACTGTGCCGGTCCCTTAACGCGACAATTACGCGCGTTTGATCCAATGCCTGCGAACGGAGCGCACATGCCCATCACCGCCAAGGACCTTTGCCTGCTGGCCTCGGAACTGGTCACCGAGCATGGGGCCGTGGCGCGCGCCTTCGCACAGCGGGCGTCGGCTACCTGCGCCGCAGAAGGCAACGCAGAGCGGGCGCATTTCTGGTTGACGTTGTCGGTGTTGCTTGAGGACATCGAAGCCCACCGGCTCGAACCGGGCCAAACGCCCACCATTCAGTAGGTCAGGCATGCCACAGTGCGGCGCGGCCGGCGTGGCGCAACGTACGCAGAAAGGCGATTGCCTCGATCGGCAGGGAAGGCCTGTCGGTCATGAGGGTCGTGATATCTTCATCGGACATGCGGTTTCTGATGCAGTCGCGCCGCACGATCCATCCGTTACCGGAGTCGGGTCCGTGAAGGCTGGTGTAAACGCGTCCCACGCCCAGCGACCGTAACACTCCCAATACGCGGCGGTCGAAATCGCCGAAAGGGATGGCCACAGAGCGCACCGTCGCTCCCGTGATGGCGCTCAGGCGCTTGATGGAACATGTGATGTCGTTGACGATTGAGTCATTGGGCAGTTTCGTCCAGTGCAAATGAGCGCAGCCATGGGACCCGATTTCCATGCCGGACCGGTGTAGCAACCGCACATCGTCCTCGGTCAGATAATGAGGACCGGCGCCGAGACGGTCAGATGGAATGAAGAAGGTGGCGCGCATACCCACGCTTCGGAGCGCCGGAAGAGCGATCTCGACGTCTGACTTGTTGCCATCGTCGATCGTGATTTCGACCGCGCAATGGGGCGCCAAGGACATGATCATCTGCCACTGATGCAGAGTGGCCCAATAGGGGCGTTCCTCGGTGCCGATGCTCGAAGGCGGCGCGCCCAGACCATGCAACATGAGGCAGACCGTCATCGGGCATCTCCGACGATATTCCAGGATCCCGCCTGGCAATTCGCGAGAAACTCACGCGGCAAATGCGACAAGGGTCTGGCGCGCCGAGCGCGCGAAAGTCTCCCGAATGTCATGGAGGAATCAACTTGCCGGGATTGAGGATGCCGTCGGGGTCGAAGGCCTTCTTGATCGCCCTCAGCGCGGCGATTCCCAGCGGACCTTTCTCCTGCATCATCCAAGGCAGGTGATCCTCGCCCACGCCGTGGTGGTGACTGACCGTTCCGCCATTGTCCACAATGGCCTGGGTTGCAGCCTTCTTGATCGTCTTCCATTGGGCGATGTCGCCCTCCAGCGCCCGCGGAAACACGTAGGTAAAATAAAGGCTCGCGCCGTCGCTGTACGAATGGCTGATGTGGCACATCACCACACCCCGCGCGCCCTCGCGCGGCGCGGTTTCCCGAATTGCATTCTCGAGGGCGGCGCGCGTGTTTGCGTATACAGTCTCGAGTCTCATCCAACTGGCGGCCGTTTCGATCGTGTCGACACCGACACCGCGGTCCATCATGGCATCGCGCAGATAAGGCGCCTGAAATCGGGTCTGCCGCCAGCGCTCGGCAATACGCGGCCCAAGCGATACCGCACCATACTGCGCGGCAATTCGGGAGAAGTGGTGCAGCGCTGATCGTGCTCGCATGCGCCGGCCTTCGAAAGCGGCAATCATCAGACATGGCTCGCGCGATATACCGCGCACCTTCAGATACAGATCGCCGAAGCGCTGCACGGATCCAGCATGGCCAATAGAGGCATAAGTTCGCAGAAACCTCGTCTCCTCGACGTCAGATAGGCGTATCATGCTCGCGGCAACGTCGTCCTGCATCGCTGCGCGGATCGTGGCGCTGCCGGCGCCAAAATCGCGGAACATGTAGCTGCGATACAGACTGGCTTCCGGTAATGGCATGAGCCGGACCGTCGCCTCGGTAACGATGCCGAAGGAGCCTTCCGAACCCGCAACGATATCCTTGAGCTGCGGGCCGGCCGCCGAAGCCGGAGCGTCGCTCGCGGCGGCTAGTCCTTCCGTCGTGGCCAGCTTGAGACCGACCAACCAGTCTTCGGCCCGGCCGTAGCGCAGCGACATCTGGCCTGCACCGCGATGGCAGATCCAGCCGCCGAGGGTCGAGAACTCGAAGGACTGGGGCAGGTGGCCCAGCGTGAACCCCTTAGCGTTGAGGCCGCGCTCGAGCGCCGGCCCATAGATTCCTGCTTCCGCCGTCGCGGTACGTGAGATGGAATCGACATCGAGCAGCCGGTCCATCGACGACAGGTCAATTGTGATGATGGTGTCGAAGTTTCCGTATTCAGCGCTGACGCCGCCGACGACGCTTGTGCCGCCGCCGAACGGGATGACACCGATGCGATGGGCTTTGCAGTAGGCAAGGAGAGCGAGTACCTCGTCCGTCGATCGCGGATAGACGACGGCATCAGGAAGGGATTCCAAGGCGCCGGCACGCAGGCGCAGCAGATCGTGGTAGCTGCGCCCGAGAGCGTGAAAGGCGCGTTCATAAGGGCTGCAGCGGACGCTGTCGGCGCCGACAATGGCAGCCAGGGCTGCATGATCTTCGGGAAAAAGCTTGGTTGGGGGCAGTGTTAATTCATCGAGAGGGCGCGGTGGTGTGGCGAGCAGCGCCGGCATGCCCAGTTCGCCTGCAAGCCAAGTCCACACGATTTCACGCGGACCGACATCATCCTTATGAGCGGCCCAGCCCCAGCCGTTCCAGCGGATTTTCGTGCGATCGACGGCCATTCGGTCCCCCCAGCCCAATCAGCATCGCACATTCAGGGCACGGGGCAGAACCTCAAAAGTCGCGGGCAGCCTGCCGATACCTTCGCCGTCGGTTTCGACCAGCACAGCGCGACCGCGCGTGTCGGCGACAGGAGCGGCGACAACCTTGCTGCCGCGAATCACGCGGACACTCGGGTTGCCAAGATGGGTGCCGCTGTAGATCTGTTTCATGTTTGCCAGGAGCGAGCGCCGGGAGCCGCTGGCCACAACAACAACATCGAAGAGACCATCATCCGGTCGTGCGTCGGGGGCAATCCGCATGCCAGCACCGAACGTCGTGCCGTTGGCGACCGCGACGGCGGAGATCGTGATAATCTGGTCGAAAGTTGAATCGACGATGAGACGCACGGCGCGGCCACGATATGTCATGAGCCCCAGGGCGCTGTGGAACCCGAAGGCAAAGGCGCCGCCGAACCGCTTGGCCAGAACCGACCTATTGACCGCATCGACGATGGCGCCTGAGAGGCCGAAAGAGGCGATGTTCGCGAAATAACGCCGCCGCGGTATACCGTCGCACGACAGGAACGTCGCTCGGCCGACATCGACAGCTCGCACGCGGCTCTGACGTAGATGGGCGATGATCTGGGTCCTATCTCCGGTCAGGCCAAAGGTCTTGGGAAAATCTCCGCCCGTGCCACTCGGCACGAAGGCGAGGACGGCATCGGGAGACACGGCGCCGTCTGCGTCGAAGAAGCCGTTGATGGCCTCGTTGATGGTGCCATCGCCGCCGACAGCGACGATTTCGCTGTGACCCTCCCGCAGGGCGGCCGACACAAGCGCGGTCGCCTCGCCGCGCCGCCGCGTAAAAGCAACCGACATGTACGGATAGACCTCAGACAGAGCCGGTTCGAGCGCCGGCCAATTGCGACGGGTCCTGCCGTTGGCAGAGCGCGGATTGACGACGACGAAGGCGCTCATTCAGATCCTGCTGCGAAAGCTGACGTAAGGCTCTTGCGGGTCTCACGACTTGTCAAGGAAGCGGCAGGGTCGGATAAATCGACGAGCCAAGCGGGGACGACATGGCCAGGACACACGCCAACGGCATCACTCTGGAATATGAGAGCTTTGGGCCAGAGGGGGGGATGCCCTTGCTTCTGATCCATGGGTACGGCCAGCAATGCATCGCCTGGCCGGGCGAATTCATCGACGGTTTTGTCGGGGCGGGCATGCGGGTCATAACCTATGACAACCGCGACACAGGCCTGAGCGAGAAGTGGGACGGCAAGATCCCCGACATGCGAGCGGTCATGAGTGCGCTCAAGAGCGGGAACAATCCGTTCATTCCCTACACCCTTAGCGACATGGCGGGGGACGCTGCGGGTCTCTTGGAGGCGTTGCGGATCGGGAGCGCCCATGTGGCTGGCGCTTCCATGGGCGGAATGATTGCCCAGCTCGTGGCACTCGAGCATCGCAAGAAGGTGCGCTCCCTCACGACGATCTTCTCAACGACCGGCGACTACGGCCTGCCGCCCTCTTCGGCGGAGGCGCATCTCGCGCTCGTCGCGCAAGCGCCGACGAGCGACCGCGAGACGGTAATCGCGCACGTGCTGAAGTCGCGTCGTGCATATGCGTCCAGCGCTTTCCCGTCCGATGAGAAGCGTCTCGCCGAGATCGTGGGGCGCATCTATGACCGCTCCCACTACCCCGAGGGTACGTCGCGCCACTGGTCCGCAATCGTTGCTGCGCCACCGCGCGGAGAACGGCTGAAGTCGCTCGATTTGCCGACGCTGGTGCTGCATGGCTCTGCCGACACGCTTCTGCCGTCCGCGCATGGGCGCCGCATCGCCGAATGCGTGCCCGGCGCCACCTATCATGAGATCGAAGGCTGGGGCCACGACATTCCCCCCGGCGTCATCCCGCTGCTTCATGACCTGATGATCCCCTTCATCCAGAAGGCGGAGCGGGGGAGACTGGGGCACAATCCATAACGCAAATGGCCGCCTCGTGGGCGGCCATGGAGTCGGCGTCGATGTGGCGCAAATACGTGTCCTGCCGACGGCGGCGGGCTAAGCCTATTTGATCTTGCCTTCCTTGAACTCGACGTGCTTGCGCAGGACCGGGTCGTATTTCTTGATCGAGAACTTCTCGGTCATCGTGCGCGTGTTCTTCTTGGTCACGTAGAAATACCCCGTGCCGCCCTCGCTGTTGAGGCGGATCTTGGCTGTGGTCGGCTTTGCCATGGGGTACTCCTGTCGTCCCGTCAGAGGGCGCGTAACCTAGCCACCCGGCGCCGGAAGTCAAGCCGGGCCGTCGCTGGCTAAGGTATTGGTTTAAAAAGCGCTATTCTACTCCTCGTCGCCGTACTCCGGCGCCATTTGCGGAATCCGTCAATGTTGCCTGGTTGCAGGAATCCAGCGCTCGAACCATGCCGCCCTTCCTGCGGCACACTCGCCAGAGCTGGCTGACGGCGGGCAGGCCGCGATCATGGCCAGGCAAAACAACGCCGAAAACAGAGCCAACAAGAATAACGGAATAAGGTACGCCGTCGCCAGCCATTTGTCCGTCTTGTAGCAAGGCCGGGGCACAAACCGCGTTCTGCAATTCGCGCAAATGCAAAGCCAGCCGATGGGCGGGCAGATCGGACCCCAACAAAGCGAATAGGCGATTGCCAACGCCGCCCTCGGTAGCGGACGTCGCCTGTGGAACGTGATGGCTCCGCAATTTGGGCACCGCACATCATCAAGATCACCGACCTCGGCTTCCAGCAGGGCGCGAAATTCGCCGGCCGCACAAAGCCGGGCGACGTCGTATGCATCCTCCAACCGTTCTTCGGGGACCTGGACTTTGACCCCGCCCAATGCGACCGACAAATGCCAGGCATTTCCGACGTGTAGTTCGTGCGCCACGACGGCGGGAATGTCCTCGGCCGCCAAGCGGGCCTGGAACATGTGGGCCTGCCAAGGTTCCCGATAAGACGTCACCGTCACAAGCATAGCGAAGCCCCCGCTCCAGCGGCGAGCTTACGCGGTCTCTCGCGTTCAAAAAAGCGGGGAGAGACGGCGGTTTATCGCCGCCGCTTGCTGTGTGGCCGGACGAGGGGCGCGCGGCGAGCCGGGCGCGGCGCCTCGTTGGCCTCCGCCAGATCGAACCGCAAACCGCCGGTCAGGGGGGCGGCTTCCGCCAGCCGCACGCGCACGATATCGCCCATGCGATAGGCAGTGCCGGTGCGGTCGCCGATCATGGCGTGGCGCCGCTCGTCATGGCGAAAGTACTCCGCGCCGAGCGCGCGAGCGGGCAACAAACCCTCGGCGCCGGTTTCGGCGAGCCGCACGAACAAGCCGAACCGCGTCACCCCAGTAACGCGGGCGTCGAATGTGGCACCGACGCGGTCTTGCATGAAGGCAGCCACATACCGATCAGTCGAGTCGCGCTCTGCCGCCATCGCGCGGCGCTCGGTCATCGAGATGTGTTCGGCGATCTCCCCCAGTCGCGCGACTTCGCGATCCGTGAGACCGCTGTCGCCCAGCTTCAGCGCACGGATCAGTGCCCGGTGCACGACTAGGTCGGCATAGCGGCGGATGGGCGAAGTATAGTGTGCATATTTCGCCAGGTTCAGCCCGAAATGGCCGACGTTGTTGGGGTCATATACGGCCTGCGCCTGCGTACGCAGCACGACGTCGTTCATTACCTGCTCGTTCGGACCGCCCTTGGCACCGGCGAGGATGCGGTTGAAGACCGATGGCTTCATCGTTTGGCCCTTGGCAAAGGCCATGCCGATGGTCTTGAGGTAGTCGGAGAATGCATACAGTTTCTCCTTCGAAGGTTCTTCGTGCACACGGTAGATGAGCGGCATTCGCGCCTTCTCCAGAGACTCGGCGGCCGCCACATTCGCCAGCACCATGAACTCTTCGATCAAGCGCATGGATTCCAGGCGCTCGCGGAAGGCGATCGACGAGATCTTGCCGTCAGCCCCGATCGTTATACGGCGCTCGGGAAGGTCGAGGTCCAGCGGATTGCGCGCTTCGCGCTCCTTTACCAAGGCTTGATACGCCTGCCACAGGCCTTCCAGCGCCTCCCGCGCGACGGGGGAGATCGTCGGGTCCCTCTTGCCGTCGAACGCGCGCTGCGCCTGTGCATACGTGAGTCTGGCCGCCGAACGCATGACGCCGCGCAGGAACGCGTGCTGCTTCTTGCGGCCGTTCTTGTCGAATACCGTGCGTACCGCCAGACAGGCGCGATCGACCCCTTCCTTCAGCGAACAGAGGTCGGCCGATAGCGGCTCGGGCAGCATTGGCACGACGCGGTCCGGGAAATAGACAGAATTGCCACGTTTGTAGGCTTCGCGGTCGAGCGCCGAACCTGGCGTGACGTAGTGCGCAACGTCGGCGATGGCGACCAGGGTGACGAAGCCGCCCTTGTTCGCCGGATCGGGATCGGGCATCGCCCAGACGGCGTCGTCATGATCGCGCGCGTCTTCCGGATCGATGGTGACCAGGGGGAACTTGCGCAGATCCGTTCGCCCGCGGGGATCGGGAGGCGGCAAGGTAGCTGCTTCGTCGAGCACTTCCTTGGGAAATTCTGTCGGGATGCCGTGAGCATGGATTGCGATCAGGCTGACCGCTTTGGGCGCGTCCATGCTGCCAATGCGCTCGACGACTCGCGCCCTGGGAAAGCCCTCAGACCGCCCGGCAACCGGCTCTGCCAGGACGAGTTCATTGTCTTCGGCGCCGCCACGATCGCGCTGATCGACGGAGAACTCGCTGCGGCTCTTGCGGTCGATAGGCGCTATGCGCATAGCGGGTCCCGATGTGCGGATCACGCCGAGAACGCGATGGGCACTCGCACCGAGACGTTTGATGACCCGCGCCTCGAAGCCGTCGTCCACTTTGGAGAGCCGTGCCAGGATGCGCTCGCCGGTGCCGAGAGCAGGCCCGACCTCCTCCTGTATCACGACGATGTGGGGCGGCTCTTCGTTCGACTCCCAACGCTGCGGCCGCGCGAGAAGTTCTCCGTCCGGATCCTGCCCCGTTATTTCGAGAACGGCGACGTCGGGCATCTCGCCCGGCCGTTTGTACCCACGTCTGCGGCTGCCCTCCAGCGCACCTTCCGCGTCCAGCTCCTTCAATAGCCGTTTGAGCGCAATACGGTCGGAGCCCTTCACACCCAGCATCTTCGCCAAGTCGCGCTTTGTGGCGCCGGGCTTCTGCGCCAGTGCTTCAAGCACGCGCGCCCTGTCCAATGGCAGCGTGTTGGTTCTCTTGCCTCTTGCCATCGTTACTCGGCCGCCGGTACGGGCTTGTGCTTTGTAGATTTCTTCTTGGCTGCCGGCTTCTTTTCCGCTTTGGCCTTCTTTTCGGCGGTGGGCTTGGTGGCCTTCTTCCTGATCTTCTTGGAAGGCCCTTTTGCGGCGCGCTCGGCGATCAGGCCGAGAGCCCTTTCGAGTGTAATGGCTTGAGGATCCGACCCCTTCGGGATCGTCGCGTTGACCGTTCCGTCTGTGACGTACGGCCCGAACCGACCCTTCATGACCTTGACTGGTGCGCCGTTGCCGGGGCTCGTGCCCAGCTCCTTCAGCGGTTCCGGTCCGCGGCGGACGAAGCCGCGCGCCTTCTTTTCGGCCAGGATCGTGACAGCGTGATTCAAGCCGATGGTGAAGACATCCTCGGGTGTCTCAAGCGACGCATATTGTCCGTCGTGCTGCACATACGGTCCATACCGGCCGAAATTGGCCACGATGACCTGGCCCGTTTCGGGATGCTTACCGATTTCCCGCGGCAAGGACAGCAGCTTGATGGCTAGTTCAAGGTCGACGTCCGCCGCGGCCGTACCTTTTGGGATGCTGGCGCGTTTCGGTTTCTCCCCGTCACCAAGTTGCACATAGGGACCGAAGCGCCCGGTTCGCAGGCTGATCTCTTCGCCGGTCTCGGGGAAGGCGCCCAGCACCTTTGGCTCCCCGTTGCCGCCTTCGCCGGGCTTCTGCCCGAGTTGGCGGGTGTATCGGCATTCGGGATAATTGGAGCAGCCCACGAAGGCGCCGAAGCGGCCCAGCTTGAGGCTCAGTGTTCCCGTACCGCAGGTCGGGCAGATGCGCGGATCCTTACCGTCTTCTCCGTGCGGAAAAATATGGGGTCCAAGGAGTTCGTCCAACTCGGTGATGACGTCGGAGATCTTCAGTTCCTTCGTCTCCGCCACGGCAGCCGAGAAGTCGATCCAGAAGTCCTTGAGCAGTTGCCTCCAATCCAGTTCGCCAGCCGACACCTCGTCGAGTTTCTCTTCAAGATCGGCCGTGAAGCCGTATTCGACATAGCGCCGGAAGAAGCTGGTGAGGAAGGCGGTGACGATGCGACCCTTGTCTTCGGGAACGAAACGTCCGCGGTCCATGCGGACGTAGGCGCGTTCGCGCAGGACCGACAGGATCGAGGCGTATGTGGACGGGCGCCCGATGCCCAGCTCCTCGAGCTTGCGGACCAGGCTGGCTTCCGAATAGCGCGGCGGAGGCTCTGTGAAATGCTGCGCTGGCACGACCTTCTCGACGGCGGCGGGATCACCGGCGGCAACCTTGGGAAGCCGGGCGCTGTCCTCATCGGCCTCGTCGTCATGGCCTTCCTGATAGAGCGTAAGGAAGCCGTCGAACATCACCACGCTGCCGCTGGCGCGCAGCGTCACCTGCTTGTCGCTCGAAACTACGTCGATCGTCGTACGTTCGAGTTCCGCGCTCTCCATCTGGCTGGCAACGGCGCGCTTCCAGATCAATTCGTAGAGTTTGGCCAGATCGCCGTCGAGATAACGGGCGACCGATTCCGGCGAACGGTGGAAGCTGGTCGGACGAATGGCCTCGTGCGCCTCTTGCGCGTTCTTGGCCTTGCTGGCGTAGGCACGAGGCGAATGCGGGACATACTTCTTCCCGTAGCGCTCGCCGATCATGTCACGCGCCTCGTGAATGGCGCCGCTGTCCATGGTCACGCCGTCGGTTCGCATGTAGGTGATGAGGCCTACGCTTTCACCGCCGACATCCAAGCCCTCGTACAGGTGCTGGGCGATCTGCATCGTACGCTTGGCATTGAAGCCGAGCTTGCGCGCGGCCTCCTGCTGCAGTGTCGAGGTGATGAATGGGGGGGCAGGATGGCGTTTGACGGGTTTGGATTCGACGTTGCCGATCTGGAACTTGCGGCTGCCGATGGCCGCGATGGCGCGATCGGCCTCGGTCTGGCTGCCGATTCCGAGCTTGTCGAGCTTCTTGCCGTCCAAATGGGTGAGCCGCGCAGGGAAGGGTGTCGTGGCGTCCGCGCTCTTGGTGTAGGCGATCACGCTGGTGTCGATCGTCCAGTATTCCTGGGGTCGGAACGCTTCGATTTCAACTTCCCGATCGACGACCAGACGCAACGCCACGGATTGCACGCGGCCGGCCGAGCGCGCGCCGGGCAACTTCCGCCACAGGACCGGCGAAAGCGTGAAGCCGACGAGATAGTCAAGGGCGCGCCGTGCGAGGTAGGCGTCGACCAGCTCCTCGTTGATGCCACGCGGGTTCCGGATGGCGTCCAGGATCGCATCCTTGGTGATGGCGTTGAATACCACCCGTTCGACCGGCGTCTTGCCGAGCGCCTTCTTCTGTCGGAGCACCTCGAGCACATGCCACGAGATGGCTTCCCCCTCGCGGTCGGGGTCGGTGGCCAGGATCAGTTTATCGGCATGCTTGAGGGCGTCGGCGATGTCCTTGACGCGCTTCTGGGCGCGCTCGTCCACCTGCCATGTCATGGCAAAGTCTTCGTCCGGCTTCACCGATCCGTCCTTGGAGGGCAAATCGCGGATATGGCCGAAGCTCGCAAGCACCTTGTAGCTGGGTCCAAGGTATTTGCTGATCGATTTGATCTTGCCGGGGGATTCAACAACGAGAACGTTCATTCGGGATGACACTCAATCCAAAGCACACCCGCAGAGTCGGGTGTCGAGGCCCTCTATATGGGATGCGTCCGAGGCGGGCGGACACTGGGGGAAGCAACAAACCAGTGTCAACGCGCGATTTCAGGTGATTTGACCTACTTGCAGTAGTTCTTTTTCAATGACCGGGCAAAATACAATCTGTAGTAGTATTTCCTATGACCACGGATTTGGTCAATCGGACGCGGGTTCGCCGTCCCGCTCAGCAAGACCACGAAACTTTGTTGCCCGGATGGCGGGACAGCCGTCCGGCGATTTCCAGTTCCAGCAGTACGGATAGTACGGCGGCCACGGGCGCCCCTGTCAGCCGAATCATCTCGTCGATTTCGAGTGGAGCTGGCCCCAAAATTTCGCTGATTGAGTCCCGGAGGCGGTCGGTTTCGGCTTCCGTCAAATCGAAGCTCGTTGAAGGCGAGGGCTCATCCGGCTCCCTGAAACCCACGCCCAGGATGGGGCGCAGCACGGCCAGGACATCTTCCGCCGCCTCGGTCAACACCGCGCCGTCTCTTAGTAGCTTGTTGGTCCCTCTGGCCCGTGGATCGAGCGGCGAGCCGGGCACCGAGAACACTTCGCGGTTCTGTTCCAAGGCGTAGTTAGCCGTGATCAGCGAGCCCGATCCTTCGCGCGCCTCCACCACCACGACGCCGCGAGCCAATCCTGAGACAATGCGATTCCGGCGCGGAAAATGGCGTGCCTGCGGCGCCTGACCGAGCGGCATTTCGGAAACGATAACGCCTTCCGCCTTGATGCGATCGTATAGCCAGGCATTTTCTGGCGGGTAGACGATATCGATGCCTCCGGCCAGAACGGCGCACGTCCCGCTCGGTAGAGAACCCTCATGCGCGGCCGCGTCGATGCCGCGGGCCATGCCGGAAGCGATTACAAGTCCCTCACGGCCAAGGTCCGCGGCCAGGGTCTGTGCCAGTTTGCGCCCGAGCCCAGACGCATTTCGGGCGCCCACAATCGCAATCATGTCACGCCGCAGCAGTGCGTCATGCCCAAGGACCGATATGATGGGCGGGGGCGCCTCGAGGGCCGCCAAGCCCGCAGGATAGTCATCCTCCAACGCCGCAATGAATCGGCCGCCTAGTCTTGCGAGGCCGTCAACATCCCGTTGAACGTCGTCCAGGCTCGGTAGCGGGCCTGGCGTTCCGCCGCCACGCAGTACGAGGCGGGGATACTCCTCAAGCGCCGTCGAGGCGGAACCGAAGCGCGCCAGAAGATGCTTGAAAGTCACTGGCCCGACATTGGTCGCACGCGAAAGTCTCAGCCAGTTGCAGCGCTCTCGGTCGGAAAGCCTGCCCGGCATCTCATGCTCCGCCCTTAGAGCCGATGCGCGGCTCGCGACCGTGCCAAAGCCTGTAGATGTTCTCGTGATGGGTGATGAAGATGATGACCGCCAGTACCAGGGCGAAGACCGCATAGCTCAGATAGCCGAGCATGATCGCAAAAGCCGGCGACAGGGCAGCCGCCACCAGCGCTGACAGCGACGAGACCTTCGACATCCACGCCATCACGAGCCAGGTTGCGATGACCAGAAGGCCTACGGCCCAGTGCACGCCCAGCAGCACGCCGATGAAGGTTGCGACACCCTTGCCGCCCTTGAAGCGCAGCCAGACGGGGAAGATGTGGCCCAGGACTGCCGCCAGACCTGCGACCAGCGCCGGATCGGGCCCCCACAGCGAGCGTACCAGCAGCACGGCCGCAGCGCCCTTCCCGGCATCCAGCAGCAAAGTCAGCGCGGCGGCCCATTTCTTTCCTGTGCGAAGAACGTTTGTCGCTCCGATGTTACCGGAGCCGATCTTCCGCACGTCGCCAAGCCCAGTGAGCCTGGTGATAACGAGTCCGAAGGGGATCGAGCCGAGCAAATATCCGATCAGCAGGGCTTCGCTAAAGACGCGCGTGAAACCGTCTTCGAACATCAGCGTGCCTCGTCCGCGCTACGATCGAAGACGGTTTCCCCTCCCACAAACGTGCGGACCGCCAGTCCTTGGAATTTGCGACCTTCGAAGGGCGTGTTTCGGGCGCGGGAATGCAGCTTGTCGGGATCGAGCAAGAAGGGATGGTCCGGATCGATCAGCACGAGGTCCGCCGGGGCGCCTTTGGCGAGCCTGCCGCCTGGCAGCCCAAGGATGCTCGCTGGAGCCGATGTCAGTGCACCCAGCAACCGTCCCAGCGGCACGCCGGCGCTGTGGTGCAGGCCGAGCGCCACAGGAAGAAGCGTCTCGAGACCGATGGCGCCGAAAGCGGCTTGCGTGAAGGGTTGGCGCTTCGTGTCGGCGGCCTGCGGATCGTGGCTCGACACGATCACGTCGATGGCGCCGGAGGCGACACCGTCCACCATGGCGGCGCGATCGGCTTCCGAGCGCAAGGGCGGTTTCACCTTCATGAAGGTGTAGTAGGGACCTACATCCAACTCATTCAAGGCCAGGTGTTGGGCGGAAATGCCGCAAGTGATGGGCAGGCCTCGTGCCTTGGCATCCGTGATCGCCTGCAGCGAAGCCCGGCACGATATCTGTCCAAAATGGTAACGGGCCCCCGTCAGTTCGACGAGGCGGATGTCCCGCTCGACGATCATCACTTCCGCTGCCGCTGGCACTGCCGGGAGACCGAGACGGGTCGCATATTCGCCCTCGTTGACGGCCGTGCCAGCGGTCAGGTCGGGGTCTTCGGCGTGACCCACGACCAGAGTCCCAAAAGTCGAGGCGTAGGCGAGCGCGCGGCGCAGGACGCGCGTGTTGGAAAGAGTCCGGTCGGCGTCCGTGAAGGCGACGGCGCCCGCCTCCTTGAGCAGACCCATCTCCGTCATGACTTCGCCTTTCAGGTGGCGGGTCAGCGCCGCCATCGGCAGAACGCGCACGCGCGCGGTTGCCTCGGCGCGTCGGCGAATGAAGTCCACAAGCGAAGGTTCATCGATCACGGGATCGGTGTTGGGCATGACGATGATCGTCGTCACGCCGCCCGCCACCGCGGCGCGGCTGGCAGATTCGAGCGTTTCGCGGTGTTCGCTGCCCGGTTCGCCAGTGAACACCCGCATGTCGATCAGTCCGGGAGCCAGGATGAGACCCTTGCAGTCGATCACTTCCGGATCGTTGCGATCCACGTCACCGAACAGGCGTCCGCCAACGTCGGCGATCTTGCCGTTCTCGACCATGAGACCGCCTTTGGCGTCGAGTCCACTGGCCGGATCAATCAGCCGCGCGTTGCAGAAGACGGTGCGGCGCGTGCTCATACGTTGCGCCCCTCGGCGCAAAGACCGCGCGACAAGGCGTCAAGCACCGCCATGCGGATGGCGACGCCCATCTCCACCTGCTCATGGATCAGGCTGACTTCGATGTCGTCGGCGACAGCCGAGTCGATCTCGACGCCACGGTTCATCGGCCCGGGATGCATCACCAGGGCGCCGGGCTTGGCATGGGCCAACTTGTCGCGATCGAGGCCCCAGTATCGGAAATATTCCCGGGTTGAGGGGATGAAGGCGCCCGTCATGCGTTCGAGCTGCAGGCGCAGCATCATTACGATGTCGACCCCCTTCAGCCCCTCATACATGTCGGTGTAGGTCTCAACGCCATAGCGGTCCGCGGCCACGGGGAGTAACGTCTTCGGTGCGATCAGCCGCACACGCGCGCCCACCTTCGAAAAGAGGTGGATATTTGAGCGCGCCACGCGGCTATGCGCGACGTCGCCGCAGATGGCGATGGTGAGGCCCTCGAAGCTGCGGCGCCGCCTGCGTATGGTGAGCGCATCAAGCAGCGCCTGGGTTGGATGTTCGTGGCTGCCGTCGCCGGCATTTACCACGCAACAGTCGAGCTTGCGCGCCAGCATTTCGGCTGCCCCCGAATCCTGGTGGCGCACGATAAGGATGTCGGGCCGCATGGCATTGAGGGTCGTGGCCGTGTCGATCAGGGTCTCACCCTTGGTCACCGACGAGGTGCGGACGGACATGTTCATGACGTCCGCACCGAGCCGCTTTCCGGCCAGTTCGAAGGAGCTCTGTGTCCGCGTCGAAGGCTCGAAAAACAGGTTGATGACCGTGCGCCCCTTGAGAAGCGGGGATTTCTTCTCTTTGGCACGCCCCAGCGCCACGTACTCTTCTGCCAGATCGAGAAGAGACGTGATCTCGGCGACCGAAAGGCCTTCGATTCCCAACAAATGGTTCGATTTCAAGATCGGCGGGACGGCGGTGGCCGGGCTCATCGAAGTCCGGCTTATAGGCAAGGCGGGGGGAGGGGGCAAGGTCCCTGCATTTCGGCTCACAGTTTCCCCTTCTAAAGGGCGGTCGCTAGCGCTTATCGGGCTGAGACGCGATCTCTTCAAGGGTGCGTCCCGCCGGTTCCGGAAGGCGCAGGAGCGCAATCATTGCGATCGGCATGGTCGCCAGCAGCACGATCAGCGCCGGCCCGTGGGCATGAAACAGGTCGTAGAGCGGGCCTTCGAGCGCCAGGCTCGCGGCGCCGCACAAAATGCTCACCAGATACCGTAGGCCGGAGACCGTAGCGCGATAGGCGGTCGGGAAGATTTCCGCTGACAACCCGGCAAACAGCGAATCCGCGCAAAGAAAGCCGAAAAAGCCGGGCACCCACATATAAGCCACGTATTTCCACGCGATACCGCTATAAAAGGCGGCGAAGCTGGCTGTGGCGATGGCCAGAGCGGCGAAGATCACGGCCCGCCGTCCGATCTTGTCGCTCAGCCGTCCGGCGAGGATGTTGAAGGCCACGGCCACGAGTCCGCCCGGTAGTATGAGCATCGTCGTCTGCCCCGGTGTGAAGTGCAGCGTGTCTTGCAGGTATTTCTGGCCCAACACCGCCGCCGGCCAGATCGCGAAGCCATACGCTGCGATGGCAATCAGGATCGTGGCGACGCGGCGGGGATGCTCGTGCAGGAGTTTGCGCAGCATGTCGATAGCGCCGGCGATGCGCGAGCGCAGCCTGTGCACCTCCTTGTCGCGGACCTCGAAACGCTGCGTCTCGGGAAGATACCGGCGGAGATAGGCGACGAGGAACAGCGGTATCGAGCCGATCACATACATCGCCCGCCAGCCGTATGGCAGATAAGTGATCCCGGCGAACACCACGGCCGCGACGCCGCCGCCGGCATAGTACATCGCGGCCAGCGTGCCATTGGCCCAGCCGCGGGCAACGGCCGCAATCTCTTCGGCGACGACGACATAGCAAAGCATCTCCTCCGCGTAGCCGAAGACACGGGTGATGGTTTGCGCCCAAACGAATTGGACATAATCCTGCGTGAAGCCGGTCCATAGTGTCGCGACCGCCTGACCGACGATGGTGAAGAGCAGAAGGCGCCGGCGGCCGACGATGTCGGCCGTCCAGGCCAGCAAGAGAGCCGCAATGGCTGCCAGCCGAAAAATGGAGACCGTCAACCCGACCTTGTCTTCCGGAATGTGCAGGCTGACTTGGATCTGAGGAACCGTGAAGCTGAAGACGTTGGTGTCGTAACCGCCGAACAGCGCGGCGGCGCCGACGAGGAGAAACACCAGCTCCTGGCGGCTCGTCATTCCCCCGGGCGGCCTCAATCCCGGCGGCAGCCAGCGGATTTGGGCCGGTTCTCCGGCGATGGTCATGCTTCCCCCAGAGGACGCAGACGGTCGAGTGCCCCCTGGAGGATATAGGCGGCGGCCATTTTGTCCACGACGGCGGCACGCCGGGCTCTCGACGCATCGGCATCGAGCAGAGTTCGTGTCACGGCCGCTGTCGATAGTCGCTCATCGCACAGCGCAACGGGAGCTGCTGAACGCGCTGCGAAATTTCGTGCGAAGGCTCGGGCTGACTGGGCCGCAGGGCCCTCGCTGCCGTCCATGTTCAGCGGCAGTCCGACCACCAAACCGCCTATGCCGTGTTGGACGATCAGCGCCTCCAATTTCAGCACATCGGCGGTGAATTTACCGCGCTTCCATGTCTGCATGGGGGTCGCAACCGTCAGCAGCGTGTCCGATAGCGCCAGGCCGATCGTCTTTTCTCCGAGATCGAGTCCCAGAAGGCGGGAGCCGGGAGGAAGGGCGGCCTTGAGTGCGGAAAGTGCAAGGACGGGCATATGCGTCATCTGCCCTTCCAGGGGGCGGACCGGTCGACCTGCCTACGGCTGGAACGTGCGGCGGGGCAGCCCCAGATCGAAATCCCAGCCAACTCACGCCCACCGCCGGCCACCTCCATATGGCGAGGTGACCGACCGGATTCTGCCCAACCGACAGTGTTCATGCGCATTCTGATTGGCGGACCCCTTGTCTGCTTGCCAGCACTGGCCCCGGTTGATAGCAAGAGCTGAAGTCTTAGCACGGCTGACCCCATGTCCGTCGACAAGGATACCGTCCGACGCATCGCCAAGCTTGCCCGCTTGGCGCTCGAGGAGGACCGCATAGAACCCATGGTCGAGGAACTGAACGGCATTCTGGCCTGGGTGGAGCAACTTAAGGAAGTGGACGTCGAGGGCGTCGCGCCGATGACCAGCGTGGTCGAGCAGCGACTCAAAATGCGCGACGATATTGTTACAGAGGGTGACAACGCCAAGGCGTTGATGGCGAATGCCCCACAGGGGCAGGACCATTTCTTCGTCGTGCCCAAAGTGGTGGAGTAGGCCGTGGAGATCTCCATTGGCATCGAGAACCCGCTGACCGATGGCGTCCGGACGCTCATCGCAGAGCTGAACGCCGCGTTGCTGGCGCTGACCCCGCCACAGTTCTGTTTCCACATGTCGGTGGAGGAGATGGCGGAACCTCATACCACGGTCTTCGTGGCGCGCGCCGCCGGCCAGGCGGTCGCTTGCGGCGCCCTGCGCCGGCACGCGGATGGCGTTGGCGAGGTGAAGCGCATGTATACCAAGCCGGCATTCCAGGGGCACGGCATCGGTGGGAAGATCCTGGCCGAAGTGGAGTCAACGGCGCGCCGGGAAGGTTTCACACGGCTGGTGCTGGAGACCGGGGATCGCCATCCGGCAGCCTGGCGGGTGTATGAGCGCGGCGGCTTTCACCGCTGCGGGCCGGTGCTCGATTATCCCGAGTCAAATTGGTCCGTATTCTATCAGAAGGACCTGGCGATGAGCCGGGCGCCGGCGGCATGAGCGATCCCACCGAATTGACTCTGGCCGAAGCGCGTGACGCTGTAGCGGCGAAGAAAATCTCTTCGCGCGAGCTGACCTCCGCCTTCCTGAAGGCCATGGAAGCAGCGCGGCCGCTCAATGCCTACATCACGGAGACGCCCGATCGCGCGCTTGAGATGGCTGCCGCATCCGACGAACGCATCGCAAAGGGGCAGTCGCGTCCGCTCGAAGGCTTGCCACTGGCGATCAAGGATCTGTTCTGCACCAAGGGTGTGCGTACGACCGCCGGAAGCCACATCCTTCACAACTTCGTCCCGCCGTACGAATCGACGGTTTCACAGAATTTGTGGAATGCCGGAGCCGTGATGCTCGGCAAGACGAACCTCGACGAGTTCGCGATGGGTTCGTCGAATGAGACCAGTTTTTTCGGACCGGTGATCAGCCCCTGGCGTTCGAAGAATTCCAACGCCAAGCTTGTCCCCGGCGGGTCCTCCGGCGGGTCGGCGGCCGCGACTTCGGCCGGTATGTGCCTCGCTTCTACGGCCACGGATACCGGCGGTTCGATCCGCCAGCCTGCCGCGCTGACCGGGACCGTGGGCCTCAAGCCGACCTACGGTCGCTGTTCGCGCTGGGGCATCGTGGCATTCGCGTCGTCGCTCGACCAAGCCGGGCCGATCACCCGTACGGTGCGCGACGCCGCAATCATGCTGAAGGCGATGGCCGGCGTTGACCCGAAGGACTCTACAAGCGTCGACACCGCGGTACCGGACTACGAAGCGGGTCTCGAAACCGGCGTGAAGGGCCTGCGCATCGGAATTCCCAGCGAATATCGGGTGGACGGCGCTCCTCTGGAGATCGACGATTTGTGGACCAGAGCGGTGGGATGGCTGAAGTCGCAGGGCGCCGAGATTGTCGATATTTCGCTGCCGCACACCAAGTACGCGCTGGCCACGTATTATATCGTCGCGCCGGCCGAGGCGTCCTCGAATTTGGCCCGCTACGACGGCGTGCGCTACGGCCACCGTGCCGCCGGTACGGAGGACCTCATCGATCTCTACGAAAAGAGCCGGGCCGAAGGTTTCGGCGCCGAGGTCCGCCGCCGCATCCTGATCGGCACCTATGTGCTCTCTGCGGGCTACTACGACGCCTATTACCTTCGCGCCCAGAAAGTCCGCGCATTGATCGCGCGCGACTTCAGCCGGGCGTTCCAGGCGTGTGATGTCCTGCTGACGCCGGCCACACCCGGCCCCGCGTTCGGCGTAGGGGACAAGACGGCCGACCCGGTCGCCATGTATCTCAATGATGTCTTCACGGTGACGGTGAACCTGGCGGGTCTTCCAGGCCTTTCCGTGCCCGCCGGCCTGACCGCGGCCGGGTTGCCGCTCGGCCTCCAGCTGATCGGCAAGGCATTCGACGAGGCGACGGTGCTGCGAGCGGGGCGCGCAATCGAACTGGCGGCAAATTTCTCGGCGAAACCAACTGCTTGGTGGAGGGCCGCATGAATTCTACGGACTCCAGGTACATCCAGGGCAGCACCGGGCCATGGGAGATTGTCATCGGGCTGGAGGTGCATTGCCAAGTGCTCTCCAAGGCCAAGCTGTTCTCTGGTGCTTCCACGGAATTCGGCGCGGATCCCAATGCCCAAGTCAGCTTCATCGACGCGGCCATGCCCGGCATGCTCCCCGTCATCAACAAATTCTGTGTCGAGCAGGCCGTCCGGACCGGTCTCGGCCTCAAAGCGCAGATCAACCTGATTAGCGTGTTCGACCGAAAGAACTACTTTTATCCCGATCTACCCGCCGGTTATCAGATTTCGCAGTACAAGAGCCCCATCGTGGGCGAAGGCGAAGTCCTGATCGATCTGCCGGGCGGCGAGACGGCGCGCATCGGAATCGAGCGTCTGCACCTGGAGCAGGATGCGGGCAAGAGCCTGCACGATCAGCATCCCGACCACTCTTATGTCGATCTCAACCGCTCGGGCATCGCATTGATGGAGATCGTCAGCCGTCCCGATATGCGCTCCAGCGAGGAGGCCGCCGCCTACTTGAAGAAGCTACGCGCCATCGTGCGCTATCTGGGAACCTGCGACGGCAACATGGACGAGGGTTCGATGCGCGCCGACGTGAACGTGTCGGTGCGGAAGCCCGGGGCACCTCTCGGAACCCGATGCGAGATCAAGAACGTCAATTCCGTGCGCTTCGTCGCCCAAGCCATCGAGTTCGAGGCGCGCCGTCAGGTCGACGTGCTGGAATCCGGAGGGGCGATCAAGCAGGAAACGCGCTTGTTCGATTCCCGCACGGGGGAGACACGCTCGATGCGCTCGAAGGAAGAGGCGCACGATTACCGGTACTTCCCTGACCCCGACCTCCTGCCGCTCGTGCTGGAGCAGGCATGGGTGGATCGCATCGCGACGTCGTTGCCCGAACTTCCCGATGAGAAGAAGTCACGCTTCGTGGCGATGGGCCTGTCCGCATACGACGCGCTCGTGCTCGTGGCGGAGAAGGAGGCGGCCGACTACTTCGAGGCGATGCTGAAGGAAGGTGCGGAACCGAAGGCGGCCGCTAACTGGTTGAACAACGAGTATTTTGGGCGGCTCAACAAGTCCGGCTTGTCGATCGTCAACGGTCCCGTGCCGGCGGCTTCCAACGCCACGATCGTAAACATGGTCGGTGAGAACATCATCTCGGGGAAGATCGCCAAGGACGTCCTGGACATTGTGTGGGCCGAGGGCGGGGAGCCGCGTAGCCTCGTCGAGAGCCGCGGTCTCAAGCAGGTGACCGACGCGAGCGCCATCGAGCGCGCTGTGGATAACGTCATCGCCGCCAACCCCGACAAGGTCGCCGCCGCGAAGGCGAAGCCGCAACTTGCCGGTTGGTTCGTCGGTCAGGTGATGAAGGCGACGGGGGGAAAGGCAAATCCGACGGTCGTAAATGCGATCGTGAAAAACCGACTCGGCCTCCCCGAATAAGGGCGATTCGCGCATTTGCAAGGACACGAGGCCAAAAAGCCGCGTTCCGCCATAATTTCATCAGTAAGCTGATGAAAGCCATTTAAGATAGGTAAATTGCGGGTTTTGTGACATCTGCCCTCGCGACAATTTTCGCCGGCACGGGGGTAGTATTGCATTCTTGCCCGCAACCCCCTCATATTATTTGCGTTTTGGGGGGCGGCATGAGTCGCCCGACCCGGACGATACGTAAGAGGAGTCCTTGCTCATGCCAAAAGTTGCAAAGAAGAAAGCGAAGAAGGTCGCGAAGAAGAAGAAGACGACGAAGAAGAAGAAAGCGAAGAAATAGGCTTTCAGACTTCTGCCGCGCCTCGTGCGCGGTGTTCACGGATGCTCCCACTTAGATGCGGAGTACCCGATGACGAAGGTAAAGGCCGCGATATCCTGTTGAGCGCTCCGGCGCCGGCATGGGTGTCGCGGCCTCGCCGCTTCAAGCGGCAAGCATTGATCAGCATGAAATACCGCGCAATCTCAGTATCTTAACCGATACCGGACGTTAGCCTTTCGGTACATTAACCGCGCCTTAGGTTCTGTCGCCACACGATCCCAGCGGCCGGGAGTTTTCCCGGGGGGCAAAGTACTGGGGGTTTGGGCGATGGCATGCATCGATGTCGATTCGCTGACGCAATACGAGAGTGACGCCAGGAAGGGCCGCGCCGACGCGCTGTATAACCTGGGCCTGGCCTATTCGACGGGACAGGGTGTGGGCGTTGACTACGTGGCCGCGCACAAGTGGTTCAACCTGGCCGCGTTGCGCGGCATAGATGAGGCCAAGAGTTGGCGGGCGCAGATCTCGCGCGAGATGGCGCCTTCGCAGATCGCCGAGGCGCAACGCCTTGCGCGGGAATGGCTTTCGATCTTCCGCTGAATCTATTTGTCGTCGGTCGCGGTTTCCGAGTGGGCCGGCTTCGGCGCGGGCAAAGGCACGCTCGCCGCTGGCGGCACGTAAGCCAGCACCTTGGAGGGCGGCGGGGCGGGGGCGTAGAGGTCGGCCAGGATCTTTAGCGGCACCTCATGCCCTGCCACCCGGGCGCGATAGACCTCGAGGTTCTCGATCACGCGTTCGACGTAGTTTCGGGTCTCGCTGAAGGGGATTTCCTCGATCCAGTCGATCGGGTTGACATTCGGACTGCGCGGGTCGCCGAACGCCGCCACCCACTTCCGTGCATTGTTCTCGCCGGCATTGTAAGAGGCGGCCGACAGGACAATTGAGCCGTTCCAGTCGCTCATGTAGCCGGCAAATTCGGTCATCCCGAGCTGCATATTGTAGTCGGCGTCGGTAGTTAGCGCATTGGGCCGATAGGCAATGCCCGCAAGCCGGGAGTTGCGCCGCGCAGCCGAGGGCATGACCTGCATGATACCCCGGGCCCCGGCGCCGCTGATCGAGGCGACGTCGAATTCGGTCTCCTGCCGGATGATCGACAGCACGAGCGGCACCTCGGGCGCCGCGCCCGGTCCGTGATACGGCGGCACCGCGATGACCGGGAAAGCGTAAGCCGGGAACGACACGCCGTCGTAGCCCGCGATCTTGGCCACCCGGACAGCGACATCGCGAAAGCCCATGTCCGTAAGAGCGCCTGCCAGTTCCTTGGCAGCGCCCGGCTCGGGATGGAGCTCTTGATACCGAAGCGCAAAGGCGCGCAGCAAATCCTGCGACCCGAGATCGGCCAGAACCCGCATGGCGCGGACAAGATCGTCGTGCTCGAACACATCGTGCGGGACGGGATCGGCCGGCGTCGACTTCACGCGCAACGTCGGGTTGGCATCGATGCGCGCCAGGGCCAGCTGGCCGTAAAAGGTGTCCGACATCGTCGCCGCCGCGCGGTACTGCGCCCAGGCGTTGGCCGTATCACCCATGTCCTCGTAAGCGCGGCCCTGCCAGTAATGGCCGCGCGCCAGGCTGATCGGTCGCGAGACGTTAGCCACCAGCTTCTTGAAGTGATCCAGCGCGCCGGACGGATCCTTGAGATAGCGCAGCGCGATCCAGCCGGCCAGGAATTGCGCCTCGGAAAATTCGTTCCCCGATGTCAAACCGGTGTCGTGCACCAGTTCATAGGCCATGTGGGGATTGCCGTCCTGCAGTGCCTGGCGGGCATCAACATTCAGTTCCGCCCACACCGAAGCCGTGTGTGTCTTGATCAATTCGCGGAACGGGGCGCGCAGAAGCAGCGCTTCGGCCTGAGTGTTGTCACCCGCGCGACGTGCCGCACGGGCCTTGTCGAAGGCCAGCCAGGGGTCGGAAATGAGATCGGCCGACAAGGCACTTATGGTGTTTCGCCACTGCTGAGGCTGGGTGCGCAGCGCGATGCGGGCAGCCCCCAGGCGTTGCGTCGTGTCGTCGACGCGAGCCATCTCTCGCTTGGCGGCCGTGATCTGGTCTTTCCAGATCAAGTTGTCGAGGCGCCGCCGTTCCGTGTCGGGGGTCAGGTGGACACCGTCCTTCTCGACGATGGCGAGTTCTTGCTCCGGCTCGAAACTGCCAGCCACCCAGCCATCGCGGATCAGTTTGGCGCCCCAGGCCGCCTTGCCCGTCGCCACATAGGCTTCACCGAGCCGGATTTCACCCAAGGCACTGATGGGATTGCGCCCACCAAACCAGGCGATGACCGCCTGCGGGGTCATGGCCGGATCGAGATTTTCCTCGGCCCTCGCAAGCAGCGAGTTTCGCCGCGGCCAATCGGGATTGGCCCTTAGGAAGGCATCGATCTGGTCGGTTGGCGGCTTGGCCATCTTGTCCTGGAGGTAGCGCCACTGGAGCAGTTTGCGGGCCATCGCGTTCTGTCCGCGGTCGGCGAGCGCCAGGGCGGACGGCCAGTCGCCGCGGTCCGCGGCATCGAAGGCCTTTGAGAACAGGTCGTGGTCCGTAGTGCTCAGCACGTGGATCGCGCCGACGCGCCGCTCGATGGGCGCCACCGGCTGATCGGAGTCCGCGATCGGCTGCATCATGATGACGCCGCCTTTCTGCTGGAGGCCCGGCGGCAGAGGCTGTGCCAACGCCGCTCCCAGCAGAGCGGTCAAAAGCAGCATGGAACGAAAACGCATGGAATCCGGTCTCGGCAGTGGGATTGGGAGCACCATAGCGATGGGGGGCCGCGCGCGCCAGACATTGTGGGGACGCAGTCTTGGCGTCTTGCTATGCCGCCGTCTGGCGCTATTTTGTAGCGAAACCAACGAGGTGCGCCATGTCGTTCGCGCCAGGCAGTCTGAGGGGTTCCATTCCGGCGTTGATCACGCCAATGAGGAATGGCGCAGTCGACGAAGAGGCTTTCTGCCGCCTCGTGAATTGGCAGATCGAACAGGGCAGCCACGGCCTGGTGCCCTGCGGCACGACAGGTGAGTCGCCGACTCTCAGCCACGAAGAGCATCGGCGCGTCGTCGAGCTCTGCGTGAAGACTGCCGATGGCCGCGTTCCAGTGATCGCCGGCGCCGGTTCGAACTCGACAACGGAAGCTATTGCGCTGACTAGGTTCGCCAAATCGGTAGGGGCAGACGCGGTCCTGTCGGTCACGGGCTATTACAACAAGCCGTCGCAAGAAGGCATCTATCGCCACTATGCGGCAATTGCCGAGGCGGTCGACATCCCGATCATCGTTTACAACATCCCCGCGCGGGCTATCGTGGAAATCTCGGTCGAGACCATGGCGCGGTTGGCGAAGATTGCGAACATCGTCGGTGTCAAGGACGCCACGGCCAATCTGGCAAGGCCGCTTCGCGAACGCGCCGTCTGCGGCACGAGCTGGCGCCAGCTCTCGGGCGAAGACGGAACCGCTCTCGCTTATATGAGCCAGGGCTGCCAAGGCTGCATCTCGGTGACGGCCAACGTCGCGCCCAAGCTATGCTCACAGTTCCAGGAAGCCTGCGGAAAGGGCGAGTGGGCCCAGGCCCTCGCGCTGCAGACCCGTCTGATGCCATTGCACGATGCACTGTTCTGCGAGCCGAGCCCCGCGCCGATCAAATACGCCTGTTCGGTCGTTGGCCTGTGCACCGATGAAGTTCGTCTGCCGCTCGTTTCTGCAAGCGAGGCGGCGCGGGCGCGCGTCCGCACCGCTATGGAAGCGGCAGGCGTCTCGAAGGCCTGACATGGCGAAGAAGAAGGGCGACGATGACCGCAAGATTGTCGCCGATAACCGCAAGGCCAGGTTTGCCTACGCAATCGAATCTTCGCTGGAGGCGGGGATCGCGCTGATGGGCTCCGAGGTGAAATCGCTGCGCACCGGCAAGGCCACGATCGCGGAATCCTATGCTCAGGCCAAGGACGGCGAGATATTCCTGATCAACGCCAACATTCCCGAATACAGCAAGGCGGCGCGCTTCGGCCACGAGCCCAAGCGCATGCGCAAGCTGCTGGTGCACAAGGCGGAGGCCAGAAAGCTCTCGGTGGCGGTGCAGCGCGAAGGCATGACCCTGATCCCGCTCAGGCTCTATTTCACGCCCAAGGGCATCGCCAAGATCGAACTCGGCGTCGCCAGGGGCAAGAAGCTGCACGACAAGCGCGAAACCGAAAAGAAGCGCGACTGGGCCCGTGACAAGGCCCGCATCATGCGGGCAAAGGGGTAAATCGGGTCCTGCTCCCCATCAAAATTGCGTTCTGCAGGACTGCATCCGCCATTTCGCGGCTGCCCGTCGTCTGTTTAGAATTGCTCTCATGTCAGACGATGAATCCACGGGTCCCTTCAAGGACAAGCTCATCCGCACCAAAGGATCCTGGGCGCGGCAGCGGCGGCTTCTCACGGGCCGGCCGGACCTCGGCCACGTGAATCGTCTGCCGCCGGGCCAGAAGGAAGTGAAGAACTGGCCGGTCCTCGATCTGGGCGCGCAGCCCGATGTGAAGCCTGACAACTGGCACCTGCGGGTCACGGGGGCAGTGGAGAATCCGCTGGTGTGGAGGTTGCGAGAATTCCTGGCCTTGCCGCAGCAGGATTTTATCAGCGACATCCATTGCGTGACCCAATGGAGCCGCTTCGACAATCACTGGAGGGGGGTGGCGGCGAAGACGATCATCGATTTGGTACGTCCGAAGTCCGAAGCCAGTCACGTCCTTTTCAGGTCCTATGACGGCTACACGACGAATGTGAAGGTCGCGGTCTTCGCGGAGGCGAACGTGTTGCTGGCCCACTCCTGGGAAGGCAAGCCGATCCCGCGCGAGCATGGCGGCCCGGTGCGTGTCGTGATTCCCGATTGGTATTTCTGGAAGAGCGCCAAATGGGTGAACCGGATCTATTTCGCCGAAATGGACCAGCCCGGCTTCTGGGAAGTCCGCGGCTACCACAACGAAGGCGATCCCTGGAAAGAGGAACGGTACGGATAAGGGGAATCCACACTGCGACGACGTGCTGCGTGCATTATATTAGGTAACACTAATATAAAGACCGTAAAGACCTCACCCAGGAGAGTTTCGATGCTCAAGGATTGGCCCAATATCGCGGCCGAAATGACAAGCCTGGTGCGCCAGCTCCGCGCCGGCATTCCCGACACAATGAAGGGTTTTTCCGCCCTTGCGCAGGCGGCCAGCGCGCCCAAGGCCCTTGACGCCAAGACCAAGGAGCTGGTGGCGGTCGGCATCTCCGTGGCGATGCGGTGCGACCCCTGCATCACCTTCCATGTCGAGACGGCGCGCAAGCACGGCGCGACGCGCGACGAGATCATGGAGACTGTCGGCATGGCGATCTACATGGGGGCCGGACCCGCGGCGATGTATGCCGCCCAGGCGCTCGAAGCCTACGACCAGTATGCCGCGAAGGCGGCTGTGGCCGAGTAGTCAGATCTGCGGCATGGCTGCGATCTTGGCCTGCTTCACGACCGCATCGAACATCGGCTCCGTCAGCACGCCCGTATTGGTATTATAGCGCGAGCAATGGTAGCTCGACACCAGCACGACCTTCGAAAGGTCGTAGCGGCCCCCGTGCTTGAAGGGATGCGCCGCCTTGCGCGCCTGGAGCGCGTCGCAGACGCTGTCATGCGCGATCTTGCCCAGCGCCAGGATCGCACGCAGGTTCGGCATCGCCGCGATCCGGGCAATCAGGAACCGGCGACAGGTCTTGATCTCGGCAGGGAGGGGCTTGTTCTCTGGTGGGACGCAACGTACGGCATTGGTGATGGCGCACTCCACCAGTTCCAGGCCGTCGTCAGCCCGCTCCTGGTATTGCCCCCTGGCGAGCCCATGCTTCAATAGCGTTGCGAACAGGAGATCGCCGGCCCAATCGCCGGTGAAAGGCCGCCCGGTACGGTTGGCACCCTTCAATCCGGGCGCCAGCCCGACAATCAGGAGGCGCGCTTCGCTGGTCCCGAAGGTCGGCACGGGAGCGTTGAAGTAATCGCGATAGCTCTTCCGGTTGGCGTCGCGAAAGGACTTCAGGCGGGGGCACAGGGCGCAATCGTGCGGCGGCTCGAGACTCATGCCGCCCTTATAGCAAACCCGCGCCTCACGCCGCCTGGATCGAGGCGAAGATTTTCTCCACGATATCGCTGTATCGGCCGTAATAGTACTCGCTGGGCGCATAGAACAGGATCAGATCTAGTTTGTCGCCGCGCTGCGCGAAGATGGCCGTCCCTTTCATGTCCAGGCCCTCTTGAGTATCGAATGTGAATTCGAAGCGGAAGCCGTCAGCCGAGCCGAAGCGGGCCGGATGCAAGTTGGCCGTCCTGACGTGCTGGTAGCCTATCTTGCTGAAGTTCGAAACCAGGAGATCCATGACGTCGTCGGCGACCATGCCTTTCTGGTATGGGCGCGGCAGATCGTCCTTCGATGTGCCCGAAACTTTGATAAGAGGCTGGCCCGGGGCGACGCCGGTGAAGAACATCAGCGAATCGAGCATCACGCCGTCGGCTGTCCATACCGTGCCGTTCAGGCCGGGATTGTTGACTTGGGCCCAGGCGATTTGCGGGGTCACCGAGACATTGTCGCCGACGGACACGGTCTTGGCTCCGTCGATGGCCGTATAGGCCGCGCAGCCTGCGACCAGCAGCGCTGCACCGAGAGCGAGAACACGAAGCACCTTCATCGTCAGCTCCTACAAATGAGTGAGATAATATTCGACCATCGTACGGTCGGACGCGTCCGGCAGGGCCGCGAGGTATTTCTCGAATGCGTCCCTTGCCGTGATCTTGTCGCCGAGCTTCATCTCGGCGATGCCGAGGCCGCGGTAAACTGCCGGCGGAGCATTGCCCGTTGCAACGGCTTCGCGATAGGCCGCGATTGCCTTGGCGGAATCCCCGTCGGCATTGCGGCGGCGATAAGCTTCGGCGAGGTAGTACCTCAATTCACCGGATGCCGGCTCGTCCGCGATCATCGTATTCAGGAGCGTGACGCTCCCTTCGTAATTGCCCAGTGACAGATCCTCTTCCAGCCATTGCGACCGGAATGGTTGCATGGCGCGGCGACAGGCGTCTTGACCGACCATCCAATTGGCGCGTCCGGTCTTGAGGCTTTCGGCATTCTTCTCCATCGTCGTCAGGCGCTCGGCCGTCGTCGGATGTGTCCTGGTGAACGAGTACTCGCTATCACGCTTGGGGCGCGACGTTTCCTCCGCACTGATCTCACGCCACAGCGTGGCGTCCTGTGTCGGGTCGTATCCGGCGTCGGCGGCGATCTGGGCGCCATGCATGTCGGCGGCGCGCTCCTCGTCCCGCGAAAAAGACATCAACGAATCCAGCGCGGCGAAATAGGCGAGACCCGCGAGGCCCGCGGTGGCAATGGTCAAGAAGGCCATGGTTCCGCTGGTGCTGCGCGCGCGGCGCCATTCGGCGATCGTATGGCGCAGCGTGTAATGGGAAATCTCGTGTCCCAGAACAAAGGCAAGCTGGGCCTCGTTGCGCGTCCGCAGCAGCAGGCCCGTCCATATCTGCATCGAGCCGTTCGGCGCCATTGCCGCGTTGAAATACGGTATGTCGAGGATGTAGATGCGCAGCGTCCGGCAACGATCAGGCACGAGCTTGCACATCACGCCCTTCACATACGCGTTCAATGCCGGATCGCGCACCAACAGAGGCGACGCCTGCATGTTCTTTTCCAGAGTGTCGGCCATCATCCAGAGGCCGCCTTCGTCGCTGTCCGGTGCCGGCCGGTAGTTGAGGGGCAACGTGCCGTCGGGCTCGACCGCTGCGGCCTGGGCGCCGCACAGCGCCAGCGCCGCGACGATGCTCGCGAGCGCCCGAAATTTCACAGCGGAAAGTCCTTCATGAGGCTGTCGACAAACGGCCCGACGTTCTTTTCAACCCGCAGGTCTCCGACCCCCGACCCGTAGACGTTGAACCAGACGATATTGCCGGTGCGCAGGTCGACGAGCGAGACGAATGCGACCGTTGAGCCGCCTTGGACGCCGATGCAGATACCGGTCAAGCCGCACATCACCCACGAGCTTGCGATCAGCGCCTGCCGGCCTGCCGAGGCATAGCTGTCGCGCACATAAACGAACATCGCGTAGTCCGCGCCATAATGATCGCGCAGTGCGGTTGCGCCCGGGCCTAGCGTCCAGTCCAGCGCGGTGCCCTTCGTGGGGAGCTTCAAAGGTCCGAAGGCATGGATCAGGATCGCCGCGCCGACCGCGCCGTGCAGTTTCAACAGCTGGATTTCATGGGGATCGTTCAGGTCATTGATGTCGACGGCCTGCACGCCTTTCTGGTGCATGTAGGCGTCAAAATGACCAGCCAAGGACGTCCGTGCGGCCTGGGTCCAGTCCGCGTGCGGCTCGGACATGCCGCCGGCGGTGAGTTCGCTGAGCACGATATCCGGTTCGACAACGAGTACCTTCTTGTCGACCTGCGACCAGTCGAACGCCGCCGTTTGCGCTTTTAGATCTTTGGTGGTGGCACACCCGGCCAAGGATACAACTAGAAGCAGCGCGGCAAGCGCGCGCCAAACGCGACACGTATGCATTGGTTCCCCCCGGGGACACACCCCTGACGGGAAAATAGCGCAGACTTGGCCGCGCGTACATCGCCTTCTGCAGGAAAAATGACGCGCGGCGTTGGGGTTAACGCGCTTGTCCGAGGAAATCCCGGCCCTGCACCGCAAGGTTCGAAGATTCAACGCCGCCGTGCGACGATTGGCTCTACTCAGCAGCCTCCGTCGCCGACTCGCGCGGTGGGCGCTGCCCGCCCTCACGCATGATCATCGGCTTGAGTTCTTCCAACTCGATGAAGTTGTCCGCCTGACGGCGAAGGTCGTCGGACACCATTGGTGGCTGCGTTCGGATGGTCGAGACCACGCTGACGCGCCGCCCTTTGCGCTGGGCTGCCTCGACCAGGCGCCGAAAGTCGCCATCGCCTGAGAAGATCACGATGTGGTCCACCTGGTCGGCCATCTCCATGACGTCGATTGCCAGTTCGATGTCCATATTGCCTTTGACGCGGCGCCGGCCCTGGGAGTCGGTGAACTCCTTGAGCGGCTTGGTGACGACCGAAAACCCGTTGTAGTCGAGCCAGTCGACCAGCGGGCGCAGTGGCGAGAATTCCTGATCCTCGGCGACAGCGGTATAGTAGAAGGCACGCACCAGCACGCCTTTGCGGGCAAAGAGTTCCAGCAGGCGCTTGTAGTCGATATCGAATTGCAGCCCTTTGGCGGCGCCGTACAAATTTGCACCGTCGATAAAAAGCGCCAGCTTCTCTTGTGGGTAGAAGAGCATAATGACCTCCGTCAAAATTCAAGGCCGACCGGGCAATCACCCCCCGCGTCCTTCGCACAGTTCAAACCAATTGGGGTCTGCACGCAAGTCACGCGTGATCGTGGCGCTGGGCGGCAACCTGCCGTCAGGGGTGGGTTCTCCCGAAGAGACGGTTGCGGCGGCACTGGATGCGCTGTCCGAAAGCGACATCAATATTCTGGCGGTGTCTCCCTTCTATCGAACGCCCGCGTGGCCCGATCCTTCAGACCCTCCGTATGTCAACGCCGTCAGCTTGATGGAGACAGCCCTCGATCCGGTCTCGCTCCTGGCCCGGTTGCACGACATCGAAAGATCCTTCGGTCGCATCCGCACCTCGCGCAACGCACCACGCACACTCGACCTCGACTTGATAGATCACGGCGGCCGCGTTGAAACGGGTCCTCCCACACTTCCACATCCGCGCATGACAGAACGCGCCTTCGTCCTGATTCCGCTCTCCGACGTCGCGCCGGAGTGGATACACCCGGTGACAGGAGAGGGAATTACCGAGCTTATCGCGCACCTGCCGGCCGGCGCCGCAGCCGGCGTCGTTGCGCTCGGACCTTGATTCGATTTCTCTGGCTGATGCACCTTCAGCCGCGACGGCGACCTAACCGCCCGATAGCGCAGTAGATTCCAGCCACCCTTCCATATCGGCGATGGATGCCTACCTATTGACCATCGCTGAAGGAGAGGGCCATGCCTGTTTTCCTGATCGTCGTCGCCATCGTTCTTTTCGTTGTCATCACCGGTTTTCGCATTGCGCAACAGTACGAACGCGCGCTCGTTTTCCGCTTCGGCCGCTACATGCATTCGCGCGGGCCGGGGCTGTTCTGGATCATCCCACTCGGGGTCGACCGCGCCGTGAAGGTCGACATGCGCGTCTTCACCGACGGCGTGGAGCAACAGGAGGCGATGACCAAGGACAATGTGCCGGTACAGGCAAACGCGGTCATCTGGTACCGCGTGGTCAAGCCCGATCTCGCCATCATAGAAGTGCAAAACGTGCGCAACGCCGTGATCCAGGCTGCGCTTACCACACTGCGCAACGTCATCGGCCAGCATTCGCTCGATGACGTGCTGAAGGAGCGTGAAAAGATGGGATCGCTCATCAAGGAGCGGGTCGATCAGATCACGGAGGCTTGGGGAGTGGAGATCCAGGCCGTCGAGATGAAGAATGTCGAAATCCCAACGACCATGCAGCGCGCCATGGCGCAGGAGGCGGAGGCGCTACGCGAGAAGCGGGCCCGCATCATCAAGGCGGAGGCGGAATTCGAAGCCGCGCGCAAGCTGCACGAAGCTGCCGACGAGATCATGAAGACACCCGCATCTCTCGAACTGCGCCGCATGCAGATGCTGACTGAGATCGGCGCCGAGCAGAACACGATGACAGTTGTGATGATGCCCAGCGAGTTCGTGGAGGCGGCGCGGGCGCTCAGCCACAAGACGAGCTGAACTGGATTTGCTGTTTTGGCGGACGGGCGGGGCAGCGGCGGGCTCGCTGCCGCCGTCGCGCCGCGATGGAACTGCAGTCCGCCTTGCGGTCTCGTTCCATCGCGGGGCACACCGGCACCGAAGAGAATGCTAGTGTCGGAGCGCGCGCTCCGCCGGTTGCGTACGATATTGTTGGGCGCGCGTGATGCGCAGTCCCTGGACGCCGAACTTGCGCACTGTCCTTTGCCAACTCAGATATTCCTCAACCGAAAGGCGGTAGCGGATGCAGGCTTCATCTAGGGTGATGAGGCCGCCTTGGACAGCCGCTACCACGGTCGCTTTGCGGCGGATCACCCAACGCTGGGTGTCGGCCGGCGGCAGGTCGGCGATGCTGAGATCGCTCCCGTCGGGTCCTATGACCCGCGCCATTTGGGTTCTTCCGTCACGTCCCATGTGGACCTCCTTGTTATTTCGCGATTACAACGCGGGCCCGGGTCCAGGGGTTGTGAAAAGGAAGAGACTTTGTATTCGTCCTTAATGATCGGTAAATAATAAGGAACTGATAACGCCCTAAGTATTACTGACGCCTACTTGTATGACCTGAAGTAAAGTGTTTCAGGCTCAAAGAGAGATGAAGTCATGAACCGTAACGCGGCGGCGATCGCTGTGGTTCTTCTTGGCGCTCGATCATTTGCTGCTTGCCCCGAGGGAATGAAGCCTGCGATCGAAGCCGAACTGTTCTTCGGCCGCGATATCGGCGAGAATTTTGCTGTCTCGGATCGGGACTGGCGTCGT
The DNA here is from genome assembly GCA_028871345.1 of Alphaproteobacteria bacterium. Taxonomy (GTDB): domain Bacteria; phylum Pseudomonadota; class Alphaproteobacteria; order Micropepsales; family Micropepsaceae; genus Rhizomicrobium. Next base: position 385 of record JAGWNK010000002.1, on the reverse strand, counting down.
TTCGTTGCCGACGAAATTTCGTCCCGCTTTCCCAATGGATTCACCATTGAGGACGCGCGAGGCCAGTGGAGCGCCCCAGACGGACATATCGTCCGCGAATCATCGAAGCATGTGACGATTGTCATCGAAGCGTCAGGTGATGCTGCATCCATCGCGAAAATTCGCGACGGCTACAAGCGCCGCTTCCATCAGGATTCGGTCCTGCTGGTCGAGCGCGAGGTCTGCAGTTCCTTCTGAGAGTCCGTTTTGAAATTCAGGGATGGGCGTTTCTTCGTAGTAGGTTGCCGCCCATGGCGACGAGGATCATGGCGTGGGAGACGTCGATGCGCTGCTCGTAGTCGCGCACCAAGCGCCGCCAGCGGATCATCCAGCCGAAGGTTCGCTC
>JAGWNK010000070.1 GCA_028871345.1 Alphaproteobacteria bacterium | reverse complement strand
CGGATCGAGGCCCGGCGGAATCGGGAAAATCATCCTCGAAATCGCAGGCTTCCAACTCTCAAACACGCCTTTCCCTGCAAAATCGAATACTCGCCGACGTTCTCAAAATCTCGCCGTGTCAACGCGTTCCGCGTTCTTCACAGACGACGGCCTACGAAAGCTGGCTCAACGAGCGGGTCCATAACCGCCTGAGGGGACGCATCTTCAGCGTTTACATGCTGGCGCAGATGGTCGCGATAACGGCAGCCCAGTTACCTTTCGGGCTCGGCGACGTCCGCACACCACAACTCTTTCTTCTCGCTGGAGTGCTGCTGGCCCTGGCGGCATTACCCGTCATTGTGGCGCGGCACAGGGCGCCGGCTGCGGTGCCGCCGCAGCCGCTGCACGTTTTCGCTTGTTTGCTTATTCGCCACTTGGAGCAGCAGCAACGGTGCTGGCGGGCCTGACATGGTCGATCCTGTTTACGTTCGGTCCCGTTTACGCGCGCCGCGCCGGTTTCGACGCCCAGGGGATCGGCTTGTTGATGGGCCTTGCGATGGCGGCGGGCGGCATTGCCCAGTTTCCTCTCGGCTGGTTGTCAGACGTGGCGTCGAGGCGAGCGGTAATCGCCGTGATGTTTGGCGCGGGATTGGTCGTCTCGTTGTTCGGAATTTGGAGCGCTGAACTGGGCATGTGGCCCAATCTCATTGCGGCTGCCGTGACGGGAGGATGCGTATTTCCCATTTACGCGGTCTCGGTCGCACACGTGAATGACGCGATCACCGCGAAGGTGCGAGTGGCCGCATCTGCAGCGCTAGTTCTGTTGTTCGGCGTCGGTTCGATCTTAGGACCGCTGCTCTGCGGCGTGGCAATGGGGCTCTTTGGCCTGACAGGCTTCTTCGCCTTGTTGGCGCTGGCCATGCTTGTCGGCTGCGGCTTGTCCGCCGCGTACGCCTAGACGTTCGAATTCTTGCAGACGGAATTGGCCAGAACCTTCGTGACCCGTCCTTCGAGCTCTTCGACCAACGTCAAAGCAGTCCTGTTCGAGATGTCCTTGATCTTTTCGCGATGGATGACCTGGATCGCATCGACGTGGGCGTCTACCAGGGGAAGTGGTATTGCTTCGTGCGACTTCAATGCGTCCATCAGTTTGCAGAGTGACGCTGCTGCGCGTGCAATAAGGGGATATTCAAACGTCGTTGCCTGACCTTTCAGATCGTGGGCGGCGCGAAAGAGGTATCCGACATTCTGCAGGTTCTTGGAGTTATTGAACGCCTTGTGCGTCGCGGTGAGGTGTTCGATATCGTTGGTCAGCCAGTCGGAGAATTCTTCTTTCAGCGTCGCCATGGCCGATTCGGCGCGTTTGATGGCGGCGGTGTCGAGGCCCGTGACCGTGCCGCCGACTTTGGCCTTCAGCAGATTTGGCGGCATGAAGATCTCGGGGCGATTGTCGGCCATTGGGACCTACACTTTCTCACTGGCGGTGTCGTCAATCTCTACGGACTCTCCGCCTCTGCGCTCGGGGCCGCGGTATTCGTCGATCGGCCGCCGGCGCCGGCAGGGACCGAAATAGGTTCTTGTGCGAACGAACGGTCGCGGATGTTCAATGACGGATATCAGTCGGGCGAGCACGGCTTTGACCGAAACCGGCTTGGCGAGGAATTCGTTCGCACCGGCGTCACGCGCCGTCCTGACGTGGTCGATGTGCGTATGCCCGGTCAGCATGATGATGGACACCAGCGGGTTCGGCGAGTTGTTGTCTTTGCGTACGAGCTTGATGAAATCCAGGCCCGACATACCGGACATCTGCCAGTCGAGGAAGATGACATCGGGATTGACGTCGCGAAGCATCGCCCAGGCGTGCTCGGCGTCGGCGGCTTCGTGAACGTGGACCACGCCGAAAGCCTGCAGGATCGCGACAACCAGCTTGCGCATGTGCTGGTTATCGTCGACCACGAGTATTTTCAGCCTGTCGAAGCGATAGCCGCTCATTTTTACCCAGCTGCTCCCGGCGGTTCCGGGACCGGGCGCAGAGTACTTAACCGCCATTAACGCGGCGTGAAGCGAGCTGCACTAATCGAGAAACTGTTCGGTAAGAATTCTTTCGTCGAGGTTGCGTCCGGCATCAAACAGCATGACCATGCCGATACTGCGATCTTCTGCCACGTCGACCGATACGATATCCCTTACCTCAACGGCGTCTGCCACCGCGCTTACTGGGCGCTTCCCGGTTTCAAGCGCCTCGAACCGCACGTGGGCGCGGTGGGACAGGAGAGCCCCTCGCCAACGCCTTGGGCGGAAGGCGCTGATCGGCGTGAGCGCCAAAAGGGCAGAATCGATCGGCAGGATGGGGCCGTGCGCGGACAAGTTGTAGGCGGTACTTCCCACCGGGGTGGCGACGAGCACGCCGTCGCAAATCAGCTCCGAAATGCGCACCTTCCCGTCAACCAGGATCCGGAGCTTCGTGGCTTGCCGCGTTTGTCGCAGAAGCGAGACTTCGTTGAACGCCAGCCCGTCCACTGTTTGGCCCGGCGCTTGCGCGCGCATCCGGAGGGGGTGGATTTCCGCTGGTTCCGCGTTTGCGAGGCGTTGCGTCAGGTCGGCCTCGTTATACTCGTTCATCAGGAACCCGACGGTACCGAGGTTCATCCCGTAGATCGGTTTGGGTCGTCCCAGGAAGGCGTGCAAAGTCTGCAGCATAAAGCCGTCGCCGCCGAGCGCGACGATGATATCGGCCTTATCCGGCCCGACGTCCTCGTACTGCAGTCGGAGGTTTGCCAATGCCGATTGCCCTTCTGGTACCGGCGAAGCAACGAAGTGCAGCCTTCCAGCCACCCTCAGCCTCCTGTCATCGACATTGTGCGAGGCACTGCCGGGCCCGAATGCCGGCGATCGATCATGAAGTCGTGTCCCTTTGGCTTGCGCGCAATAGCAGCTTCGATGGCGTCGTCGAGCATCTCGTCGTCGGAGGAGGCACGCAACGGGCCGCGCAAGTCGGCCGCGTCCTCCTGCCCCAGGCACATGTACAGCGTCCCGGTACAGGTAAGTCGAACGCGGTTGCAGCTTTCGCAGAAATTGTGGGTGAGGGGCGTTATGAAACCGACGCGACCACCGGTTTCTGCCACACGGACGTAGCGAGCGGGGCCGCCCGTCTGATAATCGACGTTTTCAAGATGAATTCTCTGTGTTAAGCGGGCCCGGAGCACCGACAATGGCAGGTACTGTTCGGTTCTGTCGGCGTCGATGCCGCCCATAGGCATCGTTTCGATCAGCGTAAGATCCATGCCGCGTGCATGGGCCCACAGGATCAGGTCGAGTATTTCATCCTCGTTCACGCCCTTAAGAGCGACCGTATTGATCTTCACCTGAAGGCCGGCTTCAAGCGCTGCATCGATGCCACGGAGTACGACGGACACGTCGCCCCAGCGGGTGATAGCCCGGAATTTCTCGGGATCTCGAGTATCCAGAGACACGTTCACGCGACGGACGCCAGCACCGCGAAGAGTTCGCGCGAAGCGTGCTAACTGGCTACCGTTCGTGGTCAGCGTCAACTCCTTGAGGCCCCCCGCGCCGAGCCAACCGCCGACTCTTTCGAACAAGCTCATGACATTCCGTCTGACCAGCGGTTCTCCGCCGGTGACCCGGATACGTTCAACACCCTTGCGCATGAATGCCGCGCACACCCGTTCGATTTCTTCCAGGGTCAGGACATCTGCCTTGGGCAGGAATTCCGGACTCTCCGACATGCAGTACACGCATCGGAAATCGCAGCGGTCAGTGACTGAGACGCGCAGATAGGTGATGTGGCGGCCGTAGGGATCAATCATCCGCCGACACTAGCAAGATCCGCGACGGCTTTCAGCCGTTATTCGGCGGCCGCGAGGGCTTGGATTTCCGCCAACGCTGTGGCCTTGCTGAAGTTGTTGAAAACCGTGTCAACGGTGACCATATCGTTCGGGGTCAGGACTGGCCTCATCATGCGGGCCTGTCGCGATAGGTTGAAGACGGTCGTGAAGACGCACCGGTCGATGCCGACGGCGCGGCAGGCGAGTGCGACGGGTCTTGGTCCCCGCTCGTAAAGTGCCTGGCGCAGCTCGGTCAAGGGAATGTTCAGGAGACGTGCGAAGCCCAGGTCAAACAGATCGGCCTGTCCTTGATGCAAAACGCGCAACAAAAATCCCGCCTTGAGCTGGCCTGCGTCATACAGCTTGTTGATGAGCTTGTTGGCCCCGTCGTTCGGCGAGCATTTGGACCCTTCGGGCGGGCTCTTGACGGCAGCTTCCGACAGCGCAAGCGCCGCTTCGAAACGCTTGGGTTCCACGTTGTAGTTCTCGATGATGTACGCTCTGAGTATGTCCGATACCCAACCGCACATTCGGCTGGCCATTTCCGGAGGCAGGTCGCATCGGCGCGCGATCGGTTCCTGAAGGGGGGCAATTCGCCGAGATTTCTCTATGAGGACTTCGTAGGTGTCCTTTGAAAGCTTGGCCGTAGCATTCCGGACAAGTGCCACCAATACTGTTTCGGCTTCGCACTTTGCCAACGCATCTGTGACGGCCTCGCCGATATGCTCCCTTGAGGCCACAGCCTCCTGATGCGGAATATCCGACTCGGCAATAAGACGAATCATATCGGCATCGGTGAGAAGTGGGCTGCGCAAGATAACGGGGCGGGCCACTTCGATCGCGTCATCTGCCAACAGCAAGATAAGGTCGGGAGGTGCCGTGGTATCGTCCGCCAGCCGTTCCGCAAGCGCAATTCGGATGGCCATTTCCACATCTCTCGTGAGCCGGCGCAGGATGTCCCGCGTCAATTCCCGCTCACGGTCGCTGAGATTGGTTCCTTGGACGCGGTAAAGGGAGGCAACCGCAAGGAAAATTTCTTCGCGGGTGGTATCCTGCGGATTGGCAGCGAGAAGGGCCAGACGGCCCATGTCGCTCATATCGCGTGCTGTCAGTCCCACTCTCTGCCCCGTCCTTGCGGCCTAGACCGCCTTGGAACAAGTAGCAAAACGGCGTTAACAGCGTGTTAATCTAGTAATTCCGGCACAGGGTACAAGGCATGACGATATCGGAAGCCCCCTATCTGCTTGCAATTGACCAGGGCACGACCTCCACCCGAGCCATGTTATTTGATATCCAGGGCCGCCCCCTGGCTTCGCACTCGATTCAATTCCGACAAATTTACCCGGAAAATGGCTGGGTGGAGCACGATCCCGAGGAGATTTGGCAGTCTGTTCTAGCCTGCTGCCGCATCGCTGCGAGGGGCGTGGCCGCTCGGGAGATCGCGGGCGTGGGAATCACGAATCAGCGCGAAACTGCCGTGATCTGGGATCGCTCAACAGGTCGTCCAATCCACAACGCCATCGTCTGGCAGGATCGCAGGACCGCCGAGCGCTGTCACGTGCTCAAAGGTATGGGCCTGGAGGGTCGAATTGCCGCCAAGACCGGATTGCTTCTGGATCCATATTTTTCAGCCACCAAGGCCGAGTGGATATTGAATCACGTTGAAGGTGCGCGCGGGCGCGCGGAGTCGGGTGAGCTGGCGTTCGGCACGATTGATTCATGGCTGATCTTCCGCCTCACAGGCGGCGCCGTGCATGCAACCGATGTTACCAACGCCTCACGAACGATGTTGCTCGATCTGAAAACCCTTGCTTGGGATGCGGATCTGCTCGCCCTCTTCGAGATTCCCCCCGCCATTCTGCCGGGAGTGCGTGATTCCGCGGCTGACTTTGGTCGGGCGGTGGCGGACGCTCTGGGAGCTTCGATACCTATTCTGAGTGTGGCAGGCGATCAGCAGTCTGCAATGGTGGGGCAGGCGTGCTTTCACCCCGGGGACGTGAAATGCACCTATGGCACCGGCTGTTTTGCCTTGGTCAACACGGGCGTGGCCCCTGCACCTTCGCAAAACCGTCTTCTGACAACCTGCGCGTACCGCATTGGCGGTCAAACCACGTACGCCATAGAAGGAAGCATCTTCATTGCCGGCGCGGTCGTGCAGTGGATGCGCGACGCGTTGGGTATCATTCCGAACGCACCGGCGGTGGAACCCTTGGTTCGTACCGCAAAGCAGGTAGATGGGCTCTACTTTGTTCCCGCGTTCACCGGACTGGGCGCACCTTATTGGGATCCTGACACCCGCGGCGCCATTATCGGATTGCTGCGCGATACCGGCGCGGCGGAAATTGCCCGGGCGGGGTTGGATGCCGTTTGCTATCAGACGCGAGACTTGCTTGAAGCAATGAAGCTGGACATGGAG
>JAGWNK010000007.1 GCA_028871345.1 Alphaproteobacteria bacterium | reverse complement strand
ACATTGCGGAACGACCAATCGAGGCTGTCATCGCTTCGGCATGATTCGTCGATGCGGCGCGTATGGATGTCCTTGCCGAGGATCGAAATGGTTTCGGGCCCGGCGTCGCGGTCCTCGCAGGTAATCAGGACGGAAAAGAGGCGTAAATCCGGAAAGTCCGCCTGCCAGCGGACAACGCCGGTCCGGGTGCTGGCAACCGCTGTATGTCCTCCGAGGTTGTGGCCGAAGCCGGCCGTACGCATGATTCGTCCGTTCTCGGTCGTGATCGCGAGCCTTGCCGAAGAGGTCCACAACATCCGGCCGGACGCCTCGGATGCCAGCACCAGCATGATCTGGGCGCTGTCGCCCAAGCGGACGCCGACCGAGGCATAAGGGACCGCCGCCGCCTCCTGAAGCGTGATGTCGTTGTTCCCGCTCCACGCACCTCTCGCCAGGGCAATGATGGATCCGACATCGCTTTCGCCAAGCGCCGTGCATCCGCCGAGCAGGGCGGCCGCCAGGGTGACGCAAACCATGCGCAGTGCGTTACGGTTCGACGATGTCATCGATGTTGTCCATGATGTCGCCCTCGCTCGTCCGTCGTGTCTCAGCGAACAGGGAATCGTCTCCGCCGAGGCGTTGTCCGCCGTCGCGGGTCAGGGAGGCGAGATGCAGGTCGTACGAAGCCTGGCTGAAGATCGGCAGCGCCCATTCCAACGGTATGTGGATGATGATGCCTTTGTCGAAGCTGCCTTCGCCGAACTTGCTGAAGGGCACGTTCGTGAAGGTGGCCCAGCCGCCGATTTCGACGCCCGTCGAGAAGCGGCGTGTGACTTCGATGGTGCCGCCGTAGTCACCCGCCAGATACCGGCCGAGATGCAGCGCGAAGTTCATGCCGTTCCAGGGCGAGCGGTAGTACAGCGACACATGACCGGTCACGACGTTGTAGCTCTGGGCCCCGAACAGCCGATTGAAGTCGCGTTTCCACACCTGGTAGATGTCCGCGCCGAAGGCGAAACGACTGCCTTCAGGCCTCCATAAGAGCTGTCCGCCGGCCCCCATGTACATATCTTCGAGGTATCCCCCGCGTACCTCGGCGAAGAGTTCCGGCGCCAGGCGGGTCCGGTAGTCGAGGACCAAGCTGGAAATCCCATATTTGCCCTTCTGCAAATATTGCAGGACATCCGTTCGCACGTGGGGCAGGGAGCTGCCCGCCCCCCGCGTGTAGGTGTAATTGGTCCACAGGGTACCGGTGAGCTCTGTCCCCAGCAGCAAGCCCGGCGCCAACTGGAGGATCGCTCCGGCGTCGGCATAGATGTTGAATTGCAGGGGTGCGTTCGGATCGAACAGGCGTTCGGCAAGCTTGGGATCGAGGAACCAGTCGAAGGCCGGATAGATCATGGGGCCCGCCGCATCGAGGCCGGGATTGTGCAGCGGGGCAGGGCTGAGGGTGAGAGCCGGACCAAGGTCCGCCGCCATTGCCTGGGCGTCGATGGTGCGCTCATAGGCGCTGCGCAGGATCGTGACCTGCTGCATGGGAACGCCCAAGTGGAGAGGGATTATGTGGAAGATCTCGACCGTGGCCGGCACGTCGGCCGTAAGCACGCGGACAATGCGTCCGATCGCTTCGGCCTCCGCGTCATACCTGGAGTTCTCATAGTACACCCAGATCTCGCTTGGCGTGAGGGACAGCGCATCGAACTGCAGTCCTTGGGCCGCCAGATCGGCGCGCAATGCCTGCACGAGCTTCCTGCGGTCGATGCTGCCGTCCACGGCGTTTACTGCGCTCGCCGGTGTCCGTGCAGTCACCAGCGAACAGAAGGTCACGTTGCCTTCGGGATTCTGCAGGTCCGTGACGGCGACCGTGGTCAGAGACGTGTCGTTGGCCGCTGCAATCTGGGCGTAGGCCGCGCATTGCGCATGTGGCTCGCCGGAAACGTTGGCGTCGATGACAAGAGACTTGCCTTCGACATCGATGTCGCGGATGCCGCGGCCCTCGCTGTAGAGCGCCTGCAGGAGGTCCTGCTTGGCGCGCGAAGCCGCGTACGGAACGTTCAGCGAAAGACCGCCGCGGCTGGCCGACTGCCTGTCGCGTTGCGTCTGAAGGGTCGCCAGGGCGCTCTGCTGTTGCGCGTCGGTCCGCACGACGGGCGGCGGGACCTTGGGGCCGATGCGGATCGCAGAGGGGTACGACGTCGTGGGGTCGGCATGCACGGTCACCGTCAGGCCGTAGGTCGAGCCATAAAACCAGCCCGCCGTGAGGCCGAAGGATTCCAGCGGCTGATAGGAAAGCCCGACGTTGAAAGGCGAGCGGAATTTGACCCCGCCGGGATAGATGTAACCCTTGTACTCCATGCTGCTGTATTCGGTGAGCACACTGAGCCCACTGACAGGGGTCTGCCAGATGGCCCCGCCGAAAACGCCGGCCTTCGGTCCGTGGAAATATTGATTGAAATTCGGCAGGCCGCCGGTGCCGGCAAAGCGTCCCGACCGGACGTTGAAGGACTTGAAAACCAGCCCGAACGGATTGGGCAGGGTATTGTTCTCGGCGAGGCGTCCCCATCCCAAGCCGGCGGTCAGGTCGAACGGCCCGAAATGCTTGCTCGCTACCAGGTATTCCGAACTGTAGACGCCGGTCCCGATGATGTCGCGGAAGCCGAGCGCGACGTCGGGCATGACATCGCCTTCGTCGAAGAGCTTGATTTTGGCGCCCAGGCTCCTGTCGTAGAAATGCCGGTCGTCATAGCCGCTGAACAATCCTACGACATGGCTGTAGCGGAATGTGCCTTCGAGCCAGCTCTTGCGCTGGAACGAAAAGTTGTAGCGCTGCTGCTCTCCCACGTCTCCGACGATGAAAGCCATCTGGCCGTCCGGCGCCATATGGGCGCTGGGCATGTCCAGAATGCCCACTTCGCCGAATGTGTCGCGGATGATCTCGGTCTCTTGCGGGTCGGGCATCAACGCGTGAGCCGGGCCACTACCGAGGACCACGGCGAGCCCGATGGCGTGCATATGGCAGCGCAACAGCCGCCGAACGCGCGATGTCGGACATCGGGCGGAGGGCGCCCAATCGGCGATCCATGCGCGTTGTGGAATTGCCCCCTCCCGGCCAAAACTTCATCCGCCCGGCGAACCTAGGCCAGTCTATTCAACCTTTCACAATTAAATCAATGTGATATTGGGCGTCCGTCAGTCTTTCAGCAGGCGCAGAACGTCACGGAGGGCAGGGGCAATGTCGGGGCGCTGGAGGCCGACAGCAATGTTGGCGTGCAGGAAACCCACCTTGTCGCCGCAGTCATAGCGGGCGCAGGTGGTCTGGACGGCATGGAAAGGCATCCGCCCTATCACGCGCGCCATGGCATCCGTCAACTGGATCTCGTTGCCGGCTCCGCGTTCCTGGCGGTCGAGTTCGTTGAAGATCTCCGGCTGAAGGATGTAGCGACCGATGATGCACAGCGTCGACGGCGCATCCGCCGGTTTCGGTTTTTCGACGAGCGCACGCACTTCTGTCGCGTTGCCCTTCGTGGCGCCCGGATTCACGACGCCGTAGCGCCTCGTTTCCTCACGCGGGCGCTCTTCCGCCGCGACGATGCACCCCCCGCCGACGCGGTGATAAGCTTCGACCATCTGCGCCAATCCGCTCGGCTTTCCCACCATCAGGTCGTCGGGCAGCAGGACCGCGAACGGCTCGTCGCCGATGAAATGGCGCGCACACCAGACGGCGTGTCCCAGGCCAAGGGGCTGTTGCTGGCGGACGAAGCCGACCGAGCCGGTCTGCGGCAGCATCTCCAGAAGGCTGCGCAGTTCGGCTGTCTTGTCGCGCGCCGCCAGTTGCGATTCAAGTTCATAGGCGTGGTCGAAATGGTCGGAGATGATGTGCTTGCCCCGCCCCGTCACGAAGACGAATTGCTCGATGCCGGCTTCCTTGGCTTCCTCGACCGCGTATTGGACCACCGGCTTGTCGACGACCGGCAACATCTCCTTGGGCACGACCTTGGTGGCGGGAAGAAAGCGGGTACCGAGACCGGCAACGGGAAGGACTGCTTTACGGACGGGCCTGGCGTTGGGCATTTGGACCTGTTCGAATAACGGTGCGCCCTTTAATCGCATATCGCCGCGGTTTGCGTCTACTCGCCAATTTCGCGCCATGGAGACGCACGAGATCGGGCCGCATGGAACACGCCGACAGCTCGTCTATTGTCGCCGTTTCTGGCTCCACGACCGGTCAAAAATCAGTTGCGTGGGCAGCATCCCGCATATTCGGCGCACCGGGCGCGATACCCAAGGATTGTCACAATGCTTTCTCCTGACTTCAACCCTGCGCAAGGCTGGGCGAACGGCTCCACGGCGGGCAATTCCAATTCGACACGGGACGACCTATTGTCTGCCGCGGCGGTAGCGGCGCGCCATAAAGCGCCGTTGTGAGCGGAACCATCGGCGTATGCAAAATCGGCTCTTTCCCGTCATTCTGTCCGGAGGCTCCGGCACGCGCCTGTGGCCGTTGTCCCGATCCTCGCTTCCCAAGCAGCTTCTGGCGCTGCACGGCGCCAGCACCATGATCCAGGAAACGGTCCAGCGCGCCCAGCTGCCGGGCACTGCGCCCCCCATCCTTTTGTGCAACGATGATCACCGCTTTCTGGTCGCCGAACAGATGCACGACATCGGCGTGACGCCGAGCGCGATCGTGCTGGAGCCCCAGGGGCGCAACACCGCGCCCGCCGCCGCCGTCGCTGCGCTGGTTGCGGCCGAGCAAGAGCCGGGGTCACTCGTTCTCCTGCTGCCGTCGGATCATGTGGTTACGAACCTGGAAGCCTTCCGCCGGTCCGTCGAGATCGCGACACACGCCGCCGAACTGGGCAGCGTCGTCACCTTCGGCATGACCCCCACCAAGCCCGAAACGGGATATGGATACGTCCAGCGCGGCACCGCGCTCGATGGCGTCGCAGGCGCCTTCAAGGTCGCGCGTTTCGTCGAGAAGCCCAATCTTGAAACGGCCGCCGGCTACGTGGCGGCGGGAGATTACTATTGGAACGGCGGCATGTTCATGTTCCGCGCCGACGTTCTTCTCGATGAGATCGGCCGCCACGTCCCCGACATCCTGCCTCCGGTCAAAGAGGCCATCGCGAAGGCGGCACGCGATCTCGATTTCGTCCGCCTCGACGCGGAGAGTTTCGCGCGTGCACCCAACATCTCAATCGATTATGCCGTCATGGAGCGCACGGACCGCGCCGCGATCGTGCCTTGTTCGATCGGCTGGAGCGATGTCGGTTCGTGGTCGTCGCTGTGGGAGATCCGCGAACAGGACGCGGCGGGCAACGTGCTGCATGGCGACGTCATCGCCCACGATACCAAGGACACTTTCGCCCACAGCGAGAAGACACTCACGGCACTGGTCGGGGTCGAGGACCTCATCGTGGTGACGACCAAGGACGCCGTACTCGTGGCCGACAAGGCGCGGGCGCAGGACGTCAAAGCCATCGTCGACCGCCTCAAGGCGGCCGATCGCAGCGAGCCGATGGAGCACACGACCGTCTTCCGGCCCTGGGGAAGCTACGAGACGGTGGACAAGGGCGACCGCTTTCTCGTCAACCACATCATGATCAAGCCGGGGGGGCGCATTTCCCTGCACATGCACCATCACCGCGCCGAGCATTGGATCGTCGTGCAGGGCACCGCGCGCGTCACCTGCGGCGAGAAGGTTTCAATCCTGCACGAGAACGAGTCAACCTACATCCCGCTCGGCGAGAAGCATCGCCTCGAGAACCCCGGCCGGGACCTTCTTCGCCTGATCGAAGTGCAATCGGGGCCGTATCTGGGCGGCGACGACATCATGCGTTTCGAAAATGCCTACGCCCGCGCTCCGGCGCCCAGCTCGTCCTGACGGGACGAATTGTATAGAACGCGTGCGAATATTCGCGACCGCATTGGAAAGGGAAAATGAGCAAGACAGCATTGATCACGGGCGTGACGGGCCAGGACGGCTCGTATCTCGCGGCCCTTCTTCTCAAGAAGGGATATATTGTTCACGGCATCAAGCGGCGTTCCTCGTCGTTCAACACCGGTCGCGTCGATCTTCTCTATCAAGATCGCCACGAGAAGAACGTCTCCTTCATCCTGCATTACGGCGACATGACCGACGCCACCAACCTGATCCGCCTGGTGCAGGAGACCCAGCCGGATGAGATCTACAATCTCGCGGCCCAGAGCCACGTGCAGGTGAGCTTCGAAACGGCCGAATACACCGCGAATGCCGACGGGCTGGGGACCTTGCGCCTGTTGGAGGCGATCCGGCTCCTCGGATTGTGCAAGCACACGCGGTTCTACCAAGCGTCGACCTCGGAGCTCTACGGCCTCGTCCAGGAGAAGCCGCAGCGCGAGACGACCCCGTTCTACCCGCGCAGTCCGTACGCCGCCGCCAAGCTTTACGCTTATTGGATCACGGTGAACTATCGTGAAGCCTATGGCATGCACGCCTCGAACGGCATCCTCTTCAACCACGAAAGCCCGGTTCGCGGCGAAACCTTCGTCACCCGCAAGATCACCCGCGCGGTCTCGGCCATCCATCACGGCATCCAGGACCGACTCTATATCGGCAACCTCGACGCCATGCGCGACTGGGGCCACGCCCGCGATTACGTCGAAGGCATGTGGCGGGTCCTGCAGCAGGACGAGCCGGGTGATTACGTGCTGGCGACAGGCGAGGCCCATTCGGTGCGCGAGTTCATCGAGCACGCCTTCGCCCATACCGGCGTCGGCATTGAATGGAAAGGCAAGGGACGTGACGAGAAAGGGGTCTGCCGCAAGACCGGCCGCATCCTCGTCGAAGTCGATCCGCGCTACTTCCGCCCCACTGAAGTCGATTTCCTGTTGGGCGATCCGCGCAAGGCCCATCAGGTTCTGGGCTGGCGCCACGAAACGGGCTTCGAGGACCTCGTGAAGGAAATGGTCGAGTCCGACCTGCAGACCATCATCAAGGACAGGCGGCGCAGCGATGACTGAGGTGATCTTTCCCCTTGAGGGCAAGCGGGTCCTGGTGGCGGGCCACAAGGGCATGGCGGGCAGCGCCATCGTGCACCGGCTCGGCCGGGAAAAGTGCGAAATCCTGACGGCGGACCGAGAGGACGTGGATATGGGCCGCCAGGGCGAAGTCGAAGATTGGCTCGGGGCCCTTAAGCCCGACGCAATCTTTCTCGCGGCGGCCAAGGTCGGCGGCATCCAGGCCAACAACACGCGGCCGGCAGAATTCCTCTACGACAACCTGGCCATCGAGACGAATGTGATCCATTCGGCCAAACAGGCGGGCGTCAAGAAGCTGCTCTTCCTGGGGTCGTCCTGCATCTATCCGCGCGAGGCGCCCCAGCCGATCCCGGAAGAGGCGCTTCTCACCGGGCCGCTGGAGCCGACCAACGAAGCCTACGCCGTCGCCAAAATCGCCGGCATCAAGTTGTGCCAGGCCTACCGGCGGCAGTACGGCTGCGACTTCATCTCGGCCATGCCAACCAATCTCTATGGCCTGGGCGACCGCTACGACCTCGCTAACGGCCATGTCGTGGCTGCCTTGATCATGAAGGTGCACGCCGCCCGAACGGCGGGGGCCCCGGCCGTCGAGGTCTGGGGCACGGGCACTCCTCGCCGGGAATTCCTGTTCACCGAGGACCTGGCCGACGGGCTGGTGTTCCTGATGAAGCATTACTCCGGCGAGAGCCATCTGAACCTCGGTACCGGGATCGACATGACCATCCACGAGCTGGCCGAGGCCATTGGCCGGGCTGCAGGATGGTCTGGGAGGTTCGTCTACGACCGGTCCAAGCCCGACGGCATGCCCCGCAAGGTCATGGACGTCAGCCGCCTCACGGCCCTCGGCTGGCGGGCCAGGACCCCCTTCGAAGAGGGTATCAAGGCCGCCTACAATTGGTACGCGGCTAAAGCCACCGAAGGTTAGGAACTCCGTGCTTGTATCCGATCATCGGACGGCCTATTTCACAGGCTGTCGCCGTAGTCCTTTGGATTGTACATAATGAAGCAGGGAATATCCCATCTGCGCCGATTGGAAGCCGAAAGCATGTACGTCATGCGGGAGGTCGCCTCGTCGTTTGCCAACCCGGTGATGCTGTACTCGATCGGCAAGGACTCGTCGGTGATGCTCCATCTGGCGCTGAAGGCCTTCTACCCGTCCAAGCCGCCCTTTCCGCTGATGCACGTCGACACCACGTGGAAGTTCCGCGACATGATCGCGTTCCGCGACGAGACGGCCGCCCGGCTCGGGTTGAAGCTGCTGGTGCACGTCAACGAAGACGGCGTGAAACGGGGGATCAATCCGTTCGACTCCGGCTCGGCGCTGCACACCCAGGTGATGAAAACCGAGTCCCTGAAGCAGGCGCTGGACAAATACGGCTTCGACGCGGCCTTCGGCGGGGCGCGGCGCGACGAGGAGAAATCGCGTGCCAAGGAGCGCATCTTCTCCTTCCGTTCGGCGACGCATGCCTGGGATCCGAAGAACCAGCGTCCTGAACTCTGGCGCGCCTACAACACGCGCATCAACAAGGGCGAATCCATCCGCGTCTTCCCGCTGTCGAACTGGACCGAGCTCGACGTCTGGCAATACATCATGGCGGAGAACATCCCCATCGTGCCGCTCTATTTCGCCAAAAAGCGCCCCATCGTGGAGCGCGACGGCACCCTCATCATGGTCGATGACGACCGGATGAAGCTGAAGAACGGCGAAAAGGTGGAGGAGCGGCTGGTCCGCTTCCGCACCCTGGGCTGCTACCCTCTCACCGGCGCCATCGAGTCCGAGGCCGACACCATCGAAGCCATCGTGGCCGAGATGTTCACGGCGCGCACCTCGGAACGTCAAGGGCGCCTCATCGACAGCGACGAGAAGGCCTCGATGGAGAAGAAAAAGAAGGAAGGCTACTTCTGATGAGCGCCCCCGCCATGACCGAGGCCGATGCGGCGATCCCGTCCCTCAAGGCCTTCCTCGCAGCGCAGGAGAAGAAGTCGCTGTTGCGCTTCCTGACCTGCGGCAGCGTGGACGACGGCAAGTCCACGCTGATCGGCCGCCTGCTCTACGATTCCAAGCTGCTGTTCGACGATCATCTGGCGGCGCTGAAGCGTGATTCCAAGCAACACGGCACCACGGGCGGCGACATCGATTTTGCCCTCCTGGTCGACGGCCTGGAAGCCGAGCGCGAGCAGGGCATCACCATCGACGTGGCCTACCGCTTCTTCGCCACCGACAAGCGCAAGTTCATCGTCGCCGACACGCCCGGCCACGAACAGTACACCCGCAACATGGCAACGGGGGCCTCGAACTCCGAACTCGCCGTCGTGCTGGTGGACGCGCGCAAAGGCGTACTCACCCAGACGCGCCGGCACACCTATATCGCTTCTCTGCTGGGCATCCGCCATGTGGTCATGGTGGTCAACAAGATGGATCTGGCCGGCTTCTCGCAGGAGGTGTTCGACCGAATCTCGACCGAGTTCTCGGAATTCGCCTCCCATCTGGGCTTTCAGAGCCGCGTCGCCATCCCGATCTCCGCGCGCTTCGGCGACAACGTCATCACCAGGAGCGACAACACGCCCTGGTATCACGGTCCCACCCTGCTGGGATTCCTGGAGACGGTGGACGTGGAGACCAGCCTGGCCGATACGCCGTTGCGCCTGCCGGTGCAGTGGGTCAACCGACCCAATCTCGACTTCCGCGGCTACGCCGGAACCATCGTTGGAGGGCGCGTCCGCCCCGGCGACAGGGTGGCGGTGGCAAAGTCGGGACGCACGACGACCGTCGAGCGTCTCGTCACCATGGACGGCGATCTCGAGGAGGCCACGGCCGGGGACGCCGTCACCATGACCCTCAGGGATGAGATCGACATCTCGCGTGGGGACGTGCTGTGCGCCGCGGATTCCAGGCCGGATGTTTCCGACCAGTTCGCCGCCCACCTGTTGTGGATGGCCGAGGAAGAGCTGCTGCCGGGCCGCCAGTACATCCTGAAGCTCTCCACCAGCACGGTGCCCGCCCAGGTCACCGCTCTCAAGCACAAGGTCGACGTCAACACGCTGGAGCAGCTGGCCGCCAAGACGCTGCACCTCAACGAGATCGGCATGGTCAACGTTTCGCTTGCCCAGCCGCTCGCGTTCGATTCCTACCGCGAAAACCGCGACATGGGCGGCTTCGTCCTCATCGACCGCTTCACCAACGCCACGGTCGGCGCCGGTATGATCGAATTCGGGCTGAGGCGCGCCACCAACGTGCATTGGCAGGCGCTCGACGTGAACAAGGACGCCCGGGCCGCCCTCAAGCACCAGAAGCCTGTGGTGCTGTGGTTCACGGGACTGTCGGGCTCGGGAAAGTCGACGATCGCCAACCTCGTCGAACGTACGCTGCATGCGGAGGGGCGGCACACCTACATGCTGGACGGCGACAACGTCCGCCATGGCCTGAACCGCGACCTTGGTTTCACCGATGCCGACCGCGTCGAGAACATCCGTCGCGTGGCCGAGACCGCCAGGTTGTTCGTGGATGCCGGCCTCATCGTTCTGGTGTCGTTCATCTCTCCCTTCCGTTCCGAACGGCGCATGGCGCGCGAGTTGATGGGCGAGGGCGAATTCATCGAAGTTTTCGTCGATACGCCGCTCGAAGTCTGCGTCGCCCGCGACCCGAAAGGCCTCTATGCCAAGGCCAGGGCGGGCGCGATCCGCAACTTCACGGGCATCGACAGCCCCTACGAGCCGCCGGAAAATGCGGAGCTTGTGGTGCGCACGGAAGACGCCGACCCCGCCAGGAACGCCACGGCCATCCTGTCGTACCTGAAGGCCAATGGCTACATCGTCTGACATCCCCGCGGCCGAAGGCAGCCGCTTCGTCCTGACGCTGTCGTGCCGCGACCGCATCGGTATCGTGGCGGAAGTCTCGCGCTTTCTCGTCGCGCACCGTTGCAACATCGTCGACAGCGCCCAGTTCGGCGATCCCGACAACGGCCTGTTCTTCATGCGCACCAGCTTCCAGGCCGAAGGCCAACAGACTCTCGAGGAGCTCGAACGGGATTTTGCTCCGGTAAAAAAGGCCTTCGACATGACGGCGGACTTCCATACCCAGGGTGCACGCCTGCCGGCGCTGATCCTGGTGTCGAAGTTCGGCCATTGTCTCAACGATCTTCTCTATCGCCACAGGATCGGCGCGCTGCCCCTCGACATCCGCGCCGTGGTGTCCAACCACAGTGACTTCGCCGACGTGGCGGCTGCGGCGAGGATCCCGTTCCATCATCTGGCGGTCACGCCCGAGACCAAGGCGGTCCAGGAGATGCGACTCCTCGACATCGCCAGGCACGAGAAGGTCGAACTCATTGTGCTGGCGCGCTACATGCAGGTCCTGTCGCCGATGCTCTGCGCGGCCTATTCCGGACGCATCATCAACATCCACCACTCCTTCCTGCCAAGTTTCAAGGGCGCCAGGCCCTATCAGCAGGCACACGAACGCGGCGTGAAACTGATCGGCGCCACGGCCCATTACGTGACGAGCGACCTGGACGAGGGACCGATCATCGAGCAGGCCGTGGAGCGCGTCACTCACGCCCATTCCATCGACGACATGGTGGCCGCCGGACGCGACCTCGAATCGGTGGTCCTGGCGCGCGCCGTCAAGTGGCATGCCGAACGGCGCACCCTGCCGAACGGTCGCCGGACGGTTGTGTTCCGCTGATCAACATTTGTTGAAGACGCCGGCGGCGCCCCGCGAGTATCGTCCCCGCCAATTCGTCATCAAGCGCGCTTCGCCGCCGCAAGAAAAAAGGGGAACCCCATGAAGAGTCTGCGTACGACACTGCTTTGTGCCGCCGCCGGGCTGACACTCGCCGCCTGTGCGAGCCAGCCCCCGGCTCCTCCTCCTCCTCCTCCGCCGCCCCCTCCCAATCCTTTCGCGCACGTCTCGACGCTGCCGTTCGAAGCGCCGGATTTCGCGCGCATCAAGGACAGCGACTATCAGCCGGCGATCGAAGAGGGCATGAAGCAGCAGATGGCGGAGATCGACGCCATCGCCAACGATCCGCAGTCGCCGACCTTCGACAACACCCTTGCGGCCATGGAGAAGTCGGGCCAGATGCTGACGCGGGTGATGAAGGCCTTCAACGCGGTCAGCCAGGCCAACACCGATAGCGACCTGCAGAAGATCAAGTCGGAGGAGGCGCCGAAGCTCGCTGCGCACCACGACGCGATCTACATGAATCCCAAGCTTTTCGCACGCGTCAAAGCCCTATACGACCAGCGCGACAAGCTCGGGCTGACGGCCGAGCAGGCGATGCTTCTCGAGGTCTACCATCACGACTTCATCGCGGCGGGCGCCAATCTTTCGGACGCCGACAAGGCGCGCCTGCGCGACATCAACCAGCAGCTGGCCAAGCTCGAGACGGACTATGATGCACGGCTCCTCGCGGCGACGAAGGCCGGCGCCCTCGTGGTGGACGACAAGGCGAAGCTCGCGGGGCTCAGCGACGCCTCCCTGGCCGCCGCCGCCAAGGCGGCCGAAGACCGCGGACAGCAGGGCAAATGGGTGATCCCGCTGCAGAACACGACGCAGCAGCCCTCGCTCACCTCGCTCGAGAACCGCGATACGCGTCATGAGCTGTTCGAGAACTCGTG
Organism: Alphaproteobacteria bacterium; assembly: GCA_028871345.1. Lineage (GTDB taxonomy): Bacteria > Pseudomonadota > Alphaproteobacteria > Micropepsales > Micropepsaceae > Rhizomicrobium. Next base: position 95,258 of record JAGWNK010000007.1, on the reverse strand, counting down.
GACGCGCACCGAAAAGGGCGACGCCTACGACACGCGCGACATCATCTCCACCATTGCCCAGCTGCGCGCCGAGAAGGCCCAGCTCCTGGGTTATCCCGACTATGCGGCCTACGAGTTGGACGACCAGATGGCCAAGACGCCTGCAGCCGTCGAATCCTTCCTCGCCAAACTGGTGAAGCCCTCGACCGCCAAGGCGCGCGCCGAAGCCCGCGAGATAGAGGCGGTGATGCGCAAGGACGGCCAGCACTTCAAGCTCGAACCCTGGGACTGGGACTTCTATGCCGAGCAGGTACGCAAGGCGAAGTACAACCTCGACGATAAAGAGGTGAAACCGTACTTGGAGCTCAACAACGTGCTGGAGAACGGCCTTTTCTATGCGGCCAACCAGCTCTACGGCATCACCTTCAAGGAGCGGAAGGACATTCCGGTCTACCAGCCCGACGTGCGCGCCTTCGAGGTCTTCGACAAGGACGGTTCGCCGCTCGGACTGATCTACTTCGACTACTTCAAGCGCGACAACAAGTCGGGCGGCGCCTGGATGGACAATTTCGTCGACCAGTCGAAGCTGATGGGCACCAAACCCGTCGTCTACAACGTCTGCAACTTCACCAAGCCCGCCGCCGGCCAACCTGCATTGCTGACCTTCGACGACGTGACCACGATGTTCCACGAGTTCGGCCACGCCCTGCACGGCCTGTTTGCCAACCAGACCTATCCAAGCGTGTCGGGAACCAGCGTGGCGCGCGACTTCGTCGAATTCCCCTCGCAGTTCAACGAGCACTGGGCGCTCTATCCGGCGGTCTTGAAGCACTACGCAGTCAACTACCAGACCGGCAAGCCGATGCCGCAATCGCTCATCGACAAGATCAAGAAGTCGGCGACGTTCAACCAGGGCTACGACCTCACCGAGCTTCTGGAGGCCGCAGAACTCGACATGCAGTGGCACACGCTGCCGGTTTCGGCACCGAAGCAGGATGTCGATAAGTTCGAGACGGAGTCGCTCGAAAAAACGCACCTCCTCCTGGCGCAGGTGCCGCCTCGCTACCGCTCCAGCTATTTCACCCACATCTGGAGCCTGGGTTATGCCGCCGGCTATTACGCCTATCTGTGGACCGAGATGCTCGACGACGACGCCTATCACTGGTTCGTCACGCACGGGGGCATGACGCGCGAGAACGGTCAGCGATTCCGCGACATGATCCTGTCGAAAGGTCATACCGAGGACTACGGCCCGATGTTCCGCGCCTTCTACGGCAAGGACCCCGAGATCGACCCGATGCTCCGCCACCGCGGGCTCAAGGGCAAGCCGGACTGACGACCAAGGCGGGACGTTTCCTCACGCCAAGGAGACGTCCCGCTCTTCCTTCAGAAGGCGCGCAGGTCGTTGGCGCGCCGCGCGATGTCGTTGGCCGGTTCGGCGTTGAAGCCCGTCTGGGTGATGACCACGCGATAGAGTGCCCCATCCGCCAACGGCATGAAGTTGGCCGAGCCGAAACGGCGATCCTGCACCAGCATGTGGCCGATCAGCCATTTGACCCAGCTTTCGGGCAAGTACTGGTTGACCTCGGGCGGCGGGCCCTTGATGTCGCATGCCGTGATCGGCTTGCCGTTCGCTTCCTCGGCCGAATAGTACATATTGGTGATCTGATCGAGGGTATAGGTCGCGTTGAGCCCGATCTCGTTGGCCCACGGCTTCCATTTCTGCACGCGCCCCGCCAGCAGCCACTGATCGCCCTGCAGCGTGCAGTATTGCACGCGGTCCGATCCGTCGAGCCGGCGCACCGTCACCACGTAGATCTTCCGCGCCGGCTCCACCGCGCGCACGCCGATTTCGGCAACGGGCGCTTCATAGGTCAGCCGGGAATAGCTCTGCATGTTGAGGCCGAGAAGCCCCGCGGCAAGACCCGCGATCGTCACCGCGCCGCCGCCGCCCAGGCCGATCCCCGCCTGCGCCACGCGCCCGCGCACGACATGGGAAAATCCTGCCAGGAACAGAACCAAACCAAGCCCCGCCACCGCCAGCGGAACCACAACCCACATCGAGCCCATCGCGCACCCCTCCATGCCCTGGACATGAGCCTAGCCAAGCCCGGCGGCCCACGTCCAGTTCACGCGGAAATTGTGGCAGATTTGCTATCCGGCGGGCCGCCCGACGCTGCTGTAGATGAAACCGGCCGCCTCCATCATCTGAGGCCGGTAGATGTTGCGCAGATCGACCATCAAAGGACGCTTGAGAAGCGATTTCACCCGCGCCAAGTCCAGGGCCCGGAATTCGTTCCATTCCGTCAAGATGGCCACGCCGTCCGCTCCCATGAGGGCCTCGTAGGCGTCGGCGCAGAGCTCGATATCGAGCAGCTTCCTGGCCTCCTTGGTGCCCTCCGGGTCGTAGGCCCGGATCTTCGCTCCCTTGGATTGCAGATAAGGCACGATCACGAGGCTCGGCGCGTCGCGCATGTCATCCGTGTTGGGCTTGAAGGTGAGACCTAGGATCGCGATCGTCTTGCCCTTGACGCCGCCAAAGGCCTTCTCGATCTTCTCGCCCATCTCCTGCTTGCGGGCATCGTTGACGGCGACGACGGCTTCCACGATGCGGGTCGGGGCGCCGTATTCCTGCGCCGTCTTCAACAGGGCCAGCGTGTCTTTGGGGAAGCATGAGCCGCCGAAGCCGGGGCCGGCATGCAGAAACTTGTTTCCGATACGGCCGTCGAGGCCGACGCCACGCGCCACGTCCTGAACGTTGCCCCCCACCTTCTCGCAGAGATTGGCCATCTCGTTGATGAAGGTGATCTTGGTCGCGAGGAAGGCGTTGGAGGCATATTTGATCAGCTCGGAGCTTTCCCGGCTGGTGAAGACGATCGGAGTCTCGTTGAGATAGAGCGGGCGGTAGATCTCCTTCATGACCTCGCGGGCGCGCTCGGTGTCGCAGCCCACGACGACGCGGTCGGGACGGCGGAAATCCTCGATGGCCGAACCTTCGCGGAGGAACTCCGGGTTGGAGGCGACGTCGATCTCGGCGTCCGGACGGACCTTGCGGATGATTTCCTCGACTTTGCGGTTGGTGCCGACGGGTACCGTCGATTTGGTGACGATGACCGTGTAACCCGACAGGTACCGTGCCATCTCCTCGGCGGCGGCGAAGACATAACTCAGATCGGCATGGCCGTCGCCGCGCCGGCTTGGCGTGCCCACCGCGATGAACACCGCCTCGGCGCCGGGCATGGCAACCTTGAGATCGGTCTCAAAGGCAAGCCGCCCCGCCTTGGCGTTTGTCGTGACAACTTCGTCGAGGCCGGGCTCGTAGATGGGAATGGTGCCTTCCTTCAGGCCGGCGATCTTGGAAACGTCCTTGTCGACGCAGACCACGTTGTGTCCGAACTCCGACAAACAGGCGCCGGAGACAAGCCCGACATACCCCGTTCCGATCATGACGATGCGCACGGTTCACCCTCTTTTCGAATCCAGCCGTATTTCGCGCGCGACCCTGCGGTATGCAAGCGAATCCGGTCTCCTGCCGCGACAGTGGCGATCACGATTATTATCATTCTTTGACAAAATGGCTGTAGATTTGTCGCATGTGATCGGGCTGCCATGATCGACGTCAGCAATCTCGTCTACGAATACCCCACGGTCCGCGCCTTGAAGGGGGTCTCCCTGCAGGTCGCGCCGCAGACCATAACGGCGCTGGTCGGCCCCAACGGCGCCGGCAAGACCACCTTGCTGCGTTGCCTGGCCGGCCTGGAGCAACCTTATTCGGGCCGCGTGACAATTAACGGACTGGACACCCGGCAGTCGCCCCGCGCCATCCACGCGCTGCTTGGCTACCTTCCCGATTTCTACGGCCTGTACGACGCCCTGACCGTGCGGCAGATCCTGACCTATGCGGCCCGGTCGCGCGGCGTTGCCGCTGCGCAGGTCTCGGAGACCGTCGACAAGGCGAGTTGGCGGGTCTTGCTCAAGGACCGGCTCGACGCCCGGGCCGGCGAACTGTCGCGGGGACTGCGCCAGCGCCTGGCCATCGCACAATCCATCGTTCACGAACCGAAGGTGCTGCTGCTCGACGAGCCGGCAGCAGGCCTCGATCCGCAGGCCCGCCGCGATCTCTCCACCTTGCTAGTGACTCTCAGGGACAGCGGCATGACACTGGTCGTGTCCTCCCACATCCTGGCCGAGCTCGAAGATTATTGCTCCGAAATGATCATCATCGAGGACGGCCTGATCGTGGGCGGACAGGCGATCAAAGTGCGCGACGTGGAACGGCCACGCTACATGCTCGAGATCGCCACGGCGCGCAGCGATCTGCGCGAGTTCCTCTCGGGCAAGGGTGGCGTGAACGTCATCGAGGCGGACCAGCATCACGCGCTGTTCACCTACACACGCAATGCCGTGGCCCGGTTCCGGCTCATTCGCGACCTTTTGGGCGCGGGTTTCGAGCTGTCGAGCTTCGGAGAATCCTCCAAAGCGCTGGAAGACGCCTATTTCAGCCGCATCAGGCAGGGCCATGAATCCCGAACTTGAACGCAATGTCTGGCTGGAACTGACGCCACGCCGCCTCCTCGTCATGACCATGGTCCTGGCGCTTGCCTTCTTCGCGGCGGCGGTGACGGCAGGGACGGGCGGTCCGGCCGAAACGGCCCGTTGGGCCTATTACATCATCGTTGTCATCTGGGGTTCCCGCAACGCGGCCAGAAGCGTGGTGGGCGAGATCCGCGATCACACCTGGGACACGCAGCGGCTCTCGTCCCTGCCGGCCGGCACCATGATGTGGGGCAAGCTGTTCGGCGCGACGAGCTACAACTGGTTCGGCGGCGTCCTCTGTCTCGCAGTGATCCTCGCCAGCCTCATCGGACACAGCGGCGTCCTGGTGGCCATAATCGAACTCGTCTACTACCTTTCCATCGGCATGATCGCCCAATCGGTGGCGCTGCTCGCCAGCCTGATGGCCGCCGGCCGCCGCCAGGGCCATTCGCAATTCGAAGTCTTTCTCTATCAGGGGGCGGGCATGGTGGCGGCGATCGCCGTGTACGCCATCTGGTCCGTCGCCGATCCGGCAGGGTCGATCCTGCTGCACCATGCGCCGACGGATTTCATCGTCTGGTGGGGACGCAGCCTCGATGCCCGCGGCTTCCTACTCATCTCGCTTGCTCTGTTCGCGGCCTGGACCTTGACGGCCTGCTATCGCGAGATGCGCATCGAACTGCAGATGCGCAACGGACCCTTGGTGTGGCTCGCTTTCCTGCTGTTCATCGGCGTCTATGTTGCGGGCTTCGATGCCTGGCTTTCGGGCTATCCCTACCTCACCGATCTCGACGCGGTGGCGCGGCGCCTGCTGCTGGCGGGTTCGGCCCTGGCGGCGCTGTCATACGTCATGGTGTTCCTCGAGCCCAAGAACCGCGTGCAATACCGCTGGCTGGCCGGGCGGTTCGGCGCCTTCGAGCTGGGAACCGGGTTGTCGCGTCTGCAAAGCTGGATGATGTCCTATCTCGCGGCCGTCGCGCTCGGCGTCGTGCTGGTGGCGTGGCTCGGCCTGAACCGGCAGCTCGGCGGCCAGGGCGCGGTCGGCGCCATGCTGGGCTTCTTCACGCGCGACATGGCGATCGTGGTCTTGGCCGGGACCCTGTCGCGGCGGCGCACCGGCGACTTCGCCGCCGCCGCCATTCTGTTCATGCTCTATGTCCTCTTGCCGGCGATCATCGGCGGCCTCAATTACGGTGCCGGCACGCTTCTGTTCTTCCCGCGCATCAGCGATCCGGTCTGGCTGTCGCCGACAGTCGCCTGGGCCGAGGCGGCCGTGGCCTGGGCCATGACCATCTCGAGCATCGCGCTTCCCGAGCGGCAGCCGGCGGCGACATAGGGCACGCCATCTTCCTTCGGCTATCCCGCCCTCAGATACCGCACGGCTTCGTCGCGGCCGAAGAGATAGAGCAGCACCCGCAGCGCCTCGCCGCGATCGGAATTCAATTCCGGATCGCGCGACAGGATCAGCTTGGCGTCGTCGCGCGCCGCCGCCAGCAGGTCCGCGTGCACCGACAGATCGGCCAGGCGGAATTCGAGCTGGCCCGACTGGCGCGTGCCGAGGAGCTCACCGGGGCCGCGCAGCCGCAGATCCTCCTCGGCAATGATGAAGCCGTCATCCGTGTCGCGCAGTGTCCGCAGCCGCGCCTTGGCCGTCTCGCCCAGCGGTCCCTGGTAGACCAGAAGGCAGCTCGACTTGCCGCGGCCGCGCCCGACGCGGCCGCGCAACTGGTGCAGCTGCGCCAATCCGAAACGCTCGGCATGCTCGACGACCATGATGGTGGCTTCAGGCACATCGACGCCGACTTCGATCACGGTCGTCGCCACCAGCAGCGACAGGGCGCCCTCCTTGAAAGCCGCCATGGCGGCATCGCGCTCCGCCGCCTTCATCTGGCCGTGCACCAGGCCGACCTTGGACCCCAGCGCCTTGCGCAGCTCCTCCGCACGTTCCTCCGCGGTGGCGAGGTCGACTTTCTCGGACTCCTCCACCAGCGGGCACACCCAGTAGGCGCGAGCGCCGCGCGCCATGGCCTGGCGCAGATGCTCTACGACTTCGCCCAACCGCTCGGCGGCGAGCAGACGGGTCTCGATCGGCTGGCGCCCGGGCGGACGGCCATGCAGCCGCGACACGTCCATGTCGCCGTAGACCGTCAGCGCCAGGGTGCGCGGGATCGGCGTCGCCGTCATCACCAGCACGTCCGTCACCTGCTCGCCCTTGCCCTGCAACGTCATCCGCTGGTGCACGCCGAAGCGGTGCTGCTCGTCCACCACCGCCAGCCCCAAATCGCGGAACGCCACGTCCTCGGAGAACAAGGCATGGGTGCCGACCAGGATATCGATCTCGCCGCTCGCCAGCGGTTGCAGGATCGCCTCGCGCGAGGCGCCGCGCTCGCGCCCTGTGAGCAGCGCCATCCTGACGCCCGCAGCGCCGGCGATCGGTTCGAGCGCGGCCATGTGCTGGCGCGCCAGGATCTCGGTCGGCGCCATCATGGCGCCTTGCGCCCCCGCCTCGACGGCCGTGAGCAGCGCCAGCATGGCGACCACGGTCTTGCCCGTTCCGACATCGCCTTGCAGCAGGCGCAGCATGCGCGAGGGCGATGCCATGTCGGCCTCGATCTCGGCGAGCGCTCCCTTCTGGGCGTCGGTCAGGGTGAAGGGCAGGGCGGCGAGGGCTTTCTCCTTCAGATGTCCGTTGCCTTTGAGCATGCGGCCCTTGGCCGTGCGCATGTGCGTGCGGATCAGGACCAGGGCCAGCTGGTTGGCCAGCAATTCGTCATAGGCGAGCCGGCGGCGGTACGCCGTCTCCGGCGACAGGTCGGCCTCGTGCTGCGGAGCATGCGCCTTGCGCAAAGCTTCGCCGAACGCCGGCCACCCCTTTGCCTTGAGGAAGGAGGGCTCCTGCCATTCCGGCATTGCGGGTACCTGCTGCAAAGCGCCGCGCACCGCCTTGGCGAGCGATTTGCCCGGCAGCTTCTCCGTCAAAGCATAGACCGGCTCGTAGAGCGGCATCTCCGCTTCCTGTTCCGGCGGCAGGATGTGGTCGGGATGCGGCATCTGCAGGCGGTTGTTGAAGCGCTCGATGCGGCCGCTCAAGATGCGCTTGGAGCCGACCGGCAGCACCTGGTTCAGGTAGTCGGCACGGGCATGAAAGAACACGAGCTCCAGCGCCGCCGTCGCATCCGTGCAGCGCACCCGGTAAGGCTGGCGGCGGTCGCGCGGCGGCAGGTGGTCCAGGACGTTGACCGTCACCGTGGCGATCCGCCCGGCCTCCGCGGCGATCAGCTTGGGGCGGTAGGAGCGGTCGACCACCCCGGTGGGCAGGTCGAAGATGAGGTCCACCAGGCGCGATCCGGCCACCTGGGCGATGAGCTTCTCCAGCCGGGGCCCGATGCCCGGCAGGGAGCGCGTCGAGGCGAAGAGCGGGAACAGAATCGCAGGCCGCATGGCCCGGTCACGATAAACAAGGCGTGTCCGGACGTCATCGTCACTGGCAGCGACACCGGGCAAGGGCTATATCGGGCGTCATGACGACTGTCGAAAACGGTGGCTCTTCGGAGGCCCGCCGCAAAAAGCTGTTGTTCCGGGCGCAGCGGCGCGGCTTCAAGGAAGTCGACCTGATCTTCGGCACCTTCGCGGCGCAGGAGATCGGAACTCTCGACGATGCGGGCCTCGACCAGCTCGAAGCCCTGCTCGATGCACCCGACCACGACGTCTTCGCCTGGCTGAAGGGCGAACGACCGCTGCCGGCCGCCTTCGATACGCCGGTGTTCGCGAAATTGAAGGCGCTCTGCTCCCGCAAGGACCCTACGTGGAACGCATAAGTTATATCGCCCGCGCCGAAGGCCGTTTCACGGTCTCGGGCGCGCCCGAAGGCTATGACGCGTGGCTGGCGGCCGAAGCGGCGCTGCGGCTGAAGGCCCTCGTGGTGTTCGTTCTTGCCGACGGCGTGCGCGCGGCCAACGCCGATGCGGCCATCCGCTTCTTTGCACCGGGCATCGATGTCCTGTCGTTCCCGGCCTGGGACTGCATGCCCTACGACCGCATGTCGCCCAAGCCCGACCTCGAGAGCGCGAGGCTGGCGACGCTCGCCAAGCTGTCGCGCCGCACCAAGGACAGCAAGCCGGCCGTGGTGGTAACGACGGTCAACGCCATCCTGCAGCGCGTGCCGCCGCACGAATGGATCGCGTCGGCCAGCTTCTCCGCCAAGGTCGGCGACACGGTGGCCCACGAGTCTCTGGCGCAGTTCCTGGCCAACAACGGCTATGTGCGGGCCGGTACAGTGCGCGAGCCGGGCGACTTCGCCCTGCGCGGCGGCATCATCGATCTGTGGCCGCCGGGCCTGGAGCCGCTGCGCCTGGACTTCTTCGGCGAGACGCTGGACGCCATCCGCACCTTCGATGCGGAGACACAGCTCTCCTCGGGCGAGGTCAAGCGCATCGAACTCTTGCCCGCCAGCGAGGTGCCGCTCGACGAAGCCTCGATCAGCCGCTTCCGCACCGGCTATGTCGCGGCCTTCGGGCCGGCGCCCGACGATCCGCTCTACGAATCCGTCAGCGCGGCGCGCAAGGCGCAGGGCATGGAGCACTGGCTGCCGCTGTTCTATCCCAGGCTCGAGACGCTGTTCGATTATGCGCCGCGGGCGCTGGTGCTGCTGGGCCATCATACGAGCGAATCCAAGGACGCGCGTTTCGAGCTGATCGCCGACTATTACGAGACGCGCCGGCAATTCCTCACCGGCGGCGAAGTTACCAAAGGGGCGTTGAAGTCGCCGCCCTACAAGCCGCTGAAGCCCGCCAGCCTGTATCTGACCAACGACGAATGGACCGAACGGCTGGCGCATCATCCGGTGCGCGAGCTGTCGCCTTTCCAGGCGCCGGAATCCAAGAACTCGGTCGACGCCGGCGGCAAGCTGGGCCGCGACTTCGCACCGGAGCGCGCGCAAGGGCGCGTCAACGTCTTCGAGACCGCCGCCGCCCACATCGCCGCGCTGCAGGAGGCCGGCAAACGCGTCATCGTCGCGGCCTGGACCGAAGGCTCGGCCGAACGCATGGGCGGCGTGCTGTCCGACCACGGATTGCAGGCGCTGCGACCGGTCGCCGACTGGCCCGATGCCGCCAAGATGCACGGCAAGGCCGTGGGTCTCGCGGTCCTCGGCGTCGAGCACGGTTTCGAGGCTCCAGATTTCGCGGTGGTCGCCGAGCAGGACATCCTCGGCGATCGCATGGTGCACACCCACAACCGGGCGCGGCGGGCACAGAACTTCCTTTCCGAGGCTTCCAGCCTGACGCCGGGCGATCTGGTCACGCATATCGAGCACGGCGTCGGCCGCTATATCGGGTTGCAGACCATCGACGTCACCGGGGCGCCGCATGACTGCCTCGAAATCCAGTACGACGGCGGCAAGCTGTTCCTGCCGGTCGAGAACATCGAACTGCTCACGCGCTACGGCGCGGAAGAGGGCGCACCGCTCGACCGCCTGGGCGGGGCGGGCTGGCAACAGCGCAAGGCGCGCGCCAAGGCCAGGGTGCGCGAGATCGCCTCGGAGCTGATCCGCATCGCCGCCGCCCGCGAACTCAAATCCCTGCCCGCCGCCGAGCCGCCGCAAGGCGTCTTCGACGAATTCTGCGCCCGCTTCCCCTACCAGGAGACCGAGGACCAGGAAAAAGCCATCGCCGACGCCATCGAGGACCTCGCCAAGGGCCGCCCCATGGACCGCCTGGTGTGCGGCGACGTCGGCTTCGGCAAGACCGAAGTCGCCATGCGCGCGGCCTTCGTGGCGGCGATGGGCGGCAACCAGGTGGCCGTGGTGGTGCCCACCACGCTGCTGGCGCGGCAACACTACCGCACCTTCGCCGAGCGCTTCGCCGGCTTTCCGCTCAAGGTGCGCCAGCTGTCGCGCTTCGTCGACGCCAAGGAGGCGCGCGACACAAAGGCCGCCATGGCCTCGGGCGACGTGGACATCGTGATCGGCACCCATGCCCTGATCGCCAAGGGCATCGAATTCCGCAATCTCGGGCTACTCATCGTCGACGAGGAGCAGCACTTCGGCGTCGCCCACAAGGAGCGCCTGAAGGCGCTCAAGGCCGACGTGCACGTGCTGACGCTCACGGCGACACCCATTCCGCGCACCCTGCAGCTCGCCTTGTCGGGCGTGCGCGACCTGTCGCTGATCACCACGCCGCCGATCGACCGGCTGGCCGTGCGCACCTTCGTCACGCCGTTCGATCCCCTGGTCATCCGCGAAGCGCTGCTGCGCGAGCATTACCGCGGCGGCCAGAGCTTCTATGTGGCGCCGCGCATCTCGGACCTGCGCGAGGCGCAGGAGTTCCTCAAGACCACCGTTCCCGAAGTCAAATCGCAGGTGGCCCACGGCCAGATGTCGGCAGCCTCGCTCGAAGACGTGATGACCGCGTTCTACGACCGCCAGATCGACGTCCTGATCTCCACCAACATCGTCGAATCCGGCCTCGACATCCCGACCGCCAACACGCTTATCGTGCACCGCGCCGACATGTTCGGCCTGTCGCAGCTCTACCAGCTGCGCGGGCGCATCGGCCGCTCCAAGCAACGCGCCTATGCCTATCTGACGACGCCCGCCGACCGCAAGACCACCGAGACCGCCGAGCGCCGCCTCGAAGTGCTGCAATCGCTTGACCAGCTGGGCGCCGGTTTCTCCGTCGCCAGCCACGACATGGACATCCGCGGCGCCGGCAACCTCTTGGGCGAAGAGCAATCCGGCCACGTCAAGGAGGTCGGCATCGAGCTCTACCAGGAGATGCTCGAGGAAGCCGTCTCCCAGATGCGCGCCGGTGACGAGGCCGCCGACATCCCCGACCAGTGGTCGCCGCAGATCAACATCGGCGCCGCCGTGCTCATTCCCGAAACCTATGTGCCCGACCTCAATGTGCGCATGGCGCTCTACCGCCGGCTGGCCGGCATCGAGAACCGCGACGACATCGAGCGCTTCGCCGCCGAGCTGATCGACCGCTTCGGGCCGCTGCCAGAGGAGGTCCGCCACCTGTTCGAAATCGTAGCGATCAAGCAGCTGTGCCGCGCCGCGGCGGTGGAAAAGGTGGAAGCCGGCCCCAAGGGCGGAGTCATCGCCTTCCGCCGCAACGAATTCGCCAATCCGCTGGGCCTGGTGCGCCTGATCAGCGACCATGCCGGCACCATGAAAGTGCGTCCCGACCAGAAGGTCGTCATCGCCCGCGACTGGCCGACGCCGGAAGCCCGCCTCAAGGGCGTCCAAGGCGTGCTGTCGGCGCTCGCCAAGCTGGCGAAGGCGGCGTGATCAGTACTGTGGGCCTTCATTGCCGCCAATCCATTGCCGAAAGACGAGCGAGATTTGTGCCACCAACAGTAGTAGCTTGACTGGCCAGGGATTCAGCGGGGCCACAAATGGATCAAGCTGTCGAGTTTACCGTCGAAAGTGCCATACGGCGCTTCGTCTACATCTTCTGTAATGTGATCTGGGCTGCGGTTGGGTTTTTGTATTGGGTCCCACTGCTGGCGCGATCGTGCGGCGCATACACTGGGGCCGTCATATTAGCGATTATCGGGCGCACATCGCCGAACACAAAAGCTGCTAAGATGCTCGACGTCGCGGCGAATTTTTATTCCAAGGGGTTCGACGACATCCATCAGTCCCTCTACAGCGAACAGCGCGCGCTTGAGGCCACCGATGGTGAAGACAAGCGGATTAGCATTTTTTCGAGTTGGGAGGAGTTCTTCCACGTGTTGACGGTTGTTGGCGTTGAAACGGCGATCGCTGTCTTGTTTTGGGGTGCCATCATCCTCCTCATCGCGCATATCTTCTGACGTGTCGGCTGTTGTCCAAAGCGTACAGGGCCTGATTGCGGCCTAATGGGTAGAACCGCGCCGCGTCCTTGCTGCCTGCAATGGTGGGGATGTATGGCAAATGGGGTTTGCAGCGGACCCGTTCAATAGGGTGCGACAAAATGGCCGCCGGACGTACAAAAGTCATACGGGCCAACGTGTTCGCTGTGAAAGCGTCGATCACTTGCAACGCGACTGCGTTTTGGAACCGGACAAAGTGATCGAATTATTTTGACGCAACGCCGCCCGCGGCGGCGCGGGGTGCAGGGCGTCCTCTTCTGCCCGGCAGATTTTGCCGCGGCGGATTGGAACGGCTGCAAACTGCGTCATAAACGACTGGGCCGTCACGTTTGCGAAAAAGCGGAGCAAGTGGAACGCGGCTTGCGTAACGCCCGTCATGCACGCGCAAACCGCCAGACGCCTGGAGCCTGCCTACGACTTTCCGCTGGAGCTGAAAGGCCATTCGGGCGCGCGCCTCGAATTGCGCTGGCTATGCGGCACCAGCATCGTGCGCAAGACGGCCGGGACCACCGAGCAGAATGAGCGGCTGTTGCGCCAGGGCGAGAAACAGCGCCGCCTGACGCTGTTCGGGTTGCCGCTGCCGCGCGTCATTGGCGAAGGACGCGACGGGCGCGACCGCGCCTTTTTCGACATGGAATACGTGCCGGCGCCGACGGTGGCCGCGATCCTGTGCGAGGGCAGGGCGGTCGATCCGCAATCGGTGGCAGAGGCGCTGCGCCGCTGCCTGGCGCTGTTCCGCCTGACGCGCAGCGGGGAGCTGCCCGACGAGGGCTTCCACGCCAAGATCGACGAGGTCGCGGGGCGCTGTGCGGGCAATGCGCATACAGATCTGCATCGCGATGCCATCGCCGCCACGGCCGTCCGCCTCCACGGCTATGCCTGGAACGGCATTCCCGCCTCGCTCGGCCACGGCGACCTGACGCTGGAGAACATGCTGCAGACGCCAAAGCAGACCGTGCTGATCGACTGCGATTGCGCTTGGGTGTCGTCCGACTGGCTCGATCTCGCCAAGATGGGCCAGGACATCCTGGGACATTGGTGCCTGCGCCAACTCTATCTTGCAGGCTCGCCCGACTTGCCGACGGCGCTCGAGCGGCTCGCCGGCCTCAAGCCGCTGCTCGACGAACTGGCGCAGGAATGCGATCCCGCGCTGCCGGCGCGCCTGCCGCAACTGGCGGCCCTGCATCTGTTGCGCACGTTGCCTTATGTGCGCGACGAAAAGGTCGCGGGATTTGTTCTGGCGCGCATTTCGCACGTCCTGTCTGCCGGTTGATAGCCGGGGATCATGGCGATCAAGGCAGCTCGGCCAGCAGCCTCGGGTACTCGCTGTGGATGGCCTGGAACAGCGCCTTCAGGTGGGCGTCGAACTTCACCGCATGGCTGAAGAACCAGTGCTCGAGCTCTTCGTGCAGCGGTCGATTCGCGTCGGCGCCGATGGTCTCCAGCGCGCCGAGATCGCGCTCATGGTTGTCGATGTGCTGGGCCAGCGCCCCGCGGCTCATCGCCCGCAGGAAGTGCGGGCTGTAGGTCTGCGTCTCGGCACTGGCCAGGATATGGCGCAGGATCGCGTTCTCGTGGTCGAAGTGGCGCGCCGCCGTTCCCCGCAGCTCGGTGAGCAGGTCCTGAAGATGGGCGGGGGGATGGGGAGACGGATCGACCCGAGCGATGGCATTGATCGCATCGACGATGGAGCGATGCTCCTGATCGAGGCCGGGGTGACCCACGGCGAAGGCTTCACTCCACTTCAGTCCGTCGGCCACGGGGCTACTCAATATCCGCTACGAATCGGACTGCATATTATTCTCAGTTGCACTGCAAGCCTATGCATGTGCTGACCAAAAGAATTTTCGGTGACCCGGAGTCAGAACAGCGGCTTGCCCTGGGCGGAGGGGAAAGGAACGTCCAGGATCTTGGCCAGCGTGGGAGCGATATCGCGCATGTCGATCTCGCCCAGCACCTTCGGCTTGATATGCGGGCCCTCAATCATGAAGGCGGCGCGCATCTCCTTGTCGTCGGGGAAATACCCGTGGTCGCCCTTCAGCTTTCCCGCCACCACCAGCGGACCCGTGAAGCTCGCGCCCGCGTAATAGCCAGCCCTGAAATCGACCCAGAACGAAGGCTCGCGCGCCCCGCCCATAGCATCGATGCCGGTGCGGTCGATGATGCGGGAAACACCGCTGGAAGGATCGGCCGCGAGCTTCGCCAGCAACTGCTGCACGCGCGCGCGCACCACCGGATCGTCGGGGTGGGCCAGAACGATCGCCGCCGAACCACCGGCGTTCCACGGCATGGCATCCCAGGCGACGACCCGGCGCCTGTCGGCCTCAAGGGTGACGAGACCGGCGTCCACAAAAGCGCGCCCCAGATTCACCTCGTAATTCACCGGGGCGAAGCCGTGGTCGGAGACGATGGCGACCGCGATGTCGGGCTGGATGCGGCGCGCATCGGCGACGAGCTCGCCGACGTCGCTGTCGAGCTGCGCCAGGACGGCGTGCGCCTCGGGCGATCCCGGGCCATGCTCGTGCTGGGTGTGATCGAGGCTGACGAGATGCACCGTCATGAAGGCGGGGAACGAGATCTCCAGCAGGCGCTCGGCATAGCGCGTGCGTCCCAGGTCGTTGTCGACGTTCGACCCGAACAGGGCCGCAAGCGGCATGCCGGAATCCTTCTCCAGCCGCGCCACCAGGCCCGGAGTGGACAGGGCGCGCAAGAGCTTGAGGTCGTCGGGCGTCTGCGCCCGCCAATATTCGGGAATGTTGTAATCGATGGAATAGGTGCCCACGCTGACGGGCCAGCTGATCGAGGCGACGATGCCGTGGCGGGCATGCACGGCGTCCCACAGCGTGGGAACGCGGATGTCGCTCGCGTACCAGTACCAGCCGTCCTGGTTGCGGCCCAGGGGATCGAAGGTCGTGTTGTTGGCGATGCCGTGCACGGCGGGCGACACGCCGGTGATCAGCGTGGTGTGGTTAGGATAGGTGACGGTCGGCAGCACGTTGCGCACGCCGGTCGCGTAGGCGCCGTCCTTGAGGAATTTCTGCAGGTTCGGCACGGCGAAGCCGCGCTTCTTGGCATCGATGACGTCGGCGGGCCTCAGCCCGTCGATCGAGATCATCAACACCGGAGAGGCCATCGCCGCAGATGCGGTGAGGCAGACCGCCAGCAGCAGAACCAGGAACGCCCGCATCACACCCTCCGACTCGCCGGCCGCAATTCTACCGCCCATCATGGCAAAAGCATGTGCGCCGGGGCCGGAGTCTTGAAAAGTCGCCGGAGTTGCTGTATCAGCGCCGCCTCTTTCGGCCAACACAGGGAGGCATATTTGATCGATACCGCACGCCTTCCGGGCCTTCGGCGCGATATCTGACGCGGAACGCCCGGGCGAGACCCGGGCTTCGTCCCGAACACCGCTATGAACACGCGCCGCGTTCGCGGCGCCGGGGATATCCATGCCGTCGCACAGCTTGCGCGTCGCCTGGCGCGCGGACGCGCACGATCGCGCGCGTCACAACATCGTCGAGAGACATCTGCGCCGATTCCGCGCGCCGGTGCAGCCGGCCGTGCGCGCGCTGGCGCAGCATCCGGCTCTGGCTGACCTCGCCGTCAGCTTCCCGGCGCTGTGCGTGGCGCTGGCGCTGCCGCGCAAGGGTTTCGACCCCGCCTTTGCCGCCGGGCGCGTTCTCGCCGGCGCGCCTCTGGCGGCGGCGGCGAAGGGAGCCGGGGTGCCGCTGTGGACCCGCCGCCTGACGCCGGAATCCTTCACAGGTCCCGTCCCAGTGCTGCCGGCCTCCGCCCAGTTCGCGCACCGCATCGCCAATCACCTGCCGCGCGCGGCGCGCCATGCCGATCTCTGGCTGGAGGCGGTTGCCCACGCCGCCCATTGGGCCGACGAGGCCTTCGCGTTGTGGACGGCGCGGGAATTCGTGCGCGATGCGTCGCGGATCAAGTCCATCGACCGCATGCGCCTGAGACTGATCGCGCTGTGGGCGTGGCACTCGCAGCATCCGGAATGCGAGGCCCGCCGCTTCATGGAGCGCCGCTGGAATCCCGCCATGCGCATGGCCGCGGCCGGCGCCGCCGCGACCACGTGGTGGGCGGCGATCGATCTTCATATCAACCTCGGCCGGGGCCGCATCGAAGACATGTGGCTTAAGCCGGGCAGCGCCGACGGCTACGAATTCCGTCCCCTGCCCACGGCTGCCGACCTGATCGATGAAGCGCGCGCCATGAACAACTGCCTGCGCAGCTACGGCTTCGACGTCAGCCACGATTTTGCGCGGCTGTGGAGCGTGCGGCGCGAAGGACGACGCCTGGCGACGCTGCGCCTGGGATGCGCGCGGCACAAGCCGCTCGTCGACGGGCTCGAGATCAAGCTGGCGCGCAACGAGGCGGCCCCCAAGGACCTGTGGTGGGCGGCGCAGAAATGGCTTGCCGCCCACGACCTTGCCGGCATCGAAATCGTCAGGCGGAAATGGGGAACCGCGCCGCTCGACCAGGCGCTGTGGCGTTCGCTGTGGCGGCCTTATTGGCTGGCGCGCAGGGAAATTCCGTCCTGGCTGCCGCTGCGGGCGAGCCGTGCGGCGCTGGAGTCCCTCTAGATGCTTGCGCGGCGGCAAGGCGGCCGCTACGGTAGGCGTCATCAGTAACCATGCATGTTATAGATGGGCTTCTCCAATCGCCCGCGGAGGAAACACGATGGCCATTTCGATGTACCAGGCGTCCATTCCCGTCTTCGTCCAGTTCCTCAACAGCCTGTCGGCGATTCTCAAGAAAGGGGCCGATTACGCGGCGGCCAAGAAGTTCGATCCGGCCATCCTCGTCAATACGCGGCTGGCGCCCGACATGTTCGCCCTGGCGCGTCAGATTCAGATTGCCACCGATCACGCCAAGGGTGCCGCGGCGCGCCTCACCGGCAGCGAGGTTCCCAGCTATCCCGACACCGAGACGAGCATCGAGGCGCTGCAGGCGCGAATCGCCAAGACCATCGAATTCGTGAAGTCTTTCAAGCCCGAGCAGTTCGAAGGTTCCGACGAGCGCAAGATCACGCTCAGGGTCGGCGGCGAAGACCGGACATTTGTGGGTTGCGACTATCTGTTCCACTTCGCCTTGCCGAACTTCTATTTCCACACCACGACGGCCTACGCCATCTTGCGTCACAATGGCGTCGACATCGGAAAGCGCGACTTTGTCGGGGTTTTGAAGACCGTCTGACATCAAAGGTCATAGTCCGGGTTCCGGAGTCCGCAATCCTTCCCAATGCGGAAGCTTCGGGCGGCCAGATTTTGTCACTGAGGGTGGTCCGAGCCCGAATTATGCTAATGTCTCGGAGGGTCGGTCCTCATCAGGAGAATTCCACATGCACGCGCGATTCCGTGCACAGCTTCTTGCGGGCGCCATTCTCTTCAGCGCCGCACCTTTTGTTGTGCCGCTGACGCCTGCCATGGCGCAGGTCGAGTTCGACATCAGCTTCGACAGCTTCCACGATCAGCTCGATTCCTACGGAGCCTGGGTCTACAGCGACCGCTGGGGCACGGTGTGGATGCCGGAGGACGTGCCGGACGACTTCCGCCCCTACGACACCGGCGGCCATTGGGTGTACACGGACGATTACGGCTGGATGTGGGCGTCCGATTATCCCTGGGGTGACATTACCTTCCACTATGGACGCTGGGTGGACGATCCCGACGACGGCTGGCTGTGGATTCCCGGCTATACCTGGAGCCCAGGCTGGGTCGTGTGGCGCTCGAACGGCGAGTATGTCGGCTGGATGCCGATGCCGCCCGACGAAGATTATCTCGATAACGGCGAAGACGTCGGCGGGGGCGGATTCGGGGTGGGAATCTCGTTCTCGTGGGGCGGCGATCCCATGTACGGCTATCGCACATGGTACGGCTCCGATTACGGCGAGGACCGCTTCGCGCAGAACTGGGTGTTCGTCGGCATCGGCCACATGGACGATCCGCACTTCCACCGCGACGAGGTGCGCGATCCGGGGCGCGTGGTGAACATCATCCACCAGACGACCAACATCACGAATTACACGGTGATCAACAACTACGTCGTCAACAAGAGCGTCAACGTGCAGCAGGTGCAGCGCGCCGCCGGCCATCCCATCCAGGCCGTGCCGGCGAGCCAGGTGATCAAGCATCCGCAGCTTGTAGCCTCGGTTACCACGGGCCGGCAGGCGACCGCGCGCTGGCACGCCGCCGTTCCCGTCGGCCATGGCGTGGCCAACAGCGCACCGCCGCCAACGGCCGCGGTCGTCCAGAAGCTGTCGACCCACGTCAAGCCCCATGCCGGGCACGCGCCGGTGCACCTGTTCACCAAGACGACGGTCACGGCGCCGGCCGCCGCCAGCCACTTCAAGGGCACCCCGCCGCATGGCGGGCCGGCGCAGCCCATGATGCACAAGGAGAACACGCAGAACGGCGGGCAACCCGCGACGCCGTCCACGCCGGCGCAGCCCATGATGCACAAGGAGAACACGCAGAACGGCGGGCAATCCGCGACGCCGTCCACGCCGGCCCAGCCCATGACGCATCATGAGAATGTGCAGCAAGGCGGACAGGGCAATGCGCCAACAACGGAGCATCACGGCCACGTGCCGGCGACCGTGACAACGCCGGAATCAAACCCGCCGAGCGGCACGGAAAACAGGACGCTGGAGGAGCGGCGCGCGACGCACCACACGCCGGCCACGGAGATGACGCCCAACACGACGCCCAGCACGATGGAGCATGCCCCGCCGCCTCCGGTCGAGCACCATGCGCCACCGCCGGAAGTCGTGCACCATGCGCCACCGCCGGAAGTCGAGCACCACGCGCCGCCTCCGGAAGTCGTGCATCACGCCCCGCCGCCGGAATCCAGCCGTGGTCACGAGAACCCGCCGCGCGAGGAAAAAGGCAAGCCAAAGAAGGGCGAGAAGAACAACGAGAACCCGCAATAGGCCGTGTCTTGGCGGCCGGGAGCCGGTAAAGGCCTTTCGCGCTCAGCAATTCGTCGTGGCCGGGCTTAATCTGGTTTGACCCGGCCACGGCGAAGAAAGAAATGGCGCACCCCAGATTGCGGAATGGGGGCTGCTACGGCTTGAGGCCGAGCCTCGCTTCGTCGGTTTCAACGTCGGGCTGGCGCTTGCGCGCCTCGTCGATATCCGCCTTGCCGCCGGCGGCATCGCCGTTCTTGACCTTGGCGACACCGCGGCCGTAGAACGCCTGCGGATAGTCGGGCCAGCGGTTGAGCGCCTGGTCGTAGTCCGCGATGGCGGCGGCATAGTCGCCCTTCAGGACATGCGCATCGCCGCGGCTGTTGTAGGCCTCGGTCGCCTCGGAGGTCTGCGAATACTTGATCGCCTGGTCGCAGTCGGCGATGGCACGGTCATAGGTGCCCTTGCCCACGTTGGCGCGGCAGAGGTTGAGATAGGCGTCGGCGTCGTTGGGGCGCAGCTTCAGCACGTCCTCGAAATCGGCGATCGCCAGATCGTATTGGCCCTTCGCGGTGTAGGACGAGCCGCGGTACCCGTAGGCCACGGGATGCTTGGGATCGAGCTTGATGGCCTGCGTCAGGTCCGCGATGGCGCCGTCGTAATCCTTGTCGACCCAGTGCATCGTTCCCCGCCGATAATAGGCCTCGGCATAGTCGGGCTTCAGCTTGATGGCTTCGTCGTAGTCGGCGAGCGCGCCCGCCTTGCCGTCGTCCGAGAATTCGCGGGCGCTGCCGCGGTTGAAATAGTCGCGCGCCAGATCGGCCGGCGTTTCCTTGCCGGACTGGATGAGCGTGGTGCAGCCCTTGAACTGCAGATCCCGGACGAAACCTTCCTGGGGCAGGGCCTTGCCGTCGCACCAGGCGCGCGGATCGCCCAGCTTCTGGCCTTGCGCCAGCCTTTCCTTCGCGGCTTTCGCTTCCGCCAGGCCGCCCTGGGCCATGCCGAATCCCGGCTGCAGCTTGAGCGCCTGCTCGAAATCGGCGATGGCCCGGTCGTAGTCGCCCTTCTTCGAATAGATCAGGCCGCGCAGCACCAAAGCGCCGACGGCGTCGGGCTTCTGTTTCAGGATGGCGTCGCAATCGGCGATCGCCTTGTCGTTGTCGTTCTTTGCCATATAGGCCACGGCGCGGGAATGGTAGGCCGCGAGGTAGCCCGGCTCAAGCGCGAGCGCCTGCGTGCAGTCGGCTACGGCGCCGTCATAGTCGGACTTGTCGATGCGCAGCGAGCAGCGGTCCCTGTAGTCCTGCGCCGATTGCGGCTGGGCCGGCGGGCTGGCGGCGAGCGCGGCACCCGCGACGACGACGATGGCGACGATGGCGACGGCAGACAGAATGCGCATATGAGCCCCCTGCAAGCGACGAAGGAACGTAGCACTTGCGCTTGACGGAGCCCATTACCTTGTTGCGCCCGGATCGACCCCACCAGCGCGAAGGGGACGCGGCCTACGCCAGCTGCATGATCGTGGCGCTGCCGGCGGAGATGCGCTCCACAAGCATCGGGCATTCCGGGATCATGCGCTCCATCCAGTACTTCGCGCACATCAGCTTGTCGCGGTAGAAGGCGGCATTGGGCGGGTTCGCCGCGAGCTTTTCCTGTGCCAGCTTCGCCATGCGCGCCCACATCCAGCCCACCACCACGACGCCCATCAGGCGCAGGTAATCCGAGGCCGCGGCGCCCGCGTCGTCTGGATTGGCCATGCCGCGCTGGGCAAGCCACAGGGTCGCCTGCTGCAGGGCATCGAGGCCGCGCCTGGTGGGCCCGGCGAACGGCGCCAGCGCTTCGCCGTCGTTCTCGGCCAGCCAGCCGGAGATCATCTGGAACAGCGCCATGGGTGCCGCACTACCCTTGCGCCCCAGTTTGCGACCGACCAGATCCATCGCCTGCACGCCGTTGGCGCCTTCGTAGATCTGGTTGATGCGTCCGTCGCGCACGAACTGTTCCACGCCGTTGTCGCGGATGTAGCCGTGACCGCCATAGCACTGCATGGCGAGGTTGGCGGCCTCGAAACCCATGTCGGTGAAGAAGGCCTTGATCACCGGCGTCATCAGCTCGACGAGATGGCCGGCCGTGTCGGCCTCGGGCCGGCCGGAGCGCGCGATCGACATGTTGAGTGTGGTCCACATCGCCAAGGCGCGGGCGCCTTCGACGAAGGAGCGCGCGTGCAGCAGCATGCGTTTGACGTCGGGATGCACGATCAGGAGATCGGCCGCCTTGTCCGACTCCGCAGGCCCCGAGAGGGCGCGGCCGACCCGGCGCTCATGCACGTAGGCCATGCCGTTCTGATAGGCGACCTCGCCGGTGGCGATGCCCTGGATACCGACGCCCATGCGCGCCGCATTCATCATGCCGAACATGCCCGCCATGCCGGCGCTGGTCGAGCGCTTCTCGCCCGGCACGGGCTTGGGGCCGAGGCGCCAGGCGATCGCGTCATCGAAGTTGAGCACGCAGGTCGCCTGGCCCTTGATGCCCATCTTCTTCTCGATGCCGCCGGTCTGCACGCCGTTGCGCGCCCCCATTCTGCCGTCTTCGCCGACCAGGAACTTCGGCACCATGAAGAAATTCACGGTCGAGAGGTCGTCGTGCAGCTTGCCGTCCGCATCGGGGATTTTGGCGATCACCATGTGGATGATGTTGTCGGTCAGATCCTGGTCGCCGCCCGAGATGAAGATCTTGGTGCCGTTCATGCGATAGGTGCCGTCGGGCTGCTCCACGGCGCGGGTCTTCATCAGGCGCAGGTCGGTGCCGCAGCCCGGTTCGGTGAGGCACATGGTGCCGGCCCATTCACCCGACACCATCCTGGGCGCGATGTGCTCCTTCATCCAGGGCGCGCCGGTGGCGATGAGGGCGGAGTAGGCGGCGCTCGTCAGCCCCGGATACATGGCGAAGGACTGGTTGGCCGAGGTCGCCATTTCGGCGACGGCCAGGGTGACGATGATGGGCAGGCCCGAGCCGCCGTATTCCTCCGGGGCACCAAGCCCGCCCCAGCCGGCCTCGCGATAGGCGGCGTAGGCCTCCTTGAAGCCTTTGGGCGTGCGCACCACGCCGTTCTCGAAGTGGCACCCTTCCTCGTCACCCGACTGGTTGATGGGCTGCAACATCTCTTCGCAGAACTTGGCGGCGTTGTTCAGAACGTCGTCGACGAGATCGGCAGACAGCTCGCCGAACTGCGGCAGGTCGTGCTGCTTCTCGACCTCGAGCAGTTCGTGCATCAGGAAGCGGTAGTCGTCGAGCGGCGCGCGATAGACGGGCATGGTTCGAATCCGATGTTGGCGGAGCCGAGCTTAGCGGGGAGCGCGCGCCTGCGGGAGTCCGTGCGCCTGCGGGTGTCGACGAAGCTTCCCAAACGTGAAGCGGCCCGGAAACCCCGGGCCGCTCCATCGTCAGGAGGGAAGTATCGTCAGGAACGGTCAGTCGTTGTCCGTCGTGTTGTCGTCGCGCAGCGTCACCTCGCCGATGCCGCCCGAGACGTCGAGGCCGGTGTTGCCTTCCACGCTCACCGGCTGCAGCGCAATCGACTTGTCAAGGCCGCCGACGAGCACGTTGGCACCGACGCCCGCGCCGACCGTGGCACTGGCCGTGGCACCGGCGTAGTCGCCGGTCAGATCACCGCGCCGCAAGTCGGACGTCGGGGCTACCACGTCCCACACCAGCGTGCCGCCGGAGGTGTATCCGATGTCCACGCCGAGCTTGGAGATCGAGCCGCGGTAGCGGTCAGGGGCGCGCCCTTCCGGATGGAAGACGCAGTTCATGTTCTTCGACGATCCGACGACATAACCCCAGCCGCTGTGCACGTGGCAGGTCAGCATGCCGACCTTCACGCCGTGCGGGGCGGCCGATGCCGGCGTGCTCAAGACGAGCGCACCAAGCGATACTGCGCCAAGCAGCACTGAGAGTCTGCGAACCATAATCCACCTCATCTGTTAGCGGGTGCCGCCTGTCGGCCACACATCCGCATTTCCGCTCCGGACCAGCCGGAGCCAGATGGGGATAACGGCTCGCGAAAGACGGGGTGCCGTGACAAAAAGGGTTCAAATTAACACTGCCGCCGTGTACGGAATATTGCCACGGAAGTGCCGCAATCGACCAGCGCGGATCGCCCTCAGATCAGATCGCGCAGCGTGATTTTCACCGGTTCGACCGTGGCGCCGCGCCGGATGGCGAAGGTCACCACCGTGCCCGGCGCATCGTCGCGCAACCTCATGCGCAGGTCGTAAAGCGCGATGTCCTTCACCGGCCTGCCGTCGACCGCCTCGATCACGTCGCCGGCCTTGAGGCCGGCGTCTTCGGCCGGCGAGCCCTTGGTGACTTCGAAGATCTTGAAGCCGCCGTCGGCCTCATTGATCCACAACCCCGAACGATCGAAGGCATCGAGATCGGGCACAGGTCCGGCAAGCGGCTTCAGGTACAAGACGGAGTGCTGGTAGTCGAGGGTCACGGCGAAGCGTTTGAGGACGCCGCCGCCGACGTTGTTGGGAAAATCCGCTGCGGCAAAGCCGCCGCCGGTGTCGGTGCTCATGGCGGTCAGCGGCGAGGGGACCACCACGTCGCCCAGCGTAAGCCTGGCGCCGCGGAGCACATAGCCCCGCGTCGTTCCGCCGACGCCCCAGCCGGTCGCCGCGACCACACCTTTGGCCGCCGTCTCGCGCAGATGGTTCTGGGTCACATAGGGCCCGGTGAGAAGCAGCGCCCAGCGCGAGCCGGTGTCGATGCCGAAGCGTCCGGCGACGCCGCCATAGGTGCCGTCGACCTCGGGGAACTGGTGGTAGAGGCGCATCGGCACCGCCGTGCCGGCGTCCTTGGGGTCGAAGTAGCGGCGATCGATGAAGGTGATGGTGCGGCTGCCGTAGTCGAAGCGCGTGACGAAGCGGGCGAAGAACTCGTAGCCCACCATGCCGTCGCATGCGACGCCTTCGACACCCGGCGTGTCGAAGTCCATGACGCTGACGGGCTGGTTCGAGATCGTCGCCGCGCCGATGGCGATCGAGTCCACGCGGGCGACGCCGCTTTCGACCGTGGCGGCGCCCGCACCTGCCGCGGTCTGGCTGCCGGCATACTTGACGCCGAGGGCCTTGGCGGTGGGCGGCGTCAGGATGCTGTGACCGCCCGTGTCGAAGAGGAACAGCCTCGGCGCGGCGCCGTTGATCGAGACCTCGGCGTAGATGTGATTGTTGATGAGCTTGAACGGCACCGTAGCCTCGTGGGCGCCGTCCCGGATGGCATAGTCGTGCAGGTTCTCCTCAGGCTTGGCGAAGGCCGAGGCTGGTTGGGCCGGCAGGAAGCGCGCCAGGGTCAGCGTCTGGGTCTGCAGGTTGTGGCTGCCGTCGTCGATCAC
The DNA here is from genome assembly GCA_028871345.1 of Alphaproteobacteria bacterium. GTDB lineage: Bacteria > Pseudomonadota > Alphaproteobacteria > Micropepsales > Micropepsaceae > Rhizomicrobium. The sequence goes on along the minus strand of JAGWNK010000007.1, from coordinate 70,575 downwards.
GATCTTGCGCGGCAGAAGGACGCCCTGGACCCGGGCGTAGTCGGAATAGATCTGCGTGATGGTCAGGGTCGACTGGGCTTCGATGGTGCGGGCCAAGAGATGCGTCTTGGCGTCGAACCACGCCTCGAGCGGCTTGCCGCCTTTCGGCGTCACCCCCACGACGTCATAGCTGAGGCCGTTCTCGGTTTTCCGGCCCCTGTCGTCGATGGCCGCGCCGCCGCGGTCGCGCCGCCACCACAGGTTCCGGTCCACATAGGCTTCGCTGATCGCCAGCGGAACGACGTCGCCGCCCGCCTGCCAGGTGACGGTGCCCGACGGCTCCTGCTCCCACGCCCGCCGGCCGTCGTAGCCGTTGGCGCCCTTGTTGGGACCGATGTCGTAGCTGTCGACGAAGGCGCCGCTCTTGAGGTCCTCGAGGGAGGCCATCGTTCCCGTCAAACCTTGTCCGGAATAGGCGTATTCGACGCGCAACGCCGCCTTGGCGTCCCAGGCCATACCGGCCGTGGCCGACCGGTTCGCGTCGAGCACCGCGCCCGGATCGGCAAGCGCAGGAGCGGCCAATGCCAACAGGGCGACGAGCACGGACTTCCGCATCAACGTCTCCTCAGATCAAATCGCGCAGCGTGATCGCCACGCGGCGGTATTTGCCCTTGTGCAGGATCCGCAGGTTCACGACCGTACCCGCCCGCTCGTTGCGCAGCCTCTGGCGCAAGTCATAGAGATGGATGGAGGCGACCGGCGTGCCATCCACCGCCGCGATCTTGTCGCCGGCCTTGAGGCCGGCATCGTCGGCCGGACCGCCCTTGGTGACATCGACGATCTCGAAGGCGGCGTCCGACTGGTTGATCCACATGCCGGCGCGGTCGAAGGTGCCGATGTCGGCCACCGGCCCCGGTCGCGGCTTCAGGTACATGACCTGGTTGTCGTAATCGAAGGTGACGACGAAACGCTTCAAGACGCCGCCGCCGATGTTGGCGGAATAGTCGCTGCCCGCAAACGCACCCTTGTTCTGCGTCGTCAGCGAGGCCACGATGTTCTCGACCCTGACGCTGCCCAGCGTGATCGCGGCGACGCGCGTGATGTAGCCGGTCGAGCGCCCGCCGGTGCCCCAGCCGTCCACCGCCTCGACGCCCTTGGGATGCCTGTTGCGCAGCTTGTTCTTCTCCGCGAAAGGCTTGGTGACGGTGGCTTCCGAGCGCGAGCCGGTGTCGATGTCGAACTTGGCCGGGATGCCTTCGAAGGTGCCCATGACCTCCGGAATGGAGTCGTTGAACACGAACTTCACCGGCGTGCCGGCGTCCTTGGCGTCGAACTTCTTGGGATCGATCAGCGTCAGCGTATGCGCGCCGTAATCGATGCGCGTCACGAAACGGCGGAACATCTCGTAGCCCACCATGCCGGGCAACGGCATGCCTTCGATGTCGGACAGCTGATCGAGCGGAGCGACGATGAACAGCTGGTTGGTCACGGTGGCGTCGCCGACCGACAGCGACGACACGTGCGTGAAGCCGGCCTCCATGACCGCCTCGCCCGCCCCTGTGCCGGCCAGGTTGCCTTCCACCTTGAGGCCCAGCTCCTTGGCCAGAGGGGGCGCGACCAGGTTGTGGCCGCCGGTGTCGAAGATGAACACGAACGGGCCTTTGCCGTTGACGCTCGCGGCGCCGTAGATGTGGTTGTTGATGAGCTGGATCGGGACGGTGGTCTCGCTGCGGCCGCCGGCGATCGCGAAATCCGCCACGACGACCTTGGGCGGCGCGTAGGCGCTGTCGGGCTGGGCGCCGAGGAACGCCGCCTTGGTGATCGTGACCGTCTCGACGTATTTGGCACCGAGCGCCTTGTCCGTGATGAACTTGAACGGCAGCATGACGCCGTCGACGGCGCGATAGTCCGCCAGCGTCGTGGTCACGGTCAGGGCGCCCTGCTGTTCGACGATGCGCACCAGGAAATGCGTGCGGAAATCGAACCACGCCTCGAAGGCCTTGCCGCCGCGCGGCGCTACGGTGATGACGTCGAAGCGCCCGCTCGACGTCGTCTTCTCGCCGCCGCTGGTGATGGCCGCGCCGCCGTGGTCGGGCAGCCACCATTTGTTGGCGTCGCGATAGGCCTGGTTGACGGCGAGCACCTGCGCGTCGCCGCCTTCCTGCAAGGTCACAGTGCCTGAAGTGTCCTTCTGCCATGCCTTGCTGCCGTCGAAGCCGTTGCCGCCGGTTGCCGGTCCGACCTGGAAGGCATTGGCGCTGCGACCGTCCTTCAGGTCGGTCATCGTATGGACGGTGCCGGTCAAACCCTGGCCGCTGTAGTCTCCGTCGAGACTGAGCGTGATCTTGCCGTCCCAGGCGCTGCCGCCGGTCGCCGCCTTGTTGGCGCTGAGGACCTCGTCGAATGAGGGTTTCGCCGACGCGGGTGCCCAGAGGCACAGGGCGAGCATCGCGGCATAAACGGTCTTGCGCATGAGGAGCCCCCTGGTGACAACTCGACAGTTAGATCGTCCCGACTAGAGGAACAATATGCGCGGGCTGCAGGGCTGGATTGTCACGATTTTGTGCGTAGTTACCAGTGCGACCGGCGCCCTGCATGCCGGCCCGCAACGCGTGGTTTCGACCTTTTTGTGCACCGACGAATACGTTTACCGCCTGGTGCCGCGCGACCACATCGCGGCCTTGTCCTACGAGGCCTCGGACCGGCATCCGGTGGTTTCCACCATTGCCGATAAAGTCAGCGGAATCCGGGCCATCCGCCCATCGACGGAAACCGTGCTGGCGCTGTCGCCCGACCTGGTCGTCATGTATGCGCATACTATGCCGCGATTGCGTGACAATCTGAGGAGGCTGGGCGTTCCCGTCGTGGATGTGCCGTGGGCAAATTCGCTGGCCGCTATCCGCAGCGTGACGCGGATGCTGGGCGATCGCCTCCAGGCGCGCCCGGGCGCCGATGCGCTGCTGGCCGAGATGGACCGCAAGATCGCCGTGGCGCAAGCCGCGGCGCCACGGCCCCCCGTGCCCACCATCATCTACGAACCGAACGGCTACACGGGGACCGGCGCCATCACCGACGAGATCATGCGGATGGCGGGCGCCATGGACGCCACGCCGCCGGCGCTGATGACCCGCCGCGGCACCTTGCCGATTGAGGCCGTGATTGCGGTGGCGCCGGAACTGCTCATCCTGGGCGGCGAGCCGTACCATGACACGGCGCGCGCCACCATGATCCTGCATCATCCGGCCCTCGCGGCGCTCGAAGGGCGCACGACGATGGAATACGCCACGCTGACGCCGCTGCTGTGTCCCGGCCCGTGGTCGGTCGATGCGGCGAAGACCCTCGGAGATATGGCGCGAAAGGCGCGGGCGGAAAGCTCGCGTCGATCCTCCCGTGCGGCAAGGTCCGATTCTCGGCATTGACGGCCGCGGATATTGCCGTGGCAATCGCCATTCGACTGCCCTAGATTCCATCTGCGTGTCGGTCAAAGGGAAGGCGGGTGAAAATCCCGCCGCTGCCCCCGCAACTGTGAGCGGCTCAAGAGGCATCGGCCACTGGCCTTCGAGACGCCCATGGGCTCACGAAGGCCGGGAAGGTCCTGCCGGTCAAAGCCGCCAAGCCAGGAGACCTGCCGGCGCGCGTCGTCCATCCGGTGGCCGGGGTGTGCCAGCGGAGTCCGTCGCAAGACGGCAGCGGCGACGGAGGCCGCGCATGGACGATACGTTGGCAGCACATCGGATCCGCAACATGGGCGACGGAGGGCGCGCCACGCTCGTCCTGGCGTGCCTGGCGCTCGCCTTTGCCGGCTGGTCGTTCCTCATCGGTCCCATGGACCTGTCGGCGCCTGCGCTGTTTGCCGGCCTGTTCGACGGCCACGGAGCGGCAGGCACGATCGCGCGCGAGATCCGATTGCCGCGGGCGCTCTTGGCGCTGATCGTGGGCGCGGCGCTGGGCGGCAGCGGCGCGGCGCTGCAGGGCCTGTTCTGCAACCCGCTGGCCGAACCAGGCGTCACGGGCGTGACCTCTTCTGCCAGCTTGGGCGCGGTGATCGCGCTCTATTTCGGGTTCGTGTCATTCAGTCCGCTGGCGCTGCCGGTGCTCGCCATCCTCGGCGCCCTGGCGGCGGCCGGTATTCTCTACATCCTGTCGCAGCGAGGCGCAGGCGCCGTCGCGCTCATCCTGGCCGGCGTCGCCATCGCCAGCTTCGCCACCGCCATGACCGCCCTCGCCCTGTCCTACGCGGCCAATCCCTACGCCATGAGCGAGATAGTGACGTGGATGTTGGGTTCGTTGAAGGACAGGACGTTCGACGACGTGACCTACGCCTTGCCGCTGGTCGCAGCCGGACTCGCCTTGCTCATGCTGGCGGGGCGCGGCCTGGACGCCCTGACGCTCGGCGAGGACGCCGCGCGCAGCCTGGGCGTGGATGTGGCGCGGACCCGCGGCCTGGTGATCGTCGGCGTGGCGCTGGCGACGGGCGCTGCAACAGCCGTTGCCGGAGCGGTGAGCTTCGTTGGCCTGGTCGTGCCGCATCTGCTGCGGCCGTTCTGCGGCTACCGTCCCGCGCGACTGATCCTGCCGTCGGCGATCGGCGGGGCGGCGCTGGTGGCGGCCGCGGACGACGTGCTGCGCCTGGTGGCGCCCGACGGGCAGCTCCTGCTGGGCGTCGCGACCGCGATGCTGGGAGCGCCCTTCTTCCTCTGGCTGATCGTCAAGCTGGGAGGCGAGCGATGAGCATCAGCTTCGAGAACGTCAGCGTTCATTTCGGCGCGCGGGCGGCGCTCGACGACGTGACGTTGCGTCTGGCCCCGGGTGCGGTAACCGGCATCGTCGGCCCCAACGGGGCGGGAAAGACGACGCTGCTGCGCGCGGCATTGGGTCTGCAGTCGGTGTCGCACGGCCTCATCCGTATCCGCGACAAACCGCTTGGCGACTGGAGCCGCCGAACGCTGGCGCGCGCCATGGCCTATCTGCCGCAAGGCGGCGAGCCGCGCTGGCCGTTGCCGGCGCGCGAAGTCGTGATGTTGGGCCGGCTGCCCTATCTGGGGCGTTTCACCGCTCCCGATCGCGCTGACCATGTCGCGGCGATGGAGGCGCTGTCGCGCTGTGATGCGGCGGCCTTCGCCGAGCGACGAGTCGATGAACTTTCCGCCGGCGAGCGGGCCCGCGTGCTGTTTGCCCGGGCTCTGGCAACGGGCGCGGCCATCCTTCTGGCCGACGAGCCGGCCGCCTTCCTCGATCCGGCGCATCAGCTGCGACTGGTGGACCTAATGCGCGAAGAGGCCCGACGCGGCATCACGGTCGCGGTGACGCTGCACGACCTGGCACTGGCGTCCCGCCACTGCGACGAGGTGATCGTGCTGCGCGAAGGCTGCCTGGCTGCGGCAGGACCGGCCGAGACGGCGTTGTCGGATCCGACGCTCGCGGCCGTGTTCGGGATCGCCGCAGAACGCGTCTGCGATCCCGCGGGGCGTTCCACCCTGGCGGCGTTCCGGCGCATCTGATCGGCGCTTTCCGTGTTCGGCCCGGCCGGCGTGCGGCGTAAGATGGCTCATCCAAGGGGGAGGAACCCATGAGTACGCCAGCACCGGTCGCCAGCCAGGTCCGCGCCGTCAGGCGTCCCGTCGGCGTCTGGGGGATGACCGTCATCGACGGATTGTTCGCCGGCGTCTTCCTGGTCGCGGCGGCGTTCAAGGCCGGCCTGCACGACGAACTCGGCTATCCGCTGGGGCAGGCCATCCTGTGGGGCGTGGCGGGGTTGGGAATCGCGATCACCGCACAGCTTGCCTGGTACGGCAGCCGACTCGGTCGCAACCTCCTGCTGGTGCTGATGACGCTGTATCTCGGGTTCGGGCTGTTCCAGAACCTGCAGTACCTGCTTTGGGCGCTGCGCGAGCAGCTCGACAACACCGACTTCATCAGCGGACAGATATGGTCCGCGGTGCGCTCGCTGGCGTGGCTGGCCGCCAATTTCTGGTTCCTGAGCGGACGTCGCACGCGCGGGTTCTTTTCGTGACGGCACCGTTCGGCGTTGCCATCATCGGGTACGGGCTGGCGGGGCGTATTTTCCATGCGCCGCTCGTCGCGTCCGTCGACGGATTGAAGCTCCGGGCCATCGTCTCGCGCCGGAGCCGGGAGATTCTCGCCGACCATCCCGGCGTCACACCGTGCGCGTCGCCCGACGGCGTGTTGCGCGACCCGGCCGTCGATCTGGTCGTGGTGGCCACGCCGAACGCCACGCACTTCGAACTGGCGGCGCGCGCCCTGGCCGCCGGCAAGCATGTCGTTGTCGACAAGCCGTTCACCGCGACCGCCGTGCAGGCACGCGAACTCGCCGATCGCGCCGAGAGCGCCGGTCGAATGCTGTCGGTCTTCCACAACCGCCGCTGGGACAGCGATTTCCGCACACTGCAGCGCTTGATGGGAGACGGCACGCTCGGAGACATCACCTATTTCGAGTCCCGTTTCGACCGCTTCCGCCCCGCGGTAACCGATCGATGGCGCGAAAGGGCAGGCCCGGCGAGCGGCACATGGTACGATCTCGGTTCTCATCTGATCGACCAGGCGCTGCTGCTGTTCGGCCGTCCGTCCGCGGTTTTCGCGGACTTAGCAGCGCAGCGGCCTGGCGCCGTCACGACCGACTATTTTCACGTCCTGCTGCGCTATCAGCAGCGACGCGTGGTGCTCGCGGGTAGCTCCCTGGCGCCGTGGAGCAGCCTGCGGCTTGTGGCCCAGGGCACGCTGGGAAGTTACGTGAAGCACGGCTTCGATCCGCAGGAAGCTTTCCTGCGCAATGGCGGCAAGCCCGGCGATGCCGGCTTTTGCCACGATCCGCGGCCGGGCGTGCTGGTTGGACCTGACGGCCGCGAAACATCCCCGGCGGCGGAAAAATGCGACTACCGCGGCTATTACGAAGCGCTGCGCGATGCCCTGGCGGGCCGCGCGGCCGTCCCCGTGCCCGCGACGGATGGCATCGCGGTGATGGACATTCTCGAAGCGGCCGAGTCGAGCGCTGCAGCGCACGCCGAATTCCTGCTGCCCTGATAAAACGCAGCAGTGTACACGCAGTACGTGATATTTTAGAGATTGCTCGGATAAATTGAGGGGATTATGCGACGCACAAAACAGAAGCGGGCGGCGCCCGCCAAGACGCGGACCGATGAAAGCTTCACGTTGCGCGATTGGGACGGCGCGCGGGCCTTCCTCGAAGTGGCCCGTCGGGGAAGCCTGCGTTCGGCGGCCCACGCACTCCGCGAATCCGTCAACACGGTCCGCCGGCAAATCGACGAGTTCGAGCGCGACGTGGGGCTGACGCTCCTCACACGCCATGTGGATGGCGTTCGGGTGACCGAGGAGGGCGCGCAGCTTCTGGCCGCGGCGCGCCGCATGGAAATGGCCTCGTTCGACATCGCCCGGATGCGGCACAGAGACGTGTCTCTAAAGGGCGAAGTGCGCCTTAGTGTCACCGAGGGTTTGGGTTCATTCTGGCTGGTGCCGCAACTGGCGCGCTTCGGGACGTCTCACCCGAAATTGCTCGTCAACATGATATGCACGATGAATCCAGCGGACGTTCTACGCTTGGAATCCGACATCGGCATCCAGCTGTCGCGCCCCACCGCACCGGACCTGCGCATCTTGCGACTGGGAACGATGCACACGATGCCCTTCGCCGCTCGGCGCTATCTGGATACCCACGGTTGCCCCAAGACGGTAGCCGAGTTCGGCAAGCACCGGATGGTCCTACAAGACGTAGATCAGATTAATTCTGAGGCAAAGTTCCACCGGCTGTTTCCCAGCGCCCAGATCGCAGATATCGCGTCTTTTCGAACCAATGTGAGCAGCGCTCACTATTTCGCGATTTCCTGTGGGGCGGGAATCGGCGTTCTCCCAACCTATGCGGGAGGCATTTCGGAGCGAATCGTCCCGGTCGATATCGACGGGATTCGCTTTGCATATGACGTTTGGTTGGCGTACCACCCGGACGCCGCCAGGATTCCGCGCGTCCGGCGGACAATCGACTGGTTGATCGACGCCTTTTCGCCGAAGATCTACCCGTGGTTTGCCAAAGAGTTCATTCATCCACGGGATTTGCCCCGGGAAGCGGGCGGGATATCCTTGTCTTCCCTATACGAGGGGTATGACTGTTTTCTGTAGGGGTACGGCGGCAGCGCTATGAGCCAAGAGAGAGCCATGAAGTCTATTTCGGGCGGCAATCCTACGGAGCGCCGGAAGCGGTCGCGTTCGCTCGATGTCGAGGTGGGCCAATCCATCCGCCTGCATCGCAAGAACGCCAAGATGACGTTGCAGGGTCTGGCAGACCGGCTCGGCATCGCCTACCAGCAGGTTCAGAAGTACGAGACCGGCGTTAACCGTGTCGGAGCCGGCCGCCTGATGGAAATCGCCGAGATCCTGAATGTCCCTGTCGCCAGCTTTTTCGAGCCCGGTGTGACGACCGCGACGGTGAGCGCGGAATCGGACAGCACGATCCAGGGGCGGCAGCTCTTCGTGTCCTTCCTGCGCATTAAGGATCCCAACAAGCGCAAACAGGCGCTCGATTACGTGCGCTCGCTTGCGGACAGCGAACGGCCCTGACATTTCGGCGGTGTTCAGTTTTCGGAACGCCCCGTGTGAAAATGGGCGACGGCGGAGATGGGCGCGAGCCTCTAGACTGTCGCGCGCACAAACCACGAAGTCATCCCCTTGATGTTATCCGACGATATTTTCAGCCGCGGGGCCTGCAGGCGCCGCGGCTATTCTCCCGAGGCGACACGGGATTCCCGCTTGGAGCAACTCGCTGTCCAAATCTCAAACTGCGCCGCCGAGCTCAGCGAAGCGGGGCTCGCCGAAACCGCCGAACTGCTTGCCATCGCCAGGGTCGACCTGATGGTGCGCCTCCACGACATCAGCGAGGGCGAACTCGACCAGCTGGCACAAGCCGCGTCGCGGCCGCGGCGCTCCGCCCGCCGGCTGTCGCCCGCCAGCATGCGCCGGCGGCTGCGCGGGCGTTACGTGCCGCACTGCTGATCAGAACCGCGGGGGGATTCCTCTCGACGGAATCGCGGCGCGCGCCAGCGCGTCGGCGCGCTCGTTCTCCACATGTCCCGAATGGCCCTCGATCCACCGCCACGACACGCTGTGTCGCGTCAGCGCCGCGTCGAGCGCCCGCCAGAGTTCGTCGTTCTTCACCGGCTTCTTGTCGGCCGTCTTCCAGCCGTTGGCCTTCCAGCGCTTAATCCATTGGGTGGCCCCGTCCATCACGTAGCGCGAATCCGTATGAATGATCGCCGTGGACGGATTCTTCAGCGCGTCCAACGCGCGGATGACCGCCGTCAGCTCCATGCGGTTGTTGGTGGTCGCCATCTCGCCGCCGGACAACTCGCGCTCGTGAACGCCCGAGCGAAGGATCGCGCCCCAGCCCCCCGGTCCCGGATTCCCCGAACAGGCTCCGTCGGTGAAGATGTCGACGCGGGGCTTCGTCACAACCCGTACTCCACGGGGCTGCGCACCTTGCGATGGAAGCGCAGCCGCTTGGCGAACTCGCGGGGGTCCTTGGGCCGCACCAGCGCGTTCGGGTCGTGGTTCAGCCAGTCATAGAGCCGCGTCAAGAGAAAGCGCAGCGCCGCCCCGCTGGCGAGCGACGGCAGCGCGGCGATCTCCGCTTCGGACAGCGCCCGCTTGCTGCGATAGGCGCTGATCAGACTCCTGCCCTTGGTGACGTTGTAGCCGCCGTCGTTTTCGAAGCACCAGGCATTGAGCATCACCGCCAGGTCGTAGGCGTAGGCGTCGTTGCAGGCGAAGTAGAAATCGATCAGTCCGGAGACCTGTCCGCCCATGAACAGGACGTTGTCGGGAAACAGGTCGCCATGGATCACGCCCGAGGGCAGCGTCGCCGGCCAAGGCGCCGAGAGCTCGCCGAGCGTGGAAGCGATCAGCGCAGCCAGATCCTTCTGCACGTTGTCCGCCTTGGGCAGGCAGGCGTGGGCAAGATCCATCCAGCCGTCGTGGCCGAGCGCGTTGGGGCGGGCGAGGGCGAAGCCTTTGCCCGCTTCGTGCAACGCCGCCAGCGCTTCGCCCGCCGCCGCGCAGTGCGAAGCCTCCGGCCGGCGCAGCGACAGACCGTTGAGGAAGGTGAGCAAGGCCGCCGGCCGATTGTTCAGCCGCATCCATTGGTGGCCACTGCGGCTGCGCACCGGGAGCGGGCAGGCGATGCCGCGGGACGCCAAGTGCTCGAGCAGCCCCAGAAAGAAGGGCAGATCCGGTTCATGCACGCGCTTTTCGTAAAGCGTCAGGATGAAGGAGCCCTTTTCGGTCTGCAGGTAGTAGTTCGAGTTCTCGACGCCTTCGGCGATGCCCTTGAATCTCTGCGCCGCTCCCAGGTCGTACTCCAGGAGGAGAGATTCGAGATCCTCGAACGACACTTCGGTGTAGACGGCCATCAGACGCTCGTATCACGAGGCCAGGGCGCGCGGCAGGTTGAACGTCAGGTCTTCGCGCGTCACGGTCGCTTCTTCGAGCTCGACGTCATAGCGCGAGCGGAAGGCCGTGACCACCTCGTCGACCAGCGATTCGGGCGACGAAGCGCCGGCCGAGATGCCGACCACGGCGGCGTCAACGAGCGTCCAATCGATCGCATCGGCTCCCTCGATCAACATGGCGCGCTTGACGCCGGCGCGTCGGGCCACTTCGACGAGACGCACCGTGTTGGACGAGTTGGGCGAGCCCAGGACCAGCACCAGGTCGGAGCGCGCCGAGATGCTCTTGACCGCCTCCTGGCGGTTGGTCGTGGCGTAGCAGATGTCCTGCTTGCGCGGGCCCACGATGCCCGGAAAACGCAGGCGCAGCGCCGAAACCAGGAGACTCGTGTCGTCGACCGACAGGGTCGTCTGGGTGACATAGGCCATCCGATCGGGATCGGGCGGCGACAGCGCGGCGATGTCAACCGCCGTTTCCACCAGGCTGATCGCTCCCTGGGGCAGCTGTCCGAGCGTGCCAGCCACCTCGGGATGGCCGGCATGGCCGATGAGGACGATATGGCGGCCCGCCGCGTAATGATGCTCGGCTTCGACATGGACCTTGGAGACGAGGGGGCAGGTCGCGTTCAGGAAGTAAAGTTTTCGCCGCACGGCCTCCTCGGGCACCCATTTGGGCACGCCATGGGCCGAAAAGATGACTTTTGCTCCATCCGGGACCTGGTCGAGCTCGTCGATGAACACCGCTCCGCGGCCCTCCAGATCGCGCACGACACGGCGGTTGTGGACGATTTCGTGGCGGACATAGACGGGCGGGCCGAATTTCTCGAGCGCCATCTCGACGATGCGGATCGCCCGCTCGACGCCCGCGCAAAACCCGCGAGGCGCCGCCAAAACGAGCTTGATCGGCGGCTTGGGGGGCGAGCCGCCCGTCTGCTCCGTGCTTCCCATCGAGAGCCTGCTTGGCTACAGTCCAGCGCTCTTACGCGTTGGCCCACAACTCGGCCCCGGCATGCAAAAAGTCAAGTGAAAGGCGGTCTGCACAGGGCTCCGCCGACGACTTGGAGACGTGCTGGAATGACACGTCGATACCCGGACACACATTAGGCATATTGATCCTCCCATGAGACCAACCCATCGAATTCTCGTCGCGGCAGTATGCGCGGTCGCCGTGACCGCGCTCGGGGGCTGCTCCGCCTACAATTCCGTTGCCAGCTACATCGGCTCCGACAAGGCCGAGCTCTGCCCCGACGCCGCGATCCTGGCCACGACGGCGAGCTTGCCGGCCTTTGATGCCAAAGCCGGCCCGGCCGATCCGTCAAGCATTCTCTACACGGCCAACCTGACCTTCGTGTCCACGCGCTGCGACCTGGACAAAAAGGAACATCGGGCCGATGCGCGCCTCAAGGTTTATTACGAAGCGACGCGTTCCCCAGGCGGCGGGGAAGCCACCTACAAGGTGCCGTACTTCGTCGCGATTTCGAATGAAGGCAACATCAGCGCCAAGAAGCTGTACTGGCTGACGATCACCTTCGAAAACGGCGCGATCTCGACCAAGGGCGAGGATACGGTCGACTCGACGGTCGTGAAGGCCGCCAAGGGCAAGGAACCGGCGGAGTACCGTCTGGTCGTCGGCTTCCAGCTGACGCAGGCGCAGCTCGATTACAACAAGAAGATCGGGCAGTACGTGCAATGACGGGCCTGGTCGACGAACTGAGCGCGATCGCGGGGCGCGCGTTCGCGGCTGAAGGGCTGTCGCCCCAGTTCGGACAGGTGCAGCCGTCGTCACGGCCCGACCTCGCCCAGTTCCAGTGCAACGGCGTCATGGCGGCGGCCAAGCAGCTGCGCCACAAGCCGCGCGACATCGCCGATAAAGTGGCGGCGCGGCTGAGGGTCGAGGCGCTGTTCGCCAAGGTCGAGATCGCCGGCGCCGGCTTCATCAACCTCGACGTCACCGACGAAGCGCTTGCCCTGCGTGCCGGGACGATGGCGAAGGACGCTCGTCTCGGTGCCCCCGATCATGGGGCAGGCAAGGCGATGGTCATCGATTTCGGCGGCCCCAACGTCGCCAAGCCCATGCATGTGGGACACCTGCGCTCGGCCATCATCGGCGACAGCCTGCAGCGCCTGTTCCGCGCCAACGGCTGGATGGTGGTCGGCGACGTCCATCTGGGGGACTGGGGCCTGCAAATGGGCCAGCTGATCAGCGAGATCGAGGCCCGGGGGACCGCGCCGATCTATTTCGACGCCGATTACAAGGGTCCGTACCCGGAAGAATCGCCAGTGACGATGGACGACCTGGAGGAGATCTATCCCGCCGGGGCGGCGGCATGCAAAACCGATCCGGCGCGGCTGGAGGCGGCGCGCAAGGCGACCTTCGAGCTGCAGTCCGGGCGGGCGGGCTATGTCGCGCTATGGCAGCACTTCGTGAGGGTGTCGGAACGCGGCCTGCAGCGCGAATACGGCAGCCTGGGCATCACCTTCGACCTGTGGAAAGGGGAAGCCAGCGTCGAGGGGCTGATCGGACCCATGATCGACGATCTCAAGCGCAGGGGCCTCGCCGAGGAAAGCGAAGGCGCGCTGGTGGTGCATATCGCCGAACCCGGCGACAAAAAGGAGATGCCGCCGCTGATCCTGCAGAAATCTGACGGCGCGGTGCTCTACGGTACCACGGATCTCGCCACCATCATCGACCGTGTCCGTTCGAACGACCCCGACCTGATGCTGTACATCGTCGATCAGCGCCAGCACACCCATTTCGAACAGGTCTTCCGCGCCGCCCGCAAGGCCGGCCTGAACGGCAAGGCGATGCTCGAGCACGCCGGTTTCGGCACCATGAACGGACCCGACGGCAAACCGTTCAAGACGCGCGCCGGCGGCGTCATGAAGCTCTATGACCTCATCGCCATGACGACCGAGGAGGCGCGCAAGCGCCTCGACGAGGCGGGATTAGCCGCCGACTATCCGGCGGAGGAACGAGAGGACATCGCGCGCAAGGTCGGCATCGCCGCGCTCAAGTTCGCCGACCTCTCGAACTTCCGCCTGACCGACTACGTCTTCGACCTTGGCCGCTTCGCGCGCTTCGAAGGCAAGACCGGTCCCTACCTCCAATACGCAGCCGTGCGCATCCAGTCGATCCTGCGCAAGGCGCGGGAGCAGGGCTTCGCGACCGACGGCCGTCCGGTGCTGCGTTCGCCGGAGGAGCGGGCGCTGATCCTGCAGCTTCTGATGCTGCCCGAAGCGATGACTGCGGCCGAGGACAAGCGGGCGCCGAACATCCTGTGCGACTATGTCTTCACCCTCGCCCAGGTGTTCAGCCGTTTCTATGCCGAGCACCACATCCTGTCGGAAACCGACGCGGCCCTGCGTGCCGCACGGCTCGGCTTGTGCGGCCTGACGCTGGCTGCTCTGAGCAAGGCTCTGGACCTACTCGGAATCGAGATCCCCTCCCGGATGTGAGCCCGCGGACCTGGCGGTTGCCAGCGCTTCTCCAATCGGGCGGAGGCATCCGATCGCCCGAGAAAGAGATATCGCATAGGCTGAATCGGGGAGTTGTTCGCCTCCTGCGTGTCAGCGCTGGAAATATCTCGCTAACGCCTGTGGCGCATCATGGCAGGTCCGGGCGGGATCGCCCGGACGCAGCTGGGAAGGCGGGAGATGGATTTCGCGTCAGTCTATGAAGGTGCGGCGCACGACGATCTGGTGCGCTTCGCGCAGTATTGCCAGGCCCTAGCCGGCGATCGGCCCATGCCTTTGCGCCGACAATTCCGGCCAGGCGATGTACGCTGGCTCCTGGGACGGCTTTACGTCGTCGATGTCATCGACGCCGGCAAGGACTTCCATTTCCGCGTTGCCGGACTGCTCATGAAGGAAATCTATGGAGTCGACTTCGAAGGGCGCCGCTTGAGCGAGTTCCCCGAGACCGGGCTTTCGAAGGCGCTGCGTGCCAATTACGACAGGATCATGCAGACGAAGGCAGCCTTGTTCCAACGCGCCGCACTGTGCTGGCCGGAACACCAGATCAACCTCCAGCGCCTGCTCGTGCCCTTCGCCGGCGATGATGGCGCCTTGTGTTCGATCGTGGTCGGCGTGCACGTCGACGTTCCCCTCGAATCGGTGGTCATCTTCCGGGGCGAAGGCCCCGGAGCCTTCCAACCGTCGGAAAGCCCTTCCGCCGCACCCTGAATCGCGGCCTTTCCCCAGGGATTTCCAGGCACGCGTTGACTCCCCTAAGCCTCCTTTTATGATGCGCGGAACGCAGGGACCCGCCGGGAGGCGCGCGGCTGCGGTGAGCAAACGATCCCTCGCGGGAGACGTCCGCCGGATTTCGATCCGGTGGGGGCCGAAGGAGCAACCGCCCCGGAAACTCTCAGGCAAAAGGACCGCGAAGGTGATGAACTTCTGGAAAGCGGCGCTGCGCAAGCGGCACCCACCGAAGGGGTAATCCCGGACCGGCTCGAACAGAGCCTTCCGGGGGAAATCTCTCAGGTTTGATGACAGAGGGGGCGCGGGTTCCGTCGGAGGACGGATCGCGCCGTACGAACTTATTGCCGGGGCGCCATGACTGAAACGACCGAGACTCTTCGCCGGACTCCCCTCCATGCCCTGCATGTCGAGTTGGGCGCCCGAATGGTGCCGTTCGCGGGCTATGACATGCCCGTCCAGTATCCGAGCGGCATCATCAAGGAACATCTGCACACGCGCGAGAAGGCGGGCCTGTTCGACGTCTCGCATATGGGCCAGGCGTTCCTCTCCGGAGCGGATCCGGCGCGGGCGCTTGAGCGCGTGACGCCGGCGGACCTGGCCGGTCTCAAACAGGGCATGCAACGCTACGGGCTGCTGCTCAACGACCAAGGCGGCATCAAGGACGACTTCATGACGACGCGGCTCGAAGGCGAGCCTGCGCTCTTCCTGGTGGTCAACGCCTCGATGAAGGAGTCGGATTTTGCGTATATCGGCGAGCGTCTGAAGGGTGTAGCCACACTGGCGCCGCAGCCGGATCGCGCGCTTCTGGCGTTGCAGGGACCGGCGGCGGGCGCGGTGCTGTCGCGGCACGCGCCGGGAATCGATGGGCTGACCTTCATGCAGGTCGTGCGCACCGGGATCGCGGGCATCCCCGCCATCGTCGGGCGCACGGGTTATACCGGCGAGGACGGCTTCGAGATTTCGATCGCGGCCAAGGATGCGGAGGTCCTGGCGCGGCGGTTGCTGCGCGAGGCGGAGGTGATGCCGATCGGACTGGGAGCACGGGATTCGCTGAGACTGGAGGCCGGGCTTTGCCTTTACGGCCACGACATCGACGAGACCACCGATCCCGTCGAGGCCAACCTGGTCTGGGCCATCGGCAAGCGGCGTAAGCTCGAGAAGGACTTCCCGGCGGCCGACAAGATCATGCAGGCGCTCCATTGCGGCGCGGCGCGCAAGCGGGTCGGCATTCGCCCCGACGGCAAAGCGCCGGTCCGCGACGGCGCCGAGATCCTGAACAAGGACGGACGCGTGATCGGACGCATCACCAGCGGCGGCTACGGGCCCAGCCTGAATGCGCCGATCGCGATGGGTTATGTCGAGGCGCCCTATGCCGGCGACGGCACCGAGCTGGGGCTGTCGGTCCGCGGAAAGATCGTTCCGGCGCGGGTGGCGCCGATGCCGTTCGTTGCCCACCGCTACAAGAGAGCCATTTGACCCAGGAGCATTGAGATGAGCGAGACGCGTTTCACCGACCAGCACGAATGGGTGCGGATCGACGGCGACGAAGGCACCGTGGGCATCACCAAGTATGCCACCGAGCAGCTCGGTGACGTCGTTTATGTCGAACTTCCATCCGTGGGCAAGTCGCTGGCCAAGGGCGCCGAGGCGGCCGTGGTCGAGAGCGTGAAGGCGGCGAGCGAGGTCTACGCCCCCATCGGCGGCGCCGTCACGACGGTCAACGAGGCACTCAACGCCGATCCGGCCACGGTGAACGCGTCGCCCGAAGGGGACGGCTGGTTCTTCAAGATGAAGATCGCCGATGCGTCCGAAGCCACAAAGCTCATGACGGCCGCCGCCTACGCCGACTACGTGAAAGGCCTGTGAAATCGACCTGCCGCGGCCGGCAATAACGCGGGTCGTGACATGTGGGAGTAATTGATGCGCTACCTACCGCTCGCCAAAGACGACCGTGCCGCCATGCTGCGCAAGATCGGCGCGCGCGACGTCGATGCGCTGTTCCGCGACGTGCCCAAGGCGGCCGCCGCCCGCGTTTCGGATTTCGATCTTCCCGACATGCAGGGCGAACTCGAGGTCGAGCGGTACCTGTCGCGCCTGGCTGCGAAGAATGTCGCCGCCGGCGATGCGCCGTTCTTCTGCGGAGCGGGCGCCTACAAGCATCACGTGCCGGCCGCCGTGGACCATCTGATCCAGCGTTCGGAATTCCTCACCTCGTACACGCCCTACCAGCCCGAGATCTCCCAGGGCACGCTGCAGTGTCTGTTCGAGTTCCAGACGCAGGTGGCGCTCATCACCGGCATGGATGTGGCCAATGCCTCGCTCTATGACGGTTCGACCGCCACGGCGGAAGCCGTGCTGATGGCGATGCGCGTCACGCGCCGGCCGAAGGCCATCCTGTCGGGCGGGCTGCATCCGCATTACGGCGAGACGGTGCGCACCGTGGCGCACCTGCACGGTGAGGTCGTCCGCGCCCCCGTCTCCCCCGGCCGCGCCGAAGACGTGATCGCGCTGATCGACGATCAGACGGCATGTGTCGTGGTGCAGAGCCCGGACGTGTTCGGGTTGATCCGCGACCTCAAGCCGATCGCCGAGGCGGCACACGCCAAAGGCGCGCTGCTCGTCGCGGTGGTGACCGAGGTGGTCTCGCTGGGCCTCTTGGAGCCGCCGGGCCATCAGGGCGCCGACATCGTCGCCGCCGAAGGCCAATCGATCGGCAACGGCCTCAATTTCGGCGGTCCCTATGTCGGCCTGTTCGCGACGCGCGATAAATTCGTCCGCCAGATGCCGGGGCGGCTCTGCGGCGAGACCGTGGATGCGGATGGCCGGCGCGGCTACGTGCTGACTCTTTCGACCCGCGAGCAGCACATCCGGCGCGAAAAGGCGACGAGCAACATCTGCACCAATTCGGGCCTCTGCGCGCTGGCGTTCACGATCCATCTGTCGCTCCTGGGCGAAGAGGGTCTGACGCGGCTGGCGCGCCTCAATCACGCGCGGGCGGCGGCGCTGGCCGACCGTCTCGCGAAGGTGAAAGGCGTGTCGGCTGTGACGCCCGCCTTCTTCAACGAGTTCACGCTCAGGCTGCCGAAGCCGGCCGCCGAAGTGGTGGACACACTGGCGGCGAAAGGCGTGATCGCGGGTGTGCCGGCCTCACGGCTGATGCCGTCCAACGCGGCGGTGCGCGACCTGTTGATCGTCGCCGCCACCGAAACCACCAGCGATGAAGATTGCACCGCGTTCGCCGCGGCGTTGACGGAGGTCCTGTCATGACCATGAACAGCCAGGGCCGGCCGTCTGCGCCCGCCGCCGACAAGCAGGCCGAGCTGCCCACGATCTCGGGGGACCGCGGCCTCGACCATGAAGAGAAGCTGATCTTCGAACTCGGCCGCGCCGGCGTCTCGGGCGTCGATTTGCCCGACGTCGCCGTCAGCGACGTGCGTCTGGGCGGCCTGCGCCGGCGCGATGCGATCGGGCTGCCCGGGCTTTCCGAGCCCGAGGTGGTACGCCATTACGTGCGCCTGTCGCGCATGAACTATGCCATCGACGCCGGGCTCTATCCGCTGGGATCGTGCACCATGAAGCACAACCCGCGCCTCAACGAGAAGCTGGCACGGCTGCCGGGCTTCGCGGATCTGCATCCCTTGGCGCCGCTGCCGGCCTCGCAAGGCGCACTCGCCCTGATCGCGGAGCTGTCGCGCTGGCTGACGACGCTCACGGGCATGCCGGCGGTCGCCATGTCGCCCAAGGCGGGCGCCCATGGCGAACTGTGCGGCATCCTGACGATCCGCGCCGCCGTCGAGGCGCGCGGCGAGGCACGCACGCGCGTGCTGGTGCCGGAATCCGCGCACGGCACGAACCCGGCCACGGCGGCCTTCGCCGGTTTCACCGTCGACGAAGTGAAGGCCACGCCCGAGGGGCGCGTCGATATGGCGTCGCTCAAGGAAAAGCTGGGACCCGACGTGGCCGCCTTCATGCTGACCAACCCCAACACCTGCGGCCTGTTCGAGCGCGACGTGCTTGAGATCGCCGACATGATCCACGCGGCGGGCGCCTATTTCTATTGCGACGGCGCCAACTTCAACGCCATCGCCGGACGCGTGCGCCCAGGCGACCTCGGCGTCGATGCCATGCACATCAACCTGCACAAGACCTTTTCGACGCCGCACGGCGGCGGCGGGCCGGGCGCGGGCCCGGTGGTGCTTTCGGAGCGGCTGGCCGCCTACGCGCCGCTGCCGCTGCTGGTGCACGACGCCAAGGGTTTCCGCCTGATCGAGGACGAATCGGCGCTGCCCGCCGGCGCCAAGCCGTTTGGACGCATGTCGGCCTTCCACGGCCAGATGGGCATGTTCGTGCGGGCGTTGGCCTACATGCTGAGCCACGGCCGTGACGGCATCCGCCAGGCCAGCGAGGACGCCGTGCTGTCGGCGAACTACATCCTTGCCTCGCTCAAGGACGTGATGTCGGCGCCGTACGAAGGGCCCTGCATGCACGAAGCGCTGTTCGACGACACCTTCCTGCACGACACCGGAGTGACCACGCTCGATTTCGCCAAGGCGATGATCGACGAGGGCTATCATCCGATGACGATGTACTTCCCGCTGGTGGTCCACGGCGCCATGCTGATCGAACCGACGGAGTCGGAATCGAAGGAAAGCCTCGACCGCTTCATCCAGGTGCTGCGCGCGATGGCGCTGGACGCCAAGGCCCGTCAGCGGGCGCGCTTCGAGGGCGCCCCGCGGCTGGTGCCGCGCCGCCGCCTCGACGAGACGTCGGCCTCACGCAAACCGGTGCTGCGCTGGAAGACGCCCGACCTGCCAAAGGCTGCGGAGTGACGTTCAGTTGCGCTTAAGGACAACGATCGTTGGCCCTAGGGGCGCGCGGTCGTCCCTGCGGTCCTCTGCCGGAATCCACGCGCTCGACACCACACCGTCGAAATAGAGCGCATCGCGGCATTGAAGCACATCCGCAAAGAATCGCTCGAACTGGCCGAAAGAGACCGGTTCCTCACTGATGACGAACGCTGCGCGGCGGCTATCTAGCACGCCCACGCCGTTGCGGATATTTTTGGATGGTCCGTCGGGTGAAATGTGCGGGTTGCGGCCGCCATCCGTAAGCAACATGGGGCCGGACTGGCTCGCCCACAGCACCGCGGGTTTCTTAGCGGCGAATTGTTCCGTCGTGTCGATGCGCACGCGGCCATGGGCGTCGAGCGAGAATACCCCGTTCGGGGTCAGGTAAAAATTGCCCGATCCATCACGCGTATTCAGCCTGTGCCGTAGGCGGCCGTTTTCTATGTAGAGGCCGATCGGCGCGCCGTTCGTGCCGAACATTCCTGCGTTCATGGCAAAGAGCACTTTGCGGGCGCGCGGCCCCAAACTGGCCGCCAGTCGCGCGAAACTGCGCAGGGCCGCGCCATCACGCCCCGTCACGGCGATCTGAAGTTCCGCCGTGTGCGAATCGAAGTCGCACACTGTGAAGCGGTTGCCTTCGAACTTCCGTACCGAACAGACGTTGCCCGAAGTCTCCGCGGGCGGAGGAGCGGCAAGCGCCGGCGGTGCACACAAGACAAGCACAACAAGAGCGAGAAGGATCGAACGGCGCATGTGCTAATCCGAAGGTTGGCAAAGCAGATCGCCCACTCCGCCCAAAGTCAATCAACCGTGATTGGGCAAAAAAAGCCCCGGCATAACTCGAGCCGGGGCAGGAAGTGTCCAGGAGGCAAAGCTAATTGCAGATCGGGACGGACAGCCCGCGGGGAGCCTTGGTGTCGGCGTCCCCGCAGGCCTTGTCGAGCTGGCGCTGGCTAAGCCCCCTTGTCAGCGTCAGGTCGGTCCCCTTCAACGAAGTCGCGGTCAGATCGGCGCCGGTGAAGTCGGCCCCGGCGAGGCGCGAATGGGAGAGATTGGCGCCCGACAGATCCGCCTGGCGGAACGTGGCGCCTTCGAAATTCGAATAGCTCATGCACATCAGCACGAGACGCGCGCTGTCGAAATCGGCGCCGCGC
The DNA here is from genome assembly GCA_028871345.1 of Alphaproteobacteria bacterium. Lineage (GTDB taxonomy): Bacteria > Pseudomonadota > Alphaproteobacteria > Micropepsales > Micropepsaceae > Rhizomicrobium. The sequence continues at coordinate 49,923 of JAGWNK010000007.1, read as the reverse complement.
AGGTCGCCGTTCTTGACGCACTGATTGGTCAGGTCGGCGCCCGCCAGCATGCAATGCGGGCAATCGTGGTTGCCGGCCTTGATCGAGTCCACCCCCGGTGCCGGGGGCGCAGCCTCGGACGCCGCCAGGGCGGCGACGATGAAGAGCGCAGGAGCGAAGCGGAGCATGGCTGTGCCGATCCGAAACAGACGCTCATGACCTCGCAAACGCCGTACCGGGCGCAAGGATCGGGTCGAATCCGGCCATTGCCGCGGTCATCCTGGGCTGCCAACGATGGAGACGGTCATGGAATTCCGCTTTCGGGGCATCTCGCCGGCCCCTTTCGAACCGCTGCTTTCACTGAGTGACGACGAACTCGCCACCCGCGGCATGCGCCGCGTGACGGCGGATGCGAAGCCTGGTTTCCCTTGCAGGATTTCGCTTCGGGATGCCGAGCCGGGAGCGCGCCTGCTGCTTCTGCCTTTCGAACACCAGCCGGCGCACTCGCCCTATCGCGCCTCGGGACCGATCTTCCTGGGGGAAACAGCGGCAGAGCCGTACGACGACACGCGGATCCCCGCGATCCTTCGCGAGCGCCGTCTCTCCCTGCGCGCCTACGATGCGCAGGACTGCATCAGCGCCTCAGAGGTCGTCACAGGCACAGAGCTCGAGCAGACGCTGGTGCGCCTGTTCGCACGCTCCGACACGGCTTATGTCCACGCCCACAGCGCCGGCCACGGGTGCTTCCTGTGCCGCGTCGAACGCGCCTGAACTCAAGGCTTGGCGCGCCACGGGGCCAAGCCTCCGGTACCGCCCGCGTGCTCGGCATCGAGATCGTCGACGGTGAAGTAGGGCGGCTCGTGGTCCGTCTCAGCGCTGTCACCCGCAAGCGTGGAGTGGCCCGGCGGCGGGCCGACGATCTCGCGCCGCGCCCGTTCCCAGTGTTCGGCGTGCTTGCCTTGGGGCCGTCCTTCCGATTCCCAGATGTCGTGCGCGCGCCGGCGGATGCGTTCCTCCAGTTGCGCCAGTTTTTCCGGTGTTGCCATGATCACCTTCGCAAGTGTCTTATGGTTCAACGCCTGTCGCAACACCGTGCTCCATCGCCCGCGTGAATAGTTCCGCGGAGCAAGAGCGGCGACACCGCTGTTTCGGCCGGCCACAGAGAAGGCAAAGGAAAAGCCGGTCCCTCCGTTTCCGAAGAGACCGGCTTGCGGCGTTGCCGGAGGCCCGCGATCAGCTGCAACCGCTCGTCGAACCGCAGGTGTTGCACTTCATGCAGGTGCCGTTGCGCACCAGGGTGAAATTGCCGCACGAGCCGCAGGCATCGCCTTCATAGCCCTTCATGCGGGCTTCCGCGACTTGCTTGGCGTGGTTGTCGCGCAGGCCGGCACTGATGCGGGTCTCGAGCGCCGCCACCTGAAGGCCGACCGGATTGATGTCGGCAGCGGCCGCGATCGAGGCCTCGATGCTGGTTGCGATTTCGCTCAAGTCGACGGTCTCGTCGTCCTGATCGACGGTCTCCGCGTGGTCGTGGGCGTGATCGTGGACGAAGTCGTGCTCGGCTTCCGTCAGTTCCAGCATCTTGGGGGCTGCCGAACCCCTCACCACGCCGATGCGGTGCACGTTGCCGCGCACATAGCCGACCGAGGTCGTGCGGCTGACGGTCTGGACGCCGTCCTTCCTCTGACCCTCGTTGACGCCGCCGCCGAGATCCTCGTCATGGTGTGGCGGCACATGCGCCAGATCGTTGCGCCCCAGATACGATACCGCCAACTCGCGGAAGATGTAGTCGAGCACGCTGGTGGCGTTCTTGATGGAGTCGTTGCCGATGACGATGCCGGCCGGCTCGAAGCGCGTGAACGTGAAGGCGTCCACGAATTCCTCCAGCGGCACGCCATACTGCAGCCCGATCGAAATCGCGATGGCGAAATTGTTCATCAGCGAGCGGAAGGCGGCGCCCTCCTTGTGCATGTCGATGAAGATCTCGCCAGGACGGCCGTCCTCATACTCGCCGGTGCGCAAGTAGACCTTGTGGCCGCCGACGATCGCTTTCTGGGTATAGCCTTTGCGGCGGGGCGGCAGTGTCTCGCGTTCGCGGTCGCGCACCACGCGTTCGATGATCTTCTCGACCACGCGCTCGGTGACCGCCGCCGTGCGCGCGGCAAGCGGTTGAACCAGGACTTCGTCCAGCTCGTCCTCCTCGTCGTCGAAGTCGAATACCTGGCTGGCCAGGGGCTGCGACAGTTTCGAGCCGTCGCGATAGAGCGCGTTGGCCTTCAACCCGAGCTTCCACGACAGCATGTAGCTCTCGCCGCACTCCCGTACGGAGGCGCCGTTGGGCATGTTGATCGTCTTGGATATGGCACCTGAAATGAACGGCTGCACCGCGGCCAGCATGCGGATGTGGCTCTCGACCGAGAGCGAGCGCTTGCCGATGCGCCCGCAGGGGTTGGCACAGTCGAATACGGGCAGATGCTCGATTTTCAGGTGCGGCGCACCTTCGAGGGTCATGGCGCCGCAGACATGCAGGTTGGCGGCGTCGATCTCGGCCCTGCTGAAGCCGATGGTCTTGAGGAGGTCGAAATCAGGGGCCTCCATGGCCGCCGGGTCCAATCCGAGCTTGTCGCGACAGAACTCTTCGCCCAGCGTCCACCTGTTGAACACGAAGCGGATATCGAAGGCGGATTCCAGGGAAGCTTCGATCTTGCCGAGTTCGTCGTCGCCGAACCCTCTGGCGCGCAACGCCTCGACGTTCAGCGTGCCCTGGAAGTCTTCCAGCGTGCCATGGCCCACGGCGTAGGCGACGATGTCGTCGATCTGCTTCTGGTCGTAGCCCAGCGTGTCGAGCGCCTCGGGCACGCAACGGTTGATGATCTTGAAATAGCCGCCGCCGGCCAGCTTCTTGAATTTAACCAGCGCGAAGTCGGGTTCGACGCCCGTGGTGTCGCAGTCCATCACCAAGCCGATGGTGCCGGTAGGCGCGATGACGGTTGCCTGCGCATTGCGGAAGCCGAACTTCTCGCCGACCACCAGCGCATCGTCCCAGGCCGCCTTGGCGGCGCGGATCAGGTCGGGCTGGTCGATGGCAGCGATGTCGAGGGGAACGGGCAGGGTGGACAGGCTCTCGTAGCCGCGGCTCTCGCCGTAGGCCGCCCGGCGATGGTTGCGAATGACCCGCAGCATCTCCGTGGCGTTGGCGGGATATTCCGGGAAGGCTCCCAGTTCCTCCGCCATTTCCGCGCTGGTCGCATAGGAAACACCCGTCATCAGGGCCGCGACGGCGCCGGCGATGGCGCGGCCTTCGCGGCTGTCATACGGGATGCCGGCCGCCATGAGGAGCCCGCCGATGTTGGCATAACCGAGGCCAAGCGTGCGGTAGTCGTATGAGCGCTGCGCGATCTCCTTCGACGGGAACTGCGCCATCATCACGGAGATCTCGAGCACGATGGTCCACAGCTTCACGGCATGGCGAAAAGCTTCGACGTCGAAATCCTTCCGGCCATCGACCTCCTTGCGGAACGTCATGAGATTGAGGGAGGCGAGGTTGCAGGCCGTGTCGTCGAGGAACATGTACTCGGAGCATGGATTGGAGGCGCGGATCTCGCCGCCGGCGGGGCAGGTGTGCCAGTCGTTGATCGTGGTGTGGAACTGGATGCCAGGATCGGCGCAGGCCCAGGCGGCGTAGGAGATCTTCTCCCACAATTCGCGCGCCTTGATCGTCTTGACGACCTTGCCATCGCGGCGCGCCGTCAGGTGCCAGTCCTCGTCGTTCAGGATCGCATGCAGGAACTCATCAGTCACCCGCACGGTGTTGTTCGAGTTCTGGCCGGAGACCGACAGATAGGCCTCGGAATCCCAGTCGGTGTCATAGGTGCGGAAGTCGATGTCGGTGTAGCCCTGCTTGGCGAAGCTGATCACCCGTTCGATGTAGTTGTCCGGAATCATCGCCTTGCGGGCGGCCTTCACCTCGCGGCGCAGCGCCGGGTTCTTCTTGGGGTCGAAGCAGTCGTCGTTGGAGCCCTGGCAGTTCACGGCGGCCTTCAGCACCGCCTTCAGGTGCTTCTCGGCGAGTTTCGAGCCGGCCACCATCGACGCGACCTTCTGTTCCTCGATCACCTTCCAGTTGATGAAGTCCTCGATGTCCGGATGATCGACGTCGACGATCACCATCTTGGCCGCCCGCCGCGTGGTGCCGCCCGACTTGATGGCGCCCGCAGCACGATCGCCGATCTTGAGGAAGCTCATCAGCCCCGATGACTTGCCGCCGCCAGAAAGCCTTTCATTCTCGCCGCGCAACGCCGAGAAATTCGTGCCGGTACCCGAGCCGTACTTGAACAGGCGCGCTTCGCGGGTCCACAGGTCCATGATCCCGCCTTCGTTGACGAGATCGTCGGCGACAGACTGGATGAAGCAGGCATGCGGCTGCGGATGTTCGTAGGCCGTCTTCGATTTCTCGAGCCGGCCGGTCGTCGGGTTGACGAAATAGTGCCCCTGGCTGGGACCGTCGATGCCATAGGCCCAGTGCAGGCCGGTGTTGAACCATTGCGGCGAATTCGGCGCCGCCATTTGCGTCGCCAGCATGTAGCAGAGCTCGTCATGGAAGGCGCGCGCGTCGGCCTCGCTGTCGAAATAGCCGCCTTTCCAGCCCCAACAAGTCCACGTGCCTGCCAGGCGATCGAACACCTGCTTGGCCGACGATTCGCCCGTCGTGGCGGCGTCATCGGCGGTCTTGCGCCATAGCCATTCGGGAACACCTTCCTCGGGAAGGGCGCGCAGCGAGACGGGGACGCCCGCCTTGCGGAAATACTTCTGAGCCAGAACGTCGCATGCTACCTGGCTCCAGGCGTCGGGGACTTCGATGTCGGTCTGCCGGAAGACCACGGACCCGTCGGGATTCCGGATCTCGCTGGTCGCCGTGCGGAAGGCGATGCCGTCGTAAGGCGAGCGACCCTCGATCGTGAATTGACGCGGAATACGCATAAAACCCCCAAGTAGGTCCTAGAGCCGATCCTCAGTCGTCTTGCGCCACCATTTTGGGGACAGTTCTGCTCTCCGCGGAGTTTCGCCTGTGCGGCAGGAACCCCAGCGGCTAGTCCTAGTTTCGTCCGCCAGATTTGGTGTCGCGAAGCGCGACAGGGACAAAGTATTGTCCTTGGGAGAGAAGGTGCGCAAGCGCTAAGTGGTAAACGAAGTCTTACCTACCACATCCAGTGTCTTAACCGCTTGTCCAAAACCCGGGAGTCAAGCGGGGTTCGGGAATCGCGCAGAAAATTTTTTCGATATGATGACGCACAGGTCGCACCCCCGTTTGTGAGTCCTCTGTGGATGGTTGGGGAGGCGCGACAGAACGTGGGCCTTCATCCGCTTGGCGATTGCGCGCGAGGACCACTATAGTCCGGCGAATCTCGGGATCGGAACCTGCGCATGGGCTTCGTAAAGCTGTTGTTCAGACTGATTTTCACGTGGTGGAACAACGCCACGCCGGGAACCCTGTTGTCCACGCGCCTTCACGGGGTCCGTGTGGGGACAGATTCGTTCGGCAACCGGTACTACCAGAACAAAGAGGGCAGCCGCCGCTGGGTACTCTTCAAAGGCACGGTGGAGGCATCCCGGGTGCCGGCCGACTGGTACAGCTGGCTGCGGAAGACCGTCCAGGAGCCGCCTCGTTCAGCCGCTCCCCAGCGCGGCTGGGAAAAGCAGCACCAGCCCAACCTGACCGGCACCGAGGGCGCCTATCGCCCCGCCGGCAGCCTGGTGCGCGGCGGCATTCGTGCCGCGGCAACCGGCGATTACGAACCATGGAGTCCGCATGCATAACGACACGGTGGAATCCCTGATCGGCGCCGTCGTCATCGCGGTCGCGGTGCTCTTCGTCGTGTTCGCCTATCGCGCGACGGGCGCCACCAACATGTCGGGCTATGAGCTGACGGCGAAGATGCCACGGGTAGACGGCATCGCCGTGGGCACCGATATCCGGTTGTCGGGGATCAAGGTGGGCACGGTTTCGGCCATGACGCTCGATGCGAACTACCTGGTCACCGTCCACATGGACATCCATAGCGACGTGAAGGTTCCCGACGACTCGTCGCTGGTTGTGACGTCTTCCGGCCTCTTGGGCAGCTCATATTTGTCGATCTCGCCGGGCGGCAGCGATAAGATGCTCCCGCCGGGCGGCGTCATCCGCAACACCCAGGGCTCCATCGACATGATGGGCCTGTTGTCCCGGTTCGTCGGCAGCAGCACGAGTTCCGGCACGAACAACAACACAGGTCCGACCCCGGCCACACCGAAGCCATGAAACGCGTATCCGTTCTTGCATTGTCGTCGGTCCTGGCCGTCATTGCTGCGGCCGAGGCCCAGGACTCGTCCGGCACGGTCAGCATGCCGATGTCCCAGACCTCGACTCCTGCGCCTGCCGCGGGCCCTGCCACAACGACTGCGGCGCCCGCTGCTGTCCCGGCCGCAACGACCGCGGCGCCCGCCGTTGCCCCGGCCACAGCACCCGGGTCGACCGTCCCACCCGATGCTGCGGGCGCGCCGGCCGCAACCGCGGCGAGTGCACCCGCGCCCAGCCAAGCGACGGAGCATGCAGTTCTCGAACTGCGGGCGCTCGACAAGATCACCGGCAAGGCCATCACGATCATGGCCCCGCTCAACGTCCCGGTGCATTTTGCAACCCTGACGATCACGGCCCGCAGCTGCTATTCGACGCCGCCGAGCGAGACGCCGGAGACGTCCGCTTTCCTGCAGATCGACGACCATCGTCCGGACAAGCCAGAGCGGCGCGCGTTCTCCGGCTGGATGTATGCTTCGAGCCCCGCCCTGAACGCGATGCAACACCCGCTCTACGACGTCTGGGCGATCAGCTGCATTACCAACGCTCCAGGCCAGCAGCCGGCCGTCGTCACCTCGGCGCCGGTCAGGCCGGTGTCGCCCAATGCGGGTGCCAACGAAGCCATGCCGACGCTGCCTGAAGACGCGGGCCAGTAGGCTTGGGCCACAAGGGCCCTGCCCAACAGCTTCAAATAGCGGGCGCGGGGGATTTCGACGGCCCCGAAACGCGCCAGATGCGAGGTCAGGAATTGGGCGTCGAGTAGCTGGAAACCGCCCGCCTTGAGCCGGGCTACCAGGTGGACGAGGGCGACCTTGCTGGCGTCGGTTTCCGTCGAGAACATGCTTTCGCCGAAGAACGCACTCCCCAGCTGCACCCCGTAGAGCCCGCCCACCAGACGGCCGTCAATCCGGCTCTCGACCGAATGGGCATGCCCGCTGCCATGCAGGGCGATGTAGAGCCGCAGGATCTCATCGTTGATCCAGGTATCCTCGCGTCCGGGCGCCGGCTCCGCGCAGGCCCGCATCACTTCGGCGAACGCCGTGTCGACGGTCACCATGAACTTGTCGGAACGCACCGTGCGGGCCAGCCGCTTGGGAACATGGAATTCGCCCAGCGGAAAGATTCCGCGGCGATCCGGCGAGACCCAATAGAGGGTCGGATCGTTGCGGCTCTGTGCCATCGGGAACAGCCCCTCGGCATAGGCACGAAGGACGATCTCGGGCGAAAGCCGCGGCGCGTGCATGGCGGGAGACTAACGCAGGAGAGTCGCCCGCTTAAGAGCCCTTTTTCGCCAGGTAATGTTCCAGCCAGTGGATGTTGTACTCGCCGTTGAGGATATCGTTCTCGCGCACCAAGTGCTGGAACAAGGGGATGGTCGTCTCGATGCCGCCGACGACGAGTTCATCCAGGGCGCGGCGCAGGCGCATCAGGCATTCGTTGCGCGTCTTGCCGTGGACGATCAGCTTGCCGGCCAGACTGTCGTAATAGGGAGGGATGCGGTAACCCGAATAGATCGCGGAATCGAAGCGCACGCCGAGGCCGCCCGGCGTGTGGAATTGCGTGATGAGGCCAGGTGACGGCTGGAACGTGAAGGGATTCTCGGCGTTGATGCGGCACTCTATGGCGTGACCCGCGAAAGTGATGTCCTTCTGCGTGATCTCCAGAGGTGCGCCGCTGGCAATGCGAATCTGCTCGCGCACCACGTCGATCCCGGTGATGGCCTCGCTCACCGGGTGCTCGACCTGCAGGCGGGTGTTCATTTCGATGAAATAGAAGCGACCCTCCTCGAAGAGGAATTCGATCGTGCCGGCGCCGAGATAACCGAGCTTCTCGAGCGCCGTCGTCACCACGGAGCCGATTTCGCTGCGCTGCTCCGCGTTGAGGGCGGGACTGCCGGCTTCTTCCCAAACCTTCTGATGACGCCTCTGGAGCGAGCAATCGCGCTCGCCAAGGTGCACGACATGGCCGGCGGCATCGGCTAGGACCTGCACCTCGATATGGCGCGGCTGCTGCAGGTACTTCTCCATGTAGACCGCGTCGTTCCCGAAGGCGCTCTTGGCCTCGGCCCGCGCGGTGGTGAGCGCCAGTCTCAGATCGGCCGGCTTCTGCGCCACCTTCATGCCGCGTCCGCCGCCGCCAGCCGTGGCTTTGATCAGAACGGGATAGCCGATGGCTTCCGCCGTGCGCAAAGCGTCCTCGTCGGAGCCGACCGCCCCGTCGGAGCCGGGTACGGTGGGAATACCGACGGCCTGCACCGCCTGCTTGGCCGCGATCTTGTCGCCCATCAGGCGAATGTGTTCCGGCTCCGGCCCGATGAAGGTGATGCCATGCTCCTTGATGATCTCGGCGAAGCGGGCGTTCTCGGAGAGGAAGCCGTATCCCGGATGGATGGCCTGGGCGCCAGTGATCTCACAGGCCGAAATGATGGCCGGGATGTTCAGATAGGACTGGGCCGCCGGGGGAGGGCCGATACAGACGCTCTCGTCCGCCAGCCGCACATGCATAGCGTCGGCGTCGGCCGTGGAGTGCACGGCGACCGTCGAGATGCCCATCTCCTTGCAGGCGCGGTTGATGCGGAGCGCGATCTCGCCACGGTTTGCGATGAGGATCTTGTCGAACATCAGGAGATGATGAGCAGCGTCTGACCGAACTCGACGGGTTCCGCATCGTGGATGCAGATCTCGGCGACCTTGCCTCCGCGCGGCGCCAGGATCGGGTTCATGGTCTTCATGGCTTCCACGATAAGCAAGGTGTCGCCCTCCTGGACCGTGTCGCCGACTTTCACGAACGGGGGCTTGCCCGGTTCGGGGGCGACGTAGACCGTGCCGACCATCGGCGACGGCACGGCGCCGGGGTGCGGGCCTTTGCTCGCTGCCGGAGCCTCAGGAGCGGCCGGAGCAGACGAGGACACGGCGCGCGGCGGAGCCTCCGCAAAGACGGTACCACCCGATTGCCGGGCGACGCGCAGCCTGGAACCCGCCTGCTCGATCTCGATCTCCGTCAGCCCGGTCTGGGTGAGCAGTTCGGCGAGTTCGCGGATCGCAGCCGCATCGATGCTGGGCAGCGACCTGGCCTTGCCTCCCGTCGCAATGCGCGCGCCGATCGATTTCACGTCCTTCATGCTCATGCACCTATCCTTTTGACCAATGAAGCCGCGGCGTCCACCGCCAGCAGGTAACCCTGCGCCCCAAACCCCACGATCACGCCCTTTGCCACGGGGCTGATGCGCGAATGGTGCCGGAATTCCTCCCGCGCCTGGGGGTTGGAGAGATGGACTTCGATGACGGGCACGTCCACGGCCCGCAAGGCATCGTGGATGGCCAGCGAGGTGTGGGAGTAAGCGCCCCCGTTGATGAGGATAGCCGCCGATTTCGTCCGGGCTTCCTGAATCCAATCCACCAGTTGGCCCTCGTGATTCGACTGGCGGAACACGACCGACAGGCCGTGCGTCTTGGCCCTGTCCGCCACCATCTTCCCGATCTCCTCCAACGTGGTGCGACCATAGATTTCCGGTTCGCGCAGTCCGAGAAGGTTGAGGTTCGGGCCATTGAGGACATATATCGGCGGGGCCGTCGGTTTCTTGGCCAAGAATGGCTCCGTTCATACGTTCGGCCCGGGCTTTATAATGGGCAAACGGGGTTAGGCAAACAGCAATCGGGAAAAGGCTTTATGGCCGTGACAGTGACTATCAATGGGGAGACCCGCCACCTGGGCGGACCCGTCAGCCTATCCGTATTTCTCAAGGGCATGGGGTTCGACCCCGCCAAGATCGCCGTGGAGCGTAATCTGGAGGTCGTGCCGCGGTCGGCGTACGACGCGACGGTCCTTGCCGAGGGCGACAGGCTGGAGATCGTCCAGTTCATCGGCGGCGGCAACGAACCGAAGCCGGAGAACAAGCCTCTGGTGATCGCGGGCCGGACCTTCCGGTCGCGACTGATCATCGGGACCGGCAAATACAAGTCCTACGCGATGAACGCGGCGGCGCTTGAGGCCAGCGGGGCCGAGATGGTCACCGTCGCCGTGCGCCGCGTGAATCTCACCGATCCGGGCCAGGAGCGGTTGAGCGATTTCATCGACCCCAAGCGGTACACCTACCTGCCGAACACCGCCGGGTGCTTCACCGGCGAAGACGCCGTGCGCACCCTGCGCCTAGCGCGCGAAGCCGGCGGCTGGACGCTCGTCAAGCTCGAAGTGCTCGGCGACAAAAAGACGCTTTACCCCAACATGATCGAGACGTTGCGGGCCACGGAGCTTCTCCTCAAGGAGGGCTTCCAAGTCATGGTCTACTGCAATGACGACCCCCTGATGGCCAAGCGACTCGAGGACATCGGAGCCTGCGCCATCATGCCATTGGCGGCGCCCATCGGTTCGGGGCTCGGGGTCCAGAACCCCGTCGGCATCCGGCTGATCGTCGAAGAGGCGAAGGTGCCGGTCATCGTCGATGCCGGCGTCGGCACCGCGTCCGATGCGACGGTTGCCATGGAGCTGGGCTGCGACGGTGTGCTGATGAACACGGCCATCGCCGAGGCCAAGGACCCCGTGACCATGGCGGCGGCCATGCGCCACGCGGTGGAGGCGGGAAGGCTGGCGTATCTCGCGGGCCGCATGCCCAAGAAGCGCTACGCCGATCCCTCGAGTCCGCTCGCCGGGTTGATCTGACGCTGGGCCGCGGCAAAGCCTATTTCTTCGTGAGCTGGGCCAGTTCCTCGTCCGTGATCTCGCCGCTGTGGACCTTGCCGTTGATGATGAAGGTCGGCGTCCCTTGTAGTGCCGCTTCTTCGCCGAGGCGGTGCACGCTGGTGATGTCCTGGTGTGCCGCGGTTGATCCCGCATCCGTCATCAGCTTCTTCATGTCGAAGCCCAGGCTCTGCGCGCTCTTGAAGGCCACGTCTCCGGTGACTTCACCGGACGCCCCCATCAGGGAAAAATGCAGCTGCACATAGCGATCGCCCTGCTGGCGCGCGGCGACCGCGATCTGCGCGGCGGCGGTCGATTCCTCACCGAAGATCGGATAGTCGATGAAGGCAAACCGCGTATCCGACCTGTGGGCCTCATAGAACTTCTTCACGGTGGCAACGGAGTTGCGGCAATGGACGCAGTTGTAATCGAAGAACTCGACGAAGGTGTTCTTCGCGTTGGCAGGTCCCGTGACGTAGGCCACCGCCGGGTCGAAGAACCGCTTGGCGCCCACCTTGTCGACCGCCTGCTGCTGCTGCCGCTCCTCGTCCTGCGCCTGATTGAGTTGAGCCTGATTGATCATGGCCATCACGATATCAGGATGGCTCATGAGGTAGCTGCGAATGCGGGAGTCGGTGACGGCTTGACCCGAGCTGAAGACGCCAGCCGCGACTACGGCCAGTGCCAGAGCCGCCCCGGCGATGCCTCCCACCAGAGCGGAGATGCCTTGCTGTTTCAGATTCATGTCATTCGTTCCCGCGAGCGCGCTGCGGGGCCTGAGCCTCCGCAACGGCGATGATGTCATTGGCGCGCTGCCAATCCGGTGAACCCTTGTTCAGCTTCTGGCGCGCCCGAACGGCGAATACAGCAGACATCGGCAGCGCGCCGACGCTATAGTACCGCTCCGCCGTCGCCAGATTCGCCATGGGATCGTTGCCGAGGTCACTGTAGGCCTGGGCTATCTCATACCAGGCGAATGGCTCCTCGTTGTCCTGCTGGAGGGCGATCTTGAGGTTCTCGACGGCCTTCTTCTCCCATTCCTTGTTTTCCGTCGCAATCTGTGCGGCGGCCAGGGAGACCCGTAGCTCCGGGGCATCCGGCAACAGGTTCACGCTCGTCTGATAGGGTGCGATGCCCTTCTGCGGCCGGCTCATCGAGACGTAAATCTGACCGAGGATCTCGTAGAAATAGGGGTTCTTCGGTTCGTCCTTAATGAGGCTGGTGATCTCGGCCAAGGCTTTGGGGAGATCGGGTTGGCGCATATAGACCATGGCGCGCGCATATCTCGCAGGCTCACTCTGGTCCGATGTAGGGTAGCGGTCGAGCACTTCCTTCACCGGCAGCAGAAAACCGATCACCTTGGCTTTCACCATCTCGTAGGCGTGGACGGCCTGGGGGCTGTCCGGAACGTCGCGATACGGCGAAGCGTCGGCCTCTTCCTGCAGCAGCGCCACACGGTCGCGGTCGGCAGGGTGGTCGCTGGCGAACTGCTTCTCGTCGATACCGGCCAGCGCAGCCTCGTCGGCCATCCGCTCGAAGACATGCACCATGCCTTCGCCGGATTGATGCGTCAGGCGCATATAGCGCTGTCCCATCTGGTCGGCCGTGGCCTCCTGGACCCGGCTGAAACTCAGAAACTCATGCTCTGCGGCGCTTTGGCCCACCCCCATCAAAATCATGCCAGCTTCCCCTGCGCCAGCAATGGCCGCGGCGAGACCGACGACCATCGACAGCAGCATGGGAATTTCGGCCTTCGCGATGGCTCCGGAATCCCGCGTCAAGTGGCCTCCGGCCATGTGTCCCGTTTCATGCGCCAGGACGCCGGTGATCTCGTTGGGGTTCTTCAGGTGTATGAACAGCCCGACGTTGACGAAGATATTTTGTCCTTCGGCGACAAAGGCGTTCAGCGAGGTATCGTTGACCAGATAAATCTTGACGGCGGTGGGGTCGATGCCTGCCACCTTGAGGATCGGGTCTTCGTAGGAGTGCAGAAGTCGCTCGCTTTCCGTGTCCTGAAGAAGAGATATCCCCTGGGCCGAGGCCGGTGCCGCATAGGCGCAGAGGGCCCCTATGAATCCCACCGCGAATGCCACGGGACGGGCAGGGACGACGCGGGCCAGTCTGCGCCCGAGGCGCCGCAAAGGGTTGCAAATTGACAAGGCTTGAACTCTCCTCCCCCCGTCTTTCCCTCCACCCGGGGGGACGGTATGTGTGCTGTGCGCTTGCGTCAACGGAGGCGAGCGCCCGCCATAACCGTTAACCAGCCAAGGATTACGCGCCCTTCATGTTTCGCACACGGGTACTCGCCGGCCTGACCGGCATGTTGCTGCTCGCCGGTTGCTCGGTCGACCTCGGAAGTTCGATCGGGCTGGGCGGCGGTCCGAAATCCGCGGCCATGGTCGTCGGCGACGAGCCGTTCGCAGTCAAGGTCGGTGCCTCCACGCTGGCGCAGGGCGGCAACGCGGCAGATGCGGCGGCGGCGATGTATTTTGCGCTGGCAGTGACCTATCCGGTGGCCGCCGGCCTGGGCGGCGGCGGAATCTGCATCGTCCATGACCCGGCCCACAACCAGAATGAAGAGTTCGATTTTCTCGCGCACGATGCGACAGGCGGCGGCGCCTACGCCGTGCCGGGCAATGTGCGCGGCTTTGCCTTGCTGCAGTCGGCCTACGGCGCGCTGCCGTGGCAGAAGGTCGTCGCGCCGGCTGAAGGCTACGCGCGGACGGGATTTCCGATTTCGCGAGCACTGGCGACACGACTAGCGGCCGCGGAAGGCATCATCCGGCTGGATGCGGGACTCGCCGGGGAATTCATGGATGAAACGGGCAAGGTCCGCGGTGCCGACAGCACCGCCGCCAACCCGCAACTCGCCGACACCCTCGCGACCATCCGCGTGCTGGGGCCGGAAGCCCTTTACAGCGGCCCGGTCGGCGACAAAATCGTCGCCTATTCCACGGCAGAGGGCGGCGCCATCAGCAAGGCCGACCTGTCGGCCTACAAAGCCGTCCGCGGAACACCGCGCGTCGTGCAATTCGGCTCGGACTACGTGTTCCTGCCGACGTCGCATACCGGTGCCGGCGCCTTTGCCGGCGCATTGCTCGACGATCTTGCCCGCGCCGAGGGGACACCGACTGGCGCGACGGATCTGCAGGCATCCGTCATGGTGGCCGTCAAACAATCGCTCGCCGACTTCCATGTAACGGCACTTCCCAACGACCTCGGCGCGACGGGATTTGCCGCGACCGACAACAACGGTCTGGCCGTGGCTTGCGCGGTGACTATGAACGGCCCGTTCGGCTCCGGCCACACGGCACTGGGAACCGGCGTGACGCTGGCGCGCGCGCCGTCATCCAGCGGCGCCGGCATGGCTTCCGCGTTTCTGACGCCGGTCGTTGCCAGTCATGGAGGAGATGCGCCCGCCGAGCTGACTGGGGCGGGCGCCGGCGGGCCCAACGGAACGGCTGCGATCGCCTATGCACTGGCCCGCATCGCGCGTGGCGACGAGATTCTCACGCGCGACGATCTGCGCTCGACGGGTGTGGCGCCGTACGACACGGTGAATGCCATCGTCTGCGCCCACGGGACCTGCGCCGCGCTGCCCGATCCGGCGGCGAGCGGCTTGGGTGCTACGCCGCCCGCCGCGAACTGATCAGTCGGGACGGAAGGTGCGCTGCCACCAGCCCTTCTTGGGCGGCTCGTCGGGCTTCTGCGGCTTGGCCGCGGCGTCGGGTTTCTGAGCCGCCGAAGCGCGCTCTTCCTGCGCTTCCGCCTCGAGCGACCAGACTGGCGTGGAGGCCGCATTCGGCACCGCTTCGGAATCCGCCGGCCGGGGATCTGGACGGGGCACCGGACGCGGCTCTTCGCGCGGCGTCGTGTCGATCTCGTCGACCCGGCCGAAGCGGTCCTCGAACGGCGCCTCATGATGAAGCGGCACGTTCTCCGCAGCCGCGCCCTGGATCGCCTCGACCTCGCCGGTACCCTCCGGACGCTGCTCGCCGAAATGGTTTCGGTCGCGCCCGCCGCGGCGGCCACGCCGTCGCCGCCGCTTGCGCCGGCGGCCTTCGCCGAACTGGCCTGACTGGTCCGGCTGACCGTTCGACGGATACGGAGCCTCGGCACGTTCGACCGAGGCAGCAGCCTCGCCCTCGGGCACGTCGTGATCCGGCTCGGCCTGCGGTGCAGGTCCTCCGGCCTGAGCTCGCGGCTGAAAATCGCGGGGCTGATCACCCTGGAAGGACCGATCGCGCCCCCCCCGGCGCCGACGCCGGCGCCGGCGGCGGCCTCCGCCTTCACCGGCAGGTTGCTGAGGCCGGTCCGACACGATCTCTTCCGAAATTGTCTCCTGCGGCTCAGCGTCGACTTCCTCGACAACGTCCTCGGGCTCCGACTCGACGGCGGCGGGCAACTCCGGCGTGACGGCGGACTTGGCGCGCGCCGACGGTTCGCGCTGTCCGATGCGCTCGATCTCGAAATCGCCGGCCTTGAGACCTTCCTTCGGTTCAAAGGAGATCGTGATGTCGTATTCGCTTTCGAGGCGAGCGAGCTCCCGGCGCTTCTGATTGAGCGTGTAGAACGCCACATCCTCGGCGACCAAGACCGTGAGCCCTTCGGCGCGCTGCTTCTGGGCCTCCTCTTCGAGCCCGCGCAGGACACGCAGCGACGTCGACTCCACCGAACGGACAATGCCCTGGCCGCCACAATGGGGGCAGGGAACCGTCGATCCCGCGATGACGCCGGCCCGCAGCCGCTGGCGCGACATCTCCAAGAGACCGAACTGGCTGATCTTGCCGATCTGCACGCGGGCACGGTCGTTCTTAACCGCATTGTGCAGTCGTTTCTCGACCGAACGATCGTTCCGGCTGTCCTCCATGTCGATGAAGTCGATGACGATCAGTCCCGCCAGGTCGCGCAGCCGGAGCTGGCGCCCGATCTCATCCGCCGCTTCGAGGTTCGTCTTGGTGGCCGTGTCCTCGATGGAATGTTCACGCGTGGCGCGCCCGGAGTTGACGTCGATGGAAACCAGCGCCTCGGTCTGGTTGATGACGATGTAGCCGCCCGACTTCAGCGTAACGGTCGGCGAGAACATCGCGTCGAGCTGAGCCTCGATATGGTGGCGCTGGAACAGCGGCACCGGCTCCTTGAAGACCTTCACGTTCTTGGCATGCGAAGGCATCAGCATGCGCATGAAGTCCTTCGCATTGCGATAGCCTTCCTCGCCTTCGACGACCACCTCCGATACGTCCTTGTTGTAGAGGTCGCGGATGGCCCGCTTGATGAGGTCGCCTTCCTCGTAAACGCAGGCGGGAGCGTTGGACTTGAGCGTCAGGTCGCGGATCGTGTCCCAGAGCCTGAGCAGATATTCATAGTCGCGCTTGATCTCGACCTTGGTTCGATTCTCGCCCGCAGTGCGGATGATCAGCCCCATGCCTTCGGGCAGCTCTAAGGACTGCGCGGCGGACTTCAGGCGCTTGCGATCCGTGGCATTCGTGATCTTGCGCGAAATGCCGCCGCCCCGCGGCGTATTGGGCATCAGAACGCAGTAGCGTCCCGCCAGTGACAGATAGGTCGTCAGAGCAGCGCCCTTGTTGCCGCGTTCCTCCTTGACCACTTGCACCAGGATGATTTGCCGGCGCTTGATGACCTCCTGGATCTTGTAGTGGCGCCGACGCATCCAGCGCTGGGAAGGGCGTTTGGCCTGCAACGCCTGCGACTGGCCACCGGCATCCGCCGCGGGGCCCTCGTCGGGGCTTGCTCCTTCTGCCGGTTCATCTCGTCCCGCTGGCTCGCCAGACTGATCGGCCAGTTCAGGCTCGCCTTCGTCAGGCTCATTATCGTCGGCTTGCTGTTCTCCCGGCCCAGCCGCGTCTTCAGTGCCATTCTCGTGAAGGGTTTCCGCCGGTTCCGTTGTCTCGGATGCGCCCGCGTATTCAGCACCGCCTTCGTCATGCGCGGGGGTGCGGTCGGATGTGGCGGCTTCCTCGGTGTCTTCTTCCGTCCCTTCGGCGCCTTCAGCGTTGTCATGGCCCGAATCTCCGGCGGACTCGTCGTGGTCCGTCATGTCCGGCGCCGCCTTCTTGGGCGAGGAGGTGATTTCGAAGGACTCGATATCGTCCTCCTGGCGGCGGCGGGCATCAGCCTCCTGTTCGGCCAGCAGGGCGAGGCGGTCGGCGACCGGTATCTGGTAATAGTCGGGATGGATTTCCGAGAAGGCCAGAAAGCCCTGACGGTTTCCGCCGTATTCCACGAAGGCCGCCTGAAGCGACGGCTCTACGCGCGTCACCTTGGCAAGGTAGATGTTGCCCTTAAGCGGCCGCTTCGAGGCGGCCTCGAAATCAAACTCTTCTACCTTCTGGCCATCCAGGACCACCACGCGGGTCTCTTCCGGGTGGCTCGCATCGATCAACATACGTTTGGGCATTTATATCTCCGGACGGCGCGCAGCAGCCGGCAGAGCGCATCTGCGCCCGTAGCAAGCCGCGGCGGACCTGTCTCATCTGGGACAAGCGCCGTCCTGCCGCCGCCATCGGCCGTGCCGCGGGCTGGAGCAAAAGGACAGGCGCAAAGTCGTTCATCTGTTCACATCTATCGCCTGACGACGCACACGGCCGTCTGGCTGCAATGCTGCTGCGGTTTGGAGGGAGCCTCGCGGCCAAAGCCCAAGGACGGTCCTTGGAAATTCCCTGGCCTGCGTCTGGTCTCCATGTGGTGGGCCGGGGACGGCCCGACGCAGCGCAACTCACTTGTAGGTGGCCTGCCGGATGACGGCAAGAGGAACACCCGGCGGCAAGTCAAATTCCTAAGGTGCTAACGGACCGTAAATGGTTTATGCCCGAGCGTCGGATTCGCGGGGCTGGAGGCGGTCCAAGACCATGCATATGTTAAGGGTTATCGCACCTTGCGTGGCCCTCCTCGCCTCGGGTGTGAGCATCCTGGCGCAAGGATCGGCCGCAGGGCCATCCGACGACGCCATCGCCAGGATACTGCAGAATACGGCCTCGCCGGCCGGGCAGGCCACAACGGACCCGATCGTCATGGGGGCCAGAATCGGCGAGCACGCCGATCGCACGAGATTCGTGGTTGAACTGTCGGATCCGATTGCCATGCGCACCTTCACCCTCACCAACCCCGATCGGGTGGTGATCGACATGCCGAGCGTGCGATGGCATCTGGACGGCCCGCCGAGACCCAGCGGCCACGGAGCGGTCAAGAGCTACCGCTATGGCATGTTCCGGCCGGGCAATTCCCGGTTTGTCATCGACCTGAATCAGCCGGTGACGGTGGACGATCCCCTCGTGCTGCCGCCGGAAGGCGGGTACGGCTACCGCGTTGTCATCGACCTGTTTCCCACCACACAGGCGAAATTCGACCGCACGGCCGGCTGGCCTTCGGATCTCATGGCGCGCGAGCGCGCGGCCGAGGTCGCGTCGCTGCCAAAGGCACCGCCTGCGCAGACGGCCCTAAAGAAGGTGATCGTCATCGACCCCGGACACGGCGGCATCGACTCCGGAACGGTGTCTCCCGACGATACGATGGAGAAGGACATCGTGCTCGCAGAGGGCCTGCGGCTGCGCTCGGCCCTCGAAGCGCGCGGGTATACCGTCCATATGACCCGGAATACCGATGTCTTCATTCCGTTGCGCGAACGCGTGAACATTGCGCGCGCCTGGCACGCCGATCTTTTCATCTCCCTGCATGCGGATTCGATCCACGACCCCGAATTGAGCGGGCTATCGGTCTACACGCTGTCGGAAAAGGGTTCTGACAAGGAGGCGGCAGCGCTGGCAGCGCGCGAGAACCGCGCCGACGTCATCGCGGGCGTGGACCTGTCGGGCGACAACTCCGATGTTGCGCCCATTCTCATCGATCTGGCCCAGCGGGACACCATGAACAAATCGTCACATTTCGCCGAAACGGCACTGGCCGAGCTGTCCCATGCGACGGACATTTTGCCACGCCAGCCTCACCGTTCCGGAGCCCTGGTGGTCCTGAAGGCGCCCGACGTCCCGGCGGTTCTGATCGAGCTTGGTTACCTGTCCAACCTCCACGATGAGAAGCAGATGAAATCCTCCGCGTGGCGCGATAGAGTTGCCGCATCCATCGCTGCAGCCGTCGACCGCCAGTTTGTTACTACCGCGGCCGCCGGACCCGAGGCGATCCAAAGCTTGCAGTGACGAAGCCGCGTCGCCCGGTCATAATCGAACACCATGATCGACAATCCTGATGATGTCTCGAAGCCGGCCGAGCCCGGTCCGCAAGAACAGTCTGGGCCCGACGACCCTGTCCAGGCTCCCGTTCGGGCGGCGGCTCAGGACGATGCGACCCCGGTCGCCGAAGAGCCGGGTCGGGCCGATGCAGAGCCGGGCGAAGCCGACGCGGAGCCGGTCGAACATGTGACGGAACCCGCCGACGCGGGCGATGAGCCCTCGGTCGGGGCGAACCCGGTCGAGGCCCGCCACGAGCCCGCCGTGGGCGCGCCGGCGGCCGGTGAGCCGGTCAAGCCTGCAGCCAGGGCGATGGCCGCCATGGAGCCGCCAGGACCTCGTGAAAGCCAGGCATGGCGCCTTCGCGTCGCTCCAGACGGATTCCGGGATCAGGAAGCGGAGCCGCAGCATTCAGACGAGCCGGCCAAGGCGCGGCGGGAATCTCCCCTGTCGCAGGTGCGTGACGCCGTTTCCTGGCAGAAGTGGCGCGCCCGCGCCGTCCTCTATTCCGGCCTGGGCGCCGCCGTGCTGCTGGGCCTGGTTGTCTTGTCCGGCGTCATCTACGTGCTCTGGGTGACGCGGGACCTGCCCAGCGTCGAAGCGCTCCAGAACTACACGCCGCCGGTGACGACCCGCGTCTATGCCGGCGACGGCACGCTTCTGGGCGAATATGCGCGCGAACGGCGCGTGTTCGTGCCGATCTCATTCGTTCCAAAGCTCGTCGTGGAAGCCTTCACCTCGGCCGAGGACCGCAACTTCTTCAATCACCCTGGCATCGATCCCAGCGGCATGCTGCGTGCGGCAATCAAGGACATCGGCAAGGTCGTGATGGGACGGCGGCCAGAGGGCGCTTCGACCATCACCCAGCAGGTGGCGCGCAATTTCCTGCTTAATTCGGACGTCAAGCTGGCGCGCAAGATCCGCGAGGTGGTCCTCGCCCTGCGCATCGACTCCACCTATTCCAAAGAGAAGATTCTCGAGCTCTATCTGAACGAGATCAATCTCGGCCAGAACTCGTACGGCGTTGCGGCTGCCGCCTTGAACTATTTCGGCAAGTCGCTGGATCAGCTCGACATCGCCGAGGTCGCCTTCCTTGCGTCGCTTCCCAAGGCGCCGAGCCATTACGATCCGCGATTCCACCTCCAGGCTGCGGTCGACCGGCGCAACTGGGTCATCGGCCAGATGGAGGAGAACGGCTACATCACGGAGGAGCAGGCCAAGGCGGCGATCGCCGAACCGCTCAACGCGGAAACCCGCCCGCTCGGCAGCCAGACGGAAGACGCCAACTACTTCGTCGAGGAAGTTCGCCGGCAACTCTACGCCCGGTACGGCATGCAGGCGCTCTATGACGGCGGTTTGCAGGTGCGGGCGACCCTGGACACGCGTCTGCAGAATTTCGCGGTGAATGCGCTACGCATGGGCCTGGTGCGCTATGATCGGCGACACGGCTGGCGAGGCGCCGTCAGCTCGATCGATGTCACAGGCGACTGGAAGACGACCCTTGCCAGCGTCGGCAACCAATCGGGCATTGATACTTGGCGCGTCGCCGTTGTCCTCGGCTTTGGCGCCGACCGAAGCGTCCGAATCGGTCTTGCGGGCGGCACGACAGCGCGCATTCCCTTCAGCGAACTCACCTGGGCACGACGCGAGTTGAAGGACGCCCTGGTCGGCGCGGCACCGTCGAAACCGCAGGACGTCGTCAAGACGGGCAACCTCATCTACGTCGAACCTGTCGACAACCGCGGCGATTACGGCCTGCGCCAGGTGCCCGAAGTCAACGGCGGCATTGTCGCGATGGATCCCCATACGGGCCGCGTTCTCGCCCTCTCCGGCGGGTTCTCCTACGCATCGAGCCAGTACGATCGTGCCATGCAGGCGTTGCGCCAGCCTGGTTCGGCGTTCAAGCCATTCGTTTATGCCGCGGCGCTGGACAACGGTTTCACCCCCATGGCCAAAGTCCTCGACGCGCCGTTCTGCATGCAGCAAGGCCCCGGGCTTCCGATGTGGTGCCCGGAGAACTTCGAGAAGAAGTTCATCGGTCTGGCCACGCTGCGGCGGGGCATCGAGCTGTCCAAGAACCTGATGACGGTCCGCCTGGCGCAGGCCGTCGGCATGGACAAGATCGTGCCCTATGCGGAGCGCTTCGGCGTGTACGACCATCTCGACCCGCTGCTGGCCAATGCGCTGGGCTCGACCGGTACGACTCTGTTGCGCGTCACCACGGGCTATTCGGAATTCGTCAACGGCGGCAAGAAGATCACGCCGTCATTGATCGACCAAATCCAGGATCGCAACGGCCGGACGATTTGGCGACATGACCAGCGCCGCTGCGACGGCTGCAACGATCCGAACTGGCACGGCCAGGCCGAGCCGCTTCTGGCCGACACGCGAGAGCAGATCATCGACCCGCGGACCGCTTACCAGATCGTGTCCTTCCTGCAGGGTGTCGTCCAACACGGGACAGGTCAGTCTGTCCAGGCGGTTGGCAAGCCGCTGGCCGGCAAGACCGGTACGTCAAACGACTCCCGCGACACGTGGTTTGTCGGCTTCTCCCCGGATTTGGCCTGCGGTGTCTATGTCGGGTTCGACAACCCCCGTACGCTGGGCAAGATGGAGCAGGGCGCCACGGTGGCCGCCCCGATTTTCCGCGATTTCATGAAGGGCGCCCTGGCTGACGTCCCGCCGACGCCTTTCCGCGTGCCCCCGGGGATCGAGTTCTTGTCGGTGGACCGCCTGACAGGTGCAACGGTGCCCGAGGGAGCTCCGGGATCGATCATGGAGGCCTTCAAATCGGGAACCGCTCCAGGCGACCCCGGTGCGCCGCCGCCAATGGTCATCGGCGGCGATGTGCCGACGGGCGCGACGCCGACTTCGCCGAATGGCGTAGAGGAAGGTACCGGCGGCCTTTATTGATCGCCGGCGGAGTTATTTCCAGGTAGCACCGGGAATCTCGATGCGGCATGCTACGCACGGTGCGCCGGGGCGCAGTGTGTCGAGAGTGAATGCCCGTGCATTTCAGTGGTCTCCTGGAATTTTCCGGCCCTGGCGGACGTTTTCTTGGCCGCAGGGCCAAGCTTGGCCTCCTGTCGCTTCAGCGGGCGTTGCGCGCCAACGAGTTCCTGCAGATCGTGCTCTGTGCGGCTCTCGGTGCCGTCGTCGGACTGGGCGTCGCCTTGCTGCGCGAGGCGGTCGTTTTCCTCCACCGCACCAATTTCTCGCTGCCGATGCGGGAGTTTCTCAGCAGCGGCATCGGCGTGTCGCCCACACGCATCCTCATCATCCCCGTGGTCGGCGGACTTCTCCTCGGCCTCTTCCGGCGCGCCACCCACCGGCGCGGCTCCGAGATCGTCGACCCCATCGAGGCCAATGCCCTGTTCGGCGGCCGCATGTCGTTCGCCGACTCCTTGCGTCTGACATTCTCCACGCTGTTGTCGAACGCGGCGGGAGCATCCCTTGGCATGGAGGCGGGCTACACGCAGCTCGGCGGGGCATTCTATTCGCTCGCAGGACAGTACTGCCGCCTGCGGCGGATCGACATGCGCATCTTTGTGACCGCCGGCGCGGGAGCGGCGATCGCGGCGGCCTTCAACGCGCCGCTGGCGGGAGCCTTCTACGGCTTCGAGCTCGTTCTCGGCGGATATACGACAAGGGCACTTGCCCCCGTCGTCGTGGCGTCGGTCTGCGCCGCCCTGGTCCAGCGCTCGATAACCCATATGCAGGAGCTCTTCGAAGTAACGGGCGGGCTCACCATGGCCCCCACCAGCTATTACATCTTTGCCGTGATGGGGCTGGTTGCGGCCGGCATTGCGATCGTGGCCATGCAGTCCGTGACGCTCACCGAGCGCCTGCTGCGGGCAGCGCGCATCCCGGATTGGGCAAGACCGGCGATCGGCGGCCTGCTCCTCTCCGCCATCGCATTCTTCTTCCCGCAGGTCCTGGGAAGCGGACACGGCGCCATCCAGTTCCATTTCAGCACGCAGCTGCCCTTGCTGCTCCTGGCGGTCCTGCTGCTGGCGAAGGTGATTGCATCGGCCATCTCGGTGGGGTCCGGGTTTCGCGGCGGGCTATTCAGTTCATCGCTGTTTCTGGGGGCGCTCTTCGGAGCCATCTTTGCCCAGCTGGGGGCTCTCGTGTTTCCCGAGATCGCCGCCCAGCGTTCGGCGTTCATGCTCGCCGGCATGGGATCCGTCGCGGCCGCCATCATCGGGGCCCCGTTCACCATGGTTTTCCTGGTCCTCGAGGCCACCGGCGACTTTGCCGTCACCGTCGGGGTGCTTCTCGCCGTGACCATCGCCTCGACCATCGTCCGCCTTACCTTCGGCTATTCCTTCGCGACCTGGCGTTTCCATCTCAAAGGGCTTTCCATCCGGGGTGCCCACGACGTCGGCTGGATCTCCGAGCTGACCGTGGGCCGCCTGATGCGTTCGGATCCGAAGATCGTCATGAACGACATGACCTTGCGGGCTCTGCGCGAGATGTATCCGCCCGGGGCCGCCAAGCGGGTCTTCGTGATCGACAGGGCCGGACAGTATGTCGGCGCCATCGATATGATCGCGGCGCACGATTACGGCCTCGATGACGCCTTGCCGGGCATTGTGGTCGGTGATCTGGCGCGCCACGGGGCGCTGCATCTGCTGCCGGGGGACAATCTGCGCACGGCGCTCCTGCGCTTCGAGGATACCCAGAGCGAAACGCTGCCCGTACTGGCCTCGCGGACGGATCACAGGGTCGTAGGGTTCATGACCGAGGCCTATGCCCTCAAGCGGTATACCCAG
This sequence comes from Alphaproteobacteria bacterium, assembly GCA_028871345.1. Lineage (GTDB taxonomy): Bacteria > Pseudomonadota > Alphaproteobacteria > Micropepsales > Micropepsaceae > Rhizomicrobium. Next base: position 25,957 of record JAGWNK010000007.1, on the reverse strand, counting down.
GAACTCGAACATCTGCGGGCCAGCGAGTCCGGAAGTGGGCTTTACGCCCTCGAACCGCCGCCCGACTGACGATTGCACTCGCCCTGCCGAGACCCTATATCGGCTCGCCGCAAGAGACCAAGCCATGCGTCCCGAGACCAAACGCAACGTCGACGAAATCCAGCAGGCCGTCGCCCTGCTGAGGAGGCATCTTTGACTGGGACAAAGCCGTTCGTCGCCTCGATGAACTGAACGCCAAGGCCGAGGATCCGGCCATTTGGAACAGCCCCCAGGAAGCCCAGAAGCTGATGCGCGAGCGCCAGCGCCTTGACGAGGCGCTCGCGTCGGTTCGTGCGGTGGAGGGCGAACTCGCCGACGCGCAGGGCCTCCTCGAACTTGCTGAAGCCGAGAACGAGGCGGCGATGGTGGCCGATGCCGAAAGGTCGATCGATGCACTGGCCAGGCGCGCCGACGCGTTGCGGCTGGAATCCATGCTGTCCGGCGAAGCCGACGGCAACGACACCTATTTGGAGATCCATGCCGGCGCGGGAGGCACCGAAAGCCAGGATTGGGCGGAGATGCTGCTGCGTATGTACACGCGGTGGGCGGAGCGCAAGGGGTATAAGCTCGAGTGGCTCGAAGAAAGCGAAGGCGAAGGCGCCGGCATCAAGTCGGCGACCTTGCTGGTCAAGGGCCCCAACGCTTATGGCTGGCTGAAAAGCGAAGCCGGCGTCCACCGCTTGGTGCGCATCTCGCCCTTTGACGCCAACGCCCGCCGGCATACGAGCTTCTCGTCAGTGACGGTGTATCCGGTTATCGATCAGACGATCGAGATCGATATTCCCGAAAAGGATGTTCGCATCGACGTCTATCGGGCCTCGGGCGCCGGCGGCCAGCACGTCAACAAGACGGAGAGCGCCGTCCGCATTACGCACCTTCCGACCGGCATCGCCGTGTCCTGCCAGACCGAGCGTTCGCAGCACCAGAACCGGGCCGTCTGCTGGGACATGCTGCGGTCACGCCTCTATGAGATCGAACTCGAAAAGAAGCGTGCGGAAACCGGCGCCTTCATCGGCGAGAAATCCGACATCGGCTGGGGCCATCAGATCCGGTCCTACGTGTTGCAGCCCTATCAGCTCGTCAAGGATCTGCGCACGGGCGTCGAAAGTCGCGCGCCTCAGGACGTGCTTGACGGCGAGCTCGATCCGTTCATGGCGGCGGCTCTGGCGCAGGCCGTGGGCGGCAAGAAGGCCGAAGAGATCAAGGATCTCGATTAGCCGCGAACGCAAAAGCCGGAAACGGGCGTTTCCGGCTTCCGCAAATCTGTCTGCAAGAACCGTCAGTTGGTCTTCAGCGGCGTGAAGGTGGCCGTGGAGGCCGCCGCCATCGGGCGTGAGACCATGGCGGACACCGTCGAAGCCGCGGTCGCGGCCGATGCCGCAGGCGCAGCGCGGTAGTCGGACTTCTTTGGTGCCTCTTCCGCCAGCGGGTTGTCGGCGTGGCGGCAGTTTCCCTCGAAGAAGGCTCCCGTTTCCACGGCGAACGCTTCGTGCAAGATGTTGCCCTCGACGTGGCAAGTCGACGCCAGAAGCACCTTGCGCGCGCGGATGCCGCCCTGCACCCGGCCGCGCACCGTGACCTCTTCGGCCATGATGTCGCCGTGAATGAATGCCTTGTCGCCGATGACCAGACCGGCGCTGTTCACGTCACCTTCGACGCGGCCATCAATCTGGATGTCACCGCTCGAGGTCAACGTGCCTTGCACCACGAGATCGGAACTGATGATGGACGGCGCCGACGACCGCGCCATGCGTTTTGGCTGCAGCGAGGATTGTGCGGTCGGCGCCGCGGGTGCGCTTGTATCCTTATCCTTACTCTTGCTGGAGAACATGTCGCCCTGCCTCGATGAAGTTCCTCGGGTTTCTCACCACATCATCGTACCAAACTTCATAGTGGACATGCGGTCCGGTACTACGCCCCGTCGACCCGAGTTTTCCGACTGGCGAACCTTCACCAAGCTTAGCGCCCACATGCACCAAGATCGATGATAGATGTGCGTATCTCGTGTGAATTCCATAGCCATGGTCAATTTCAACCATGTTTCCGTATGAGCCGCGGGGTCCGGCCCAAACAACTTTACCCGGCGCTGTCGCGCGCACGATAGCACCCCACGGTCCTGCGAAATCGATTCCGGGATGGAATGCATAATGACCGGTAAACGGATCGACGCGCGGCCCGAAGCCGCTGGAGCGTTCGAACTGGCTACCGGAGACGGGTGTGGTCAGCGGCACGTGGCGCATGCCCCTCAATAACTCATTAAGCTGCTCGAGGACCGCGGACGCGCGCAGATAAGCCTGCTGGAACGCCGTGTCGCTGATGCCTTCGATGTGAACCGACTCCAGGGGTATCTCGGGGCCACCGACCCCTTCGGACTGATTTAGCTGCTGCTGAAACTGATCAGGGTTAATTCCCGTATGGCGCAGAACTGCCTGGATCTCCTTGACGCCATCGGCCGCTTCGCCCTGGGCCCGCGCCATCAGCATCGTTTCGCTGGTGCCCATTCTGCGGACCCGCTCGGTCTGCGCGGCCAGGCGTTTCAGAATGGGATGCCGCTCGACCGTCGCGGGAGATATCTCGGCTTCCTTTTTCGGTCCAAACAGCACCCCGGCGAGCCTACCAACCGCGCCGCTGAAATCGAGCAGGCTCGCGTGCGCCGGCTTGGCGGTCCTCGGCTGCGGTTTGACCGGCTGAGGGTTGACCGTGATGTCGGAAGACCCGCCATAGTTGCCGCTGCCGATCGAGGAGGGCGGCGTCGGGGCTTCCAGGGCATCGTTGGGCGACTCGCGGCCCGAGCCGGCAGCGCTGTTGTCGGCAGGCAGCGGCATGCTGCTGTTGGTAAGGACCTGGTCAACCTGCTGACGCCGATCGAGGAAGCCCATGATCGTATTCTGCTTGGCCTGCAGCTCGTCGGCCGTGGCCTTGAACTTGTCCTCTGCCGAGACCAGGGCGCCGTTCACTTCGTCATAGGAGAGCTGCAAGTCGGCCAGGCGGTTCTCGTAGGCCGACTGCGCCTGCTGGAAGCGGTGGTCCTTGGCCGCAATGATGCGGTCCTTGAAGATCACGTTCACGGTGGCGAACGCCACCCAACCGAGGAAGATCAGTGAAAGGCCGGCCAGGGCCGCCTGCAGCGCAGGCCCAAAGGTAAAGAACTGCACGCGCCCGTCGCTGCGGACGTATACCTGACGCTCCGGAAATGTCTCATGAAGCCACGCCCAGACGCGCTCCGCGAGCGTCCCGTTCATCTCCACACTTCCCTTTTGGGCGTCTTTGACCGCGCCGACCCCAGTTGACGGCATTTCACCTTTTTGTGGGCTGTGGATCAAGTTGTTAGCCCAGAAAAACGACTTGGAGGTTAATCGCCGGGCGGGCGGTGCCGAAGATTTCCGGGCCGTCAAAGCAATTTTGCCGCAGCGAGCACGGCCTCCGCATGGCCTGCCACCTTCACTTTCCGCCAGACTTGGCGGATTTTGCCCCCGGCATCGACCAGGAAGGTGGCGCGCTCCATGCCCATATACCTGTGGCCATACATGCTTTTCTCGACCCATACGCCGTAGGCCTGCGCGGTCTTGGTTTCGGGATCGGAGCCAAGCGTTATGTTCAACTTGTGTTTGGTTTTGAACTTGTGGTGAGAGGTGGCGCTGTCCTTCGACACGCCAATCACGGGAACGCCTAAGTCTTGAAATTTCTTACGGAATTTCGTGAAATCCAGTGCTTCCTTCGTGCAACCGGAAGTATCGTCTTTAGGGTAGAAGTACACAACAAACGGACGGCCCTTGAGGCTCGACAGCGAAATCTCGCCGTCGCCATCGGTGGCGAGCTTGAACGCGGGGGCCTTGTCGCCGGGCTTGAGGTCCATGCCGTATCCAGAAGTTAAGTTGCGGCGGGGCGTCGGGCCGTATAGGCGATAAAGTGATGCGCGATTCAGCGCAAGAGCCCTCCGGGCCCGCAAGCGTGCGGCGCATGTGGATGGACGAGGTGCGCGACCCTTGATCTTGTCTGATTTGGCCCGGCGGTCCCCTATCGCCTTCATACGGCGGTATGTGAAGGCGCACCATGTCAGCCGCGCTGCCCTGGTGGCGACAGGCATTGCGGCGGCATTGGCATTTTTCGCCATTGGGGCGGGCGTACGCCTCCTTTTCGGACCTGTCTCGCTGGGGCCGTTCGGCAACACGCTTGCCGAGGCCCTCGACCGCGCGCTTCCAGGAATCGAAGTGAAGTACGACCAGGCTGCCATCGAATGGGAGCGCGACGAAGGCCGCGTCAACCTCGTCATCCTCGGCACCCGGGTCTTTGACAGCAGCGGGCGCATCATCGCGCAGGCGCCGAAGGCGGAAATCGGGCTCGCCGCAAGGCCGTTCCTGCAGGGCAATATCGTCGTCAAGCGGATTGCCCTGGTCGGCGTCCAACTCACACTGGTTCGCACTGCGAACGGCGGCCTGAGGTTGGGTGTCGAGAAGGACAAGCAGGAGCATGACATCCTCAGCCGCATCTCCGATGCGATCCGGACCACCAACGGCCGCGCCTCGTCCCTGGAAAGCTTCGCCGTGCGCAACGCCCGCCTGGCATTCTACGACGAGACGACGGGTCTGTTCGTCGTCGCGCCGCAGGCGGATTTCCGTCTGGCGACGGCGGGCAACAACCTGGATGCGCGGGTTAACGCGGATGTGGAAATCTCCGGACATCCGGCACATGTCGCCGCCGACATACGCTTCCCGCCCAAGACGGGCGAAGTGGGCGGCGATGTGGCGATCACCGGGCTCGAAGTCCGTGCGCTGGCTGCCAACAGCAAGACCTTCGCCGCCGTCAAGGACACCGCACTGAAGGTAGACATTTCCGGTTCGTTCAAGGTTGCGCGCTCCCATCTGCTGTCCGCCGATTTCGGCGCCTCCGCAGCCGGCGCCTTTGTCATTCCGGGCGTCCGCGATGGAGGTGTCCGCGTCCGGCGGATGAACGCCGTCGGCCGATATGACGGCGTCAATCAGCGCCTCCTGATCGACGATGCCACGATCGAATCCGACAGGATCAACGGTCACATCCAGGGCAAGGTGGATCTGCAGACGCTGCCGACCGGCGAGCTCGCCAAAGCTCGCGGTGAGTTGCGCCTGGACAGCGTTGCTCTCAACCTTCCGGGCGTGTTCGCGGAACCCGTGCAGTTTCAGCTCGTTGATTTCCGCGGCGCGTGGTTACCTTCCGCCAGGCAACTGGTGATCGAGCACCTCGGTGTGAACGGCAAGCCTTTGGCGCTGCAGGCGTCAGGCGACCTCACCATGGTGAAGGACAAGTCGCCGGCAATTTCGATCAGTGCCTCCCTGTCGCCGATGAGCGTGCGCGACGTCGTCCGTTATTGGCCGGTCATGGCCGCGCCCGGGGCCCGCGATTGGGCCGCAGAGAACATGCAGACCGGCGTGATAGGGCCCGTCTCCTTGGAGATGCATGTCCCGGCGGGAATGCTCGACGCACCTACGCTTCCGGCTGAGGCTTTGACGGTGAAATTCACGCTCGCAGGCGGCGAGATCAATTACATCAAGGGCCTGACGCACCTGACGCAGGTGCAGGGCGCGGCGGTTGTCGACGGCAATTCGTTCAAGGCCGACATCAGTTCCGCCAAGATAGGCCCGCTGGTCGTCAGCGGCGCCAAGTTCGCGATCCCGGATCTCGGCGCGGCGGACGAGACCGGAGACATCACGGGCCAGGTGCAAGGTTCGATGTCCGACGTCCTGGCGCTCGTGGACATGCCGCCGCTGCGCTACCCCACGCGCTTCAACGTCAATGCCGCGGATTCCAAGGGCACGGCGAAGATCGATCTGTCGTTCCGGGTCCCGATGCGCAAGGCGCTCGATGTCGATCAGGTTGCGATCGGCATCAAGGCTGCAGTCACCGGTTTCAGTCTGGCGCTTGGCCCCCACACGCGCTTGACCGACGGGACGATCAATTTCGCGATCGACAACACCAAGCTGCGGGCGACGGGCACCTCCGGGCTCGGCGGTTCGGCGGCACGCGTGGCGCTGGACTGGACCGAAGATTTCAAGACGGCGAACGCCGTAACGACCAAGATCTCGGTCAAAGGCACGGTGGACGACCAGGCCCGGACGGCGCTCGGGCTCAAGACCAAGGACTACATCAGAGGGCCGATCGGAATATCGGGGACGTTGACCGGTCACCGCGGCGCGCTCACCCAAGGTGCGTTGTCTCTCGATCTCACACCGTCCGCACTGACTGTCGATTTCATCGGGGTCAACAAGCCCGCCGGTTTCCCGATGACGGCGAAGGTGGATCTCGGCTTCGGCCCCAAAAGCGCCATCGCCAGCGAGGGCATCCGGATTACGGGGCCCGGCACCTCGGTCACGGCGAGCGCCAAGTACGACGGCACCGGCAAACTCTCGCAACTGCACGCGCCTTCCGTGAAGGTCGGCCCGATCGACGACTTCGCTCTCGATCTGAACCGCGGCAGCAGCGGACTCGATGTTCAATTGCGCGGCAAGTCGCTGGACGGCTCACGCCTGGCCCACCACGGCAGCGGGAGCGATGACGATACGCTGGACGAGCCGTTCCATATCAACGCCAAGCTCGACCGGCTGGTGCTGCGCGACGGCGTGGCCCTGTCGCAATTCGCCCTGGACGTCGCCGGCATCGCCGACAAGCCTTCATCCATGACACTGTCTGCAACGCTGTCCAAGACGGCCACGGTATCGGCCAGCATCGCGCCGAACGGCAACGGCCGCCATATGTCGCTCGCGACCAACGACATGGGCACGCTCACCCGCGGCCTGTTCGGCTTCAACAGCATGCGCGGCGGAAAGTTCGATTTCTCGGCATCGTTCCCAGGTCGAGCGGACCAGCCGACGTCCGACGCGAACACGCCCGATTTCGAGGGCAAGATGACGCTGCGCGATTTCCGCGTCGTCGATCAGCCGTTCCTCGCCCGCGTCTTCACCGCCGGATCGCTTGGCGGCATGGTCAACCTGATGCGCGGACAGGGCATCGAGGTGGACACGCTCGACGTGCAATTCTCGTCGCGCAACGGTGTCGTCGCGGTGCGCGACGCGCGCGCCACGGGTCCTGCGATCGGCATCACCGCCGACGGATACGTGGACCGCTCCAAGAACGACATCGCGCTCAAAGGGACCATCGTGCCGATCTACGGGATCAACAGCGTGCTCGGCAACATCCCGCTGATCGGCGACGTGCTCACGTCGAAGCAGGGCGAAGGCATCTTCGGCATGAGCTATTCCGTCACGGGCAACGCCGACGAGCCGTCGGTCAGCATCAATCCGTTGTCCGTGCTGGCGCCGGGAATTCTGCGGCGCATCTTCGAAGGGCGCATGCCGACGCCCCCGTCAAACACACCCAAGCCGGCAGCGCCAACACCACCGCAGCCTCAGCCCAACACGCAGGCTGTGACCCCGTCGCCAAAGGGCCAATAGCGACTATACCGGCTTCACAAGAATGTGCTTCTTCTTGCCCAGGGACAGCTTGATGACGCCATTGGAAGAAATGTCCGAAGCGGCAATCGTGGCCCGGACATCCTTGACCGGCGCATCGTTGAGGCGAAGTCCACCCCCTTCGATGTGACGGCGCGCCTCGCTGGCCGAGGAGGTCAGTCCGGCTTGGTGCGCCAGGGCGGTGACGGCGATGCCTTCCAGCCTGGCGCGCGCGATCTCGAACGTCGGCAGACGGGCATCGAGCGCACCTTCCTCGAAGGTGCGGCGCGCGGTCTCGGCGGCCTGCTCCGCCGCGAGGCGGCCATGCGCCAAGGCGGTGGCTTCGGTCGCGAGCACTTTTTTGGTCTCGTTGATCTCCGACCCCTTCAGAGCCTCGAGCCGGGCGATCTCGTCGGGCGGCAGATCGGTGAACAGCTTGAGGAAGCGACCGACGTCGGCATCCTCGGTGTTCCTCCAGTATTGCCAGTAGTCGTAGGGGCTGAGCTGTTCGGCGTTGAGCCACACGGCGCCCGCCGCGGTCTTTCCCATCTTGGCCCCGGAAGCCGTGGTCATCAGGGGTGAGGTCAGTCCAAAAAGCTCGGCGGCGGACACGCGACGGCCGAGGTCGATGCCGTTGACGATGTTGCCCCACTGGTCCGAGCCGCCGCATTGCAGCCGGCAGCCATAGCGGCGGTAGAGCTCGAGGAAATCGTAGGCCTGGAGTATCATGTAGTTGAACTCCAGGAAGCTGAGCGACTGATCGCGGTCGAGCCGCAGCTTGACGCTGTCCATCGTCAGCATCTTGTTGATCGTGAAATGCCGGCCGATATCGCGCAGGAACGGGATGTATTCGAGCTTGTCGAGCCAGTCGGCGTTGTCGACCATGACGGCGTCGGTGGGGCCGTCGCCGAACTTCAGGAAGCGTTCGAAGATCCGCAGGATGCTCTTCTTGTTGGACTCGATCTGCTCCGGCGACAGGAGCTGGCGGCTCTCGTCCTTGCCCGACGGATCGCCCACCTTCGTAGTGCCGCCACCCATGACGACGATCGGCTTGTGTCCGCTCTGCTGCAGCCGCCTAAGCGTCATGATCTGGACCAGGCTACCGATATGCAGGCTGGGAGCGGTGCAGTCGAAGCCGATATAGGACGTGACGATCTCCTTGCCCAGCAGAGCGTCGAGGGCCTCGGCGTCGGTGCAGTCCTGATAACCGCCGCGCTCCACGATCGTACACAAGAATGAGGACTTGAATGCAGGCGCGGGCATGGCGGAAAACCTTAAGGAAAGTCGGGCTGTCTAGCACGAATGGCAGCCATTCAAAAAGGCTCGCTTCGCTACCGGGAATCTGCTCGCAAACCGCGGCTCGGGCCCTATATCGTAACAGCCACCCTTGGAGGAGAAACGCTTGCGTCTGGACATGGGAACGGCCGCGCCGGAGGCCCTGAACGCCATGCGCGCGCTGCAGGGATACGTCGACCGCTGCGGCCTTGAGGCGAAGCTGCTGGAGCTGGTCAAGATCCGGGCCTCCCAGATCAATGGCTGCGCCTTCTGTATCGCCATGCATGTCCGCGACGCAGTGAAGGCCGGCGAGACCCATGAGCGTATCCACCTGTTGAATGCCTGGCGCGAGGCGCCGCTCTATACCGAACGGGAGCAGGCGGCGCTGGCATGGACGGAAGCCGTCACCCTGCTGGGGCGCGAGAGCGTGCCCGATGAGGTTTACGAGCGTGCGCGCCACGCGTTCAGCGAGAAGGAAATCGTCGAACTGACGGTGGCGGTCGTCGTCATCAACGGCTGGAACCGGCTGATGATCGCCTTCCGCCGGCCGCCGGAAATCTAGCCTACTGGTTCATCGCCTTGGCTGCCGCCATGTCGGCATCGCCGCCGGCGTTGTCGCCCAAATGTTTCTTGGCCAGGCCGCGGTTGAACATGGCGGAGGCGTAGTTCGCCCTCAGCTTCACCGCATGGTCGTAATCGGCGATGGCGAGCTCGTAGTTCTTCTTGTCGAAATATGCGTTACCGCGGTTGTAGTAGGCGCCGGCGAGGACGCCGGGATTGTCGGCGTCTTGGACAATCGCCGAGCAGGCCTCGATGATCATGTCGGGCGTGGCGCCGTCTTTGGCGGTGCTGGCACACACCTTGGCGTTGTCCACGGCATAGGCCGGCACGGCCACGACGATCGCCGCCAGGGCGGCCATTGTCAGACGAATATTCATGGCACTCCCACGTGTTCGCCGCATCAGCGACCCTCGTGCGGCTGGGTCATCCGGCGGTGGACGTATTCCTTGACCATTTCGACCACGTCGCCCTCGTGCTTGTCGAAGAAATGATTGGCGCCTTCGATCTTCTCATAGGTGATCTTGATGCCCTTCTGGGCCGTCAGCCGGTCCACCAGTTTCTGCACATCGCCTTCGGGGACCACGAGGTCCTTTGTCCCATGGACGATGAGTCCCGAAGCCGGGCAGGGCGCCAGGAAGGCGAAATCGTACATGCTGGCCGGCGGGGCGATGGAGACGAACCCGGTGATCTCGGGGCGGCGCATCAAAAGCTGCATGCCGATCCACGCGCCGAACGAGATGCCGCAGATCCAGACGAAAGAGGGGTTGGGATAGAGCGTGTTCATCCAGTCCAGGATGGCGGCGGCGTCGGACAGTTCCCCCGAGCCCGAATCGAACGTTCCCTGGCTGCGCCCGACGCCCCGGAAATTGAAGCGGACCGCGGTGCAACCGAGGCCGTGGAACATGTGAAAGAGGTCGTAGACCAGCGGGTTGTTCATAGTCCCGCCGAATTGCGGGTGCGAATGCAGAACGAGTGCCATTGGCGCGCCCGGGGCCTTTTGCCGCTGATATCGCGCCTCAATGCGGCCCGCTGGGCCGGGAAGAATGATATCAGGCATGGTCGGATTTCCTCGTGAACGCGCGGCCGGCGGCTGTGTTGGAACTGGTATTTGGGGCTTTTTTCCTGATGTTACGCAAATTAAAATCGTTCAAAAACAGTGCCATAGCGATTTCTTTGCGATGCGTCAGGAGGAATTCTTGACTGAAGTAGTCGGGAAATCTATATCCCTAAGGGAAGACGCCACGCGCTTGATGGTTGTTCATACACCAGTGCGCCCCCCCAAGGGCAAGAAAAACGCGCGCGGCAGTTTGGAGTAAGACCATGAGACTCAGCACCAAAGGTCGTTATGCGGTGATGGCGATGGCCGACCTGGCCACGCATGAGGCCGGCTCGCGCCCGGTCTCGCTTGCGGACATTGCGGAACGGCAGGAAATATCGCTCTCGTACCTCGAACAGCTGTTCGCCAAGCTGCGGCGCAACGGCCTAGTCTCCAGCGTGCGCGGTCCCGGCGGCGGCTACAGGCTGAGCCGGCCGTCCGAAGAAGTCCGCGTCGCAGACATCATCATGGCAGTCGACGAGCCGATCACGGCGACGCGCTGCAAGCCGGGCAGCGCCAAAGGATGCGCCACGCAAGGCGCGCGCTGCATCACCCACGACCTGTGGGAAGAGCTCGGCCGGCAGATCCATGTCTTCTTGTCGTCTGTCTCGCTGGCCGATGTCGTCGAGAAACGCGTGCTTGGCCGCGCCCAGCTCGACCTGCAGTCGTCCGAAGTACCGGCGCAGGATGGGGATAGCCGCGCCGCCGCCTGAAGATCGCGCAAGAGTACGATGGCATACCTCGATTACAACGCGACTTCGCCTCTGCGTCCCGAGGCGAAAGGGATCATGGAGCGCGCGCTGACCCTCGGCGGCAACGCGTCCTCGGTGCATGGCCGCGGCCGCGCCGCGCGCGCGATGATCGAGGCGGCACGCGAACAGGTCGCCGCTTTCGCCGGGGCGAAACCCTCGCAGGTCGTCTTCACGAGCGGCGGCACGGAAGCGAACGCCCTAGCCCTGTGGAGCGCGGTCCAGGGCGCGGCGGTTGCGGGTTCGCGCATCACGCGGCTGTTCGTCTCGGCCATCGAACATGAAACCGTGCTGGCCGCCGCTGCGGCCGCCGCGGAACGCATGGCGGGCATCAGGCTGGAGATCGTCCCCTGCGCCCCCGATGGCGTGATCGTGCTCGACAGCGTGCGCAAGGCCCTGCGCGAAGGCAAGGGCCGGGCGCTGATCGCCTTGATGGCCGCCAACAACGAGACGGGCGCGATCCAGTCCGTTGCGGAGGCATCGTCGATCGCCGCCGAAGCCGGCGCGCTCTTGTTCGTAGACGCCGTGCAGGCAGCGGGAAAAATGCCGGTACCCGCGGCCGACTATGTGACCCTGTCGGCGCACAAGATCGGCGGCCTGCAGGGTACCGGTGCCCTTGTCGTGCGCGACGCTCCGTTCGCAGCGCAGATGGTCGGCGGCGGCCAGGAGCATGGCCGCCGGGCCGGAACGGAAAACCTCGCGGGAATCGCAGCCTTCGGCGCGGCGGCCGAGGCGGCGGGGACGGACGCATCGAGCGGGTTGCGCGATCGCTTCGAAGAGGGCGTGCGGCGGGTCATGCCGGATGCGATCATCTTTGCAGAAGCTTCGCCGCGCCTGGGGAACACCTCGAACTTCGCCTTGCCGGGCATCCCGGCCGAAACGGCGCTGATGGCGCTGGACCTGGATGGCGTCATGATGAGTTCCGGTGCGGCATGTTCTTCGGGGAGCGTCAAGCCGTCACACGTCCTTGCCGCAATGGGTGTAAGAGAAGACTTGGCACGTTGCGCGCTGCGCGCCAGTTTCGGCTGGGACTCTACCGGAGCCGACGTTGATGCGGCCCTTGCCGCCATTTCCAACCTTGTTGCGCGCGTCCGTCCGCGCGCAGCCGCATGAGGCAGCCCATGTCCGCTGCAGCCGAGACCAAAGACCAGATCGCCGCGCTCGGTGAGAAGTACAAATACGGCTTCGTCACCGACATCGAGATGGAGCGCGCTCCCAAAGGATTGAACGAGGACATCGTTCGCTTCATCTCGGCCAAGAAGGGCGAGCCTGATTGGATGCTGGAATGGCGCATCGCCGCGTTCCGGCGCTGGTGCGAGATGACCGAGCCGAACTGGGCCCGGCTGCGCTACCCCAAGATCGACTATCAGGACGCCCATTATTACGCGGCGCCGAAGAGTTCCGAGTCGCACAAGAAGCTCGAGGACGTCGATCCCAAACTGCTGGAGACCTACAAGAAGCTCGGCATCCCGCTGTCGGAGCAGAAGCTGCTCGCCGGCGTCGCGGTAGACGCGGTGTTCGATTCCGTCTCCGTCGCCACGACGTTCAAGGAGAAGCTGAATGAGGCGGGCGTAGTGTTCTGCCCGATCTCGCAAGCCATCCGCGACTATCCCGACTTGGTGCGCAAGTACCTCGGCAGCGTCGTGCCGGTGACCGACAACTTCTTCGCCACGCTGAATTCGGCGGTGTTCTCGGACGGCACCTTCGTCTACGTGCCCAAGGGCGTGCGCTGCCCGATGGAGCTCTCCACCTATTTTCGCATCAACGCCAGCCAGACCGGGCAGTTCGAGCGCACGCTGATCATCGCCGACGAAGGCTCATACGTCTCCTATCTCGAAGGCTGCACGGCGCCGATGCGTGACGAGCACCAGCTGCACGCCGCGGTGGTCGAACTCGTGGCCCTGGAGCGCGCCGAGATCAAGTATTCGACGGTGCAGAACTGGTATCCGGGCGACGCCGAAGGCAAGGGCGGCATCTACAACTTCGTCACCAAGCGCGGCGACTGCCGCGGAGCGAAGTCTAAGATTTCCTGGACCCAGGTCGAGACCGGCTCGGCCATCACCTGGAAGTATCCCAGCTGCATCCTGCGCGGCGACGACACGGTGGGCGAGTTTTACTCCATCGCCATCACCAACCATTTCCAACAGGCCGACACCGGCACCAAGATGATCCATCTGGGGCGCAACACGCGCTCGCGGATCATCTCCAAGGGCATCAGCGCCGGCAAGGCACAGAACACCTATCGCGGACTCGTCAGCGTGCATCCCCACGCCATGAACGCCCGCAACCACACGCAATGCGACTCGCTCCTGATCGGCGCGAAATGCGGCGCCCATACGGTGCCCTATGTCGAGAGCCGCAATCCCACGGCGCGCATCGAACACGAGGCGACCACCTCGAAGATCGCCGAAGACCAGCTGTTCTACTGCCTGCAGCGCGGCATTTCGCAGGATGAGGCGGTGTCGCTGATCGTCAACGGTTTCTGCCGCGAAGTGCTGCAGCAATTGCCCATGGAATTCGCCGTCGAAGCCCAGAAACTTGTCGGCATCAGCCTGGAAGGCAGCGTCGGATGAGGCCGGTCGTCAACCCCGCCGATCTGGAGCTCAAGCCGTTCTCGAACGGCGAGAAGTTCGCCGTGCGGATCGGTGAAGTCGGCGAAGCGCTGGGCCTCAAATACATGGGCTGCATGCTTCATGTCGTGCCTGCCGGCAAGATCGCCTTCCCCTTCCATCGTCATCACGAGTGCGACGAGCTGTTCCTCGTCCTCTCCGGAACAGGCGAGTATCGCTTCGGCGAGCAGCGGCTGCCGGTGAAGGCCGGCGATTGCCTCAGCGCCCCGGCGGGTGGCGAGGCACATCAGATCATCAATACGGGAAGCGATGAGCTGCGCTATCTCGGCTTCTCGAACTACACCAGCGCCGACGTTGTGGAATATCCCGACTCCGGAAAGATCGGCGTGCGGGCCGGCGTCAAGGCCTTCGACCTGGCGAACAAGACGTTTTCGACGCGCGGGCGGGTCTCGCCCTGCGACTATTGGGATGGCGAATAATGCTCGAGATCAAGAACCTGCATGCCGCCGTCGACGGCAAGGAAATCCTCCAAGGCCTCACGCTCACCGTCGAGGCCGGCAAGATGCATGCCATCATGGGGCCGAACGGCTCCGGCAAGTCGACGCTCTCCTACGTGCTGGCGGGGCGCGAGGGTTACGAGGTCACCGCTGGCTCGATCAGCTATGACGGTCACGATCTGCTCCAGTTGAAGACGGAAGAACGCGCCGCCAAGGGCATCTTCCTGGCGATGCAGTATCCGGTCGAGATTCCCGGCGTCAGCACGCTGACCTTCCTCAAGACGGCACTCAACGCCCAGCGGCGCGCCCGCGGCGACAGCGAACTCGACGCCATGAGCGTCCTGAAGCTCGTGCGTAAGAAGGCCGAGGCGCTGCAGGTCAGCGAAGAGATGCTCAAGCGCCCCCTCAATGTCGGCTTCTCCGGCGGCGAGAAGAAGCGCCTGGAGATCCTGCAGCTGTCGCTGTTCGAGCCGAAGCTGGCGATCCTCGACGAGACCGACTCCGGGCTGGACATCGATGCCCTCAAGCTGGTGGCCGACGGCGTCAACGCCACGCGCTCGCCGCAGCGCGGCATGCTGGTGATCACCCATTACCAGCGCCTCTTGACCTACATCGTGCCCGATCGTGTGCACGTGCTGGCGGGCGGACGCATCGTCGCCGAAGGCGGCAAGGAACTCGCCCTCGAACTGGAAGCGAAGGGCTACGCCCAGGTGGCCAAGGAGCCGGCATGAGCGCGGTTTCGCCCATCGAAGCACGCAAGGCCGAAGCCCTCGAAAGCTTCCGCGTCCGCGGCATGCCGCATCGCCGCTTCGAGCACTGGCGCTACAGCGACCTGCGCGCAGTGCTCGATGCCGGACAGGTTGCCGCCGCCGGCACCGCCCACTGGCAGATCGGCGAAGTGCCCGACGGCGTCGAAGTGTTCGATCTGGCGAAGCCCGCGCCGCCCGACTGGGTCGTCAAGAACCTGGGCAACATCGGCAACCGCCCGACCATGGAAGAAGCATCGCTGGCGTTCGCCCAGGGCGGCGCGGCGCTGCGCGTCGCCAAGGACCGCAAAATCCCCCAAATCTTGCCGTTGACGGTGAGCTCCACCGGCAATCTGCGGCTGCTGATCGTGCTCGAGGAAGGCGCCTGCCTGACGCTTGCCGAGACCCATGCCGTCGACGCCGGCCTGCTGCGCAATGTCGGTGTGGAGATCGCGCTGGGGCGAGGCGCCGAACTGACTCACGTGCGCATCGCTCCGAATGCGCCCAAGTCGTTCACCGTCGAGCACATCGCGGTGGGCGAGGCCCGTGACGCCCGCTACCGCGCCCATTTCGCCAATTTCGGCTCGCGCCTGTCGCGGACCGAACTCCATCTCGTGCTCAGGGAAGAAGGCGCGGAGGCGCACATCTCCGGAGTCAACGTGCTGGGCGGCGAAAGCCACGCGGACGTGACCACGCATATCGAGCACGCCGCCGGCAAGACCCACTCGACGCAACAGTTCAAGCACGTGGCCGGCGGCAAGTCGCGCTCGGCCTACCAGGGCAAGATCACGGTGCGCGAAGGCGCCAACGGCTCCGACAGCCGCCAGACGGCCAAGGCCGTCCTGACCAGCACGCGCGCCGAAGCCGATCTCAAGCCGGAACTCATCATCTTCGCCGACGACGTGAAATGCGCCCACGGCGCCGCGGTCGGCGACCTGGACGCGGAATCCCTGTTCTACCTGCGCTCGCGCGGCATCCCGGAACGCGAGGCGCGCCGGCTCCTGGTGCGCGCCTTTCTCGAGGAAGCCGTGGCCGAGATCGGCAACGACGAATTGCGCGCCGCGGTCTGGCGCGACATCGAGGCCGTACTGCCGCGCGCCCTGGAGCAGGCACGATGATGGCGCAGACCAAAGCGACATCGCCGGCCTTCGTGCCTCCGCGCGGGGATTTCGAGATCCTCGCCAGGCCGGTGCACGGCAAGCCGCTCGCCTATCTCGACAGCGCGGCCTCGGCGCAGAAGCCGCGGCGGGTGCTGGAGGCCATGGAGGCATTCGCCACCTCCGAATACGCCAATGTCCACCGGGGCGTGCATCATCTTTCGGCCGTGGCGACCCAGCGCTACGAAGAAGCGCGCGAGACCGTGCGCCGCTTCCTGGGCGCGCGCTCGGCGGACGAGATCGTCTTCACGCGCAACGGCACCGAGGCCATCAACCTGGTGGCCTCGTCGTGGCTGGCGCCGCGCATCGAGCCCGGCGACGAGATCGTGCTGACGGTGATGGAGCACCACTCCAACATCGTCCCCTGGCATTTCCTGCGCGAGCGCGACGGCGCCGTCCTCCGATGGGTGGACGTGGCCGACGACGGCTCGCTCGGTGCGGCGGCGGTAGCCGAGGCCATCGGCCCGCGCACCAAGCTGGTGGCGGTCACCCACATGTCGAACGTGCTGGGCACCGTGTCGCCGCTGAAGGCCATCATCGCCGCGGCGCATGCGCGCGGCGTTCCCGTCCTGGTCGACGGCTGCCAAGGCGCGGTGCACGAGGTCGTCGATGTCCGCGAGCTGGACGCCGATTTCTACGTGATCACCGGCCACAAGCTCTACGGTCCCACCGGCATCGGCGCGCTCTACGCCAAGATGGCGCACCTCAAAGCCATGCGGCCCATGCTGGGCGGCGGCGAGATGATCCGCGAGGTCACCCGCGACAAGATCACCTATGCCGATCCGCCGGCCCGCTTCGAAGCCGGCACGCCGCCGATCATCGAAAGCGTGGGGCTGGCCGCCGCCCTCGACTACATCACCGCCTTCGACCGGGCGGCGGTCAAGGCCCATGAATTGTCGCTCCTCTCCTACGCGAGGGACGCGGTCCGCCCCTTCAACTGGCTGCGCCTGGTCGGCGACGCCCCCGCGAAAGGCGCCATCCTGTCTTTCGAGGCCGAGGGGATGCACGCGCACGATCTGGCCACCATATTGGATCGTGAAGGCGTGGCGGTCCGCGCCGGGCATCACTGCGCCCAGCCGCTGATGGACCGCTTCGGCGTGGTTTCGACGACCCGCGCCTCGTTCGCGCTCTATTCGACGCGCGAGGACGTGGAGGCACTGGTCGCAGGCCTGGAGAAGGCCAGGAAGATCCTGGGTTGAGCATGGACGACAGTCTGCGCGAACTCTATCAGGAAGTGATCCTCGATCACTCGCGGCACCCGCGCCATTTCGGGCCGCTCGACCATGCCTCGCACACCGGCGAGGGGCACAACCCGCTGTGCGGCGACCGGGTGAAGATCTACCTTTCCGTCGGCGACGACGGCCGCATCAAGGACATCAGCTTCGAGGGCCGGGGCTGCGCCATCAGCCAGGCCTCGGCGTCGCTGATGACCGACATGCTGGCCGGGCGCACCGTGGCCGAGGCCGAGACGCTGATGGGCGGCTTCCTCCATCTCGTCAAGGGCGAGGACGCCGGCGGTCTCGACGCCGACGACCGTGACCGTCTCAATGTCATGGCCGGGGTGTCTGCCTTCCCGATGCGCGTGAAGTGCGCGACGCTGGCCTGGCATACGATGAAATCAGCCTTGGAGGGTGGCGTCGCCAAGACCGAATGAGCCTGGAGATGCAGAACGTCGACGAAAACGGCGCAACATCGGCGATCCCGCCGGCGGAGCTTGAGGCCTTCACGGCCAAGCTCGTGGCGGCGCTCAAGACCGTGTACGATCCGGAAATCCCGGTGGACATCTATGAGCTGGGCCTCATCTACAAGGTGGACGTTGCGGACAACAAGGACGTCTCGGTGGACATGACGCTGACCGCGCCGGGCTGCCCGGTGGCGGGCGAGATGCCCAACATGGTCAAGGAAGCGCTCGAAGCGGTGGAAGGCATCGGCCAGGTGACGGTCACCATGACCTTCGATCCGCCCTGGACACCGGACCGCATGAGCGAAGAAGCCAAACTCGAACTGAACATGTACTGATGAGCGAACCGACGACAACCAAGCCCCGGCGCGAGCGGCCCAAGGCGATCCACCTGTCGGACGCCGCGGCCGCCCGCGTGCGCGAGATCATCGCCAACGCCGATGGCAAATACCTGGGCGTGCGCGTCGGCGTGACCAACGGCGGCTGCGCCGGCATGAGCTACACCATGGACTATGCCGAAAGCGCCAAGCCCTTCGAGGAAGTGGTCGAGGACAAGGGCGTGAAGGTCTTCATCGACCCCAAGGCCATTCTCTTCCTCGTCGGCACCGAGATGGATTACGTGCGCGAGAAACTCGGCGCCCGCTTCGTGTTCAACAACCCCAACCAGACCGCGGCATGCGGCTGCGGGGAATCGGTCTCGATCACGCCGGCCAAGGCCGACTGACGATGCGCCCCGCGGCGGAACCCTATCGCCCGGAACTCTTCGAACATTTCGGCACGATCCACGCCCGGCGCATGTTCGGCGGACTGGGTCTGTTCGTCGGCGACGCCATGGTCGGAATCGTCATCGACGAATTGATCTACCTCAAGACCGACGCGACCAACCGCGACGAATTCCTCGCCGAGGGCTGCGCACCCTTCACCTACCGCAAGAAGACGGGGCAGGGGGTCTCGCTCTCCTATTACCGGATCCCGGAACGGCTCTACGACGAGCCTGAGGAACTGGCGCAATGGGTGCGGCGCGCCCTGGCCGTGGCCGAGAAATCGCCGACCGTGCAGCGCAAGCGCGGGTTACTGGCGAAATCGCGCAAGCGGGCGTGATCCTTTCCGCCGCCAATGGCGCTATCATGGCGGCGGATCGCAGCGTGCCGGCCCGATGCGTTTGGAACTCCACAGCGTCCTGGCGTCCCCCGAGCGGTGGAAAACCGCAGTGCGGGAAAGCCCGGGATTGGCGGGGTCGCTGCTGCTGCACGGCCTGGCGGCTCTGATCATCCTCCTCATGGCCATCCACCACACCACCCAGCCCCCGGGGGCTCTGCCCAAATTCGTTCCCATCGACCTGGTGCGCCTGGGCGAAGAAACGGTGTCGCCGGCCGCGGCGCAGAAGTCGCCGGTGCCCCAGCAACTGGCCTCCACGCCGCAGCGCGAGGCGAGCCCGACGCCGCAATCCGTGTCGCCGACCGGGCGCCAGCCGGCGCTCGAGGATGCGCTCGACGCCAAGCTGCGCGCTTTGGCGCGGCTGCGCACGCCGGACTCGGCGCTGAAGCTGACCGGCGCCGGCGAATCCAACATGACCGCCGGCGACGGCAACGGGGCCAGCGCCACCTACAGCATCCGCGACTACGTGCGGGCGCAGATCGAGCGACGCTGGAGTCTCGATCTCGCCCGCCTCGGCAAACGCAGCTTCGCCATCCCGCTGCGCATCGTGATGAAGCAGGACGGCACGATCGTCTCGGCCGAGATCGTCGATTTGGCGCGCGCCAAGGGTGACGTGGTCTATCGCGACGTGGCGATCAGCGCGCGCAACGCGGCGCTGCTGTCCTCGCCGATCGCCCTGCCGCCGGGGGATTACCCCAAAGTCATGCACCTGACGCTCGACCTCAACCCGCGCGACACGATGCGGTGACGCGGCGAGGCCCACCCGAGGGTGAGGCGTTCACCGCTTCCGATGCAATTGTGGTGATGTAGCGGAAATGCTCATCGCAGCGTACCGCTTCAAGAGGTGCGACAAAATATCACTTTGGTTGGTGGGCACGGAATTTGCCGCGTTCCTTGGACGAACAGTAGGACGCGGTCGCAGGAGGGGGCGGAGAATATTTTGCGGTGGAGCGACGCTACCGTCGTCTCAAGGGGCCTGAGGCCGCTTTCGACACCTCCCCCGCAAACCGGGACGGAAAACGCGCTACGGCAGGTCGCGGGCGACGCGGAAGCCGGCGAGGCTGGAATAGTCGTATTCGCCGCCGCTGGGGGCGCCCCCGCTGCGCGCCGCGGAGCGGATGAAGACCGGCACGTTGTCCCACGAGCCGCCGCGCAGCACGTGCTTCTGGCACGGCGCCGCGCTCCACGGCCTGGCGCCCGACGGCGCTCCGACATAACTGTTGTGCCAGCAATCGGCGGTCCACTGCCAGACATTGCCCAGCATGCCGTAGAGCCCGAAAGGATTGGGACGGAAGCTGTCGACCTCGGCCAGGGTGCGATCGTCCCAGCGGCTGCCGCAGCCGTTGCAGTTGGCGTTGTTGGTGCCGATGTCCTGGCCCCACCAGCGAGCCGTGGTGGTGCCGGCGCGCGCGGCGTATTCCCATTCGGCTTCGCTCGGCAGCCGGTACGGACCGGGTCCGGGATGCAGGTTCCGCGCGGCGTGCACCATCCTGTTCAGCCAGGCGACATAGCTCTCGGCGTCCCTCCAATCGAGGCAGGAGGCCGGCCAGCGGCGCGGCTCCTCGTCGTAGGGCGGATAGGCGAAGCCGTTACCCGGCGATCTCCACCGCATGTTCAGAAGCGCGTTGCAGGGCTTGGGCTGGTAACCCGTCGCCTTGAGGAAGTTGAGGAACTCCTCGCTGGTCACGTCGTATTTGCCCAGTGCGAAGGCCTTGACGGTGACGATGTGCTGGGGGCCTTCGCTGTCGAAGCGGCCGGGCTCGGAAGCGGGGCTGCCCATGACGAACTTGCCGGCCGGGATGCCGACCATCTCGGGGCAGTCGGGGCATTCCTTGAAGGTGCGCGAGGACTGGTCTTCGCCGCTGGCCCCGGTCGCGAGCCCCACGGCAAGAAGAATTGCGAACAGGACCCTGTCAAGCCGCGGCATGCCATGTATCGTAGGCAAGGCCGGGCCGCGCGGCAATCCGCGCGGGGGCCATTGGGAGCGCGACGATGATCAAGATAATGGGCACGGTGGCGGCCCTCGCAGCGTCATACGCCATCGCGGTTCCGGCCAGTGCCGCCGGGTCCTTTCACCCGCCCGCCAGCCAAACGGAAAAGGAGCTCGACCGCATGCTTCATGCGGCGGACGCCGACGACAACGAGCTCAACAACATTGTCCATCGCCCCGGAAGCCGGCAGACGCGCGACTACGGCACCATGCTCACGCCCGCGTTGATCGCGGCCATCCGCAAGACGGAGATGGAATGGGTGCGGCGCGACTGCGGCGGCAAATATCGCAAAGGCGAAGAGTGCGG
Organism: Alphaproteobacteria bacterium; assembly: GCA_028871345.1. Lineage (GTDB taxonomy): Bacteria > Pseudomonadota > Alphaproteobacteria > Micropepsales > Micropepsaceae > Rhizomicrobium. Next base: position 4,710 of record JAGWNK010000007.1, on the reverse strand, counting down.
GCTGGACTTCCTGCCGTTGACCTGCAGCCAGGACGTTTCGCAAACCTACCTTTACCACACCGTTCTCGATCTCGGATCGCGCGTCGTCATCGAATATGCCTGGCCGCAGGACGGCAAGAGAGCCGCCACCTATACGCTTCTTCAGACGCCGCGCGGCTGGCGCATCGACGGCATCAGCTGCGCCGACGGGCCGAGCTTCAACTGATCACCAGATCCGAACGCGCTGGTCGGGCGGCAGGTAATACTTGTCGCCCGGCTTGACGCCGAACGCCGCGTACCACGCATCGGTATTGCGTGTGGCGCCGATGGCGCGGAAGGCGTCCACCGTGTGCTCATTGGACAGGGTCCGCGTGCGCAGAGAGCTTTCGCGCGTCTTGGAGCGCCAGATCTGGGCAAAGCCGAGGAAGAAGCGCTGGTCGCCCGAAAAACTGCCGATGACCGGCGCCGGCTTGCCGCCGAGCGACAGATGGTACGCCTTGAGCGCGACGGAAAGCCCTGAGACGTCGGCGATGTTCTCGCCCAGCGTGTTCTTGCCGATGACATGCAGTCCAGGCAGCACTTCGAAGGCGTCGTACTGCTTCACCAGCATGGTGGTGCGCTCGTTGAACTTCTCGCGGTCCTGCGGCGTCCACCAGTTCTCCAGGTTGCCGGCGGCGGTGTATTTCGAGCCCTGGTCGTCGAAGCCGTGGCTGATCTCGTGGCCGATCACGGCGCCGATGCCGCCATAATTCACGGCATCGTCGGCGTTGGGATCGAAGAACGGCGGCTGCAAAATGGCGGCGGGGAAGACGATCTTGACGAAGGACGGACTGTTGTAGGCGTTCACCGTCTGCGGCGTCATGTACCACTCGGTCTTGTCGACGGGATCGTCGAGCCGCTTCAGCTCGCGGTTCCATTCGAAGACTTCACCGCGCTGCACATCGCCGACGAGGTCGTCGCGCGTCACGGTGTAGGCCGAGTAGTCGCGCCAGTGGTCGGGATAGCCGACCTCGACGCGGAAGGCGCGGATCTTCTCCAGCGCCTTCTTCTTGGTGGCGTCGCTCATCCAGGACAGGGTGGCGATCTCGCTCTCGTAGACCTGCAGCAGATTGCGAACCAGCGCCTCGGCCTTGGCCTTGGCCTGCGGCGGGAAGTATTTCGCGACGTAGATCTTGCCCAGCGCCTCGCCGATCTCGCCGTCGAGCAGGCGCACGCCCCGCGTGGCGCGGTCGAGCTGTTCGGGATTGCCGCCCAGGACCGTTCCATAGAAGGCGAAATTCGTGTCGTCGAACTTCTTGGGGAGCTCGCCGGCATAGGTGTGCAGGTAATGGACGGTCAGGTAGTCGCGCCACACCGCGATCGGCGTTTGCGCGAAGATCTGGGCCAGCGCCGGGAAGGCGGATTTCTCGTGGACGATGAGCTTGCGGTCGCCGTAGGGCGCCTTGAGGGGAATGCCTGCTTCGGCCAGGAACGCCTCCCAGGGAAAGCCCGGCGCGAACACCTTCAGCTCGGCAAGTGTCATCGGATTGTAGACCTTGTCGCGGTCGCGGCGGTCGGCCCTGTCCCATTCCACCCGGGCCATCCTGGTTTCGAGGTCGAACACGGCAGCGGCGCGCTCAGCGGCATGATCCATGCCCGCCAGGCCCATCATGTCGGTGAGGAATTTGCGGTAGGCGTCGCGGGTTTTCACCGCATCCGCGTCGGTGTTGAGGTAGAAGGTGCGGTCGGGCATGCCGATGCCCGATTGCGTCAGGTCCACGGAATAGGCGTTGGAATTGCGCGAATCGACGCCGATGCGGATGCCGAACACGCTCTGGGTGCCCAGGCGGTGCGAGGCCATGGCGCGCGCCACGTCCTCAGGCGTCTTCACGCCGGACAGCAGCGCGAGGTCCTGCTTGACCGGCGCCAGGCCCCGTTCCTCGATCTGCTTGGTGTCGTCGAAGGCCTGGTAGAGATCGACAAGCTTGCGCTCCTCGACCGACAGCGTGTCGCGCGGCCGCGCCTCAAGCCCCGTCATGATGTCCTTGAGCCGTGTCTCGCTCAGGACCCGCAAATCCTCGAAGGCGCCGACGCCGGAACGGTCCGCCGGGATCACCGCGCGGCGGATCCAGCCGCCATTGGCGAATTCGTTGAAGTCGTCGCCGGGCTTGACGGCGCGGTCCATGCCGCCCACGTCGAAGCCCCAGGTCCCGAATTGCGGCGCGGACGCCCCGCCGGCGGCGGAGCCTGCCAGCATCAGTACGGCCAGGAGCGACAAGGTGCGACGCATCGGAAATCCCCGCGAAAAGCATGCGCCGGGACTCTTTCAGCAGGGCACCGGCAACTACAATTCACAGTACCGCGATTATCGCTTTATTGCCCGGTAAAGCGCGGGGGCCGCTTCTGGAGAAAGGCGGTGACGCCTTCCACGAAATCCGATGTGCCGGCGGCGCTCTGCTGGCAGGCGCGCTCCAGATCGAGCTGCTGTTCGTAGGTGTTGTGGGGACTTTCCCAGTAGAGCCGGCGCAGCGCCTTCAGCGCCGTGCTGGGGCCCTCGGCTAGCTTGCGCGCCGTCTTCAGCGCTTCGCCCATCAGCTCGGCGTCTTCGCACACCCCGTTGATCAGGCCCCAGGCCAGCGCCTTCTCGGCGGACAGCCGCTCTGAGAGGAACGACAGCTCGCGGGCCCGCGCCAGCCCGATCAGCCGCGGCAAGAGCCAGGTCGAGCCGCCGTCGGGCACCAGACCGATGCGCGTGAAGCTGTGCAGGAAATAGGCGGAGCGCGCCGCCAGCACGATGTCGCCCATCAGCGCGAAGCTCATGCCGACGCCGACGGCGGGACCGTTTACCGCGGTGACGATCGGCATGGGCAGGTCGCGCAGCTTGCGCAGAAGCGGGTGATAGAGCTTGTCCAAAGTGCGCCCGATGCCGGCAGGAATGTCGCCGACGTCGTGAGGGCGGTCGGCGAGGTTGGCACCGGAGCTGAAGCCGCGGCCCTCTCCGGTGAAGATCATGGCGCGGAAGCCCGCCGCCGCGATCATGTCGAGCGCGCGCATGGCGCCGTCGATCATGGGGGCGGAGATCGCGTTGACGACTTCGGGATGGTTGAGCGACAGCACCGCCACGCCATCATGCGCGGTGACGACGACACGCTCGAATTCGGTGCGCATGCTGGCCCCGGTTCAGTGCCCGGCGAGCATGGCCGCGTTCGCGCGGATTGGGAAGCCTCAAGCGGCGTCGATATTTGCCGGAGCGGAAAGCTCGTTCTCGCCCACCACGCGGTTCCGGCCGGCGTTCTTGGCGTGATAGAGGCACATGTCGGCGCGCTTCACCAGCAGTTCGCCGCCGTCGCCTGCGGCGAACTGGGCGGCGCCGATCGACACCGTGATCTTGCCCAGGATGTCGCCGGTGGACTTCTTCACCAGCTTCTTGGCCTGCACCGTCTTGCGGATCTGGTCGGCCAGGCCCACCGCGTCGCGCAGCGTGGTCTGGCGCAGGATTACCGCGAATTCCTCGCCGCCATAGCGCGCGGCGGTGTCGCGGCCCTTGACGTTCTCCGACAGGCAATTGGCGACGAGACGCAGGACCTGATCGCCGGTCTGATGACCCCAGGTGTCGTTGAAGCGCTTGAAATGGTCGATGTCGCACATCAGGAGCGACACGGGCGTGCCAGACTCCTTGGCGTCGGCGATGGCCGCGGAGAGTTCGGTGTCGAATGCCTTGCGGTTGGCGATGCCCGTCAGGGGATCGAGCCGGCTTTCCTTGCGCACGTCCTCGAGCTGCGTCTTGAGCTCGTTGACCTGCTGCGAGGACTGCTGCAGCTCGGTCTCGAGGGCCTTGGTGCGCTTCTCCATCGAGCGGGTTTCGCCGATCAGGCGGTCGACCAGCCGGCGCATGGCCTGGGGCGAATGATCGCCGCCGAGCTCGCCGCTGGCGGCCGACAGGGCGCGGCCGTATTCGCCGGCGTCCTTGCCAGCGGATTCCAACTTGTGCAGGACCTCGTCCAACATCTCGGTGATGCCGGAACCGACGTCCTCCATGGCGCGGGCGTGGCGCTCGCGCAGCAGGCAGCGGCCGCGCAGGTCGTCGAGCACGATCGGCGTGAAGCCGCCGCGGACGCTGACGATCTCGCCCATCGCCTTGGTGAGCGCGGCGTTCTGGCCGGCGGCATAGATGTAGAACAGCTCGAAATTGTCGGGCGTCGGCGGAACGTTGCAGTCGCTCATCAAAGCGAACGCCGCCTTGGCCAGAGCCTGCTCACGATCCTGATTTGGCACGCACGCCCCCATTTCCTGCCGCAGCGTCGGCCGCGGTAGCTGTCAGGACGGCATCATCGGGCCGCGGGCGGTAAGAAACGGTTAAGGCGCATTGCTGAGTTGCACACAGCGCGTTTACGATCCGCCCCGACGGAGGCGACACCATGAGCACGGCCGAAGTACTGCCGATGGGTGCTGAACAGGACAGGATGCGCCAGGTGCTGGAGCGACAGCGCGCGGCCGTCGTCGCGGTGGGGGCGCCAAGCGCCGAGCTGCGCATCGACCGGATCAGTCGCGCCATCGATCTGCTGGTGCGCCGGCAGGACGACATCGCCGAGGCGCTGCGGGAGGATTTCGGCCACCGTTCGGTGCAGGCGACGCTGTTGACCGACATCGCCGCCGCCGTCGGCCCCCTCAAGCAGGCGCGGGCGCATCTGCGCTCCTGGATGCGGCCGCAGCGGCGCAGAGTGACGCCGGGCCTCCTGGCCCTGTTCGGGG
>JAGWNK010000039.1 GCA_028871345.1 Alphaproteobacteria bacterium | reverse complement strand
CAAGGAAATGGGGAGCCAGAATAGGACTTCAAGTGGACAAATAGGACTATTTTGTCGCAGGCAGACAATTTTCATGGTTAACGGCTTTTCACGCGTCGCCACGCGGGCCGGGGCTTGGCGATGCGCCTTGGTCGTGCCGAGTTTTTTGTGATCGGGACACTCGCAGGCGACGCATCCAGCCGCGCGAAGGCTTTCTTCGTCGTGCCGCCCTTCCTGGTGCCCGGGATGATGGCGGACAGGCGTGTGTCCGTTCTCCGGAGCCGACCGGCTCAGGATCGCGGCAACACTTCGGTCGCCATCGGACGTCGATGACAGCAACGGGACCAAGATCGGACACTCGTTGCAGCCGTTCGACGCCGTCTGTGCGGCAAAGAAGGTCAGACAGGACCGGTGATAATGGTACGCTGTCACCGATCGCCTGTCCGGAGTAGATACGCCAATGTGGCCGCTCATTGCGACGTTGGTTTCTCCTTTCCTGCTTTGTCTGGCGAATGGGTTGTTGGCCCTGCTTCTGCAAGGAGTTCCTCCTGTCGGTGACGACATTGGAAGCGAAGTAGGGGCCGTCCTTATGGTCTACGCGTTCGGTTTGGCCGGAGTACTCGCCTTCGGCTGGCCAAGTTACCTGCTTCTCCGCCGCGCGGGTGCCGCCAATATTTGGACTGCGATGATTGTCGGAGTGATCGCGAGCTGGCTGGCTCCCATTGCATTTACCGCCAGTTTCGTCGGTCTCAGCAACGCCGTGCACAACGCGTTGAGCTACTTCAACGGTTTGCCGTGGATCGAAGTGCTTAAGCTGCTCAAAGGGCCAGCGTATTTCGCCTGTCTGGGCGCGTTCACTGGGGCCTCGTTCTGGATGATCATCCGCAAGCCGCTGGTTCCTGCGGACCCGGCACGAGGAGATTGACCGTCCCGCTCCGGCGCGGGCGTGGCGGCAAACCGAATGGCAAGTTGTGGCGCAAGGTGGACCACAGGGTTAGGTCCGGTTCTGGATCAAGTCTTGCCGGTTGTCGGGCAATTCGGAATCCGGCGACAGCATGCGGATTACCGCGGCGCCGCGCACGACACCCGGCCACGCGGAGACTTCGGGAAATATGCCGCTGAATTCTCGCAGACCCCTCCCCGAAAAATCCTTCGGATTTTTCGACCCTCCCTCAAGGGGCGGGTGAAGGCCCCGGCGGGACGAAAATCGACTCTGGCTCCATTTCCCACTACCCCCTCACCCGGTTCGCCTAAGCGCTTCGCTGCGCGAAGTGCAAGGCGAACCGCCCTCTCCCACGAGGGGAGAGGGATCATTCCCACTCGATGGTTCCCGGCGGCTTGGACGTCACGTCGTAGACCACGCGGTTGATGCCCTTCACTTCGTTGACGATGCGCGTCGCCACGCGCGCCAGGAAGGCGTGCTCGAAGGGGTAGGAATCCGCCGTCATGCCGTCCGACGAAGTCACGGCGCGCAGGGCGCAGACGTAATCATAGGTGCGGTCGTCGCCCATCACGCCCACCGTCTTCACCGGCAACAGCACCGCGAAGGCCTGCCAGATCGCATCGTAGAGCCCCGCCTTGCGGATCTCGTCGAGGTAGATGGTGTCGGCCTTGCGCAGGATGGCGAGCTTGTCGCGCGAGATGGCGCCGGGAATGCGGATGGCGAGGCCAGGGCCGGGAAACGGATGGCGGCCGACGAAAGCCTCGGGCAGGCCGAGCTCGCGGCCCAGCGCGCGCACTTCGTCCTTGAACAGCTCGCGCAGCGGCTCGACCAGCTTCATCTTCATATGCTCTGGCAGGCCGCCGACATTGTGATGCGACTTGATGGTGGCCGAAGGCCCGCCGGTGGCCGATACGCTCTCGATGACGTCGGGATAGAGCGTGCCTTGCGCCAGGAAATCGGCGCCGCCCGCCTTCGCCGCTTCGTAGTCGAACACGTCGATGAAGGCCGCACCGATGATCTTGCGCTTCTTCTCGGGATCTTCGACGCCCCCGAGCTGATCGAGGAACATGTCGGCGGCGTCGGCGTGCAGCAGCGGGATGTTGTAATGGCCGCGGAACAGCGACACCACCTGCTCGGCCTCGCCGGCGCGCATCAGCCCGGTGTCGACGAAGATGCAGGTGAGCTGGTCGCCGATCGCTTCGTGCAGCAGCACCGCGGCGACAGAGGAATCCACGCCGCCGGAAAGGCCGCAGATCACCCGGCCCTTGCCCACCTGCTTTCGGATGCGTTCGATGGCTTGCAGCTTGAACGCGTGCATGTTCCAGTCCGGCGCGATGCCGGCAATATCGACCACGAAATTCCTGAGGATGGCGGCGCCGCGCGGGGTGTGCACCACCTCGGGATGGAACTGCACGCCGTAGAAGCGGCGGGCCTCGTCGGCGATCACGGCGTAAGGCGAATTCTCCGACGTGGCGGCCACGCTGAAGCCGGGCGGGATCGAGACGATCTTGTCGCCGTGGCTCATCCACACCGGCTCGCGCCCCGCGCTGTCGCCGAGGCCGGCGAGCAGCGGCGTGGGCGCGATGATCTCGATGTCGGCGCGACCGAACTCGCGCGCATGCCCGCCCTCGACGCACCCGCCCAGCTGGGCGCACATCGTCATCTCGCCGTAGCAGATGCCCAGCACCGGCACGCCCGCTTCGAACACCGCCTGCGGGGCGCGCGGCGTATGCGCTTCGGTGACGCTCATCGGACCGCCCGACAGGATGATCGCCCTGGGCTCGGCGGCGCGGATGGCGGCGTCGGCCTTGTCGAAGGGGACGATCTCGCAATAGACGCCGGCCTCGCGCACGCGCCGCGCGATGAGCTGGGTCACCTGGGAGCCGAAATCGATCACCAAGACGGGAGTAGCCATGAAGGGATTTACGCGACTGCGTTGCTCTCTGTCCAGCGACGGCGCTGCAAAACGGCTGTGAAGAATCCGTCCGTGCCGGCGGTGCGCGGCGAGGCCTTGAAGAAGGCGCCGATTCCGGGCGGCGGGGCGGTGCCCACGGCCTGCGGCCAGACCGGCGGCAGGACCTCGAATTCGCCATGGGCGGTGAAGGCGGAAACGATATCCTCGTTCTCCGAGGGAAGGATCGAGCAGGTGGCATAGACCAGCCGGCCGCCGGGCGCGACAAATCGTGCCCCTTTTTCGAGCAGCCGGCGCTGCAGGCCCTGGAGCTCGGCGAGGCGCTCCGGCGTGGTGCGCCAGCGCAGCTCCGGTTGGCGCCGCCAGGTGCCGCTGCCGCTGCAAGGCGAATCGATCAGCACGAGGTCGAAGCGGCCCTGCGGCTCCGCTGTCGTGGGATGGATGATCGTGGCGCCGGCGCGCCGGGTCCGCGCTTCGAGCGCCTGCAACCGCTCGGCGGCGATGTCGTGGGCGACGATCTCGCCGCGGTTCCGCATCTGCGCCGCCAGCGCCAGCGTCTTGCCGCCCGCCCCCGCCGCAAGATCGAGCACGCGCTGGCCCGGCTGCGCCCCGCACAACAAAGCCGCGAGTTGCGCCGCCTCGTCCTGGAATTCGAAGCGGCCTTCCGTGTACGCCGCCAGGGTGGAAAGCCGCGCCGAGCCCGCCCCCGGCGCAAGGCGCAAGCCGAACGGCGCGTAGGGCGCGGGCGAAACCGCAAAGCCGGCTTGGCGCAGCTCCGCTTCCACCGCAACGCGCGCGGCTTTCAGCGCGTTGACGCGCAGATCGACCGGTGCACGCTCCTGCAGCGCCAGCATCTCGTCCATCAATGCCTTGCCGAAGGCGCGCTCAAGCTCCGCTTCGAGGAACGGCGGATACTCGCCGCGCACCGCCGTCGGCATGTCGCCGGATGGCGAGGCCAGCGCATGCGCCTCTTGCGCCGTCAGCGGGGACGGGCCGTAAGCCGAGCCGTCGAACAGCGCGGCGACGGCCTCGGGCGCGCGGCCTTCGGCCAACAGTGCTCCCATCACCAGCGATCTGCCCGACCCGCCTCCCACCCGCCAAGCACAGGCGCTGCGGTGGCGCAGCACGGCGTAGACCAGCTCCGATACTGCCGCGCGGTCCTTGGAACCCGCATAGCGACGCGTGCGGAACCAGTCGCGCAGCAGGCGGTCGACCGGCTGCGCCGTCGCCGCGATCGCGTCCAGGATGTCGATGGCCGACTGCAGGCGGGCGGACGGCGTCACGAACAGGCCCCCATGCGTCGCATGCCCGCGGTCCCGCCAAGAATCTACTGCACGCCCGGATAGTTCGGACTCTCGCGGGTCACCAGCACGCCGTGGACATGACTCTCCGCCATGCCCGCGCCGGTGATGCGCACGAACTGCGCCTTGTCGTGGAATTCGGTCACGCTGCGGCAGCCGGTATAGCCCATGGCGGCGCGCAACCCGCCGATGATCTGGTGCACCACGCCGCTCGCCGGGCCTTTGTACGGCACCTGGCCTTCGACGCCTTCCGGCACCAGTTTCAGGGTGTCCTTGACCTCGGCCTGGAAATAGCGATCGGCCGAGCCGCGCGCCATGGCGCCCAGCGATCCCATGCCGCGATAGCCTTTGTAGGAGCGGCCCTGATAGAGGAAGACCTCGCCCGGCGCTTCTTCGGTGCCGGCGAGCAGCGAGCCGACCATCGCCACGTCGGCGCCCGCCGCGATGGCCTTGGCCAAGTCGCCCGAATACTTGATGCCGCCGTCGGCCACCACGGGCACGCCCGCCTTCCTGGCCGCCGACACCGCGTCCATGATCGCGGTGAGCTGAGGCACGCCGACGCCCGCCACGATGCGCGTGGTGCAGATCGAGCCCGGCCCGATGCCGACCTTGACCGCGTCGGCGCCCGCGTCGATCAGCGCCTTGGCGCCGTCGGCGGTGGCGATGTTGCCCGCCAGCACCTGCGTGTAGTTCGACTCCCGCTTGATGGCCGCGACGGTGTCGAGCACGCCCCTGGAATGGCCGTGCGCCGTGTCGACCACGATGACGTCGCATTCGGCCTCGATCAGGGCCATGGCCCGGGTGATGCCGTCGGGACCGACGCAGGTGGCCGCCGCCACGCGCAGCCGTCCGCGCTCGTCCTTGCAGGCGTTGGGATATTTCTGCGCCTTCTCGATGTCCTTGACGGTGATGAGGCCGACGCAGCGGTAGGCCTCGTCGACCACCAGGAGCTTCTCGATGCGCCGGGCGTGCAGCAGCTTCTTGGCCTCGTCCATCGTGACGCCTTCGCGCACGGTGACGAGGTTCTCCTTGGTCATCAGTTCGGCCACGGGCTGGCGCCGGTCGGTGGCGAAGCGCACGTCGCGATGCGTGAGGATGCCCACCAGCTTGCCGGCGCCGCCATGGCTGTCGGTGACCACCGGCACGCCCGAGATGTTGTGGCGCTCCATCAGCGCCAAGGCGTCGGCCAGCGTCGCCTCCGGACCGATGGTGAGGGGGTTGACCACCATGCCGCTTTCGAAGCGCTTGACGCGGCGAACGTGCTCGGCCTGTTCGTCCACCGCGAGATTGCGGTGGATGACGCCCATGCCGCCCGACTGCGCCATGGCGATGGCGAGCGGCGCCTCGGTGACGGTGTCCATGGCCGAGGAGATGAGAGGGATGCCGAGCTCGACGGATTTGGTGAGGCGGGTGCGCGTGTCGACCTGTCCGGGCAGCACTTCGGAGGCCGCCGGGACCAGCAGGACATCGTCGAAGGTGAGGGCCTCACGGATATTCATGGACGCGCTCCTCTACGCTGAATGAGCGCGCCCAGCGGGCGGGCTGCGCCCCGCCTTTGAGCGCCGAGCGTTTAGCGGAGAGTCGGGGCGGAGGCAAGGATGGAGCAGCCTGCAACGCCCGGCGTTCAACCTGATTGAAGCCAATCCTCGCCGGGCGCGCGGGATGTCCGCATGAAACCCTGTCATTCGCGGCATGTGAGCAGCGCCTTTCCCGGCCAACGCGAGCCGCAATCCGGCTCGCACGAGGAAAGGGAATCCAGGATCGTCCAGGTTTCTCCCCCTGCCTTCGACATCCCGACCGGGGGGGGGAACATACTGTGAACGTGAACGGGTCGCGCCTACGATGCCCTTTGATTTCGGCGACGTCGTCCGGTGCCGTTCCCCTTCACGAGCCGGACCGCTTCAAAGAAAAGACCTGCAGTCGAGCCTGCCGGCTACGACAGTCAGAACGCGTCGGCGAAAGCACAATTCATCGGAAACCTGATCTTGGAGCGGCCAAGAGCGGCGGAGTGAACGGCGCGGCGCGCGCCCTGGTCCGCGGGGGCGGTGAAGGCTTTCACCTTCGACGATGTCCTGCCTTCACGATGCATCAGTTTGCTCACCGCCGCTCGCATCGGCGGACGGGTACTGTCCTAATTTGATTTTTTCCGCCCAAACAAACGCCGGAACAGGTCTCGGTAGATTCGATAATCCAGAGACCAACTCTGCCAATTAACGTAGAGCAGCACAGGCGCGAGGATCAGTCCGAGGAAGACAAACAGAGCAATCTTGATCATCTGGCGGCCCTTGCCTCCGCCACAATCGCCGCTCTGACGGCTTCTCGTGGCCCTGTAATCGGCCCTGTGTGGAGTACGGCAAAGAACCGGCGCTTGCCGCCGTCCCGTTCGTATGACCAAGCGTAGGCCCGCGTTGCGCCGCTGGGGCTGTCGGCTAGATCGAACACCGCGACCGTGCCGTCCCATACCGTTTCGCCGTTGTGCCCCTGACCAGAGCCCCGAAGCTCATCCAAACGAGTGGAGAGTCCGTTCTTCATTTGAACTTGCCCCCAACCTTGGACCACCTGAGCTACAAAATTCCCGCTTCTTCGGGTGGGTGGCTGGCCGGTGATGCCGCCATCCGGTGAAGCTCTATCGGCGTTTTGTTGCCGATTGCACTGTGTGGACGCACCTCGTTGTAGTCTCTACGCCAATCCTCGCATTTTGCGCGCGCTTCGTCGAGGCTGATGAACCAATTGGCATTCAGGCATTCGGTTCTGAACTTACCGTTGAAGGACTCGATGAAGGCGTTGTCGGTAGGTTTGCCAGGTCGGGAGAAGTCCAGCGTTGCGCCCTTGGCATAGGCCCACAGATCGAGGTCCCGCGAGACGAACTCGGTTCCCTGGTCAACACGGATCGTCGACCGGTAACCGGCTTTCGAGCAAACCTGATCGAGTGTCTTGACCAAGTCTTCGGCGCGGTAGCTAGCGCGCGCGATAAGGGCGCCGCGATCTACCACTTCGGACTTTGCGGCGCGACGTGCGCCCGACATGCGTGCCAGCGTGCGGGCAGCCGCCGCGGTATCCGCCGTTCCTTGTGCAATTCCCACAACGTCGAAACGGTGATGCAACCATCGAGCACGGCTATACGTACATGAAGATCAGGCAGCGGCCGCCAGACCGCGCCGGCGATCCTGAAACGTGAGCCAGGATAGATCGTGATGGCCACCATCAAGAACCCCATCGAATGGAGCGGCGCGCAGCTCGTGCATGTCTTTCATGCATTGGGCTTCTTCGGGCATTCCCTGCACCATATCGAGGAAACGGTCCGTGCCGCGCCGCCCCAGATCCGTCGCATCGGATTTGGCGATGTCGAAGATGCGATCCGGCGCGGCTTCGAGGACTTCAAGGCCTATCGCACCGACGTCATCGTGGTCGGCTTCATCTATGCCGTGGTCGGGCTCGTCCTGGCGCGGCTGACGTTCAGCCGCAACATCGTGCCGCTCCTGTTCCCGTTGGCGTCAGGCTTCGCCATCGTCGGCCCGATCGCGGCGCTGGGCCTTTTCGAGATGAGCCGGCGCCGGGAACTGGGCGCGCCGGTCCGTTGGGCCAACGGGGTCCAGCTGGTGCGTGAACCAGCCTTCGGCAGCGTGGTGGCGCTGGCGGCCGTTCTGATCGCCCTGTTCCTGGCCTGGCTTGCGGCGGCATGGCTCATCTACAAGGCGACGCTCGGCCCGGCGATGCCATCGACCACCGCGGCGTTCGTCCACGACATCTTCGCCACACATGCCGGACATGTGATGATCGTTGTCGGTCTCGGCGCAGGACTTGTCTTCGCGCTCCTCGCCATGACGATCAGCGTCGTGTCCTTTCCGCTGCTGATCGACCGCGACGTCGGCTTCAACACCGCCGTGGCGACCTCGGCGGCCGCCGTGTGGCGCAATCCGCTGGTCATGGCCGGCTGGGGCGCCGTTGTCGCGGCAAGTCTCGTCGTCGGATCGCTGCCGTTCTTCGTCGGCTTGGCCGTCGTCTTCCCGGTGCTCGGGCACGCGACGTGGCACCTGTACCGCAAGCTGGTGGTCTGAGCGGGCGAACCCTCGCGCGCCCCGGAAGAATGGCGTGGGCGCCGCTGAAGGAAGGACCACTCAAACAGCCTTGCCGCCGGCGTGGCGGCTCGCCGGCGAAGGCATTGTGGGCTACAGTCGGAAGCCTATGACATCGATGGAAGACGACGACATCTGCCCCAAATGCGGCGCCGCGATGCGTCTGGAGGACAAGAGCACGTTCACCGGGCGCGACATGCGGACCTATGTCTGCGACGGCTGCAACGAGTCACAGGTCGTGGACGGCGGTGTTGCCTTGTGGCAAGCGCTTTCGGAAGCCCGCGAGGATGACGAGCGCAAACGCACGCAAGCGCGCCACAGGAAGCCGACCCTCGGCAAGCTGTTCGAAGCGCTGCGCCGATCGGTGATGCGATAGCCCGAGCGACCCTCCGCCGGGGCAATCAGGGGCGAGCCAGCGCTCGCCCCCGGCTTCATCTTCTCGCCGCAAGGAGGCGGAAAGGCGCCTTACTTCGAAACCTTTGTCACCTGCGAGGCGATCGCGACCCAGTGACCGCCGCGCTTCGCAAACACATCCATCCAGGTATAGGCGCCGGAGGTGTCCTTGCCCTTGAAGCTCGATGTCTCGTCGTCGGCGCCCTGGACGACCGCCCAATCGCCCATCGCGCGCACATGCACGTCGCGATTCTTCATGCTCTTCACCGTCAGAGCGCCAGATTTGACCAGGGCCAACAGGCCCGCCTTGTTCTGGGACTTGCCGCTGTCGTTCTGGCCCACCCAGTCGTCGGCGACGATGGACGACAGCGCGGCGATGTCCTTCTGCACGAACGCCTTCGACCAGGCCGCTTCGACGCCCACCAGCTCGTTCTGCACAGAGGCGGTCTTTGACGCCATCGAAGACATGCCCGACATCGACGACATCGACGACATCGACGAAGAGTCGGCAGCGAAGGCCGTACCCGCGAGAAGGCAGGCGGCGGCCGCGAAGCAAAGCGTGGTTTTCATGGTGAACCCCCTGAAAGGCAGCCGGAGCGGCCACCGTTAACTTGATTATTAGTATCAATCTAGAATTGAAACAAGACGCCCCGCGGATCGACCGGCCCGGGCGAATGCGGACTTTCCTCAACGGCATCCGGGACGGAAACCGGGAATGCTGCGGCGGTGTCCCCTTGATCGGCCCGGTCCGTTGAGTCACGGCCTCCACCATTCGAAACCCGTGCCCGGGTGGTTCCTCGCGCTTCCGGCCGATGCCGGTATCAGCGCGCCGACGAGCGCTCGCGGCCAATGTCGCGCCGCACTCCAGCACCAAACGGCTCCAGCCGGCGCTGCGCGCTTCGCCGACGTCTTTCCCAGGCGGGAGCAAGGGCGGCGCGGTTGGAGCGTGGATCTTCGCGGGCGCCGGCCCGTCGTCCCGATGTGCTAGATGTGGAGCCTCAACAGGTTGTCCACCCGGCCCCAACCGAGCTGACCCATGTCCCTCACCACCCGCGCCACGCAGGAACTGAGCAAGGCCAAGGTCGCCTTCACGGTTCATCAGTATGCGTATGACCCCGGCGCCGACCGCATCGGGATGCAGGCCGCGCAGGCTTTGGGCGAGCCGGCCTCGCGCGTGCTCAAGACCCTGATGGCCGAGGTCGACGCCAAGCCCGTGTGCGTGATCGTGCCCTCCGACCGCGAGGTCTCGATGAAGAAGCTGGCCGCGGCCGTCGGCGGCAAGCACGCCGCGATGCTGAAGCCCGCCGACGCCGAACGGCTCACCGGCTACCACACCGGCGGCATCAGCCCCTTCGCCCAGAAGAGGCGCATCCCCGCCGTGTTCGAACAGGCGGCCATGGCCGAGGCCCAGGTCTACATCAACGCCGGCCAGCGCGGCCTGCAGGTCAAGCTGGCGCCCGCCGATGCGGTGCGCGTGCTCGCCGCCAGCGTGGCCGCCGTGGTCGCTTGACGCCCTCTACTTCGGCTTCATCGCGTCGCTGACGATGTTCTTGACGGCGGCGGCATAGCCGTCCTGCAGCGCCTTCTTTCTCGCCGGGTCGGTGACGGAGGGATCGACGAGCTGGGCCTTGAGCGCCATCGCCTGGTCGCGGTACTTGGCGTCCGAGACGAACTGCAGGCCTTCCACCACCGTGTCGATCGCCACCTGCCCGCCGTCCTTCACCGAGAAGAAGCGCTGCAGCACCGCGGCGCTGGCGGCGGTGGGCGCGAACGTCTTCAAATTGTCGCGCTGCCGGCCGTCGAGGCTGACGACGATATAAGGCGTGTCGCCCGCATACTTCTTGCCCTGCGCGTCCACCAGCCCGCCGGCGTCGGTGTATTGGTAGTTCGAGAATTCATCCGTCGCCGCGACGATGCGGAAGCCCGCCACGGCCGGCTGGGCGCCGTAGATGTCGAAGTCGATGGAATCCGTCACGGTGAATTTAATGCCGTCGAACAGGGCATGGCCGACGTTGCCCACCAGCTTGAACAGCGCGCCGGCGCCCAGCATGTACCCCGAATAGGGCAGCAGCAGCGGAATGCCCGCCAGCGTGCTGAAGGCGTTCGACAGCGAATTGACGAACTCCTGCGGGAAATCCGCCACAGCGAATTCGAAGCCGACGGTCAGCGAATCCGTCATCACCGCCGGCGAATAGGCCACCAGCGAGGTGCCTTCGGTGAACGGCGAAGGCCGGCGCAGGCGCGAATGCTCCTTGACGTCCTTCACCAGGAAATTCAGGGCGCGGGCCGTGGCATTGAACACGTCGTAGTTCTTGACGCCCGAGACCACGGCGATGTCGCCGCCGTCGCCGAAGGGACCGTCGTCGGGATATTTGCCGGTGTAGACTTCGCGGATCAGGATCGACAGGGGCAGACCCTTGCCGATGGGATCGGGCGCGCCGGCCGGCGCGGCGGGCGCCGTGGCCGTCAAGGTGCGTTCGCCGGACAGCATCAGGCCGCGCTTGGCCTCGCCGATCGCCCTGGCATCGAGGAACGTCGTGATTTCGTGGCGCCTGGCGCGGTACTCGGCTTCGGACACAACGTGGTCGTCGATTACGCGGAATACCGTCATCTCAACCCCCATTGGTGTTTGGCGGGGGCACGCTAGCCCTTCCGCAAAGCAACTTCTACGGGATTTTCGGTAGTCACCGCCATTCTTGCGAGTGCCACGAAGTCGCGATCATGGATAGTCCCGCCGTCACCGCGCGCCGCGTGGATGAGATCATCTCATTCGTATACGGACTACATTCGCTGCGCGATCGTCACAGCCGCGTGCAGCGGCATTGCCGTCATCGAGCACGCCCGGCGCGGCTCAGCGCGAGATGCGCCGGTAGATCTTGTCAGTGAACGTGTAATCGCCCATGCGCACCGCCTGCTCACCGATGCAGGCAAAGCCAGTCCGCTCGTAGAAGCGCTGTGCCGCGATATTGTTGCCGTTGACAAAGAGCCTGAGATCGAGGACCGGAGCAAAGCCTGCGATCACGCTCTCCATCAAGGCGCGACCGATGCCGTGGCCCTGGCGGTCAGGCAGCACATAGAGCTTCTTCAGCCAGACGATGCCGCCCTCGCGATAACCGGAGGCGTAGCCCACCGGCTCGGTGTCCTGCCACGCCGCCCAGAAACGATGGCCAGCGGCGAATTCGGTTCTCAGGTTTTCATCGCTGTAGATGCGATCTAAAAGGTTCTCGATTTGCGCCGGCGTCAAGACGTTCGCATAGGCTGCCGGCCAGATGGTGCGCGCGAGGCGCAATACCAATTTGAGGTCATCAGCCCGAAGTTCCGTAATGCGCATCTCGAGTCTCATGTGGCTACTCGCATAACAAAAGAGCGCAAATTCATCTGCGAGGGCCCCGCTTCACCGCGCAGATCGGGGAACAAAGCAGTTCCCGGCGCGTTGCGCCAGTTCCTCGGCACAAATTTGCCGCGGTATCGTCCCAGTAAGGCGCGCATCCGCGTTCATCCTCGAGAAACCGGGAAGGCGGCGCGCAAAGGGGACGCGGCACGGTTTCGTGCGTTCACCCTAAGGAGCAAGATCGATGAGGACGAGAAATATCCTGCTGATCACTGCGGCCACGCTGGCTCTTGCCGGTGCGTCGTCGCCCGCCGCCGCGCAGACCAACAACGCCCCACCGCCGCGGGCCATGGGTCCGGCGCAGCCCACCGCCACCGACCAGACCGGAACCTCCACCAGCCAATCGGACATGGCGCCGAAGCATCACGCCCGGCATCGCAGGCACCACAGGCTTCACAGCAAGGCGGTTTCCTCGGAAAGCTCTCCGGCGGAGCAGCAGGAAACCGAACGCCTGAATGAGCAGCAGTTGCACGGACAGGGCACCGCGCCGGAGACCCCGACCACAACGAGCGGCACAAGCGGAAACATGAACGGTAACGAGCCCAGCACCAACGGCGCCAGTTCCACTGGCGGCGCGAACGGGACGAACGGCAGCCAGACCGCGCCCGACCAGAGTGAACAAGGGACAACCGGCTCCAACTCCCAAACGACCGGCACACAACCTCAACAGACGCCCGCATCCCCGCAGGCGCCGGGTTCGGAACCGTCGAGTTCGCAGTCCAATCCGGCTCCCGGCCAGCCCTCACCGCCCAACTCGCCTCAGGATCAATCGGGCACCACGCCGCAATCGAACGGGCCACAATAGAATTGGAGGGTAGCGGGGAGCACGATCTGCTCCCCGCGACAGCCATGGTTCAACCTGATCCGGAATTTCTTCCCCAGGGCGAAGACGATGCCGTTCACGAGCGATCCACCCCCGAAGCGCGGCAGGCCGAAAGCACCGGCCGCATGCGCTACGTACTGGCGGCGGGCATCATCCTCGTCCTCGTTGCATTCGCACTGATCTGGTTCGGAGTCGCATGATCATCACTCCAAGTCGGGGTACGGACCCTTGCCCCCGCCGGCTATGAACGCATCCAAGTGCCTTGTGAGAACCGGCAAGGGCACCGAACCCAGCTCCAGAACGGCATCATGAAAGGCGCGAATGTCGAACCTGGAGCCAAGCGCTCTTTCAGCCTTGGCGCGCTCGTCGCGGATCGCCTTCTCGCCGATGTAATACGACAACGCCTGGCCGGGCCAAGTGATATAGCGGTCGACTTCGGTCTCGATCTCGTGGTCCGGCAAAGCCGTGTACTGCTTCAGAAAATCGATTGCCCGCTGACGTGTCCAGCCCTGACTGTGGATTCCCGTATCCACGACCAGACGCGCGGCGCGCCAGATCTGCCAGCTGAGCATGCCGAAGCGGTCATAGGCCGTCGGGTACATGCCCATCTCCTGCCCGAGCCACTCGCAATAGAGCGCCCACCCTTCGCCGTAGGCGGAGATGTAGGTGTAGCGCCGGAAGTCAGGCAGCGATTTGTCCTCCATGGCCAGAGGAATCTGGAAAGCGTGGCCCGGAGCGGATTCATGCAGCGTCAGAGCCGTCAAACTGTAAAGCGGGCGATGCGGCAGGTCATAGGTGTTGAGCAGAAAGACACCCGGGCCGCCGCGCCCGGATGTGTAGAACGGCGCGATGTCGGCGGGTACCGGCTTGATGGCAAAGCGCGCGCGAGGCAACAGCCCGAAATACTGCGATGCCTTGCCGTCGAATTCCTTGGCGATCCAGGCCGCATCCTTGAGCAGTTCCGCGGGCGTCTTGGCGTAGAAGCGCGGATCGCTTCGCAGGAACGCGAGGAAGGCTGCAAAATCGCCATGGAAGCCGGTTTCCCGCATCACTCCGATCATCTGGTTGTGCAGCTTTTCCACCTCCTCGAGGCCGATGCGGTGGATTTGCTCCGCAGGCAGATCGAGCGTCGTGTATTCGCGGATCTGCTGGCGATAGAAAGCCTTTCCGTCAGGCATTGCTTCCGCCGCGAGCGTGCTGCGGGCATGGGGCACGTATTCGCCGTTCCAGAACTTGAGCAAGCCGGCATAGGCCGGCTGTACCTGGTCGTGAATCACCTTTGCGGCTTCGGAACGAAGCTTCGCCTGCTCAGGCGCCGGGATCGTGGCAAGCATCTGCTTGAAAGGCACGTAGAAGAGCGTGTCTTCCGGCTTGGCGTCGACGACCGCCGAAATGGAGCCGTCCCGGCCCTCCAGCGTGATCCGGGGCGGCGTGAAGCCGCGCGCCTCGCCGGCGCGCATCTCGGCGATCTCCTCGCGGAAATAGCGCGGGATGTCGCGCATCTGCGCGATCCACGCCTCGTAGTCCGCCAGGGAACGATATGGCCGACGCGCCGTGTAACCGAGATCGCCCCAGAAACTCGAATCGGAATTGGCCGGCATCTCGTAGGTGCGAAACTCCTGGTCGGCGATGAGATCCGCGATCTGGGGTTCGTAAACGTCGTAGTTCACCTTCTCCTTCGCGGACAAAAGTGCATACGGGATTGCCTTCAGTTGGCGCATCACGGTGCGCCATTTTGCCAGCCTCTCGGCCTGGGACGCCGGATCAACACGCGGCAGATGGTCGACGACCGGCAGCGTCCCGTCGCGGTCGGACGCCATTTGCGCCTCGCGCCAGCGCCATTCCGAGGTGTAGAGAGAACGCAAGCGCGCGTCGGCCGTGGCGGGCGCCCCCGATGACGGCACGAACGACAAGGCGCACAAGACGCCGACAAAAATGATGACTCTCATGCTTCCCTCCACGTGCAGCAAAGCGCGTAACGCTACTTCTTGAACCCCGTCGCGACGAGATAGAGCTCTACCGATTCCGAACGGCTTGCGGGGGGCTTCACGTGCTTTACCTGCGCGAACATCTTTCTGACCCGCGCCAGAAATTCCGAGGTGGCGCCTCCCTGGAAGACCTTGCCGATGAATGCGCCGCCTGGTTTGAGGACATCCTGCGCCATATCGAGCGCCGCCTCGAACAGCGCCAAGGTGCGGATATGGTCCGTCTGCCGATGACCCGTGGTGGGTGCAGCCATGTCGGAAAGCACGAGATCGGCCTTGCTGCCCAATGCCAGTTTCAAGAGGTCCGGCGTTGCCGGATCAAGCAGATCGCACTCGATGACTTCGACGCCCGCGATCGGTTCCATGGGGAGAATGTCTGCCGCAACGATCCTGCCAGACTCGCCCACCCGCTCGGCGGCGACCTGGGACCAGCCGCCAGGTGCGGCGCCAAGATCCAGGACGCGCGCGCCGGGTTTCAAGAGGCGGAAGCGTTGATCGAGTTCCGTCAGCTTGAACGCGGCACGCGAGCGATAACCCTTCGACTTTGCGGCCTGCACGTAAGGATCGTTGAGCTGGCGTTCGAGCCAGCGTGTCGACGACGCGCTGCGCCTTCGCGCGGTATTCACATGGACGCGCCGGCCGCCTCGCCCGCTCATATCCGCACCTCCGCCACCAACTCGCGCAAGATGCCTTCCCGCAAGCCGCGATCGGCGACACGCAGGCGATCGCATGGCCACACGGTCTGGATGGCGCTGAAAATCGCGCAACCCGGTATGATCAGATCGGCGCGTTCCTCTCCGACGCAGCCCAAGGCCGCCCGCGAGCGTCGATCAAGGGCCACCAGCTCATCGATGACCTTGAGGATGTCGGCGCAACTGTGCCACGAGCCATCGACCCGGGCGCGAACATAGCGCCGCAACTTCAGGGCGATGCCTGCCAAGGTCGTGACCGTGCCGGAGGTTCCCAGAAGATGATGCCGGCGAGGATCGAACAGCGCCTTGCGATCCATCTCGCGCCGGATGTCCACAAAGCGCTCCAGCATGGCGTCGCGCATGACCGCATAACGGCCGACATCACCGCCGTTGGCCTCGGCGAGCGACATGACGCCAAGAGATATCGAGGCGAAGTGCGCCAGGGACGCTTTGCCGTCTTCCTGCCGCAACCAGATCGTCTCGGTGGAACCTCCCCCGATGTCGAACACGAGAGCACCATCATAGTCGCCACCGATCAGCGGTGCGCAGCCTATCGCCGCCAGGCGGGCCTCCTCCGCGGCCGTGACCACGGTGAGCGTGATGCCGGCTTCCCGAGCGGCGCGGTCGATCAGTAGCTGAGTGTTGGCGGCCTGGCGACAGGCCTCGGTCGCTATGGCCCGCACATGGCGAACCGCGTGGCGTTCCATGTACTCGGCACACACCTTGAGGGCGGCCACGGTGCGGTCCATGGCGGCTTCGGAGAGGACGCCGGTCCGCGCCACGCCCTCGCCCAGTCGGACGATTCGCGAGAAGGAGGCCACGATCCGGATCGCGCCTTCGCGGCTCGGTGAGGCGATCAGCAGGCGGCAGTTGTTGGTACCAAGGTCGAGCGCGGCCAAGACGGGAAGCGGATGACCGCCCCGCCTGTGCCTTCCATGGGATTTGGCAAGCTTTTCCACCTGATTGACCTGAGGGGGCCGGTTTCCCGGCCGCTTTTCCGCTGCGACGCTAGCACGGCCAGCGGGTGGACCTGTATGTCCTTGAAACCGGCTACGAAATGGGGCTAAAGGGGGGACCCGTTGGGGGATCGTCTAACGGTAGGACTGCAGACTCTGACTCTGCCTGTCTAGGTTCGAATCCTAGTCCCCCAGCCATCCTTCGCCCGCTTCGCGGGCTTCGGATGGCTTACGCCAGCCTAACCGCGGGCGAAGGTGGCTGTCCCCCGTAGCCTTGGCGAAGGGGGACCGGCGAAGTCGGATCCAATCCCCTTCGCCCGCTTCGCGGGCTTCGGATGGCTGCCGCCCGAAGCTTTGCAGGTGCGAAGGCCGGCCCCACAAGTCCGCCCCATTCTTCTCATGCCTCATGCGCGCGGTCGGACGGAGCTATGCTGTCTGGAGATTGTCGGGGGCCGCCATGCACTACGTCTACATGCTGCAGAGCCTTGCGCATCCGGATCAGCGCTACACCGGGTTCACGGCCGATCTCAAGCACAGGCTTGCAGCGCACAACTGCGGCCGCTCGATCCACACGGCCAAATACAAGCCATGGGAACTCGTCGCTTACTTCGCCTTCAGGTCCGAATAGAAGCCGCCCCAAAGCCCAGAAACCGATATGGTTGTAATCGGTTGGTTGACATTCTGTCTCCTGCCAGGTTACACTATCGCCATGCTGAAAACCTTCAAGCATAAGGGCCTGTCGGAGCTTTGGGCCGGCGGCAAGACCGCGAGGATCAGCAGACAGTTACGCACGCGCATTTTGCAGCGATTGCAGGTGTTGGACGTGATCACGAGTCCGGAGCAGGCAAACGTCCCAGGCTTCAATTTTCATCGCCTGCACGGCTTCGATCCGGCCCGCTTCACGGTTCACGTCAATGGACCTTGGTGCATCACGTTCGAGATGGACGGCGAAGACGTGACGGGCGTGGACCTAGAACAGTATCACTGAGGAGTGTGTGAAATGGCTGAGTATGTGGCGAAACGAAATCCGAGCATGGTTCCGATGCACCCCGGCGTGTTGGTGACAGAGGCGGTTGAGAGTTTGCGGATGCCTGTAACGAAGGTGGCCGATGCTATCGGCATTTCGCGCCAGCATCTTTATGCGATCATGAACGAACGCAAGCCGGTGACGCCCGAGGTAGCCACTCGGCTAGGCAAGGCGTTCGGCAACGGGCCTGAGCTTTGGATCAGGCTGCAAGTGGCCTATGACCTGTGGCACGCGCGCAAGTCTGTCGATTTGTCGAAGGTCGCCAAGCTCAAGGCGGCATGACATGGCCGGCAACGATAAGGCGGCTCCGAGACAGCGCTTTAGCAGCGTGTGGGACGCGATTGAAAGGATGCCTGCCGACGCGGCAATCATGCGGGTGCGGTCCGAGCTTATGATTGCGTTGACCGAACACATCAAGGCGAAGAGGTGGAGGAAAGTTGAAGCGGCCGAGCACTTGGGCGTGCCTCAGCCCCGCATCTCTGATCTCATCAACGGCAAGATCAGCAAGTTCGACGTTGAGGACCTCGTTGGTTTGCTTGCCGCCACCGGCCTGGACCTGAGGTTGAGGCGATATTTCGAAAGCTTTCGGCCTTTTGCGGGATGAAGACGCTCAGAACGCGGGGCTTCCGGCGAATATTCGTGAGGTCATGGCGAAGAACCCTCGTTGTGATTGTGTGGAAGACGCCGAGGGAACTCTTGCGAGGTCATGCACAAATCCTGTGCCGGCAAATGGGCCGCCGGGACAAGCCATTCATCTGTCATCGCTGCGCGTAAACGACACGTCAGTGATGTTTCACCGGCTCGGTTCGATCGTGAATGTCGACATATTCGAAACCGTATCTCTCGATGGAGCCGTTTTGGATATCCTCCATCTTTCACTCTATTTTTTCTCGCCGTTCTCGCAAAGCGCCAACAGGCTACAGATTGGATGACAGCAAACACACGGGTGTTTGCTGCATAATGGAGGGCCCATGCCAAAAAAAGTCGCGCAATCGCCAGAACAGAATGCAACTTCGCGGCGCGACGCGCTGAAGGCCGCTTTGATCGGGGCGGCGGCCTCTCCCTTCCTGCCGTCAGGGGCCACCGCGGCGGCGTGCAAAGCCGTGCCTTCCGCGCCAAAGTTCGGCCGTGGCATCGAAGGACAACGCAAAGCCGACCTGGGCAATGGTTTCTTCCGCAATCCGATCATCCCAGGTGATCATCCCGATCCCACCATCCTGAAAGATGGAGCGGATTACTACATGACCTTTTCGTCCTTCCTGTCCTACCCCGGCGTGGTGATCTGGCACTCGACCGATCTGGTGAATTGGGCACCCATCGGACCGGCCTTGACGAAGCCGATCGGATCGGTCTGGGCCTGCCATTTGTGCAAGCACAATGGCCGCTATTACATTTACATCCCTGGGGTGACTAATGCCGGCAATGCCATCTACGTCATCTATGCCGACAACATTCGCGGACCTTGGAGCGATCCCATCGACTTGAAGGTACAAGGTTGCATCGACCCAGGTCACGCCGTGGGCGAGGACGGCAGGCGCTATCTGTTCTTCAATGGCGTGCGCCGCATCCGCCTCAGCGACGACGGGCTTTCCACCGACGGGCCACTGGAGCAAGTCTATGAGCCTTGGCATTACCCCTCCGATTGGGTGGTGGAGATGTTCGCGCCGGAAGGGCCGAAGATCTTCGAGCACGGCGGCTGGTTCTATCTCGTCGCTGCCGTCGGCGGCACCGCCGGCCCGCCCACCAGCCACATGGTTACCGCCGCGCGCTCGAAATCGATCAACGGACCGTGGGAAAATTGCCCCTTCAATCCGATCGTTCATACCAAGTCGGCCCAGGAACCGTGGTGGTCCCGCGGCCATGCCAGCCTGGTGGAGGGACCGGCCAGCGACTGGTGGATGGTCTATCACGGTTACGAAAACGGCTTTCGCACGCTGGGTCGCCAGCCATTGTTGGAGCCGGTGGAATGGACCAAGGACGGCTGGTTCCGCGCCAAAGGCGGCACATTGGACAAGCCGCTGCCCAAACCCAAAGGCGGAAGAAAGAGTGTGGCCGGATTTGCCCTCTCCGACGATTTCTCGGCCAGCAAGCTCGGCCTGGAATGGGGCTTCTTCGCGCCCGCCACCGACGAAATGACGCGCCTTGCCTACGAGAACAACAGCCTCGTCCTCAAAGGCAAAGGCACGACCCTGGCCGATTGTTCGCCGCTGACGGTAATCGTCGGCGACCGCAGTTATGAAGCCGAAGTGGCGCTGGAAATGAGCGGCGAGGCGCAAGGCGGGCTGGCGATCTTCTACAACGAGCACGGCAATGCCGCCGTCGGCTTCGGTTGCGAGCAGATGTACACGTATTATCAGGGCGGCGAGCAAAGTTGGATGCGCCAGAAAGTGCCGTCGAACACGGTCCACATCAAAGTGACCAACCGCTGCAACGTGCTGACCTGGCATTATTCCTTCGACGGCAGGAACTGGATCCAGCATTCCTGGCAGATGGAAGTGTCCGGACTGCATCACAACGTGTTCGGCGGCTTTCTCAGCCTGAGACCGGCCATCTTTGCCGCCGGCAAGGGCGAAGTCCGCATGCGCAATTTCGTCTATCGCGGATTGGAGACGTAGCCGGTCCTACGGCTTGCTTGCGCCCCGTGTCGTCTTCGGCCTCCTGCCGCATCAATCGCGGAGTCTGTGACGACCTTCGCCTCGCGCATTGCATTTGCCGACCGGTCCGATAGCTTCCGATGGCCGGGCCTGCCGGCAGCAGCGGGAGCCGCAGGATGGCAGCGCGAATTTCCGGAGTGGCAGAGCCACGCCGACCAACTCCTCGGACTCCGGGCGAAGCGCCGATCGGCGGCCTGGACGGCGAAGGGCCGACCTGGCTGCAGATCCGGCGCGCCTTGGCGCGTCCGATCGTGTCGGGCCAGTGGCCCCCGGGCACGAAGCTGCCGGCCGAAATCGAGCTTGCCCGGCACTTCGGTGCTTCACGCATGACGGTCAACAAGGCCATCCAGAACCTCGTCGCTCAACGCCTGGTGCGGCGGACGCCGAAGGTGGGAACGATCGTCGCACAATGTCCTCAGGAACGTCCCGTTTTCGAGATATGGGACATCGCCGACCTCGTCGAGCAAATGGGAGGCGGATATTCCTTCCGTCTGCTGGAGCGAGAGCCGGCAAGCGCTGCCGCGCAACTGGAGGAGATCGGGGTCGCCCCGCGAACGGCTGTCTTGTGGATACGCTGCCTGCATCTCAGCCACGGCAAGCCGTTCCAATTGGAAGAACGACTGGTCAACGTCGAGGCGGCGCCGGGCATCCTGCGTCAGAAGCTGGACAAATCTGGGCCGGGCGCATGGCTGCTGGCGCATGTCCCCTGGACGGATGCCCAGCATCGCATCACGGCGCAGGCGGCGCCGAAAAGCATCGCCAAGCTGCTTGGCGTGCCGCCCGGCACGGCCTGCCTGGTGGTGGAGCGGCGCACCTGGAACCGGTCGACGCCGGTGACCCTGGCGCGATTGTGGCATGCCGGATCACAGCACAGCCTCGTGGGGCATTTCTCGCCGGGGCACTAAAGCAGCGCCTTCAGGGAAAAAGTTCGCTCACGAAGCGGCGAAAATGCCCGGCGCTCACCAAGCGATGCAGCTTCTGGATGTCGGGCGCAAACAACCGATCGCGTTCCAGCGACGGGACCTCGGCGCGAATCATCGCCATTGCCTCGCGCAGAACCGGAGATGTCTCAAGCGGCTTGCGGAATTCGACTCCCTGCGCTGCTGCCAGCAATTCGATGGCGACGATGTTGCCCGTGTTGAACACCATGTCCCGCAGGCGGCGCGCCGCAAATGCGGCCATGCTGACATGATCTTCCTGGTTGGCGGAGGTGGGCAGGCTGTCCACGCAGGCAGGATGGGCCAGAGACTTGTTTTCCGAGGCCAGCGCCGCCGCCGTGACCTGCGCGATCATGAACCCTGAATTGAGCCCGCTGTCGGGCACAAGAAAGGCCGGCAACTTGCTCATGCCGGGATCGATCAGGAGCGCGATGCGCCGCTCGGACAGCGCGCCGATCTCCGCAATGGCGAGCGCCAGCGAGTCGGCGGCCATGGCCACCGGCTCGGCGTGGAAGTTTCCCCCGGAAAGGGCCTCCACCGTGTCGGTGAAGATCAGCGGATTATCGGTGACGGCGTTGGCTTCGATGACAAGCGTGCGCGATGCCTGACGCATCATGTCCAGACAGGCCCCCATCACCTGCGGCTGACAGCGCAAGGAGTACGGGTCCTGGACACGGTCGCAATGCAGGTGCGAGGCGCGGATCGCGCTGCCGGCCAGAAGGGTGCGATAGTGCCGGGCGACGTCTATCTGGCCCGGCTGACCCCGCAGGGCGTGAATGCGGGCATCAAACGGCGTGTCGCTGCCCTGTGCCGCATCGACGGAAAGGGCGCCCGCCACCATGGCGGCAGCGAACACATCCTCCGCGGCGAACAGCGCATCGAGCGCGAAGGCCGTCGAGGCCTGGGTGCCGTTGAGCAGCGCCAGGGCTTCCTTGGGACGATAGGCAAGCGGGGAAAGTCCAGCGACATTCAAGGCATCCCTCGCGGGCAGTACCCGGCCGCCGACGCGCGCTTCGCCAAGACCCATGAGGACGGCACTCAAATGAGCAAGCGGCGCAAGATCGCCCGATGCACCAACCGAGCCTTTCTCGGGAATGACGGGATGGACCTGGCGCTCGACCAGGCGCACCAAGGCATCGACGACATCCGTGCGGACGCCGGAATAACCGCGAGCGAGGGCGACGACCTTGAGCAGGATCATGAGGCGGACCACGGTGTCGTCCATCGGAGCGCCAACACCCGCCGCGTGAGACATCACAAGATTGCACTGCAACTCGTCGAGGTGATCGACCGGGATCGTCTTGCGGGCAAGAAGGCCAAAACCGGTGTTCACGCCGTAAGTCGTCTTGCCGCTGTCGACAATGGCAGCGACGGCGCGCGCCGAGCTTTCGATCGCCATACGCGCTTCCGGCGACATCCGGATGCGGACCTGCCCGCGGGCCGCGTCCCGCAATATCGAGGGGTCGAGGGGCGACCCGTCAAGCATGAGATCGATCATCGGGCGACATCCTGCAGAAACGGCAGATCAAGACCTTTATCGCGGGCGCAGGCAACGGCCTCCTCATAGCCCGCATCGGCGTGGCGCATGACACCCGTCGCCGGATCGTTCCACAGCACGCGAGCAATGCGCCGCGCCGCTTCCCGCGTGCCGTCGCAAACGATGACCATGCCGGCATGCTGGGAGAAACCCATGCCGACCCCCCCGCCGTGGTGCAGCGATACCCAGGTGGCGCCGCTGGCCGTATTGAGCAAGGCGTTGAGCAGAGGCCAATCGGAGACGGCATCGGAGCCGTCTTTCATGGCTTCGGTTTCGCGATTGGGGCTGGCAACCGAGCCCGAATCCAGGTGGTCGCGGCCGATCACGACCGGAGCCTTCAATTCGCCGCGCTCCACCATCTCGTTGAATCGCAGCCCGATGCGATGGCGGTCGCCCAGGCCGACCCAGCAGATGCGCGCCGGCAGGCCCTGGAACTGGATGCGCGCCCGCGCCATGTCGAGCCAATTGTTGAGGTGCTTGTCGTCCGGCAGCAGTTCTCTCACCGCCTGGTCGGTCCGCAGAATGTCTTCCGGATCGCCCGACAGCGCCGCCCAACGGAATGGTCCGATGCCGCGGCAGAACAAGGGGCGGATATAGGCCGGGACAAAGCCCGGGAAATCGAAGGCCTCCGTTACGCCCTCGTCCCTGGCCACCTGGCGGATGTTGTTGCCGTAGTCGAAGACGGGAACACCCATCTTATGAAAGGTCAGCAAGGCGCGCACATGGACGGCGATGGACGAGCGCGCCGCCTTTTCCACCACTTTCGGCGACGACGCGCGCCTTTGATCCCAGTCCGCGACCGTCCAGCCGATCGGCAGGTAACCATTGGCGGGATCGTGAGCCGAAGTCTGATCGGTCACCAGGTCCGGCCTCACGCCCCGCTGCACGAGTTCCGGAAGCACCTCCGCGGCATTGCCCAGAAGCCCGACGGAACGAGGCTTGCGCTCCTTGATGCTGCGCGCGATCAGCTCCAACGCCACATCGAGAGAGCCGGTGGATGTGTCGAGGTAGCCGCTGCGCAGGCGCCGTTCCATGTTCGACTGGCGGCACTCGATCGCCAGCATCGAAGCCCCCGCCATGGTCGCGGCCAGCGGCTGGGCACCGCCCATGCCCCCGAGGCCTGCGGTAAGGACCCAGCGCCCCATAAGATCGCCGTCGTAATGCCGGCGGCCCGCTTCGGCAAACGTCTCGTACGTGCCTTGCACGATGCCCTGGCTGCCTATGTAGATCCAGGACCCCGCGGTCATCTGCCCGTACATCATGAGGCCCTGGCGGTCGAGCGCCGAGAAATGCTCCCAGGTCGCCCAATGCGGCACCAGATTGGAATTCGCGATGAGCACGCGCGGCGCATCGCAGTGCGTGCGGAAGACGCCAACCGGTTTCCCGGATTGCACCAGCAGCGTTTCGTCTTCGTTCAGGCGCCGCAAAGTCTCGACGATGCGGTCGAAGGACTTCCAGTCGCGCGCCGCCTTGCCGATGCCGCCATAGACCACAAGTTCCTCCGGCCGTTCCGCAACGTCCGGATCGAGATTGTTCATCAGCATCCGCATCGGCGCTTCGGTCTGCCAGCTCTTGGCGCTGATCTCGGGACCGCGCGGGGCGCTGATCATGTGGACATTGCGCAAAATCATTGCCGGTCTCCCCAAAGCTTCAGATCTCTCCGTCTGTTCGATGGCCGCTGCCGCCGCATAGCCAAGGCAAATCGTGATCCTGACACGTAGCCGATGCGCAATCCGATGCGCCGAAGTGGTATCATGGGATGGCGACGGCGGGCGGCCCGCAGTCCGGTGTGGTCCCTATCGCGTTATATTGTATATACAAATAGCCAACTGCTTCGGATACGTCAATCATGAGCCGGATAAGAGTCCTGACCGATTGTCATATCGCGACGATGACAAAGGCGCCCGCGCCGTATGGCGCGATCCGGGACGGCGCACTGGTGATCGAGGGTCAGCGAATCGCGTGGGTTGGATCGCGATCGGACATTCCGCGCGCATATGCCTCGGCGCAAATCGAGGCGCTGGAGGGGCGCTGGCTGACACCGGCGCTCATTGATGCACACACACACGCAGTATTCGGCGGCACAAGGATCGAGGAATTCGAGGCGCGCAGTGCCGGAGCATCATACCAAGCGCTGGCCGCGGCGGGCGGCGGAATACTTTCCACGGTTCGCGCGACGCGCGACGCAAGCGAGGACGAACTGGTGGCGAGTGCGGTGCCGCGCCTCAAGTCACTGGCGGCCGACGGCGTCGGGCGGGTCGAGATCAAGAGCGGCTACGGTCTCGACGCCCCGTCCGAGCTGAAAATGCTGCGCGCCGCGCGCCGCGCGGGAGACCTCGCAAACATCAAGACACACAAGACCTTTCTCGGACTGCACGCCCTCCCCCCGGAGTGGCGCAATAGCCGCCGGGAATTCATCCGGATGATGGGCGAAGACGTGCTGCCCGCCGCAGCGCGAGAGGGCCTGGCGGAGAGCGTCGACGCCTATTGCGAAGTTCATGCCTTCACGCCGGAAGAAATCGCGCAATTCTTCGATGCGGCCGTCAAGCACGGACTGAAGGTCAAGCTCCATGCCGACCAGATGAGCGATCTGGGCGGCGCGGCCCTGGCGGCACGCTACGGAGCCTTATCGGCGGACCATCTGGAATACACGTCTGAGGAAGGCGTCGATGCGCTGGCGCGGGCCAAGACCGTGGCCGTTCTGCTTCCTGGCGCGTTCTATATGCTGCGCGAGACACGGCGACCTCCAGTCGCGGCGCTACGGGCAGCGGGCGTGCCGATCGCCCTGGGCAGCGATCTCAATCCCGGCACGGCGCCTGTGGCTTCGCTGCTGACCATCATGAACATGGCAGTGATCCTGTTCGGCCTGACGCCGGAAGAGGCATTGAGCGGCGTAACCCGCGAGGCCGCAAAGGCGCTGGGCGTTGCGCATTGCGCCGGTACGATCGCACCCGGGAATTGCGCCGATCTCGCGGTTTGGGACATCAACCATCCGGCCGAACTCTGTTACTGGCTGGGGCGCCGGCTGTGCCAGCGGCGCATTATAGACGGCGTCGATCAATCGACCGTCCCGGCGCGCGCAACCACCTGACGCCGCAAGCGGGAGAAGGCGTTCGAATGGACAGCCGCACTGTCAGGCAATCTGCCTGAGCGTCGGTCCGCGAGACGGGTGGGCGCCAGCCCGCGCAATGGCCGTCGCCAGTGCATCGGGTGTAATCGGTTTGGTCACCACGCACACATCGCTGAAATCGCTGTCGATCGAGCTACCGGCGAACCCCGTGAGAAAGACAAAGGGAACGCCCTTCGAGCGGAGGAGCGATGCAAGAGGATAAATCGGCCGGCCAGACAGGCTGACATCGAGCACCGCGAGATTGATGTTCTCGAGGTCGAGCGCGCCACGGGCACTGTCCATATCGCCGAACGGGCCAACGCAAGTGTAGCCGAGCGATTCAAGGTATTCGCAGGTCAACATCCCGACAAGCGCCTCGTCCTCGACGACCAATACGCGATGTCCGACCGGTTTCTGCGGCGCCGCCACGGCCGGGACATCTTTTTTCGCTCCTTCTTCGGCGGCAGAAACGTCGCAATGGAGCGTAATCCTGCAGCGGAGCCCCTTGGGGTCCCAAATGAACTCGGCGGCGTCGCCCTTCGCCTCATTCATGCTCGCCTGGATGATTTGCGTACCGAAGCCGCGTTTCGTTGGCGGAACGGCGGCGGGCCCTCCCGTCTCCAGCCACTCAAGCCTGAGAAAATTCCGATCGACCGACCACAAAATGGAAACCTGGCCGTCCGGCGTCGACAGAGCGCCATACTTTGCAGCATTGGTCGCCAACTCGTGCAGGATAAGAGCCACGGTCTGGGCCTTTTCCGGCGACAAGATCACGGAAGGACCGCGCAACGAGGCGCGTTCCGCGGCATAAGGCGCCATCTCATCGTTTGCCAGATGACGGATATCCGCTCCCTGCCAGCGCGCATTGGAGAGAAGCTCGTGGGTATGGGCCAGTGCGTGCACGCGCCGTTCCACCTTGCGCGCATAGTCCTGCAGCGTGTCCGCCTTGGACAAGCGCATGATGGCCTGCACATTGGCCAGGGCGTTGCGGGCGCGATGGTCGACCTCGCGCGCCAGCAATTCCTGGACTCGTTCGGCCTCCCTGCGGTCCGTGACATCCGCCGTGACGCCGTCGATGCGCTCAAGCCGCCCAATCTTATCGAAACTGGCTGCAGCCGCCACAAAGCAGATGCGCGCGAGACCGTCAGGCCGGCGGATCGTGACCTCTCTCTGGAGAGTCATATTGTCGGTCGTCAAAGCCGCGAAGGATTCGCGAAGATCATGCCAGTCCGGCTGATCCAGGAGCACGCCGTCGACCGCGCCCACCAAACCGTCGCCGCGACCGAGCCCAAATATTCGCCTCAGTCCCTCGTCACATACCCAGCGATCCTCGAGAACGTGGTATTCCCAGGAACCCATGTTGCCCGCCGCCAAGGAGAGGGTGCGCCCCCGCTCGCTGTTCAGGAGCCGCCAGTTCGACAATTCGAGCTCCGCCGTCCGCTCGGCAACGCGCCGTTCCAGCTCCGCATTCAGCTGTTCGAGCTGCTTCGTCTTCCGGTAGAGCTCCACGAAGATGCGCACCTTTGCGCGCAGCAACTCGGGCACAAGGGGCACCGGCAGATAGTCGACGGCGCCCGCCTCGTATCCCTTCAGGTGGTCCGTCTCAGCCAGATGGATCGCCGAGACGAAGATGATCGCCGTGCGGCGGAACCGCGGATGCTCCCGGATCATCTTCGCCAGTTCGAAACCGTCGAGTTCCGGCATACATACGTCGATCAGAATCACCGCAACTTCATGCCGCAGCAGAAGCTCGAGGGCCTCAGAGGCCGACGACGCCATCAACAGGTTCTCACCGATATCCTTGAGCAGCGCCTCATAGGTGAGGAGCTTCCCACGCTGGTCGTCAACGAGCAGGATATTGGCCTTATCTCCGTCCGACATGACTCCTACCTGTGCAACCACATTCTCAGCGCCGAAAGAAGCTGTTCGGTGTTCACGGGCTTTGCCAAATAATCCGAGGCACCTGCAGCCAGGCACTTCTCCCGGTCTCCCACCATGGCTTTCGCCGTCAAGGCGATGATCGGAAGACGCCGCAGCTTGGGATTCGAGCGGATCACCGACGTCGTTTGGTAGCCGTCCATTTCCGGCATCATGATGTCCATCAGGACGATCGACACCTCCGGCGTTGATTCGATCAAAGCCACGGCCTCGCTGCCGGTTGTTGCCGTCAGCACCCGCATACCTCGCCTCTCCAAGATCGAACTCATGGCAAAGATATTTCGTGCATCGTCATCCACCAGCACGACCACCTTTCCGATCAGTCCGTCGTCGGAAAGGTTGAGACGCTCGAGCATGCGCTGCTTCTCTTCGGGCAGATCCGTGATGACCCGATGCAGGAACAGCGACGTCTCGTCCAGCAGACGCTCGGGAGACTCGACGCCCTTCACGACGATGCTGCGGGCGATGGTGTGAATCTGGGCGTCCTCCTCCGCCGAAAGTTCCCGGCCGGTGAAGACGATGACCGGAATTTCGGACAAGGCCGGAGTCATGCGCAAACGTTCCAGAATGTCGAAACCGGACATGTCCGGAAGGCGCAGGTCGAGCACAATGCAGTCGAAGACGTCCTGCGAAAGCAGGTCAAGGGCCTCTTCGCCCAACGAGGCCGAAACGATCTCGATGTCGTTGTCGCCCAGCAAGGCGGCGATCGACAGCTGCTCGGCGGGATTGTCCTCGATCACGAGCAACCGCTTCCGGCGCGGCTTGGCGTATTCCCTGATGCGTGCAAGCGCGGACCTCACGCCGTCAGCCGTGGTCGGCTTTGACACGAACGAGAAGGCGCCCCGCGACAGACCGTGTTGGCGATCTTCATCGAGCGTGACGATCTGCACGGGAATGTGGCGCGTTTGAGGATTCTTCTTGAGTTGACTGAGTACCGTCCAGCCAAGCATATCCGGAAGAAATATGTCGAGCGAAACAGCCGTGGGACGGAACTCCTGCGCCAGCTCCAGCGCCTCGTCGCCGCGCATGGCAACCAGCACCTTGAAGCCCTGGTCATGTGCGAGGTCAAGCAGCACACGGGCGTAATGGGGATCGTCTTCCACAATCAGCAGCACGCTGTCCTCGGGCCCGATCTCGGCGCGATCGTCGAGGATCTGTTCCACCGTGCGCTCTGGCGCCGCCGCCAGCGCGAAGCCAACGGGCGATGCCGGAAGCGGCCCGCGCACTGCCGATGTCGGCCCCATGTACCGTGTCGGAATATAGAGCGTGAAGGTGCTCCCAATTCCAGGTGCCGAGCGCAGATGAATCTCGCCGCCCAGGAGGTTCGACAATTCGCGGCTGATGGCAAGGCCGAGCCCGGTCCCGCCGTACTTGCGGCTGGTGGAGGCATCCGCCTGCTGGAACGCCTCGAAGATGATCCTCTGCTTTTCCGGCAAGATGCCGATGCCGGAATCGGACACTTCGAAGGCAATGACGGAGGTCGCCTGGCTCAGCACCGGGTGATCGGTGTTCCAGCCCATCGCCGGCCTCGATACGGACAACTTGATGCCGCCGTGTTCCGTGAACTTGAAGGCGTTCGACAACAGGTTCTTGAGCACCTGCTGCAGGCGCTTGGAGTCCGTCACGATCGTCCGGTCGAGCGTGGAGTCGATCTGGACATCGAAGCTCAACTGCCGCGTCTCGGCCTCGTGGCGGAACGGCCGCGCCACGGCCTCAATGACGTTGTAGACCCCGATCTCCTCGGCATCCACGGTCACGGTGCCGGACTCGATCTTCGACAGGTCCAGAATGTCACTGATGAGATTGAGAAGGTCCGTCCCGGCGCCATGAATGGTGCGGGCGAATTCCACCTGCTTGTTCGACAAATTGCGGTCGGGGTTGTCGGCCAGCTGCTGGCCGAGGATCAGAATGCTGTTCAGCGGCGTGCGCAGCTCGTGACTCATATTGGCCAGGAACTCGGACTTGTATTTCGAGGTAAGGGCCAGCTCGGTGGCCTTTTCCTCGAGAGCGCGCCGCGCCTGCTCGATTTCCTGGTTCTTGCGTTCCACCTCGACATTCTGCTCGGCAAGCTGTTGCGCCTTCTGCTCCAGCTTCTCGTTGGTCTGCTGCAGCTCCTTCTTCTGGATCTGCAGTTCGGTGGCGAGCTGCTGCGACTGCTTGAGGAGCGACTCCGTCTGCATCGTGGCTTCAATCGAATTGAGCACGATGCCGATGTTCGCCGTGAGCTGATCGAGAAACGTGGTCTCCAACTCGGAGAAGCTCGCCAGCGACGACAGCTCGATGACCGCCTTCACCTGGTTTTCGAACAGCACCGGCAAAACGATGATGTTGCGCGGCACGACGTTCAGAAGCGCGGATTTTATCGGAACGGCCGTCTCGTGCAGCTTGTCGATCAGCATGCGCCTCTTGTCTATGGCGCACTGTCCGATGAGGCCGGCGCCGACACTGATGGTGCGGGGATGGCCATCCACGTTGTCGTCCGCGTAGGAAGCAACCAACCGCAGCACGCCGCCGTCCATCTGGTAGATCACGCCAAGCTGGGCGCGCACGAGCGGCGTCAACTCCGACAACAGCAGCCGTCCCACCGTGTTGAGATCGCGCTGGCCCTGCAGCATGTTGGTAAACTTGGCAAGATTGGTCTTGAGCCAGTCCTGCTCGGTGTTCTGCTCCGTGGTCAGGCGCAGGTTGCCGATCATGGTGTTGATATTGTCCTTGAGCTCGGCCACTTCACCGCGCGCCTCAACCTGAATGGAGCGCGTCAGATCGCCCTTGGTGACGGCCGTCGCCACTTCGGCAATGGCGCGGACCTGCGTCGTCAAGTTGGCGGCCAGCAGGTTCACGTTGCCCGTCAGATCCTTCCAGGTTCCGGCGGCGCCGGGAACGTTTGCCTGACCGCCGAGGCGGCCTTCCACGCCGACTTCGCGCGCCACCGTCGTCACCTGATCGGCGAACGTCGCGAGCGTGTCCATCATGTTGTTGATGGTTTCGGCGAGCGCGGCCACTTCGCCCTTCGATTTCACCGTCAACTTCTGCTTGAGGTCGCCGTTGGCCACGGCGGTCACCACCTTCACGATGCCGCGCACCTGCTCCGTGAGGTTGGCCGCCATCACGTTCACCGTATCGGTCAGGTCCTTCCAGGTACCGGCGACACCGGACACCTGGGCCTGGCCGCCGAGACGGCCTTCCGTACCCACTTCGCGCGCCACGCGCGTGACTTCCGAGGCGAAGGCGTTGAGCTGATCGACCATCGTGTTGATGGTGTTCTTGAGCTCGAGGATTTCACCCTTCACGTCCACCGTGATCTTGCGCGAGAGGTCCCCGCGCGCCACCGCCGTGGTCACTTCGGCGATGTTGCGCACCTGCGTCGTGAGGTTCGCGGCGAGGAGGTTCACGTTGTCGGTCAGGTCCTTCCAGGTGCCCGCCGCGCCCGGCACGACCGCCTGGCCGCCGAGGCGGCCATCCGTACCCACCTCGCGCGCCACGCGGGTCACTTCGGCAGCGAAGGAACGCAACTGCTCGGTCGTCGTGTTGAGCGTGTCCTTCAGAAGAAGCAGCTCGCCGCGTACGTCCACCGTGATCTTCTTGGACAGGTCGCCATTGGCGATGGCAGTCGCCACTTCGGCGATGTTGCGCACCTGGGCGGTCAGATTCGACGCCATGAAGTTCACGTTGTCGGTCAGATCCTTCCAGGTGCCGGCGACGCCGGGCACCTGCGCCTGGCCGCCGAGCTTGCCTTCCGTGCCCACCTCGCGCGCCACGCGGGTCACTTCGGCGGCGAAGGCGTTGAGCTGGTCCACCATGGTATTGATGGTGACCTTGAGCTCCAGAATTTCACCCTTCACATCCACGGTGATCTTGCGGGAGAGGTCACCGCGCGCCACCGCCGTTGTGACTTCCGCGATGTTGCGCACCTGGGTCGTCAGGTTCGCCGCGAGAAGGTTGACGTTGTCCGTCAGATCCTTCCAGGTGCCCGCGACACCCGGCACGTTCGCCTGGCCGCCCAAACGCCCTTCCGTGCCCACCTCTCGGGCCACGCGCGTGACTTCGCCGGCGAATCGGTTGAGCTGATCCACCATCGTGTTCAGGGTTTCCTTGAGCTGGAGAATCTCGCCTCGCACGTCCACCGTGATCTTGCGCGAGAGGTCACCCGAGGCGATGGCGGTTGCGACCTCCGCGATGTTGCGGACCTGGGCGGTCAGATTGCCGGCCATCGAGTTCACATTGTCGGTAAGGTCCTTCCAGGTTCCCGCGACACCAGGCACCTGCGCCTGCACGCCGAGTTTTCCCTCGGTGCCGACTTCGCGCGCCACGCGCGTCACTTCCGAGGCGAACGCGTTGAGCTGGTCCACCATGGTGTTGAGCGTTTCCTTGAGCTGCAGGATTTCGCCCGACACGTTCACGGTGATCTTCTTCGACAGGTCGCCTTGCGCAACGGCCGTCGCCACTTCGGCGATGTTGCGGACCTGTGCGGTGAGGTTGGACGCCATCGAGTTCACAGAATCGGTAAGATCCTTCCAGGTGCCCGCCACGCCGCGCACGATCGCCTGGCCGCCGAGCTTGCCTTCGGTGCCGACCTCGCGAGCCACGCGCGTAACTTCGGAAGCGAAGGCGTTGAGCTGGTCCACCATCGTGTTGATGGTTTCCTTGAGCTGCAGGATTTCGCCTTTCACGTCGACAGTGATGGTTTTCGAAAGATCTCCATTGGCGATGGCGGTCGCCACTTCGGCAATGTTGCGCACCTGTGCCGTCAGGTTCGACGCCATGAAATTGACGTTGTCCGTGAGGTCCTTCCAGGTACCCGCGACACCGGGCACCTGGGCCTGGCCGCCGAGCTTGCCTTCCGTGCCCACCTCGCGCGCCACGCGTGTGACCTCGCCGGCGAAAGCGTTGAGCTGATCGACCATCGTGTTGATGGTCTCCTTGAGTTGCAGGATTTCGCCCGAGACATTGACGGTGATCTTCTTCGACAGGTCGCCGCCGGCTATGGCCGTCGCCACTTCCGCGATGTTGCGGACCTGCGCCGTCAGATTCGACGCCATGAAATTGACGTTGTCGGTCAGGTCCTTCCAGGTGCCGGCGACGCCGGGTACCTGCGCCTGGCCTCCAAGCTTTCCTTCCGTTCCGACTTCACGCGCCACGCGCGTAACTTCGGAAGCAAAGGCGTTGAGCTGGTCCACCATGGTGTTGATGGTGTCCTTGAGCTCCAGGATTTCGCCGCGCACGTCGACGGTGATCTTTCGCGAGAGATCGCCGCGCGCGACCGCCGTCGTCACCTGCGCGATGTTGCGGACCTGGTCCGTCAGATTGCCGCACATGGCGTTCACGGAGTCGGTCAGATCCTTCCAGGTGCCGGCGACGCCCGGCACCAAGGCCTGGCCGCCGAGCTTGCCTTCGGTGCCGACTTCGCGCGCGACGCGCGTCACTTCGGAGGCGAAGGAGCGCAACTGGTCCACCATCGTGTTGATGGCTTCCTTGAGCTGCAGGATCTCGCCGCGCACATCCACCGTGATCTTCTTGGAAAGATCGCCGTTGGCGACCGCGATCGTCACGTCCGCGATGTTGCGGACCTGTGCGGTAAGGTTGGAAGCCATCGAGTTGACGTTCTCGGTGAGGTCTTTCCATACCCCCGTCATCGCCGTGACTTGTGCCTGGCCGCCGAGCTTTCCCTCAGTGCCAACTTCACGCGCCACGCGCGTAACTTCCGATGTGAAGACGCTGAGTTGCTGAATCATCGTGTTGATGATGTTCGCCGAGCGAAGAAACTCGCCTTGCAGCGGGCGGCCGTCGACGTCGAGACGAACAGTCGGAAGAAGATCGCCTTGCGCCACGGCCGTGATCACACGCGTCACTTCCGTCGTCGGCCAGAGAAGATCGTCGATCAACGTGTTGACCGAGCCTTCCATTTCCGCCCAAGAGCCGCTTGCCAGCGCCAACTTGACCCGGTGCCGCGTCTTGCCCTGACGACCGACAACCTCCCCAGCCCGTTCCAGCTCTTCGGCCATACGTTCGTTTGCGGCAGCGATGTCGTTGAAGGCGTCGGCGATCTTCCCAGCGATCCCGGTATGGGCGTTCGGCAGGCGCACGGAGAAATCACCCCGGCGCATCGCCTGCAGCGCCTCCAGCATTTCCTCAAGTTCGAGCTCTGTTGCCTCTACGTAAGTTCTGCCTCGCTTGCGCGCGCGCTTCTTCGACGAGGGGACGGAGGGCACAATTTCTTGAGCCACGGGCGCGGCGCGCTCGCTCATTCGTAAGCTCCTGATTTTGCCTGAATTGCGGGAACATCGCGCGCTTCAACGCACGCCGTCACCAGCCGTTGCTCGGATAAGCCCATACCTTCGGCCCACAAACCCCGTCAGCGTGCAACGTGCGGACGGCCGTCAAGTTGCAGCCGCGTCTAAACATTTTTGAGTCATCGCGGGCTCTGGAAAACCCAGGAACCGATCGCAAAAGCCCTACGGCGCGGACAGCGTTAACAAGCCCCTAATGACCTTTGCTGCCCGCTCCGCAGGTGCCACGCCAGCGCGGAATTTTCCTGCAAGGACAACATTAAACGCTTGTGAAGGTAACGGTCTCATGATCGGGACGGAGTGCCGGGTGTCTCTGCACCGCCCGGGCCGGGAAGGATGCCGACCAATGCGCTTCAGGCGCAAATCGAAACGGATGCCGCTTGCGTCACTTGCCGCGGTAACGTGTTCGGCCGTCCTCATGGGCACGATGGCCCTTGGGGCCGAGATCGCGCCGCGGGACCTGGAAGCGGCGGTTCATACACTGGGCTTTCTCGACACCCTGCAGAAGCAGTCGTCCATCCATGTCGGCGTTGTTTACCGCAGCGGCGACCAGGATGCCAAAGCTCTCGCCCAGAGAACGGTGGGAATACTTGCGCGTCTTAAAGGTCCGGGCGGTTCGTCGATCGACGCGATTCCCCTCGCCGCCGGCGATCTGTCATCGCTCACTCAGCGCCTCGACGTCCTCTACGTGCTGCCGGGGATCGCCGACGGCGCCAGACTCGTATCGGACTTCGCCAAGCGTCAGCGCGTTGTCAGCATCTCGAACGATCCGGCCTGCCTCAACAGCGAGTGCTGCGTTCTCATGGTCAGGACCGGATCCAACGTCGACATCGTTCTCGACACCTCCATGGCTCAGGCCACCGGCACAAAGTTCTCCGCAGTCTTTACGATGATGGTGAAACGCAAATGAGCCGGCACAACCACAACAGATGGCTGTGGCGGATCGCCGTCGGCTGCGTGCTTGCGATCCCGGCCAGCGCTCCTCTGCATGCCCAATCCATGGACTATGGCGCCCT